>NZ_RZTG01000002.1:0-550225 GCF_003997175.1 Mesorhizobium sp. Primo-A
CTACTCCCCTACTCCCCTACTCCCCTCTAACCAATCTTGTTCGGGATCCTGGCCTCTATCCTGCTGAAGGCGAAGACCAGAATGCCGGTTATCGTCATGTAGATCAGCGCCAGCAGCAGCAAGGGCTCGTAGGTGAGGTAGGTGTCCTGCCGTACTTTGGACGAAACGGCGAAGATGTCGATGACGCTGATCGTCGCCACCAGCGGCGTCGACTTCAATTGCAGCACGGTCTCGCCGGTCAGCGTCGGCAGCGCCCGGTAGATGGCTTGCGGCAGCCAGATCCGCCGGAACGCCTTCCAGCGGCTCATGCCGAAGGCGCGGGCGGCTTCGAGTTGCCCCTTGGGCACGCCGGCGAAGGCGCCGCGCATCACCTCGCCCTCATAACCGGCGAACGACAGGGTCAGCGCCAGCACGCCATAGGGCCAGGCTTGCCGCAGATATGGCCACATCCAGGATTCGCGGATCCACGGATATTGCGGGAACAGCGAACCCAGGCCGTAATAGAGCAGCCAGAGCTGGATCAGCAGCGGCGTGCCCCGGATCACCGTGCAGAACACCTTGGCGGGTGCGGCGAACCAGAACGAGCCGGCAGCCTGCGCCAGGCCAAGCGGGACGGCCAGCAGGAAGCCCAGCACGCAGGTGACGGCCAGGATCCACAGCGAGCGCCAGAGGCCGATCAAGCCCATTTCATAATATTGCGGCAGCCAGTCCCAGCGCATGAAAAAGGCGGCCGACAGAACAAGGCCCAGTGCGATCAGGATCAGCACGATGCGGTGCGGCTGCAGCCACAGCGACGTTCGCGCGACGACGTCGATGATGGTCGCCTCGTTGGCCATCAGCGCGCCTCCTTGAGCGAAGGCATGCCGCGCCGCGACCAGGTCTCGACCCGGCCGATAACGAGGTTGGAAAACAGCGACAAAAGCAGATAGAGCACGCCCGCCGCGAAAAAGAAGGTGAAATAGGCCTTGGTGACGCCCGCTGCCTGCCGCGTTGCCAGCGCCAGCTCGTAGAAGCCGACAACAGCCAATAGCGCGGTGTCCTTGGTGGCGATCAGCCAGAGATTGGCGAGGCCCGGAATAGCGAAGGGCAGCATTGACGGCAAGGTGATGCGCCGCAACATCAGGCCCGGAGACATTCCATAGGCGCGGGCGGCTTCGATCTGGCCCTGCGGAATGGCCAGGATCGCGCCGCGTATCACCTCTGTCGAATAGGCGCCCTGGACGAAGCCGAGCACGGCGATGCCGGCGGCAAGGCCGCTCACGTCGACGCGCTGATAACCCATGGCCGTCAGCGCCTGATTGATCAGGTCGGTGCCGGCGTAATAGAGCAGCAGGATCAGCACCAGTTCGGGCACGGCGCGCACGATGGTGGTGTAAACCGCCAGGAGATCGCGCACCACCGGCCCGCCATAAAGCTTGCCATAGGCGCCGCCGGTGCCGATCAGAAGGCCGAGGCACGTGGCGCCCAGCGCGATCTCGATCGAATGCAGCAGCCCAACCAGAAGCGCCCCGCCCCAGCCTGGCGGGTAGGGCGAGAGAAGCTCGGTGATGCCGGCCGCGGAGGCCGAAAGAAGTGCGTCGATCAGCGTCGCCCCCGAAGTGCTGACTAACCGCCGACGGCTGCGTCGGCGGCAAACATGCCTGGGAAAGATCGAGCAGGTGGGGCATGGCGCGACGCCACACCCCACAGCTCATACGAGGATCGTCAGTTCGACTGCGCGCCGCCGCCGCCGTAAATGTCGAAATCGAAGTATTTCTTCGAGATCTCGTCATATTTGCCGTTGGCGCGGATCGCCTTGATGCCGGCGTTGATTTTGCCCTTCAGGTCGGTGTCTTCCTTGCGCACGCCGGCGCCGACGCCCGGTCCGAGCACTTCGTCATCGGGAGCGACCATGCCCTTCAGGTCGCAGCAGGCTTTGCCCTGGTCGGATTTGAGGAATTCGCCAAGCGCGATGGAATCGGCCTGCACCGCGTCGAGACGGCCGGCGGCCAGATCGTTGTTGGCCTCGTCCTGGGTCTGGTATTCCTTGATCTCGGAGGCTGTGCTGCCAAAGTGCTTCTTGGCATAGACAGCGTGCACCGTCGACACTTGCACGCCGACGATCTTGCCCTTGAGGTCGTCCGGAGCGGAGCCGAATTTCTGGTCCTTCGGGCCGATGATCGCGGTCGGCGTGTTATAGTACTTGTCCGAGAAATCGATCGTCTTCGCGCGTTCGGCGGTGATCGACATCGAGGAGACGATGAGGTCGATCTTCTTGGTCGTCAGAGCCGGGATGATGCCGTCCCAGGCAACCGGGGTGATGACGCAATCGAGCTTCTCCTCGGCGCAGACGGCGTCGATGAAGTCGATCTCCCAGCCGATCCATTTGCCCGAAGCATCGGGCGAGGTGAAGGGCGGATAAGGCTCGGCGGCGACGCCGATCTTGACCGGATCGGCCTTGGCCACGCCCATGGCGGCGACGCCGAGCAGCAGCGCTGCGGCAAATGTCTTCAGAACGGTCTTCATTTCATGACTCCCAGTTTGTTGTTGGTTCCCGGTTTTCTTCCGTCCCGGCTTGCCTAGCCGATGTTGCGGATGAACTGCTTCAGCCTTTCGGATTTCGGTGCGCCGAAGATCTGCTCCGGCGGCCCTTCTTCCTCGACCAGCCCGTTGTAGAGGTAGACGACATGGGTCGCGACCTCGCGGGCGAACTTCATCTCGTGGGTGACCAGCACCATGGTGCGGCCTTCGCGCGCCAGGTCGCCGATCACCTTCAGCACCTCGCCGACCAGTTCGGGATCGAGCGCGGAGGTGGGCTCGTCGAACAGCATGACGCGCGGATTGATGGCCAGCGCCCGGGCGATCGCGGCGCGCTGCTGCTGGCCGCCCGACAGATAGGCCGGATAGACGTCGCGCTTTTCAGCCAGACCGACACGGGCGAGCAGCCTCTCGGCCTCGCCGATCGCCACATCGCGCTTGACGCCAAGCACATGCACCGGAACCTCGATGACGTTTTCGATCAGCGTCATGTGGCTCCACAGGTTGAAGTTTTGGAACACCATGCCGAGCTTGGAGCGGATGCGCTCGATCTGCTTGCGGTCGGCCGGAATGGTGTGGCCGTGGCTGTCGGCCTTGAGCTTGATCTCCTCGCCATTGACGCGAATGATGCCGCTGGTCGGGTTTTCCAGGCAGTTGATGCAGCGCAGCAGGGTCGATTTGCCGGAGCCCGAGCCGCCGATGATGGCGATGACCTCGCCGTCGCGCGCCGACAGCGAGACGCCCTTCAGCACATGCAGCTCACCGAACTTCTTGTGCAGGTTCTCGACATGGATGGCTTCGGCGGCGCCGTCCTGCGCCTTGCCGGATCGGACTGCGGCAGCTTCCACCACGCTCACCGGGTGACCTCTATCGGGTCGGCTGCGGTTCGTCGAACGTGTATCCGGCTAATTAACATATACGCTGTACTGCCCCGCTCCAGACTTCAGCATGGACCCAACGGCGAGAGCCCGTCAATCCTGCTTATTACGGCACTTGCGAGCTTGTTGTGCAAGTGTATAAATAGCCTTCCATGAAATTTTCTCGATTTTTTTCAGCGAAAAAGGACTTCGATGAGCGCTTTCGGATCACAGTCCATGGCGGCGCCGCTGCGCCGCGTGCTGATGCGGTCGGCGGCCAACGCCATGCGCAATGCCGACAGGGCTGCCTGGCACTATGGCCCCGGATTCAATCCGGCGAAAGCGGCATCGCAGCACGCGCTCCTTGCTGAACTGGTGGCGGCTTCCGGTGCCGAAATCGAATGGATCGAGGACACGGCGGATGGACTTTCGGACTCGGTGTTCACGCACGACCCGTCGCTGATGACCGATCGCGGCGCGCTGATTCTGTCCATGGGCAAGCCGTTGCGCGCCAGGGAGCCCTCGCTGCATGAGGAAACCTACCGAAGGCTGGGCATTCCAATCCTGGGCCGCGTCGAGGTTCCTGGCCAGGTCGAAGGCGGTGATTGCGTATGGCTCGATGCCCGTACGCTGGTGATCGGGCGCGGTGTCCGCTCCAACCAGGAAGGCATCCAGCAGGTTTCCAACCTGCTGACGCCGCTGGGCGTTTCCGTCTACGGCTTTGATCTTCCGCTGTGGCAAGGCGAAGAAGCGTGCCTGCATCTGATGTCGGTGATCAGCCCGCTGGCCGACGACCTCGCATTGGTCCATTCACCGCTTTTGCCGGCCCCATTCTATCAGATGCTGAAGGCGCGTAACATCCGGCTGGTCGAAGGCGACGCCGAAGAGTTCGCGGCTTCCAACGGCCTTAGCCTGAACGTGCTGCCGACCAGCCCACACAAGATCATTGCCGTCGCAGGCTTTCCAAAGACCAAAGCCGCGATGGAAGCCGCCGGCTGCACGGTCGAAATCTTCGAGGCGGATGCGCTCTGCATCGCCTGCGAGGGCGGGCCGACATGCCTGACGCGACCGATCCTGCGCCAATGAATATGCCATCCCGCCGCAGGTTCCGTCGCGAGGGCGAGGAGCGGCGGCGGCAGGATCTGATCGAGGCCACTCTGGACAGTGTGGCGGAACATGGCCTGCAGGGCGCCACCTTGCGCACCATCGCATTGCGTGCCGGCGTCACCGCCGGGCTGATCCGGCACTATTTTCCCGGCAAGGAAGAATTGCTGCAGGAAGCCTATGCAGCGCTGATGGGCCGCATGACCGAGCAGGCGAAAGCGGCTTTGGTCATGGAGAATGCCTCGCCTCGCCAGCGCCTTGCGGCTTTCGTCACCGCCAACCTCAATGCGCCGATTATCGACGCGCGGGTGTTTTCGCTCTGGGCAACCTTCATCGGCCGCGCCAGAGCGGATCCGACCTTGGCCCACGCCCACCGCGAAGGCTACCTTGGTTTTCGCAATGAGGTGGAAGCGGTTGTGGCCGAGGTGCTCGCCGCCGAACGGCGCAAATCGGACGCAAGCCAATTGCGCCACCATGCCATCGCGATTAATGCGATCATCGACGGACTCTGGATCGAAGGCTGCCTGGCCGGCGAGATGTTCTCGCCCGGCGAATTGGCGGCGATCGGCATCAAGGCCGTCGAGGCCGAACTAGGCCTCGCGCCGGAAGGGGAGGAAAACCAATGACGACACTCGGCGAAGCGCTCATTTCGCTGCTCGAAGCCCATGGCGTCGACACGGTCTTCGGGATTCCCGGCGTCCACACGGTAGAACTCTACCGCGGGCTAGCGCGCTCCAAGATCCGCCACGTCACACCGCGTCACGAACAGGGCGCCGGCTTCATGGCCGATGGCTACGCACGCGCCAGCGGCAGACCGGGCGTCGCCTTCGTCATCACCGGACCGGGGCTGACCAACACCATCACCGCCATGGGGCAGGCACGTGCCGATTCGGTGCCGATGCTGGTGATCTCAGGCGTCAACGCCACGCCGACGCTGGGCAAGGGGCTGGGCCATCTGCACGAATTGCCGGATCAGCGCGGCATGATGGAGAAGGTGGCGCTGTTTTCGCAGCGCGTTACCGAGGCTGGCGAATTGCCCGGCGCGCTGGCGCAGGCCTTCGCCCTGTTTTCATCGGCCCGGCCCGGCCCGGTGCATATCGAGATCCCGACCGACGTCATGGTCAAGCCGGCGGATGGCATCGCTGCCATGCTGAGCAATGTGACGCCGCCCGTGCCGGAAGGTGTCGCAATTGCCAACGCGGCCAAACTCATCAGTGCAGCGCGCCGCCCGCTGATCCTGGTCGGCGGCGGCGCCAAACGCGCCGAAGCGCCACTGCGGCGTCTGGCCGAACGGCTGGGGGCGCCGGTCGTCCAGACCACCAATGCGCGCGGCCTGCTGCATGGTCATCCGCTTTGCGTGCCGGCCAGTCCCAGCCTGAAGACAGTACGGGCGCTGATGGCCGACGCCGACCTGGTGATTGCCGCCGGCACCGAATTCGGCCCGACCGACTATGACGGCTACAGCGATGGCGGCTTCGTCCTGCCCGCCAACCTGATCCGCATCGATATCGGCGCGGACCAGCTTGCCCGCCGCCCGGCGACGGTTTCGATCCAGGCCGATTGCGCCGAGGCGCTCGAAGCACTGCTTCTGGAAACCCGCCATGTCCGGGCAAGCGAGGGCGGTTCGTCGCGCGCCGCTACTACACGCAAAGCAGCCTTTGCCGAGCTCAATCCGACACTGCAGGGGCAGATGCGCGCCGTCGAGATGATCCGCGACGCTTTGCCGGGCGCGCTCATCGTCGGCGATTCGACGCAGCCGATCTATGCGGCCAACCTCTATTACGACCATGATCGGCCAGGCGGTTGGTTCAATGCCGCCACCGGCTTCGGCGCGCTTGGCTACGGCCCGCCGGCCGCAATTGGCGCGGCCCTTGCGATACCCGATGCGCCGGTCGTCTGCCTCACGGGTGACGGCGGCTTCCAGTTCACGCTGCCGGAACTGGGCGCCGCGCTCGACGCGCGGGTACCGGTCATCTTCGTCGTCTGGAACAACAGAGGCTACCGCGAGATCGAAACCTCGATGCTCGATGTCGGCGTCGAGCCGGTTGGCGTATCGCCGGCGCCGCCGGATTTCTGCAAGCTGGCCGAGGCTTATGGCATCGGCGCCGAACGGCTTGCCGATATCGACGCTCTCGCGGACGCGCTGAAGCGCGCCCGGGCCACCGGACTGCCGCGCGTCATCGAAATCACAGTTGACTGAAGCGCGGGTTTCCCGTTTTGGCGGGCCACGGCTGAAGTGTCGGACGCATGCAAAGACGCGACAACTGCCATGTCGAGATGTCAATTGAGTGATGGCGCAAAAGGCGCGACGCTTCGCGTCGGCGGCACAGAAATGACCTAACGATAAAAAAATGACAGGAGCGTCCAAGATGACGGAAACACTTGAAGGCAAGCATATCGTCGTGACTGGTGGGACCGGTGCGCTCGGCGGTGCGGTTGTCGGCAAACTGCTGAGCGACGGCGCGATCTGCCATGTGCCCAATGCTCATGCCGCCGCCCCTACGCATTTCCCCTTAACCTCGCATGACCGTGTCCAGCTGGTGCACAACGTCGATCTCTCGGACCCCGCGAAGGTCGAAGCGTTCTATAGCCAGGTTCCGGGCCTTTGGGGCTCGATCCATCTGGCTGGCGGCTTCACCTCGGCGCCTGTTGAAAAGATCGAGTCGGCGTCCTTTGCCGAGATGATGGACACCAATGCGCGCACCGCCTTCCTGTGCTGCCGCGCCGCGATCCGCTCGATGCTGTCGTCGGACACGGCGGGCCGCATCGTCAACGTCACCGCGCGCGCCGGGCTCGATCCGCGGCGCGGCGCCGGCATGGTCGCTTACGCCGCCAGCAAGGCGGCGGTGGCAGCCATGACGGTGGCGATGGCCGAAGAGCTGAAGCACAAGGGCATCCTGGTCAATGCCGTGGCGCCGTCGACGCTAGATACGCCGGCAAACCGCGCCGATATGCCGGATGCCGATGTCACAAGATGGGTCAGCCTCGAAGCCGCCGCCGAGGCCATCGCCTATCTCGCCTCGCCGGCCAATCAGGCGATGAGCGGCACGCTGGTGCCGCTTTACGGCAGGGCGTAACTTTCCAACCTTTACCTAGGTCAAAAAAAAACCCCGCCGGATCGCTCCGGCGGGGTTTTGTTTTGGAGCCTGTGCGAAGGCTTCGCGGTGCGAAGACTTAGCTGCCCTGCTTCTTCAGCGCGGCACCCAGGATGTCGCCCAGCGAAGCGCCGGAGTCGGTCGAGCCGTACTGAGCGACCGCTTCCTTCTCTTCGGCGATTTCCAGCGCCTTGATCGAGACCTGCAGCTTGCGGGTCTTCTTGTCGAAGGCGATGACGCGGGCATCGACCTTCTGGCCGACGGTGAAGCGCTCGGGGCGCTGCTCGTCGCGGTCACGGCTCAGGTCGGAGCGCTTGATGAAGGTTTCGATACCGCTGTCGACCAGCCGCACTTCCAGACCGCCATCCTTGACGCCGATGACTTCGCAGGTGACGACCGCGTTCTTGCGCAGTTCGCCTGAAGTCGCCGCTTCGCCGACCGTATCCTTGGCCAGCTGCTTGATGCCGAGCGAGATGCGCTCCTTGTCGATGTCGACGTCGAGCACCTGCGCCTTGACCATGTCGCCGCGATTGTACTCTTCGATGACCTGCTCGCCCGGACGGGTCCAGTCGAGGTCGGAAAGGTGCACCATGCCGTCCACGTCGCCTTCGAGGCCGATGAACAGGCCGAACTCGGTCTTGTTCTTGACCTCGCCCTCGACCTGGCTGCCGACCGGATGGCTAGAGGCGAAAGCCTGCCACGGATTCTCGAGCGTCTGCTTGAGGCCGAGCGAGATGCGGCGCTTGGCCGGATCGACTTCGAGCACCACCACGTCGACTTCCTGGGTCGTCGACAGGATCTTGCCTGGATGCACGTTCTTCTTCGTCCACGACATTTCCGAAACGTGGATGAGACCCTCGATGCCCGGCTCCAGCTCGACGAACGCGCCGTAGTCGGTGATGTTGGTGACGGTGCCCTTGATCTTCTTGCCGATCGGGAACTTGGTGCCGATCTCGGACCACGGATCGCTCTCGAGCTGCTTCATGCCGAGCGAGATACGGTGGGTTTCCTGGTTGATGCGGATGATCTGCACCTTGACCGTCTGACCGATGTTGAGGATTTCGGTCGGATGGTTGACGCGGCGCCATGCCATGTCGGTGACATGCAGCAGGCCGTCGATGCCGCCGAGGTCGACGAACGCACCGTAATCGGTGATGTTCTTGACGACGCCTTCGACAACCTGGCCTTCTTCGAGGTTCTGCACGATTTCCGAACGCTGTTCGGCGCGGCTCTCTTCGAGCACGGTACGGCGAGACACCACGATGTTGCCGCGGCGGCGATCCATCTTGAGGATCTCGAAGGGCTGCGGGTTGTGCATCAGCGGGGAGACGTCGCGGATCGGGCGGATATCGACCTGGCTGCGCGGCAGGAAGGCCACGGCGCCGTCGAGGTCGACCGTGAAGCCGCCCTTGACCTGGTTGAAGATGACGCCTTCGACGCGCTCACCCTTGGTGAACTTCTCTTCGAGACGGACCCAGCTCTCTTCGCGACGGGCCTTCTCACGGGAAAGCATCGCTTCGCCAAGCGCGTTTTCAATGCGCTCGACATAGACTTCGACGGTGTCACCAACCTTGAGGGTAGTGTCCTTGCCCTTGACGCCAAATTCCTTCAGCGGCACGCGGCCTTCGACCTTGAGGCCGACGTCGATGATGGCCATGTCCTTTTCGATCGCGGTGATCGTGCCCTTGACGACCTGGCCTTCGCCGGAATGGCCTGTTGTAAATGATTCTTCGAGCAGGCTCGCGAAATCATCGCGAGTGGGATTTGCAGCTGACATTGTTTCTCCTGGAGTGCCCCGCATCTGGAAGCGGGACGGGCGCCGTGGGTTAGCGTTGCGTTGGCCTGCCGGCGTTCCGGGCTACAAAAGCCCTGGGCCGCTCTTTAAGCGGCAATTCCGGCGCATGAAGAATGCTGGCAGGCTGGTTCGTGCCCGATATGGGTATTTTCTTCGCCTCCGACAACGGAAAGACGAGGGAAAAACCCGGATCAGACCTAGTCTCTCTTGGCCAAGACGTCATCGATGATCGCCATGGCTGCAAGAAACGCGGCTTCTATAGCCATTTCGCTGGTATCAAGCAAGTGCGCGTCGGCGGCCGGCTTCAAAGGTGAGTCGGCACGGCCCATGTCGCGCTGGTCGCGGCGCATGATATCGGCGAGGATCTCGGTAAAATCAGCGGTCCCGCCGATGCTCTCGATCTCGGCCAGCCGGCGCTGTGCTCGCACCTCGGCGCTCGCCGTCACATAGAGTTTGATGTCGGCGTCGGGGCACACCACGGTGCCGATGTCGCGCCCGTCGAGCACCGCACCCGGCGGCGTCTTGGCGAAGTCGCGCTGCTTTTCGACGAGGATGCGCCGCACGGTCGGGTACACCGCGACCTTGGAGGCCGCCTCGCCGACCGCATGCGCCGACAAGACCGTCCGGTCGAGCTTTGCCAGATCGACCTGGCGGGCAGCGGTTTCAGCCGCCGAGACATTGTCGAGCGGCAGCGCGTGCTGGATGAGCGCATAGGCCACGGCACGGTAGGTGAGGCCGGTGTCGAGCAGGTTGAGGCGGTAGTGGTCGGCCAGCCGGCGGGCGAGGGTGCCCTTGCCGGCGCCGGCGGGGCCGTCGATGGCGATGGTGAAGACGTGTGTCATTGGCAGACCGCCGAAAGGGTTGGGCGCTGGCCTGCCAACGTACCAAGGCTATTGGTTGCCACGACCGTCACCCGATCTCCGCGCCCAGCGCCGTCATCAGCCCCATGAACTCCGGAAAGCTGGTCGCGATCATGGCGGCGTCGTCAATGGTCACCGGCTTTTCCGTCGCCAGCCCCATGACCAGAAAGCTCATGGCGATGCGGTGGTCGAGGTGGGTCTGCACGGTGGTGTCCTTGCCGTTGGGATGGCCGCCAAGGCCCTTGCCGCCCGGTTTGCCGCGCACGGCAAGCGAAGCTTCGCCCTCGGTGCAGTCGACGCCGTTGAGCGTCAGCCCGTTGGCGACGGCCGACAGCCGGTCGGATTCCTTCACCCGCAACTCCTCCAGCCCCTGCATCAGCGTTTCGCCCTCGGCGAAGCTCGCAGCGACCGCCAGCACCGGATACTCGTCGATCATCGACGGCGCCCGCTCGGGCGGCACGATGACGCCCTTGAGCTCGGAGTAACGTACCCGCAGGTCGGCGACATCCTCGCCGCCGGCATTGCGTGGGTTGAGGATGTCGATGTTGCCGCCCATCTCCTGCAGCGTCAAAAGCAGGCCGGTGCGGGTCGGGTTCATCAGTACGTTTTCGATCGTGATGTCCGAACCCGGCACGATCAGGGCGGCCACCAGCGGGAAGCCGGCCGAGGACGGGTCGCCCGGCACGGCGATGGTCTGGCCGGTCAGCTTGCCCTGGCCTTCGATGAAGATGTGGCGCACGCCACGCTCGTCGGTTTCGACCGACAGATTGGCGCCAAACCCCTTCAGCATCTTTTCGGTGTGGTCGCGTGTCATCACCGGCTCGATCACCGTGGTGATGCCGGGCGTGTTGAGGCCGGCGAGCAGCACTGCGGACTTCACCTGCGCCGAGGCCATCGGCACGCGATAGGTGATCGGTG
The DNA here is from genome assembly GCF_003997175.1 of Mesorhizobium sp. Primo-A. NCBI lineage: Bacteria > Pseudomonadati > Pseudomonadota > Alphaproteobacteria > Hyphomicrobiales > Phyllobacteriaceae > Mesorhizobium > Mesorhizobium sp. Primo-A. Next base: position 11,147 of record NZ_RZTG01000002.1, read on the forward strand.
CGGCATGCTTGGGTCCATGCAGTGTGATCGGCATGCGGTCGCCCGGCGTCGCCTTCAGCACCTGCACGCCCATCTGGCGCAAGGGTTCCAGCACACGGCCCATCGGCCGGCCCGACAGCGAGGCATCGCCGATGAAGGTCGTCTCCATGTCATAGGTGCCGACAAGGCCCATGGTCAGCCGCGAGCCGGTGCCGGCATTGCCGAAATCGAGCGGGCCTTCCGGCTGCAGCAGCGCGCCGTTGCCGGTGCCGCGGATCACCCACTCGTCGCCGTTCTTCTCGATATGCGCGCCCATTGCCTTCATGGCGGCACCCGTGCGCATCACGTCCTCGCCTTCGAGCAGGCCAGTGATGCGGGTCTCGCCGGAGGCGAGGCCGCCGAACATGAAGGAACGGTGCGAGATCGACTTGTCGCCCGGCACGCGCGCGATGCCGGAAAGGGCTGGGGATTGGCGGGCGGTGGCCGGCTTGGGGGCGGCGGCGTGAGACATGGAATTTCCCTGGACGGAATGCCGGCGGGCCGGCGCTTTTCATTTGTTGCGGCGGTCTCGTACCACGGTGGGCCGAAATGGTCATCCCCATGGTCGTCACTTCACGCGAGGCCTTTCAATGCATGGTTTTGTGACGCCGGCTTTTCGCTTTGACAGCGCTGCAAACTGTGGTTAAGGGGACCACTCTTTTATTGACGAGGCTTGCCGTGGCAAAAACCGAACTTGGCACAAAACGTATCGACCCGGAGACGGGCCGAAAATTCTACGACCTGAACAAGGACCCGATCGTCTCGCCCTACACCGGCAAGACCTATCCGCGTTCCTATTTCGAGGAAGGCAAGATTGCCGCTCTCGAGGAGGAAGAGGAAGTGGCCGAGAAGGAAGTGGACGCCGAGGAAGAAGAAGGCGTTGAGGTCGTCTCGCTCGAAGAGGCCGACGAGGACGTCAAGGGCGACGACCTGCCGGATCTTGGCGACGATGAGGACGACGTCGATCTCGGCGACGACGAGGACGACACCTTCCTCGCCGACGAAGAGGAAGAAGATGACGACGTTGCCGACATGATCGGCGTTGGCGACGACGACGACGAGGTCTGATCGGCCTTGAAAGCGGGCGTTTGCGGGCTTTCGTGGTCTGTGAAGAAAAAGCGGCTCTCGAAGGCTTGATATCTGAGAAAGGCGGGGTTAGAAGCCGCCTGCACTAACGGCGCGGTCTCCAACCCGCGCCGGATCTCTTCGCCGGAAACGGCGCCGGTTGACTGCCGGAAGTGGGGCCATAGCTCAGTTGGGAGAGCGCTTGAATGGCATTCAAGAGGTCGTCGGTTCGATCCCGATTGGCTCCACCAAACAGTCCCTCTGCAATTCGCAGCCGATGAATGTGCCGCACTGCGGTCATCTGCGTTTGATGGTCAATTTGACAACGCCGCTGAAAGCCCCTCGATCAAACCGAACGAACGAGCCATTTCTCGAGAGCAACTGCTCGCCGGACAAAGTCTTCATTATTCCTGGAGTGCTTGAAGTCTGAAAGCCAGCCCGGATCACCACTCGGCGAAGGAACCGTCCTTGTGGCGCCAGATCGGGTTGCGCCAGCGGTGGCCTTCCCTGGCGCGTTCCTTGACATAATCCTCGTCGATCTCGACACCCAGGCCCGGGCCGTCGGGAATGGCGACATAACCATCCTCGTAGCGGAAGACATCCTTGTTGGCGGCATAGTCGAGCAGGTCGTTGGCGGCGTTGTAGTGGATGCCGAGGCTCTGCTCCTGGATGAAGCAGTTGTAGCTGACCGCGTCGAGCTGCAGGCACGCGGCAAGCGCGATCGGCCCGAGCGGGCAATGCGGCGCGACCGCGACATCATAGGCTTCCGCCATCGCCGCGATCTTGCGGCATTCTGTGATGCCGCCGGCATGCGACAGGTCGGGCTGGATGATGTCGACGACGCCTTCCTCGAACACGGACTTGAAGTCCCAGCGGCTATAGAGCCGCTCTCCGAGCGCGATCGGTGTCGAGCCAAGCGCGGCGATCTCCTTCAGCGCCTCGCGGTTTTCGCTGAGCACCGGCTCCTCGATGAACATCAGCCTATAGGGTTCGAGTTCCTTGACGAGCGCACGCGCCATCGGCCGGTGCACGCGGCCATGAAAATCGACAGCGATGCCGATGTTGGGCCCGACGGCCTCGCGCACCATGGCGACGCGTTCGACAGCGGCGTCGATCTTGTCATGGCTGTCGACGATCTGCAGTTCTTCGGTACCGTTCATCTTGAGCGCCAGGAAACCGCGCGCAACCATTTCCCTGGCGCCGGCCGCGACCTCCGCCGGGCGGTCGCCGCCGATCCAGGAATAGACCTTGATCGAGTCGCGCAGCTTGCCGCCGAGCAGTTCGTGCACGGGCACGCCGAGCGCCTTGCCCTTGATGTCCCACAGTGCCTGGTCGATGCCGGCAATGGCGCTCATCAGGATCGGGCCGCCGCGGTAGAAACCGCCGCGGTGCATCACCGTCCAGTGGTCCTCGATCAGGCGCGGATCCTTGCCGATGAGATAATCGCCAAGCTCCTTGACCGCCGCCTCGACGGTCAGCGCCCGGCCTTCGACCACCGGCTCGCCCCAGCCGGTGACGCCGGCATCGGTTTCGATCTTCAGGAACAGCCAGCGCGGCGGAACGATGTAGGTGGTGAGCGAGATGATTTTCATGCGCAGTCTCAGTTGCTCTTGAGTTTCTTGGCGCTGACGAGGTCGCGCGCCGCGAGGTCGAGGATCTTGTTTGCCGCGCCACGCGCGGCATCGGCATTGCGCATACGCAGCGCCTCGACCACCTCGCGGTGCGCCGCCACGGCCTCCATGCGCCGGTCGAGCGAAATCACCGCCGTCGCCTCCAGCGAGAATTTCAGCCCGGTGTCGATGAGATTGCCGATCTGGCGAAAGATCGGGTTATGGCTCGCGGCATAGACGATCTGGTGGAAAGCGATGTCACTGCGCGAGAAGGCGGCGAGATCCTCGCCGGCGCCGGCCATGCCGCGCCAGGTGGCTTCGAGATCGGCGATTTCCTGCAGCGTCGCGCGCGTGGCGGCGAGTTCGGCAACCAGCGGCTCGATGGCCCGGCGAGTCTCAAGAATGGCGTCGAAGAGCTTGTCGTCCAGTGCATGCGGCGCGTGCCAGGCCAGCACCTGCGGGTCGATGATGTTCCAGTCGTCCTCGTTGCAGACGATCGTGCCGACGCGTGGCCGCGACAGCACCAGCCCTTTTGCCGCCAACACTTTCAGGGCCTCACGGATGACGGTGCGGCTGACGCTGTATTCGACGCCGAGCTCGTTTTCGGTCGGCAGTGAGGAGCCGGCCGGATAGCGCCCGGAAAAGATGTCCGAGGCAATCGCCTTGGTCACGTCGGGCATAACGCGCGGGCGGCGAGTGGCTGTGTCGCCTTGCGGTTTCTTCAAAGTCCCGGTCACCTCAGCCCTCCTCCAAGGCGGCGAACCGCTGGTTTCGCACAACCGGTCCGGCCTTAACGGATGCGGATCAATTGCGCCAGCGATCGCTGGTCAGAGCATGTACATTAATTATCATACCAGATCAATTGACGAGTATGATAAAAGCGATTAGAGACTCCGGCATCCGGGCTGAGCGCCCGGTCTATCGCTGGGAGGTAATCATGCGACTTTTGAAGACCGCGCTCGTCGCGGGCGCGCTTGCCGTGCTGTCCGTCACGACCATCGCTGCATATGCTCAGGACACCAAGATCGGCTTCATCGTCAAACAGCCCGAGGAGCCGTGGTTCCAGGACGAATGGAAGTTTGCTGATCAGGCCGCCAAGGAAAAGGGCTTTACCCTGGTCAAGATCGGCGCCGAAGACGGTGAGAAGCTGATGTCGGCCATCGACAATCTCGGCGCCCAGGGCGCGCAGGGTTTCATCGTCTGCACGCCCGACGTGAAGCTCGGCCCCGGCATCGTCGCCAAGGCCGCCGCCAACAATCTCAAGCTGATGACTGTCGATGACCGCCTGGTCGGCGCCGACGGCAAGGCGCTGGAAGACGTGCCGCATATGGGCATCTCGGCAACCAAGATCGGCGAGGCGGTCGGCCAGGCGATCGTCGACGAGATGAAGGCGCGCGGCTGGAAGGCCGACGAGGTCGGCGCCATCCGCGTCTCCTATGACCAACTGCCGACCGCCGTCGACCGCGTCGAAGGCGCCATCTCGGTGCTCAAGGCAAACGGCTTCAAGGCCGAGAACATTTTTGACGCCCCTCAGGCCAAGACCGATACGGAAGCTGCCCTCAATGCGGCGACCGTCGTGCTCAACGCCCATGCCGAGATCAAGAAGTGGGTTTCTTTCGGCCTCAACGACGAAGCGGTGCTGGGTGCGGTGCGTGCCTCCGAAAGCGTCGGCATCCCCGCTGATAGCGTGATCGGCGTTGGCATTGGCGGCGCGGATTCGGCGATCAACGAGTTCAAGAAGCCGACGGCCACCGGCTTCGTCGGCACCGTGATCATCTCGCCGAAGCGTCATGGCTACGAAACGGCGCTCAACATGTATGACTGGGTTGCCAGCAACAAGGAGCCGGAGAAGCTGATCCTGACTTCCGGTGCACTCGCCAAGCGCGACGACTACCAGAAGGTCCGCCAGGGCCTCGGCATCGAATAATCCTCCCTGTACAAACAGGCGGCGGCTCATCCCGCCGCCTGTTTGCCATTCCACAAGAGGATCGCTGCCCGTGTCCTTTCTCGACTTCTCGCACATCACCAAGACCTATCCGGGCGTCAAAGCGCTGTCGGACGTCTCGTTCGGCGTCGACAAAGGCGCCGTGCATGGGCTGATGGGCGAGAACGGCGCCGGCAAATCCACCCTGATCAAGATACTGTCCGGCGACCAGCATGCCGATCAGGGCGAGATCCGCATCGACGGCAGGGTTCAGGCCTATACGTCGACCCGGGATGCCTTCGACAATGGCGTCATCGTCATTCATCAGGAACTGCAGCTGGTTCCTGAACTCACCGTTGCCGAAAATCTCAGCCTCGGTCGTTTCCCTGCCAACGCCGGCATCATCGCCGGCCGCCGGATGCTGGACGACGTCGGCGCCAAGCTGAAATCGGCCGGCATCGACATCGACATGCGCCGCAAGGTCAAGACGCTGTCCATCGGCGAACGCCAGATGGTCGAGATCGCCAAGGCGATCATGCTCGACGCACGCGTTATCGCGCTGGACGAACCGACCTCGTCGCTGTCCTCGCGCGAAAGCGAAATCCTGTTTGCCCTGATCGACCGCCTGCGCGGCGAGGGCAAGGTCATCATCTACGTCTCGCACAGGCTCGACGAAGTGTTCCGGCTCTGCGACAGCCTGACCGTGCTGCGCGACGGCAAGCTGGCGGCGCACCATGCGTCGCTGAAAGGCGTCACCCGCGACCAGGTCGTCGCCGAAATGGTCGGCCGCGAGATTTCGGATATCTGGGGTTTTCGCGCACGAAAAACGGGCGATGTCCGCCTGAAGGTCGACGCTCTCAGCGGCCCCAAACTGAAGACGCCGGCCAGTTTCGAGGCGAGGGCAGGCGAGATCGTCGGCTTCTTCGGCCTGATCGGCGCCGGGCGCTCGGAACTGATGCGTCTGGTCTATGGCGCCGATCCGCGCTCGGGCGGCACCATCACCGTCGATGGCAAGCTGGTCCCTGCCACCGATCCGCGTGGTACGATCCGGGCCGGCATCGTGCTGTGTTCGGAGGATCGCAAGCATGACGGCATCATCCAGGGCCGCTCGGTCGAGGAGAACATCAACATCTCGTCGCGGCGCCATCACACGCGCTTCGGCGTGTTGAACCGCGCCAGCGAGATCGCCACCGCCGAAACCTTCATCAAGAAGCTCAAGGTGCGCACGCCGTCGCGCAAGCAGGACATCATCAACCTCTCCGGCGGCAACCAGCAGAAGGTCATTCTTGGCCGCTGGCTGTCCGAACAAGGGGTGCGGGTTCTCATTGTCGACGAGCCGACGCGCGGCATCGACGTCGGTGCCAAATCGGAAATCTATGAACTGCTCTACCAGCTTGCGCAGGACGGCATGGCGATCGTTGTCGTCTCGTCCGAACTGCCGGAGGTGATGGGCATCTGCGATCGCATTCTGGTGATGTGCGGCGGCCGCGTCAGCGCCGAGCTCACCCGCGACCAGTTCGCCGAAAGGGCGATCCTGGCCGCCGCTCTCCCCGATCAGAAAACCCCCGACGCGATCGCATCTTGAGGACTTTTGGCATGACCGACCAGTTGAAAAAAATCCTGCTCGGCGAACAGGGCCTCGTCGTCATCTTTGTCGTCGCCTTCGCGCTGGTCTCGGCTCTGGTGCCGAATTTCCTCACCGACCGCAATATGCTCGGCCTGCTGCAGTCGGTGGTCACCGTCGGTATCGTCGCCTGCACCATGATGTTCTGCCTTGCCGCACGCGACTTCGACCTGTCGGTCGGCTCCATCGTCGCCTTTGCCGGCATGGTCGCTGTGATGGCGTCGAATTACACCGGCTCGATCCTGCTTGGCCTCTTGGCGGCAATTGCCAGCGGCGCCTTCGTCGGCTTCATCAATGGCGTCGTCATCGCCAAATTCCGCATCAACGCGCTGATCACGACGCTGGCCACCATGCAGATCGTGCGCGGGTTTGCGCTGATTGCGTCCGACGGCCGCGCCGTCGGCATCAACAGCCCGGATTTCTACCAGCTCGCGCTGTCCAAACTGCTCGGCATTCCGACGCCGGTCTGGGTGCTCGCCATCCTGTTTTTCATCTTCGGCTTCGTCCTCAACCGCACCGTCTTCGGCAAGAACACATTGGCCATCGGCGGCAATCCGGAGGCTTCGCGCCTTGCCGGCGTCAATGTCGACCGGACGCGCATCTGGATTTTTGCGCTGCAAGGCGTCGTCTGCGGCATCGCCGGCATCCTGCTGGCGTCGCGCATCACCTCGGGCCAGCCCAACGCGGCGGTCGGACTGGAACTCTCGGTCATCTCGGCCTGCGTGCTCGGCGGCGTCTCGCTTGCCGGCGGCCGCGCCACCATGTCGGGCGTCATCGTCGGCGTGCTGATCATGGGCATCGCCGAGAACGCCATGAACCTGCTCAACATCCCGGCCTTTTACCAGTACATCGTGCGCGGCGTTATTTTGCTGCTGGCCGTGCTGCTCGACAATCTGCGCTCGTCGGCTTTGGGCCGGCGTTGACTCGGGGCAGGGCATGTCGGCTGGAATACTACTGGAAAGCAATCGGCTGTGCGTCGAGATCAGCCCCTCTGGCAGCGCAATCGTCAACGGCCATACGGCCGACGGGGTGCCATTCCTGCGTCCCTACCAAGGCGAGGCCGAGTTCGACGTTGTGCACTGCGCTTGCTTTCCGATGGTGCCGATCGGCAATCGCGTCGAGGGCAATGCGTTTTCCTGCGGCGGTCAAAACTTCACGCTGGCGCCCAACACGACTGATCCTTTCTATATTCACGGTGACGGCTGGCAGGCGAACTGGAAGGTCGAGGAGCATCGCGTCGACCGCCTCCATTTGGCCTTCGATCATCCGCGCGGCGTCGACTCGCCCTATGTCTACCATGCGCGACAGTCGTTCCGGCTCGCCGGCGCGCGGCTGGAACTCCGGCTTGCCGTCGAAAATACCGGCGTCATTCCACTGCCATTCGGCCTCGGTTTCCATCCATTCTTTCCGCGCACGCCGCGGACGACCTTGTTTGCGCCGGCCGAAACCTGGTGGACAGAGCGCGACGGGCACCTTCCAGCGTCCAGGAGCGCCATTGCCGCCGATGTCGATTTCTCAACGCCGCGCCATTTGCCCGACCGTTGGCTGAACAATGGCTTCGAAGGGTGGAGCGGCATCGCGCGCATCATCTGGCCGGAGCACTGTCTGGGGATCGACATCGAGGCGGACGCGGAGCTCGACCGCTACATGCTCTTTGCGCCGGACACGGACCGAAGCTTCTTCTGCCTGGAGCCGATGAGCCATACCCCAAATGCGTTGAAGCATTTCGATGCCGACCCAATGGGGATCAAGGTACTTTCCCCCGGCGAGGTTCTCAGAGCAAGATTCGCAATGACCGTCTTCGACTGGAGCGACAACCATGGCTGAGCGCCTTTCCGGCAAACGCATCTTCCTGACCGGCGCCGCGCAAGGCATCGGGCTGGCGATCGCCGAGGCCTGCCTTGCCGAAGGCGCAAGACTGTTCCTGGTCGACCGCGACGGCGCACTGCTGGACAAGACCGTCGCGGGCCTCGCCGTGCCGCGCGGCCATGTCGGGCATGCGGCAGCCGACATCAGCGACGGTGCCGCAATTGCCGCTGCCGTCAGCCAAGCGGCCGCCGAGATCGGCCCCATAAACGCGCTGATCAACAATGCCGGGATCAATGTGTTCTCGACGCCGCTCGAGGCGACCGAGGAGGAATGGAACCGCAACTTCGACGTCAACGTCAAGGGCGCTTGGAATTGCAGCAAGGCGGTGTTGCCGGGCATGATCGCGAGCGGCGGCGGCGCCATCCTCAACATCGCCTCGACGCACAGCTTCACCATCATCCCACACACCTTTCCCTATCCGGTCGCCAAGCACGCGCTGCTCGGCCTGACCAAATCGCTGGCGCTCGAATATGCGGCGCAAGGGGTGCGCGTGAACGCGCTGGCGCCCGGCTATGTCGAAACCCAGAAGGCGATTGACTACTGGAACAGCTTTGCCGATCCGGCCACAGCACGCGCCAACACCATGGCGCTACATCCTGGCGGCCGCATCGCCACGGCGCGCGAGATTGCGCTGGCTGCGGTGTTCATGATTTCCGACGAGTGCCCGTTCATGAATGCGGCCACGCTCGTCGTAGATGGTGGGCTGAGCCAGCTCCAGCATCCAGCCTGAATTCCGGGAAAACCATGACCAAGAGACGATCGCAGCACTGGTTCGGCGGGCAGGGCAAGGACGCCTTCATTCACCGCAGCTGGATGAAGAACAACGGCCTGCCCGACGATGCCTTCGACGGCCGCCCGGTGATCGGCATCTGCAACACCTTCTCCGAATTCACGCCTTGCCACGTGCATTTCCGTGGCCTGATCGAGCACATCAAGGCGGGCGTGCTGGAAGCCGGCGGCCTGCCGCTGGAATTCCCGGTCTTCTCCTGCGGCGAATCCAATCTGCGCCCGACGGCGATGCTGTTCCGCAATCTCGCCTCGATGGATGTCGAGGAAGCGATCCGCGGCAATCCGATGGACGGTGTCGTGCTGATGGCAGGCTGCGACAAGACCACCCCGTCGCTGGTCATGGGCGCGGCCTCCTGCGACCTGCCGTCGATCGTCATTTCCGGCGGGCCGATGCTCAATGGCCGTTTCCAGGGCCGCGAGATAGGTTCCGGCACCGATGTCTGGAAATTCTCCGAGGATGTCCGCGCCGGCGTGATGAGCGAGCAGGATTTCGCTAATGCCGAGAGTGCCATGTCACGCTCGCCGGGTCATTGCATGACCATGGGCACGGCCTCGACCATGGCCTCGATGGTCGAAGCGCTCGGCCTGGCGCTGCCGGGCAACGCTGCCTATCCGGCGGTCGACGCGCGCCGCAGCCGCATCGCCCGCATGACGGGGCGGCGCATCGTCGAGATGGTCAATGAGAATCTCCGCCCGTCCGCCATCCTCAAGAAAGAAGCTTTCGCCAACGCCATCCGTGTCAATGGTGCCATCGGCGGCTCGACCAATGCGGTCGTGCATCTGCTGGCGATTGCCGGCCGCGTCGGCACCGAACTGACACTGGACGATTGGGATCGATATGGCCGCGATGTACCGACCATCCTCGACCTGATGCCGTCAGGCCGCTTCCTGATGGAGGACTTCTGCTACGCAGGCGGCATTCCGGCGGTCATGAAGGAGATCGGCGATCTGCTCGATCTCGACGTGCTGACCGTCACCGGCAAGACCGTGCGCGACAACATCCGTGACGCTAAAAACTACAATCCCGAGGTGATCCGCCCGCGCGACAAGGCGCTTACTCCCAATGGCGGTATCGCGGTGCTGCGTGGCAATCTGGCGCCCGACGGCGCCATCATCAAGCCGTCAGCCGCGTCACCGGCCCTGATGAAGCATCGCGGCCGCGCCGTCGTCTTCGAGGACATCGACGACTACAAGGCGCGCGTCGACGATCCCGCGCTCGACGTCGACGAAGCGTCGATCATGGTGCTGAAGAATTGCGGCCCCAAGGGCTATCCGGGGATGGCCGAGGTCGGCAACATGGCGCTGCCCCGGAAGCTGCTGAAGCAGGGTGTCCGCGACATGATCCGCATCTCCGATGCCCGCATGTCCGGCACCGCCTTCGGCACCGTCGTGCTGCATGCCGCACCCGAAGCCGCCATCGGCGGCCCGCTGGCGCTGGTCAGGAGCGGCGACTTCATCGAGCTCGACGTCGAAGCAAGGAAGCTGCATCTCGACGTGTCGGCACAGGAGCTGGCGCGGCGTCGTGAATCCTGGCTACCGCCCGTCCCGGCGATGCGCGGCGGCTATCAGGGCCTCTATGTCGACCGTGTCCTGCAGGCGGACCGCGGCGCCGATCTCGACTTTCTCGTCGGATGCCGTGGCCACGCCATTCCACGCGAAAGCCATTGAGGCCGACCAGCATGCCCAATTTCCGGCCTGACGATTTCCACGCCATTCACGCCATTCTCTACGCGCTCTTTGACGCGAACGAACAACTGGACCGCGCGGCGATGCGTCGGCAGGTCGAGATCTGCCTGGCGACGGGCGTGCACGGCATGGCGGCGCTCGGCCTGGCGACGGAAGTCGCCAAGCTGACCGAGGCCGAGCGCCGGACGATCATGGACTGGACGGCGGAAGATACGGCTGGAAAAGTGCCGCTTGCCTTCACCATCTTCGGCGCTTCGGTGGCTGAGCAGGTGGCACAGCTTCGCCATGCTGAAAGCGTGGGAGCGGATTGGGTGATCCTGCAGCCGCCGCCGGTCGGATCCTATGGTGCGCTGGAATACACCAGGTTCTTCGGCCGCGTCGCCGAGGCAACCGACCTGCCGGTGGCGATCCAGAACGCGCCGGCGTTTTTCGGGCGCGGCCTGTCATCGGACGAGATCCGCGAACTTGTCACGCTTCATCCCAACATAAGGCTGATCAAGGGCGAAGGCCCTGTCACCGACATTGCCGGATTGATCGAACGCACCGAAGGCCGGATACCCGTTTTCAACGGACGCGGCGGCCTTGAACTGATCGACAATTTCCGCATCGGTTGCCGCGGCATGATCCTGGCGCCTGATGGCATCGACCTCGCCGTGCGCGCCTACAATGCGTTTCGGATCGGTGACGAAGCGACGGCCGAGGCCGAGTACGCAAGAATGCTGCCGGCAGCGGTCTTCGTCATGCAGGGCATCGAGAACCTGATCTGCTACGGCAAGCGGCTGTTCGGCGCCCGCGCAGGCATCCCGATACACGACCGGGCTCCGGCGATGCGGCCCAACGAGACCGGCGTGGCGATGGTGGCGCGCTTTGCGGCTGGCCTCGGTCGGTTGCCTGGCTGAACGGCAACTGCCCTTCAATAGGTCGTCCGCCCACCCGACAGGTCGAACGTGGAGGCGGTCGTGAAACTGTTCTCCTTGGAGACGAGCCAGGCGACCATCGCCGCGGCTTCGTCGACCTCCAGCAGGCGGCCGCGCGGAATGCGCGAGCGCATATATTCGATGTGCTCCGGCGTCAGCTGTTCGAGGATGCGCGTCTGTGCCGTGGCCGGCGAGATGCAGTTCACGGCGATGTCGTACTGCGCCAGTTCCTTGCCGAGCGACTTGGTCAAGCCGATGACCGCCGCCTTCGAGGCTGAATAGGCGGAGGCGTTGGGGTTGCCCTCCTTGCCGGCGACCGAAGCGATGTTGACGATCCGTCCGTAATTGCGCTCCTTCATTCCGGGAACCACGGCGCGATTGACGTAGAACGTACCGTTTACGTTGACGTCGATGACCTTCTTCCACGTCTCGATGTCGTAGACGTCGAGCGGGGCGGCAGGGCCGGCAATTCCGGCGGAATTGACCAGAATGGAAATCTTGCCGGCCAGATCTTCGGTCCTGGCGCGCGCCGCGTCCACCGACGTCCAATCGGCGACGTCCACGATCTCTGTCGTGGCAGCGTTGCCGAGTTCCTTCTTGGCGGTTTCGAGGCGGGCCTCATCGAGATCCCACAAGCTGACCGTCGCGCCGGAAGCGACGAAACGCCTGGCCATCGCGAAGCCGAGGCCTTGGGCGCCACCGGTGACCACAGCGTGCTGGCCGTCAAGATCGATCCTGTTCATGTCGAGCGGTTCTTTCCGTTTGAGCTACTTCCGGGATAAAGGCCGGCCTGTGCAGGCCGGCGATCGCTACATGGTCGCGCCAAGGCTCCATGGCACGAACTCGTTGTCGCCATAGCCGAGCGCTTCCGACCTGGTGCGCCCGCCGGAAGCGACGCGCAGGATCTCGGCAAAGATCTCCTCGCCCTTCTCGGCCAGCGAGACGCCGTCCAGTATGTCTCCGCAATTGATATCCATGTCCTCGCGCATCTGCTCGAAGATGAAGCTGTTGGAGGCAAGCTTGATCGAGGGCGTCGGCTTGCAGCCGAAGGCCGAACCGCGGCCGGTGGTGAAGCACAATATGTTGGCGCCGCCGGCGACCTGCCCGGTGGCCGAGACCGGGTCGTAGCCGGGCGTATCCATGAAGACGAGGCCGCGCTCGTTGATCGGCTCGGCATATTCCAGCACCGCCCGCAGATTGGTGGTGCCGCCCTTGGCGGAAGCGCCGAGCGATTTCTCCAGGATGGTCGTCAACCCACCCAGCTTGTTGCCGGGCGAAGGGTTGTTGTTCATCTCCATGTCGTGCCTGGCGGTATAATCCTCCCACCAGCGGATGCGTTCGATCAGCTTTTCGCCCACCGCGCGGCTCTCGGCGCGCAAGGCGAGGAGATGTTCGGCGCCATAGATCTCGGGCGTCTCCGAGAGCACCGCCGTACCGCCTTGCCCGACAAGCAGGTCCACCGCAGCACCTAGTGCCGGATTGGCGCTGATGCCGGAGTAACCGTCCGATCCGCCGCATTGCAGCGCAAGCACCAGTTCGGAGGCTGGTTGCGGCGTCCTTTCGGCGGCGTTCACCGTAGGCAGCATGTCGACGATCGCCTTCACGCCAGCCTCGACCGTCTTTCGCGTACCGCCGGTTTCCTGGATGGTCATCGTGCGGAAAATCGTGCTCTCCTTGATGTTGTACGACTGCATCCAGCGTGGGATCTGGAACGCTTCGCAGCCGAGTCCGACCATCAGCACGCCGCCGATATTGGGGTTCGTGGCAAAGCCCCATTGCGTCCTTTTCAACAGGTCGTAAGCGGGACCCTTGGTGTCGATGCCGCAGCCAGTGCCGTGGACGAGTGCGATGATACCGTCGACATTGGGATAGTCGCGCAGGATGCCAGACCGGTTGACCTCGTCGGTGATGAACCGGGCGACGCTGGCAGAGCAGTTCACCGAGGTCAGGACGGCAATGAAGTTGCGCGTGCCCACCTTGCCGCTCGGCCGGCGGTAACCCATGAAAGTAGCGCGCTCGGCCTCGGCAACGATCTCGGTTTGCCTGGTATTCGTGCCGAAGACGTAGTCGCGTTCGAAATTTCGCAGATACACATTGTGCTCGTGAACCCAGTCGCCGGCGACGATTGGTTCCCGCGCAAAACCGATGGTCTGGCCGTATTTCACGATCGGCTGGTCCGAGCCGATGTCGCGCAAGGCCATTTTGTGCCCGCGCGGTATGCGTGCCCTGGCAGCCACGTCACCGGCTTTTTCGCCGATCTTCAACGGATCGACCGCCAGAAGAATGTTGTCGGCCCCCGAAAGCTTGATGAACCGCGCCATGACCCCATACTCTGAAAAAGTTCTCCGCGACAGGAGGTCGAGAGACAAGAAATGATTTGGAATACTAATATAATAGAATGTCAGAGGTCAAGGAGGTCAAGGCCGGAGACTGGATGAGGTCGTCATGAAAGACGGACCGGTCGCCACGTCGTTGGGGCATATCCGGGAAGCGACTGCCCGATAACGTTCCGGTCAATCGAGATGGAAGACCTCTCCCATGGCCGCCCACCATTCGCCGTCGGCGCGCGTCGGCAGCGGCGTCTGCATGGGGTCGCACAGTTCCCACCATTTGCGCATGGCCGGCGACTCGCTCATCCGCGCTGCATCCCTGGCGAAGTCGCTGCCGTGATACTCCCAGCAGGCGAACAGAAGGTTCTCCGGTTCGCGCAGGAAGATCGAATAGTTGCGGATGTTGGCGCGGCTGATGACGTCGAGCACTTCGGGCCAGACGGCGGCGTGGACGCGCTTGTAGTCCGCGATCGCCTCGGCTTTCACGCCGATACAAAGTCCCATTCTTTGCATGCTGGTTGCTCGCGGGGCTTCAGCCGAGAAGGTCGGCGGCGACTTCGAGCGTGTTGCGGAACGACGTCTCGAGATGATGTTCCATGGCCCGTGCCGCACCCTCGGCGTCGTGGCGCTTCAGCGCGTCGAAAATGGCCTCGTGCTGCTCGATCGTCTGTTCGCCATAACCCGGTCTTGGGATAGCGAGATAGCGCCCGCGATCCATCTGTGCCTTCGAGATGTCGACGGCTCTCCAGATCATCGGCAGGCCGCAGATCTCGGCTATGGTGCGGTGGAAGACATCGTCGAGTTGTATCGCGGTGGCATATCTGCCGCGGGATATGGCAAGCCGGTGCGCCGCCATGTTGTCTTCCAGCAATTCGCTGGCTGCCGCTGTGAACTTGGCGGCCGCGCGTCGGGCGCTTTCCATCTCCAGTGCCCGCCGGATGACATAGGCTTCTTCCAGGTCGGCCCGGCTGATCGGAGCAACATAGGTGCCGGTCTGCGCCAGGATCTTGACCAGGCCCTCGTCGCTGATGCGCTTGACCGCTTCGCGAACGGGGGTGCGAGACACCCCCAGGGCCTCCGCGATGGCGACCTCGTTGATGACCTCTCCCGGCTTCAACTGCCCGACGACGATCAGGTTGCGGATCTTGTGGTAGATCTGATCGCGGAGCGGAAGAGCCCGATTGAGCGTCGAAGGATCCAGGTCCATTGCAAATCCGTGTCTTCGTTCACCAGAAATGGCCAGATAATACTAGAATGTCAATTGGAACGCATCCAATACAAGCGTGGGGGTCGGTGACGCACGACGTCATGACGACCCGCCGGAATCCAGCTTGCCAGAACTGTTATATTAGTGCAATAGTGAGGATGAACGATGGAAAATTCAGTCCGGGACTGAGGCTTGGATCTTCAACAGCGCAGGCCATTCAAGCTTGTTCGAAGAAGCCCGAACTGCGTTTGCAGCGCTATTATACTAACATATCGAAGGCCGATGTAGCGCACCGGCCGGCCGCCAGGAGGAACCTAGCCAGATATGACCGTCGCCGCCGATTGCGCCTTGGATATGCGAGGCATCAGCAAGAACTTTCCAGGCGTGAAGGCTCTGTCCAACGTCAATTTTGCCGTGAAATTCGGCACCGTTCATGCGGTCGTGGGTGAGAACGGCGCCGGCAAATCGACGCTCATGAAGATCCTCAACGGATCCTACGCGCCCACCAGCGGCACGATCAAAGTCGGTGACGCCGAGGTGCGCATGCGCCGGCCCGCCGACGCCCAGGCGCTCGGCATCCGCATGGTGCACCAGGAAATCAATCTGGTCCCCCACCTGACCGTCGCCGAGAACGTCTATCTCGGCCGCATGCCCGGCAAATGGACCTTTCTGCGCAAGCGCGAGATGGTCAGGGCGGCGGCTGCCGTCCTCGACGAGCTCGGAGCGGCCATTAATCCGCGTGAACGGCTCGGCAACCTTTCTATCAGCCAGCAGCAGCTCGTCGAGATCGCCAAGGCCTATGCGGCGCAGCCGAGGATCATCGTGCTGGACGAGCCGACATCCAGCCTCAGCGAGCATGAGACGGCGGCGCTGTTCCGGATCCTGCGCAAGATGCGCGATGACGGCATCGCCATCGTCTACATCAGCCATCGGCTGAAGGAGGTGCTCGAAATCGCCGATGAGGTGACGGTGCTGCGCGATGGCTCAATGATCGAGACGCGTCCGATCAAGGGCATAAAGGCTGCCGATATGATCAGGCTGATGGTCGGTCGCGAAGTTAGCAATGTCTTCCCGAAAAGTCCGGCCGCGATCGGCAAGTCCGTGTTGCGCGTGGAGCATATCAGCGACGGACAGCGCTTCCGCGATGTCAGCTTCGAAGTGCGCGCCGGCGAGATACTGGGCTTGACCGGCTTGGTGGGCGCTGGCCGCACCGAGGTTGCCCGCGCAATCTTCGGCCTGTCGCGGCTTGTCGAGGGCACGGTCAGCGTCAACGGACGCGAGGTCTCGATCAACTCGCCATCCCAGGCGGTCAGGGCAGGCATTGCCTATGTTCCGGAAGATCGCAAGGGCGATGGCGTCGTGCCTGGAATGTCGGTCCGGGAAAACATCAGCCTGCCCATCCTGCGCCGCCTGACCCGTTTCGGACGCATCAGCCGCAGCGCCGATCGCGCGCTTGCCCGGGATTCGGTCAAGCAGTTTTCGATTTCACCGCCCGACGGCGAACGGCGCATCAGCCTTCTGTCGGGCGGCAACCAGCAGAAGGCGGTCATCGCCAAATGGCTTGCCGCCAAACCTTCGGCCTTGATCCTCGACGAGCCGACGCGGGGCGTCGACGTCGGCGCCAAGGCCGAGATCCACCACATCATCGGCCAACTCGTCGCCGGCGGCATGGCGGTCGTGATGATCTCGTCGGAACTGCCCGAAATCCTCGGAGTCTGCGACCGCGTGGTGGTGATGCGCGATGGCTATGCCTCCGAGCCTCTCTTGCGCAGCGAATTGAGCGAGGAGCGCATCATGGCGCTGGCCACCGGGGAGGAGATGGCTTGAGCGAAGCGGCCATGGAGATCGGTGGCGTGAACCGCAACGACCGCTTTACGCGTGGCAGCAGGCTTGTCGATGTCCTGTCGAAGGCGGGGCTCGCCTTCGCCATCGTCGCCGTGATGCTCTACGGCTCCCTCGTCAGCCCCGCCTTCTTCACGTCAGGCAATTTGCTCAACGTCCTGACCTCGATGTCTATCGTTGGCATCGTCGTCGTCGGCATGACCTTCGTGCTCGTGGTCGGCGGCCTGGCCGACCTGTCGGTGCCGGCCACCATCGCCTGCGGCGCCATCCTGTCGCTCGGGCTGCAGCCGATGATCGGGCCGCTGCCGGCGTTCCTGCTGGCGGTGGGTCTCGCGGGCCTCATAGGCCTGCTCAACGGGGGCCTGGTCGGATATGTCGGCATCAATCCCATCATTGCCACGCTCGGCGTTGGCACGATCGGACTGGGCATCGTCCAGGCGGCTGTCGGCGGGGTCATCGTCTATGGCAGCAATCCCGCCTCAGCCGAATTCGCCAAGGGCCGGCTGTTCGGCATTCCGGTCGTGGTGTTGATCTTCCTGGTCATCGCCCTTGTCGGCCATTTCGTCCTGTCCCGCTCCTTCTGGGGCAGATGGACGCTCGCCACCGGCGGCAATTACAGCGCCGCCGAGGCTAGTGCGGTTCCGGTGCGGGCCGTGAAGGCTGGCGCCTTCGTGATCACCGCACTGGCTTCCGGCATCAGCGGCGGCTTGCTCGGGCTGACGCTGCAGAGCGCGCGGCCGCTCATCGGCGGCGGCTACGAATTCAGCGCCATCACGGCGGTGGTGGTCGGCGGCGTGTCGATCGTCGGCGGCTTCGGATCGGTGCCGCGGGCCATTGCCGGCCTCATCTTCGTGCAACTGCTGACCAACGTCATGGTGCTCGACGGTGTGCGCACGCCAATCCAGGGTTTCGTGCTCGGCATCCTGATCGTCGGTGCCGTCGGCATGGATGCGGCGCTGCGCAAGCGGGGCGTGGCGTGATGCGTTTTCTTTCGCTTGTCTCGCAGCATCGCGTCGTCATCATTCTCGGCCTGACGCTCGTCATTTCCGCGCTGTTGGTCCCCGGCTACCTCTCGGCATCGACGCTCGGCCTCGGTCTCGACCGGGCGGCGACGATCGGCCTGATCGCGGTCGGCCTGACGGTGCTTTTGATATCGGGCCAGATCGACCTCTCCGGTGGCGCCGTGTTTGCCCTGGCCGGCATCGTATCGGTCATCCTGCAGCGAGAGATCGGCATCCTGCCTGCCGCGATCGCCGGCATCCTGGTCGGTACCCTGGCAGGCGCCATCAACGGCATGCTGGTCGTCGGCCTGAAGGTGAATTCGCTCGTGCTGACGCTCGCGACGATGCTGATCTTCCGCTCACTCGCGCACTGGATCACCAACAGCCAGCCGGTGACCGGAACCGACATCATGCTCTCCCTGGCGCTGGCCAAGATCTATCTCGATGTCTTCACCCTCCGCAGCGTGCTGTTCATCGCCCTGATCGTGCTGCTGCATTTCTGGCTGACGCGCACCATACCTGGGCGCAACGTCTTTGCGGTGGGGTCCAACCCGGCGGCTGCCAAGGAAAGCGGTATCGCCTCGGACCGTATCGTCTTTCTCGGCTTTGTCTTTGCCGGCACGCTTGCCGGCCTGGCGGGGGTTCTCCAGAGCCTCGTCACCAACACCGGCTCGCCTGTCTTCGGCTCGGAACTGACGGTCGCCGTCATTGCCGCGGTCGTTGTCGGCGGGACTCGTCTCGAAGGCGGCAAGGGATCCGCGCTCGGCACGCTCGGCGGCGTGCTGACGATCGGCTCGCTGACCATCGCGATGGAGTTCCAGTCCGTTCCCGCATACGTCCAGCAGGTCGTGTCCGGGCTTATCCTGATCCTGCTCGTCGTGCTCGATCGGGCCGTTACCACCAAGGGGAGGGCTCCGGGCACGCGCCCGGCGCTCGTTCGCGACAATCCAATCACTCAAGGAGGAACCACATGATTGGGAGGAAACGCATGATTGGCAAGAAAAGCATGCTTCACGTCGCCGCCATGGCGGCTGTGCTGGCATCGACGGGCTGGGCCAGCGCCAAGACGGTCTGCTACGTGACGGCAGCGGATTCGCATGCCTACGCGACGCCGGCCAACAAGGCGCTTCAGGCGCGCGCTGCGGAACTCGGCATCGAGATCCTGAGCCTCAGCCAGGATTTTGATGTCCAGAAAGGCACCGAGCAGCTCAACACCTGCGTTGCGCGCAAGGTCGATGGCATCATCCTGTGGCCGCTCGACCCGCAGGCATACATACCGGGGCTGGCGCGCGCGCAGCAGGCGAACATTCCGGCGATCCTCATCAATTCGCCGATGAGCGACGATGCCAAGCCGTTCATCAAGTCGTTCACCGGGCCTGATGTCTATGAGGAAGGCAAGCTGGCGGCGGACTCGCTGAGCAAGGCGCTGGGCGGCAAGGGCTCCGTCGTCATCATCGCCGGCCAGGCCGGCAACGGCACCACGATCGGCCGCGTCAGCGGATTTACCGACCGTCTCAAGGAAACCAATGCCGAGATCAACGTGCTCGACACGGTCAACGCCGACTTCGACCAGCAAAAGGCGCTGGTGGTGAGCCGCGATCTGATCACACGCTTCGGCGACCAGATCAGCGGTGTCTACGCCAATGACGACACGATGGCCCGCGGCTTCATCGACGCATGGAAAGAGGCGAACCCCTCCAAGGCCGCACCGCCGATCGTCGGCATCAATGGCCAGAAGGATGCGTTCGAATCGATCCGCACCAATGAGATGTACTCGACCATCGTCCAGTCGCCCGTCGAGGATGGCCGCCTGGCGATCAACACGATGGCCGAGATCATCGAGGGCAAGGAGGTCAAGGACCGGCTGCCGATCCCGCTGACAGTCGTCACCAAGGACAACGTCAACGCGGTCGAACCAGCGTTCTGATGCAGGAAGGCCGGCCCGCTGCACTCGGGTCGGCCTCGCCGCCGATTTCTTGGGGAGAGAAATTCTAATAGCGGCAACGGAATTGGAATAAACTAACTCTACAGAGTTTGTGGAATAAGCAATCTGCACTGGCGATCTGGTTTCCACCCGGACAGGACCACGCCATGCCTACCTTTTTGCGCTCGCCGTCAACCAAAGCAGGCATCTCCGGCCGCCTCCGTCAGGCGACGGGAGACAGGCCATGAGCAAGCACATTCCAGACCGTATCAAGGTGCTCTGGTTTCTGCCGACGCATGGCGACAGCCGCTATCTCGGCACGGCCGAGGGCGGCAGATCGGTCGATCTGCCCTATCTGACGCAAGTGGCGAAGGCGGCCGACACGCTCGGCTACTATGGCGTGCTGTTGCCGACCGGCCGCTCGTGCGAGGATTCCTGGGTGATCGCATCGGCTCTTGTGCCGATGACCGAACGCTTGCGTTTCCTTGTCGCTGTGCGGCCCGGTTTGCAGTCGCCGACGCTGGCCGCGCGCATGACTGCGACGCTGGACCGCATCTCCAATGGCCGCCTGCTGATCAACGTCGTCACCGGCGGCGATCCGCTGGAGAACAAGGGCGACGGCATTTTCCTGTCGCATGCCGAACGCTATGAGGTGACGCAGGAGTTCCTGCGCATATACAAGCGGGTGCTGAGCGGCGAGACGGTCGAGCATGACGGCAAGCATTTCCACATCGAGGACGGAAGGCTGCTGTTTCCGCCGGTGCAGACGCCTTACCCGCCGCTGTATTTCGGCGGTTCGTCCGATGCCGGGTCGACGGTGGCGGCGCAGGAGATCGACAAGTATTTGACCTGGGGCGAGCCGCCCGCCGATGTCGAGCGCAAGCTGGACAGCGTGCGTGAACTGGCGCAGAAGGCCGGCCGCAAGCTCTCTTTCGGCATTAGGCTGCATGTCATCGCCCGCGAAACCACCGAGGAGGCCTGGGCCGCTGCCGACAGGCTGATCAGCCGCCTCGACGACACGACGATCGCCTCGGCCCAAAAAGTCTTTGCGCGCATGGATTCGGTCGGGCAGGCGCGGATGAGCGCATTGCATGGCGGCGATCGTGCCAAGCTCGAGATCGCGCCCAATTTGTGGGCCGGCGTCGGCCTGGTGCGCGGCGGTGCCGGTACTGCCCTTGTCGGCGACCCCGACACGATCGCCGAGCGCATCGACGAGTACCGGCGCCTCGGCATCGATACCTTCATCCTGTCCGGCTATCCGCATCTGGAAGAAGCCTATCGCTTCGGCGAACTGGTGCTGCCGAAACTGCCGACCGACCATCCGGTAAAAGCCGCCGGCTCGTCCGTCAACACCGGTCCGTTCGGCGAGACCATCGCCGGCGACCACCGGCCGAAATCGCTCGCCAGCGCCTCGTGAACGCGCTCCCTCCGGCCCGCCGGTTGCGCGTCGCCATCCTTGGCGGCGGCTTTTCCGGCGCGGCGGTGGCCTGGCATCTGGCGCGGGCACCTCAATCGGAGCGCCTGTCGATTTCCGTCATCGAGCCGCGACCAGCGCTCGGCGGCGGCCTGGCCTATTCCAGCGAGGAACCGTCGCACCGGGTCAATGTCCCCGCAGTCAGGATGAGCATGGCTCCCGATGATCCGCAGCATTTTGCACGCTGGTTGGCTGGCAGCGGAGAACTCGAACACGACCCGGATGCCATCTGGAAGAACGGCGACGCTTTTCCGCGCCGTCGCGTATTCGGCCGCTACGTCGCCGAGCATCTGGCGCCGTATCTCGGTTCCGGCCTTGTCCATCATGTCGAAGGTTCCGCCACACGCGTGACACGCGATGCCAGTGGCGCGGGCTGGACCGTGCACACCTCTGCCGGACCGGTCGTCGCCGATATCCTCGTCCTGGCAGCGACGCATCCGCGGCCCGGAATTCCCAACGCGCTGGCCTCGCTGACGGAAGCGCCAGGTTTCGTCGCCGATCCGTACTCTTCCGCCGCGCTTTCAGGGATCGGGCCGGAGGCGTCGGTGCTGATCGTCGGCTCCGGGTTGACCTCGGCCGACATGGTCGCCGAACTTGACCGCCGTGGCCATCGCGGCCGTATCCTCGCGCTGTCGCGCCGCGGCCTGCGCTCGCGCGGCCACCCGGATATCAGGGGCGAGCCTTTTGGCGACTTTGCATCCGCGCCGGCCACGACGGCGCTCGGCCTGCTCAAGACCATTCGCGCGACGCTGGCGGCCGCGCGCGCCGCCAATGTCAACTGGCAGTCGGTCTTCGATCAGCTGCGCCTCCAGGGGCCGGTGCTGTGGGCCGCACTTGCGCCGCCGGAGCGGGCAAGGCTGGTGCGCCAGCTGCGCGTGTTCTGGGACGTGCATCGTTTCAGGATCGCGCCGCAGGTCGCCGCGGTGCTCGACCGGCGTCATGCCGCCGGTACAGTCGACACCATTGCCGCCAGGCTTGTCGCGTCGAACGACGAGGACGGCAGCCTGGCTGTCAGCTTTCAACGGCGCGGGCAGACCCGGATCGAGACGATGCGCTTCGCTGCCGTCATCAACACCACCGGTCCGGCCCATGGGCAGGCGCTGCAGCTGAACCCGGCGCTAAGCTCGCTGGCGGAAGCCGGCTTGATCAGGACGGACCAATATGGGCTTGGCATCGAGACAGGTCTCGACAGCCGCGCGATCGGCCGGGACGGCGCGGCGGTCGCGACACTCCTGGTCGCCGGCCCGCTGGCACGAGGGACTTTCGGCGAGCTCATGGGTCTGCCGGAAGTCGCCCGCCATGCCCAGGCGGTCGCGGTTGAAATTGCCAAGCTGCTGGTAACGCTGCCGTCAGCGCAGGCCATCGGCCCCAATGCCGCGCACCGTCCACACGTGGGCTGACACCTGCGGGCCGGGTTCGGCAGCGAAAATTGGTATTTCCGTCCCAAGAGCGCCCCAAAAACGGAAAATCCTTCTTTGTATATATATTCTATAAACATAATAAATATCAGAGCCGGCGCGACCGGAGCGATCAACGACACGGCCTGAATGGGAGACAGTTCATGGCACATGCAGAAGCCGATCCGATCAAATTCGCCTACTGGGTGCCGAATGTTTCGGGCGGCCTGGTGATTTCCAACATCGAGCAGCGCACCAACCATTCTGCCGAGTACAATCGCAAGCTGGCGCAGATCGCCGAGAAGGCCGGCTTCGACTACGCGCTTAGCCAGATACGTTTCACGGCCGGCTACGGCGCCGACGAACAGCATGAATCGGTGGCGTTCAGCCATGATCTGCTGGCGGCGACCACGACGCTCAAGGTCATCGCAGCGATCCTGCCAGGACCATGGAACCCGGCGCTGGCGGCCAAGCAGATCGCCACCATCAGCTACCTGACCAACGGCCGCGTCGCGATCAACCTTGTCTCCGGCTGGTTCCGCGGCGAGTTCCACGCCATCGGCGAGCATTGGCTCGACCATGACGAGCGCTACCGCCGCTCGGAGGAATTCATCCGTGCGCTGCGCGGAATATGGACTGAAGACAGCTTCACCTTCCGTGGCGATTTCTACCGCTTCAATGAGTATTCGCTGAAGCCGAAACCGCCGCAAGTACCCGAAATCTTCCAGGGCGGCTCGTCGCGCGCCGCGCGCGACATGGCATCGCGCGTCTCGGACTGGTACTTCACCAACGGCAACACGCCGGCCGAGATCGCCAAGCAGGTCGATGATATCAGAGTCAAGGCGAAGGCCAATAACCATTCCGTCAAAGTTGGCGTCAACGCCTTCGCGGTCGTTCGCGAGACCGAGGACGAGGCCAGGGCGGTGCTCGCCGAAATCATCGCCGAGGCCAATCCCGACGCGGTCAATGCTTTTGGCCATGAGGTCAAGAATGCCGGCAAGGCCTCGCCGGAAGGTGAGGGCAATTGGGCGAAATCGTCCTTCGACGATCTGGTCCAGTACAATGACGGTTTCCGCTCGAACCTGATCGGCACCCCCAGGCAGGTCGCTCAACGCGTCGTCGACCTGAAGCGCGCGGGTGCGGATCTTATCCTGCTCGGTTTCCTGCACTTCCAGGAGGAGGTCGAGTATTTCGGCAAGCATGTCATCCCGCTCGTTCGCGAACTGGAACACGCCGAGGCGGCGGCGTCGCTGGCGGCGGAATAGTCACCCCATAGGCACGCCGGACAGGCGCCGGCCCGCACGCACGAAGCTTGCCCGGCGCGCTGATCCGTCGGGCGGCAACAGGATTTTGCGCGCCTAATCGAGGACGATTGGAATGCCGTTGCCCAGTTATACGCTCGGAGTGATGGAGGCTTCCGCCTATGCACCGGAGGTCTTTGCGCGCGGCCTGCCGTCAGACCAGCGGCCGGAGCAGTCGTTCGAAGATGCCGCCAGGCCGGCAGAGTCCGTTGCCGCCGCCTCTCCGTTGCTTTCGCTTCAGGGCATCAGCCTGTCCTTTGGCGGCGTCGTGGCACTGGCCGATATCGACCTATCGGTCCGCCAAGGCGAGATCCGTGCCATCATCGGCCCGAACGGCGCCGGCAAGAGTTCGCTGATCAACGTCATCAGCGGCGTCTACCGGCCGGATCGCGGCCATGTCCGGCTCGACGGTACCTCCTATGCCCAGGTCCCGACGCAGCGGCTGGCCCATCTCGGCGTCGCCAGAACCTTCCAGAATCTCGCACTGTTCAAGGGCCTAAGCGTCCTCGACAATGTCGCCTCTGGCCTTGCCTACAAGGTTCGCTCCAACTTTGCCGGCCAGGTGCTCGGCATCGGCCGCTCGCGTGGCGAGCAGCGCGATTCACGCAGCCGTGCCGAACAGATCCTTGAATTCCTCCATCTCACCGCCATTCGCGACCGTCTTGTCGGCACCTTGCCTTACGGGCTGCAGAAGCGTGTCGAACTGGCCCGCGCGCTGGTGGCCGAGCCGCGCCTGCTTTTGCTGGACGAGCCGATGGCCGGCATGACAGCGAGCGAAAAGAGCGAGATGGCGTCTTTCGTCCGTGCCGCGCGCGATCGTTTCGCCACCACCGTGGTGTTGATCGAGCACGATGTCGGCGTCGTCATGGGTCTGTCCGATCGCATCGCCGTTCTCGACTACGGCCGCAAGATCGCCGACGCCACGCCCGATGAAGTCAGGAACGACCAACGCGTCATCGATGCCTATCTCGGCGTCGCCTCGGACAATGAGGACGGGGCAGGCATATGATCGCCGATTTCGACTACCAATTCTTCATCGAAGTGCTCGTCGGCGGCCTGCTCTCAGGCGTCATGTATTCGCTTGTCGCGATCGGCTTCGTGCTCATCTACAAGACCTCGGGCGTGCTCAATTTCGCGCAAGGCGCGATGCTGCTGTTTGCGGCACTCACCTTCGTCAGCCTCGTCGAGCGCGGTATTCCGTTCGCGCTGGCGCTGGCGGTCACCTTCGCCATCATGGTGGCGATGGGTGTCGCCATCGAGCGCACGGTGCTGCGGCCACTGACCAACAAGCCGCCGATCACACTGTTCATGGCGACGCTCGGCCTGTCCTACATCATCGAGGGCGCCGCCCAGCTGATCTGGGGCACGCAGGTCCATGGCCTCGATCTCGGCATCGAGGACGTGCCGCTGGAAATCGGCGGCGTGCTGATCAGCCAGTTCGACATTTTTGCCGCGGTGGTTGCCGCCGGCATGGTCCTCCTGCTGTCGCTGTTCTTCCGCTACACCCGCATCGGCCTCTCCTTCCGCGCCGTTGCCGACGACCAGTTCGCGGCCCTCGCGGTCGGCCTCAGGCTGCCCTTGATCTGGGCCACCGTGTGGGCTGCCGCCGGCCTTGTCGCCCTGGTGGCGGGACTGCTCTGGGGCGCACGCCTCGGCGTGCAGTTCTCGCTGTCGCTGGTGGTGCTGAAGGCGCTGCCGGTGCTGGTGCTCGGCGGCTTCGATTCCATCCTCGGCGCCATCGTCGGCGGGCTTCTGATCGGCGCCAGTGAGAAGCTCGCCGAGGTCTATATCGGCGATTATTTCGGCGGCGGCATCGAGAGCTGGTTTGCCTATGTCGTCGCGCTCGTCTTCCTGCTGATCCGCCCTTCCGGCCTGTTCGGCCAGAAGCTCGTTGAGAGGATCTGAACGATGACCGCGATAACAAGCGATTTCGTCGCCGCGCCGGTGCTGCCGAAATGGGTCGTACCGGTCCTGCTGCTCGCCTTCGCCTATGGTGTCGTGCCGCTGATCGGCTCAAGTTATCTGTTCGAGGCCATCCTGCTGCCGTTCCTGGCGCTCAGCCTCGCCGGCGTGGGCTTGAACATTCTCACCGGCTATGCCGGCCAGGTCTCGCTGGGCAGTGCCGCCTTCATGGCGGCGGGCGCCTTCGCCGCCTATAATTTCAACCTGCGCGTCGAGGGCCTGCCGCCGATCGGCAGCATCTTCCTGGCCGGCATCGTCGCCGCCGCGATCGGCATCGTCTTTGGCCTGCCCAGCCTGCGGCTGAGGGGTTTTTATCTCGCAGTATCGACGCTCGCCGCGCAGTTCTTCGTGCAATGGGCGCTGACCAAGTTCAGCTGGTTCTCCAACAACTCGGCGTCAGGCGTCATCGACGCGCCGAGACTGTCGATCTCAGGTTTCGCGCTCGACGGCGCCATCGGTCGCTATCTCTTCGCGCTGACAATCGTCACCGTCCTGACCTTCCTTGCCTATAGGCTGGTCTCGTCGCAGACCGGTCGCAACTTCATCGCCATCCGCGACAATGAAACCGCCGCCCGCATCATCGGCATCCCGGTGCTGAAGACCAAGCTGCTGGCCTTCGCCATCTCGTCCTTCATCATCGGCGTCGCAGGCGTCATCTGGGCCTTCGCCTATCTGAGGACCGTCGAGCCGGACGGCTTCGATCTCGATCGGTCGTTCCAAATCCTGTTCATCATCATCATCGGCGGGCTGGCTTCGATCCGCGGCGCGTTTTTCGGCGCCGCCCTCATCGTGGTTTTCCCGCTCGCTCTGTCGCGCCTCGGCGGCTTCCTGCTCGGCGATCTCTTCGATTCGGGCGTGCTCGACATGAGCCAGCGCATCGTTCTGGGCGCGCTCATCATCCTGTTTCTGATCCTTGAGCCCGACGGGCTGGTGGCGCTGTGGGACAGGGTCCGAAGACGGCTCCTGTTCGCCTGGCAGTCGACTTGAGCTGATGCATTGAAAATGAATCCCATCGGAAAATGAACAAGGGGCCGAACAAGACGGCCCATACCGGGAGTACCTCGACCATGACTTTCCTCAGCACAATCAAGGCGGCGGCGTTGTCCGCGGCGATGATCGTGTCGGTGGCCTTGCCCGCCGCGCACGCCGACGAACAATATTTTCCGCTGCAGAGCTATCGCGTCGGGCCTTACGCGGCCGGCGGCACCGGCTTCTTCGGCGGCTTCATCGACTATCTCAACCTCATCAACATCCGCGACGGCGGCGTCAACGGCGTCAAGCTGACCTGGGACGAATGCGAGACCCAGTACGAGGTCGAGCGCGGCGTCGAATGCTACGAGCGGCAGAAGAGCCATGCCGGCGCCGCCGCCTGGAACCCGCTCTCGGTCGGCATCGCCTATGCCATGATTGACCGCATCACCGCCGACAAGGTGCCGCTGATCACCGTCAACCACGGCCGCACCGATTCCACCGACGGGCGTGTCTTCCCCTACGTCTTCCCGCTGCTGCTCAATCCCTACAGCGAGACATCAGGCATCGTGAACTACATCGCCTCCAAGGAAGGCGGCATCGACAAGCTGAAGGGAAAGAAGATCGTCGTGCTCTATCACGGCTCGCCCTACGGCAAGGAGACCATCCCGATCTATGAGCTGCTGGCGCAGAAATACGGCTTCACCGTGCAGCAGATCGAGGTGCCGCATCCCGGCAACGAGCAGCAGTCGCAGTGGCTGACCATCCGCCGCGCCAAGCCGGATTTCGTCGTCCTGCGCGGCTGGGGTGTGATGAACCCGGTGGCGCTGAAGACGGCGGTCAAGGTCGGCTATCCCGTCGATCACATCGTCGGCAATGTCTGGTCGAATTCTGAAGAGGATGTCATCCCTGCCGGCGACGCCGCCAAGGGTTACACCGCCATCACCACGCAGGCTTCCGGCAACTCCTACCCGGTGGTTCAGGAGATCGTGAAGACGGTCTACGGCGCCGGCAAGGGTAACCTTGAAGACAAGGCGCGCATCGGCTCGGTCTACCACAATCTCGGCATCGTCAACGGCATCCTCAATGTCGAGGCGATCCGGATCGCGCAGGAGAAGTTCGGCCACCGCACGCTGACCGGCGACGAGGTCCGCTGGGGCTTCGAGCATCTCAAGCTTGATCCGGCCAAGGTCGAGGCGCTCGGCGCCAAGGACCTGTTCCACTCGATCAATGTCAGCTGGGACAACCATGAAGGCGAAGGCTACGTGACCTTCCAGCAGTGGGACGGCAAGAAGTGGAACGTCGTCTCCGACTGGATCGCGCCGGACTGGGCGCTGCTGCGGCCAATCATCGAGAAGTCCGCCGAGGCCTACGCCGCCGAGAAGGGCATCAAGCTGCGCACCGCCGACGATGCCAATGCTGTGACCACCAACTGATCAGTCAGTGCCGGGCGTCGCGGACCAAGTTTCCGTGGCGCCCGACCTGTTCGGTTTTCGAACCGCGAAAGAACAGCCTATGCCGAACGATGACGTCATTCTTGCTGTGGACACGGTCCATGCCACCTACAACCACGCCATCACGGCGCTGCATGGCGTCAGTTTCGAGCTCAGGCGCGGCCAGATACTGGCATTGCTCGGTGCCAATGGCGCTGGCAAGACCACGACGCTGAAGGCCGTCTCCAACCTGCTGCCGGCCGAACGCGGCCAGGTCAATGCCGGCACCATCCGCTATGACGGCTCGGATGTCTCGCGCCGCAAACCGGGTGATCTGGTGCGCGCCGGGCTGGTTCAGGTGCTGGAAGGCCGCCACTGCTTCAAAAGCCTCACCGTCGAGGAGAATCTGATCGCCGGCGGCATCGGCCGCAGCGGCAGCCGCGCCGAGATCAACGGGGATCTCGAACGGATCTACGGCTATTTCCCGAGGCTTCGGGAAAAACGCCGGACATTGTCCGGCCTGACCTCCGGCGGCGAACAGCAGATGACCGCCATCGGCAGGGCGCTGATGTCGCGGCCGCGGCTGCTCGTCCTGGACGAACCGTCGATGGGGCTCGCGCCAATCATCGTCCAGGACATCTTCCAGAGCTTGAAAAAACTCAACCGCGAGACTGGCCTATCCATCCTGGTCGCCGAGCAGAACTCCGCAGTGGCGCTGCGATATGCCGACCATGCCACGGTGCTGGAGAACGGCGTTTCCGTTCTCGCCGGCGCGGCCCCCGAGCTTCGCCAGCGCGAGGACATCAGGGCCTTCTATCTCGGTCAATCGAACCCCGGGCAACAGGCGTCACCCGCCACCAAGCCCGCCCATCTCCACGCCGTTGCCTGAATCGAAATCCCAAGGAGCAGTGAAATGACCGTTTCGACCGTCAAGACCGACAAGGCTTCCGCCGCCGTGCCGCCAGTCGCAAGGCCGATCGCCCCGGCGCACATCATCAAGGACGACGCCGAGGCGATTGCGGTTGCCCATGCGCTCGCCGCCGAATTCGTCAAGGACTCCTCCCGGCGCGACCGTGAACGGATCTGGCCGGTCGCCGAACTCGATGCCTTTTCGCAAAGCGGCCTGTGGTCGATCAATGTACCCAAGGCATTCGGTGGGCCGGAGGTGTCCTATGCGACGCTGGCGAAGGTGATCGAGATCATCTCGGCGGCGGATTCCTCGATCGGCCAGGTTGCGCAGAACCATCTCGGCGTCGTCGCTGCCATCCGCACCGTCTCCGACGCGGACCAGCAGAAGCTGCTGTTCGCCGAAGCGCTGAAGGGCACCCGGTTCGGCAACGCCTTTTCCGAGTTCGGCTCCAAGCGCGCCGCCGATTTTGAGACCCGCTTCACCGATGCCGGCGATCATGTGGTCGTCAACGGCCGGAAATTCTATTCGTCCGGCGCGCTGCTCGCCCATCTGGTGCCGATCGTGGCGCTCGATGACGAGGGCCGCGCCTGGTATGCGATCGCCGACCGCGGCGCACCCGGCCTGACCGTCATCGACGACTGGTCGAGCTTCGGCCAGCGCACGACCCTGTCCGGCACCGTCATCATCGACAACGTCAAGGTGCCGAAGACGCATCTGGTACCCGGCTACAAGGGCTACGACAAACCGACCGCCGACGGCGCCATCTTCCAGATCATCCAGGTGGCCGTGGACACCGGCATCGCCCAGGCGGCGATCGACGAGACGGTCGATTTCGTCAGGACCAAAAGCCGCGCCTGGATCGACAGCGGCGTCGACAACGCCTGGGACGATCCCTACACCATTCAGGCCATCGGCGACCTGACGCTGCGCCTGCACGCGGCGCAGGCGCTGCTCGAAAAGGCCGGTCATGCAATCGACCGGGCAGTGGCCGAGCCGACAGCCGAGACGGTGGCGCACGCCCAGATCGTCACTGCCGAGGCAAAAATCCTGTCGACAGAGATCGCCATCGCCGCCACCAACAAGCTGTTCGAACTGGCAGGGACCCGCTCAACCCTGGCCGAGCACAATCTCGACCGGCATTGGCGCAACGCGCGCACGCACACGCTGCACGATCCGGTGCGCTGGAAATACTCGATCCTCGGCAAATATTTCCTCAACGGCGAAAATCCGCCGCTGCACGCCTGGAGCTGATTTTCCACCGGCGGGCTGGCGGCCCGCCACGTCAAACCTTCGACCATCCAAGAGGCCCACTGCCATGTCAAACCCAACAGTCGTCGGCTTTTCCGGCAACATCACCAGGCCGTCAAAGACGCGCGCCTTCGTCGATCTGGTCGCCAGGGACATCGCCGCCAGCCACGGCCTATCGGCGAGCACCTATGATATCGAGGATCTCGGGCCGTCGCTGGGAACGGCGAAATGGGCCCGCGATCTCGACGGCCAGGCGCACGCGATCCTGGAACAAATCCTCGCCGCCGACGTGCTTGTCGTGGGCTCGCCGACCTACAAGGGCAGCTATACCGGCCTGTTCAAGCATTTCTTCGACCTGATCGATCCGGCGGCATTGCGGGGAAAGCCCATCGTGCTGACGGCGACCGGCGGTGGCGAGCGCCATGCCTTGATCGTCGAGCATCAGCTGCGGCCGCTGTTCGGCTTCTTCGAGGCCTTTGCGCTGCCCACCGCCGTCTACGCCACCGACAAGGATTTCACCGACGGCGTGCTGCGCTCCGAGGCGATCCTTAAGCGTGCGGCGCAGGCGGTCGACGAGGTCGGCTTTGTGCTGGCCAATCGTTCGGCAGGCCGGATCGCCGCTGAATAGCCTGTCGTCAGCCAGATTGAACTGAACGAAATCCGTGAGGGCAGCGCCCCCGCTTACGCGCAATTTACGACCGACCGCTAAAACCGTTCCTGTCTGATTCGTCTGGGACAGGAACGTCATGAGCAAAGCCCTCACATCCTTCGCATTGGTCGCCGTGCTGACCGCCTTGCTCATGGCGTTGAGCCTGGCTGTCGCCAGGCACGGCTATCCCTATGGCGCGATCGGCGTCAGGCGCCTTGACGGCATTGCCGACGCCGGCGTGTTCATCCCGATTGCCGCCGTCTATTTCTTCAGCGCGATGCTGATGATGATCCTGCCGATAAGGGCGGCCGGTATCGTCCTGACCCATGCCGCCGATGCCCTTTTCTGGACCGTGATCGCACTGTTTGCGACCATCGTCGGCTGTATGGTCGCCAGATGGGCGTTCGGGCAGGGCAGCGCCGTGTGGACATTGCTGAACTGGCGGTTCCTGTTTGCCGCGGCGATCGTCGGTTGTCACTTTGTCATGAACGAGTTGCGCCGCAACGTGCTGCTGCGCAGCCTGTTCTTCGTCGTCTTTGCCGCTGCGACGCTGGCCTGCCTGTTCTGGTCGTTCACACTCTGACCAGCCGTAACCGGCTACTTCGCTGATCCTGCGGCGATGTTGCCGGCGGCAATTTCCATCCATGTCCAGAGATAGGCGGCAAGACCGCGATCGACATGGATGCGCAGCTTGGCGTCATGGCGATAGACGACGGCGCTGATGTCGGCGAAGGACAGCGCTGCACTGGCGCTCGCTTGGCTGGGATCGAGCGTCGTTCCACGCGCGATGAAAGCGTCGAGCGCCGTGCCCTCGGCCTCGAACATTTGCAACCCGGCGCTGATCGCCGTCACCGCGAACCCGTCTGTGTGCCAGCCCGAGGCGATGGCAAGCGGGCTGTTCGAGACGATCAGCAGCCGGTCGCGCGCCAGTCGCGCCGCATAGCGGTCACCTTGTGCGGTGCCAAAGGCTCCGACTCCGTTCCCGTCGGCGCTCGAAGCCCGCGCCCACGCGTCGAGGTCGCCGCTGACCAGCAACTGGTTGAGGCCGCAGACCGCGCGCACCACAAGGCCGGGCACCTTGATCACCGCCGATTGCCAGTCCGGTGCAACGGACCATTTTTCCGCGAGATCACGCATGCAGCCGGTCTCCTGCCGGGTCGAAGGCGCAAGGGGCGGTAATTGTCGCCTTGCTGATCTTGCCGAGATACTGGATGTCAATCGTCTCGCCGTGCCGCGTCGCGCCGCGCTCTATCAGCCCAAGCGCAACCGGGCGGCCAAGCGTCGGGCTCTGGTAGCTCGAGGTGACAAAGCCCTGGCTGCGCAATCTGCCGTCGATCCGTTTGATGCCATGCGCGCCGGTCGGCAGCGGTGCTTCGCCTTGCGGCACTGCCAGCCCGACAAGCTGCATGCGATTGTCACGCGACGCCTCCTCGGTGAACAATGAGCGGCGGCCGACGAACTCGGTCTTGCGTTTGGCCCGCGGACCGTGGACGCCGAGATCATGCGGCAATGTGGTGCCGTCGGTGTCCTTGCCGATGACGATAAAACCCTTTTCGGCACGCAGGATCATCAGCGCCTCCAGGCCGATGACGATGGCGTCGAGCGCCTGGCCGGCCTCGCGCAGATGCGCCCATAGCGGCTCGGCGTGGTCGGCCCGGATCGAAATCTCGTAGCTCCTGTCGCCGGTGAAACTGACGCGGGCGATGCGGACTTCGTCGCCGGCATAAGTGCCATGACCGATCGCCATATGCGGCAGGTCGGCATCGTCGAGCGAGAGGCCAAGATGCAGCTTTTCCAGCAGCTTGCGGGCATTTGGCCCCGAAACGGTCAGTGTCGCCATGTCCGGTGTGGCGTTGTGGATGTAGACGGCGCCGCGGCCAAAACGGTCCTGGCGCCATTCCTCCAGCCGCGCATGGACGGCGGCGACATGCGAGGACGAGCACGACACGACGAAGCGATGCTCGTCCAGCCGCACCAGCACGCCGTCGTCGAAGACCACGCCGTTCTCAGACAGCATGAAGCCATAACGGCAGCGGCCCGGTTTCAATGTTGACATGGTGTTGTAGTAGAGGAAATCGACGAACGCCGCCGCCTGCGGCCCGATCACCTCGATCTTGCCGAGCGTCGAACCATCGAACAGCGCGACCGACTGGCGCGCACGTCGCGCCTCGTCCGCGATCGAACGTTCCGCGTCCGCGTTGCCGCCATAATGAGCAGGCCGCAGCCAGCCGCCATATTCCTGGAAGACAGCGCCGCTGGCGCGATGGACGTTTTCGAGCGGCAGCCGCCGTACCGGCGCCATCAATTCACCGACGCGCGCGCCGGCAAAGCTTGCCAGCGGCACCGGCGTGAACGGCGGCCGGTAGGTGGTGGTGCCGACCTCCGGCACCGTGCGGCCGGTAATCCCTGCCATCAGCGCCAGCCCGGGCAGGTTGGAGGTCTTGCCCTGGTCGGTCGCCATGCCGAGCGTGGTGTAGCGCTTCAGATGTTCGACCGAGACGAAGTTTTCGCGTGCGGCCAGCTCGACGTCCTTCACCGTCACGTCGTTCTGGTAGTCGATCCAGATGCGGCCTTTCGAGCCCGGCATCGGCCAGGCCGGGAGAATGCCGTCCGTCGCCTCCGGCCCGGTGCTGCGTGGTGTTGCCGCGTTCTCCTTGCCGGCGAATGCCTTTTCCACGCCGGCAAACACCTCCGACAAGGAGACCGCGCCGGCTGCGGCGCCGACCACGGCGATACCGCCGACCGGTTCGCCCGGCAGGAAGGCCGCGCGCGCATCGCTCCAGGCGAGCTTGCCCTTGGCCTGGCCGAAGAGATGGATGGTCGGCGTCCACCCGCCGGAGACCACAACGCAATCGGCATCGAACCTCGTGCCGTCGTCGAGCGTCACGCCGTCGACGCGCAGCTTGCCGCTGGCGGATGCGAGAGAACGCCCCTTGATCAGCCGGACATTGGCCGCCGCCGCAGGCGCGCCGTCACGCCGGATATCGACAAGCCTGACTTCGGCGCCAACCTCGGCAAGCGCCCCCGCCACCTCATAGGCGCTGTCATTGTTGGTGGCGACGATGATGCGGCGGCCGACCAGCACAGCGTGGCGCCGGAGATAGGCGAACGCCGCATCCGCCGACATGATGCCCGGCAGATCGTTGTTGGCGAAAGGCAGCGGCCGCTCGATGGCGCCGGTCGCCAGCACGATCTGGCGCGGCCTGACCCGCCACAGCGTATCCGGCCGGCCGTCGAGATGACGCTGGTTCAGCCCGACCAGATTGTGGTCGTAAATGCCGAAGGCGGTGGTCGAAGGCAGGATGAGGTGACCGCCAGCGGCAAGCCCGGCAATCGTCTCCTTGCCCCATACGGCCGCCGGCTTGCCGTCGATCTCCGCGGCACGATGGCCGAGCGATCCGCCGGGGCTCTGCTGGTCGTCGACCAGTGTGACGGTCAGGCCAGCACCGGACGCCAGCCCTGCCGCCGCCAGCCCGGCCGGTCCCGCGCCTACAACCAGCACATCGCAATGATGGTTGATCTGGTCGGCCATGCCGGGCGAGGTCCAGTCGGCGTCGACTGTGCCCAGCCCCGCCATGGCGCGGATGCGCGGCTCGAACCTGTGCCAGTCCGGCCACATGAAGGTCTTGTAGTAGAACGCGGCCGGGATGAAGCGCGCAAAACGGTCCAGGAAGGCGTTGCGGTCGGCCAGTGCGCTGGGCGTGGCGTTGACGCTTTTCGCCACCAGTCCGTCGCGCACCGGCTCGGTCGTGGCGCGGGTGTTCGGCGTCGCCCGCGTGCCGCCGAGATCGACCAGCGCATTTGGCTCCTCGACGCCGGCGCCCCATATGCCGCGCGGCCGGTGGTATTTGAAGCTGCGGCCGACGACCGCGACGTCACCCGCCAGCAGCGCCGAGGCGATGGTGTCGCCGGCAAAGCCTTGCACGGTGGTGCCGTCGAAGCTGAAGCGTATCGGGCGCGAGCGGTCGATGGCGCTGCCGCCGGTGGCAAGGCGCGAGGCGGTCACGCGACGTGCTCCCCGCCGAGTGCGGCCGAGGACAGCACCTTGTGGGTGACGGTGTCGCGCTCCATGACGAAGAACTCGCCGCAGTTCATGTGAACCCAGATTTCGCGCGCCGTGCCTTTCGGATTGGTGCGCAGATAGAGGTAATCAGCCCAGCGATCGATCGGCACATCGGCGCCATCCGGCCGCGCATTTCCGGCATCGCCGCCATAGTGGAATTCGGTTTCGTCGCGCGGGCCGCAGAATGGGCAAGGGAAAAGCTGCATAAAATCCTCAATCTTCGTCTTTATGCATGTCGTTCTCCCCAAACCGCTGCGTACTTTTGGGCGACATGCATCAGTGCGCGATGCCGGAGCCGGCCGCTTCGTCGATCAGCCGCCCGCTGGCGAAGCGATCAAGGTCGAACGGACGGCTGATGTGGTTGTGTTCGCCAGTCGCCAGCAGGTTCGCCAGCAGCGTGCCGCCTGCGGGAATGGCCTTGAAGCCGCCCGTGCCCCAGCCGCAATTGAGGAACAGGCCGGGCAGCGGCGAGGGGCCGATGATCGGCGAGGAGTCCGGCACGACATCGACGATCCCAGCCCATTGCCGCATCAGCTTGAGCTGGCCGAAGATCGGGAACATCTCCAAAAGGCCGGCGATCACCCCCTCCAGCGTCGGCAGATTGCCGCGCTGCGCGTAGGAGGGGATGCGGTCGAGCCCGCCGCCGATGACGATCTCGCCCTTGTCCGACTGGCTGACATAGACGCCGCAGCCGGGCGACAGCACCACCGTGTCGAGGATCGGCTTGACCGGTTCGGACACGCAGGCCTGCAGCGCATAGGAATTGATCGGCAGGCGGAAGCCGGCCTTGGCCGCCAGCACCGAAGAATGCCCGGCCACCGCCATGCCGATACGCTCGGCACGGATCGCGCCACGCGAGGTCTGGACGCCACGGCAGCGGCCGCCCTCGATGATGAAATCGGTGATCTCGCAGTTCTGGATGATGTCGACGCCGAGTCGGCTTGCGGCCCGCGCATAGCCCCAGGCGACCGCATCATGGCGTGCCGTTCCGGCCCTGCCTTGCCAGATACCGCCGAACACCGGGAAGCGTGCGTCCGGTGAAAAATTGTAGATCGGCGCCACCCGGCGCACATCGTCAGGCGAAAACAGCTCTGCATTGATGCCGTTGATCTGCATGGCGTTGACGGTGCGGGCGCCGATCTCCATCTCGCCGGTCGAGTGGCAGAGATTGACCATGCCGCGTTGCGACAGCATGACGTTGTAGTTGAGCTCTTTCGACAATCCCTCATAGAGCCGGTGCGCCAGCCCGTATAGCTCGACGCTCTCCGGATAATAGTAGTTGGAGCGCACCACGGTGGTGTTGCGGCCGGTGTTGCCGCCGCCGATCCAGCCTTTTTCCAGCACCGCTACCCTGGTGATGTTGTGGTTCTTGGCCAGGTAATAGGCCGTTGCCAGCCCATGGCCGCCGCCACCGATGACGATCGCATCATAGGACAGTTTCGGCTCGGGCGAGCGCCACGCCGGTTGCCAGCCGGTTTGGCCGGCCAGGCCCTCCTTGAACAGCGAAAAGGCGGAATAGCGTGTGGTCATGACGTGCCGGACCGGCCTGATTTTCGGAAAGAAACGTGGATCATCGCATGGTCTTCCGCACCGACGTCACCGGTTCGATCGGTCATGCCCGCATCGCCTTGCCCAGTGGATCGTATGGCGACGAGGCGATGACGCGCGCACCTCTTTCGACGCCGACGATGTGGGTTGTCAACTGCGTATCGATATCAGCCACTTCGCGCTCGACCAGCGCCATGGCGAGGCTCTTGCCGACCGTATGGCCGTAGCCGCCCGAGGTGACGAAGCCAGCAAGCTTGCCTCTATACCAGACCGGCTCGTAACCGCTGGCATCGGCGTCCGCCGCGTCGATTTCGAGCGTCACCAGCGTGCGCCTCGATGAAGCCTTCAGCTCCTTCCGGGCCGCCTCGCGGCCGATGAAATCGCCCTTGTCGAAAGCGATCCAGCGGTCCATCCCGGTCTCATCGGGCGTATAGTCCTGCGTGAACTCGCGCGACCAGATACCAAAGCTCTTTTCGAGCCGCAGCGAATTGACCGCGCTGAAGCCGTATTCGGTGACGCCCAGATACTTGCCTGCCGTCAGCAGAGCGCGGCGCAGGCCCGCGTGCTCATTGGCCTGGCAATGGATCTCGTAGCCGAGTTCGCCGATGACCGAGAGCCGTCCGACCTTGGCCCGCACCAGCCCGACATCCAATGTCTTGCAGGCTAGAAAGCCAAAGGCCTCGTGCGAAACGTCCTGATGTGTGAGGCGCTCAAGCAACATTCGCGCATTGGGACCAGCCAGCGAGAAACCGACGACCGCGTCTGAAATGTCGCGGACGGTGACGCCGTCGCTCATATGCTGCTCGAACCAGCGCATATGCCACTGCCGCAGATAGTAGGATCCCATGATCCACCAGGAGCCATCGCCCCAGTTGAAGACGGTGAGGTCGCCCTTGAGCTTGCCGTTTTCGCCGAGCATAGGCGCGAGCTTGGCGCGACCCGGATTGGGCAGCGCACAGGCAAGCAGCCGGTCGAGCCAAGCTTCCGCCTGCGGCCCGGCGATTTCGTAGCGTGAGAAGGCAGTGATATCGAGCAGACCGACGCCCTCGCGCACCTTGCGGCACTCCTGTGCGACGATGTCGAAGGCGTTGGAGCGCTTCAGCGTCGGTGTCTCGACGAAGCCATGCGGCGCGAAATAGAGCGGCACTTCCATGCCCCATGAATTGCCCCAGCGCGCGCCGGCGGCATCCATCGCGTCATGCGCGCCGGCTGTCTTCAAGGGCCGCCCCGCCGGCAACTGCTCGTTGGGATAGCTCATGACAAAGCGGCGCGAATAGAACTGCCCGGTGGTCTGCCTGATGTATTCGCGGTTGGAGGCGAAATCGCCATAGCGGGCGATGTCCATGCCGTAGACATCGGCTTCCGGCTCGCCATGGATCATCCATTCGGCAAGCGACTTGCCGACCCCGCCGCCTTGCAGGAAACCGGCCATGACGCCGCACGCCACCCAGTAGTTGGGAACCCCGCGCACCGGGCCGACCAGCGGATTGCCGTCCGGCGAGAAGGTGAAGGCGCCGTTCACCCAGCGCTTGATGCCGGCATTCTCCAGGCAGGGGTATCGGCTGAAGCCGAGGGCCAACTCGTCGGCGATGCGGTCGGTGTCTTCCTGGATCAGTTCAATGCCGTAATCCCACGGCGCCCCATCCATGTTCCAGTGCTTGTGGTTGATCTCGTAGATGCCGAGCAGCAGGCCCTTCTGTTCCTGGCGCATGTAGGTGAAGCCTTCGAGATCGACGATCAGCGGCAATTCCTTGTCCAGCGCCTGGATTTCGGGCAGCGCCTCGGTGACGAGATAATGGTGCTCCATCGGCGACACCGGCAGGTCGATGCCGGCCATCCGGCCGACCTGCTTGGCCCACAGCCCGCCGGCATTGACGACGTGTTCGGCAATGACCGTGCCCTTCTCGGTGACTACGTCCCAGCCGCCGTCCGCGCGGCGGTTGAGTGCCAGCACGCGGTTGTGCTCGATGATATCGGCGCCGCGCAGCCTGGCTGCCTTGGCATAGGCGTGCACGACGCCCGAGGGATCGATATGGCCTTCGCGCGCGGCATAGAGTCCACCCAGCATGCCATCGGTGTTGAGAATCGGGCAGCGCTGCTTGATCTCATCGACTCCGACCAGGTGGACATCGTCGATGCCCATGGTCTGGAAGATGCGGTATGACGCTTTCAACCATTCCCAGCGCTCCGGCGCGGAGGCGACCGAGATGCCACCGGTCATGTGCATGCCGATGCTCTGGCCCGATTCTTTCTCGACCTCGGAGAGCAGGTCGATCGTGTAGGCCTGCAGGGCGGCGATGTTGGGATCGGCGTTCAGCGCATGGAACCCGCCGGCCGCATGCCAACTCGACCCTGCGGTCAGCACCTCGCGTTCGATCAGCGCGACGTCGCTCCAGCCGAACTTCGCCAGGTGATAGAGCACCGAGGCTCCAACCACGCCGCCGCCGATGACGATCGCCCGATATTGGGATTTCATCCTGTCGCACTCCACCCAGCCAGTGTGGCGTACCCTATCGGTATTGTACATATGTGTCTAGAGGTTGGCGGACAGCGGAATGAGCGCCCGTGCGCCGCTCTGCGCCGATACGGCAGAGGGCTCCTCTGCTGCTGTCGGCAGCAACCGTGCTTGCTATTGGGCCGATGCACGACGCGAAATCGTCAGGCCGCGGCGGCCGAGCGGCCCGTACTATCGATTGCGCGAAAGCGTCTTCTCGACATAGCGCGAGAAGTCCTCGACATCCTCCGCCGGAGGCTCCTGGCCGGTGAAGCTGCGCAGATAACCGGCGACGTGAGGCAGGCGGCTGCTCATCGGCTCGTTGAGCTCAAGCGAGTAATAGCCGATCTGCATGAAATACAGCACGCGGGCCCGCACGAAGGCATCCTCCTCGTCGTAGCCGTGACGCATGAACATGTCGCGTATGGCGTTGACACGCTCCTCGTCGGCCTCGTCTAAGGCGCGCCTGATGGCGGGCGAGCGACGGGCCCAGGCCCTGATCGCGAAATCCAGCTGGGGGTCGAACAGCCTTTCGTCCACCCAGCATTCGAAAATGCTCATCACCCC
This sequence comes from Mesorhizobium sp. Primo-A, assembly GCF_003997175.1. Classification (NCBI taxonomy): domain Bacteria; kingdom Pseudomonadati; phylum Pseudomonadota; class Alphaproteobacteria; order Hyphomicrobiales; family Phyllobacteriaceae; genus Mesorhizobium; species Mesorhizobium sp. Primo-A. The sequence continues at coordinate 50,968 of NZ_RZTG01000002.1, forward strand.
GCGTATGACGGTGGCGGAAGGCCGCCTGGCGCGTTCCACGATGAATTTGGTATTCGTCTGCCGCCAGTAGTCCAGCAACTGATCGAGCAGATCCTGCCGGCTCTTGAAATACCAGTAGAAGCTGGAGCGCGACACATCGAGCTTCTGGCCAAGCGTCAGCACGCGGACGCGTTCGACTCCGTCAGAGATCAACGTTTCAAGCGCAAGCTTCAGCCAGTCTTCGCGAGTGGCCTTGATGTTGCCGGTGGCGCCGGCGCGCTGAATCGTCGTTTCGAGAGCTGCCATCGACACGACGCATGACATGCTGCCTCAGGCAAATCAAGGCTATGGACATAAGTGTACAGGATGAATCGGCCCAAGCGGATTGATGCACGATGGAGGTTGGCTGCATCGAGGCTCGATGGGGAATCGTCGTCGCCCGCCATCCGCGCGGCGCAGGCACGGGGATTTTTGTCGCGGCTGGCGGTTCACTGTTTGCTTTCCCGCGAGGCAATTGTCTGGCAAATACCAGTTCAGACAGATGCCCGCGCGGCCAACAAGCAGGAACATACGATATGACGCTGTTTCGAAAGAACCTCATCGATGGCGAGTGGGTCGGCGATGCCGGTTCGCGCAACATCAACCCCTCGGATACCGGCGACGTCGTCGGCGACTATGCCTCGGCGGGTGTCGAACAGGCCCAGCAGGCGATCGCTGCGGCCAAGGCAGCGTTCCCGGCTTGGTCCCGCTCCGGTCCGCTGGCGCGTCACGCGGTGTTGAAAAAGGCCTCCGACGAGATTCTGGCGCGCAAGGACGAGATCGGCCGCAATCTGGCGCGAGAGGAAGGCAAGACGCTGGCCGAAGGCATCGGCGAGACAATTCGCGCCGCCCAGATATTCGACTTCTTTGCCGGCGAAACGTTGCGTTTGACCGGAGAGGTCGTGCCGAGCGTGCGGCCGGGCGTCGGCGTCGAGATGACGCGCGAGGCGGTCGGCGTGGTCGGCATCATCACGCCGTGGAATTTTCCGATCGCTATTCCGGCCTGGAAGATCGCCCCGGCGCTGACACACGGCAACACCGTCGTCTTCAAGCCTGCGGAACTGGTTCCCGAGAGCGCCTGGACCATCGTCGACATCCTGCATCGCGCCGGCCTGCCGAAGGGCGTGCTCAATCTCGTCATGGGCAAGGGCTCGGTCGTCGGTCAGGCGATGCTCGACAGTCCCGATGTCAACGCCATCAGCTTCACCGGCTCGGTCGGCACCGGCAAGCGCGTCGCTGCGGCAAGCATCGAACACATGCGCAAGTTCCAGCTTGAAATGGGCGGCAAGAACCCGCTGGTCGTGCTCGACGATGCCGACCTCGCGATCGCCGTCGATTGCGCGCTCAATGGTGCCTTCTTCTCGACCGGCCAGCGTTGCACCGCCTCGTCCAGGCTGATTGTGGCTGACGGCATTCACGACCGCTTCGTCGACGCCCTCAAGGATCGCATGAGCAAACTGGTCATCGGCGATGCGCTCGACGCGCAGACCCAGATCGGTCCTGTCGTCGACGCGACGCAGCTGAAGCAGGACGAGGACTATATCGCCATCGGCGTCAGGGAAGGTGCCACGCTCGCCTTCGGTGGCGAGCGGCTCGACCGCAAGACGCCGGGCTTCTACCTGCAGCCGGCGTTGCTGACCGAGGCGACCAACGCCATGCGCAGTTCGCGCGAGGAGATTTTCGGGCCTGTCGCCAGCGTCATTCGCGTCAAGGACTATGACGAGGCGCTTTCCGTCGCCAATGACACGCCCTTTGGCTTGACCTCCGGCATCTGCACTTCGAGCCTCAAGCATGCCACGCACTTCAAGCGCAATTCGGAGGCCGGCATGGTGATGGTCAACCTGCCGACGGCGGGTGTCGATTTCCATGTTCCCTTCGGCGGCCGCAAGGGTTCGAGCTATGGGCCGCGCGAGCAGGGCCACTATGCGGCGGAGTTCTACACCACGGTGAAGACGGCCTACACATTCGCGGGCTGATCAGCCGTCGACCGATCAGCCGGGCTGATCGGTCACTGCCGACCACGCCGGCAACCCCGCCATGCACATCTGGATTGGAGCGGCGCGAAGGATGACAGTGCAGGACCTGACCTGGCTTAACCCGCCGCCGCACCATTCTATCGACGGCGACAGCGTTCGTGTGCGCACCGGCAAGGAGACCGATTTCTGGCGCGAGACCTTCTACGGTTTCTGGCGCGACAATGGCCACTTCCTGCACCGGCCCGTCGAAGGCGATTTCACCGCCGAGGTCACCGTCAAAGGCGACTACGAGGTGCTTTATGATCAGGCGGGGCTGATGGTCCGGCTCAGCGAAACCCATTGGATCAAGGCCGGTATCGAGTACACCGACGGCCTTGCCTATTTCTCCGTCGTGGTCACCAACGACACGTCAGACTGGTCGCTGGTCGCCATTCATGCCGGTCCGGGCGGCGTCAGGATCCGGCTGACCCGTCACGCCGAAACGATCCGTGTCCAGTATCTCGATGCTTCCGACGGCCACTGGAAGCCTGTGCGGCTCGCCTACTTTCCGATCTCCAGGACGGTCGATGTCGGCATGATGTGCTGTTCGCCGCAACGCGAGGGCTTCGAGGTCACATTCTCCGGCTTTTCGGTGGGGCCGCCGATATCGCGGGAATTGCACGATTGAGACGTGCGGCCTTGCGCCGACCGCAAGCCCTTCGACCTTTGTCATAATCAAGTCTGTAGATCGAGCCTCGCCGGCGGCTGCGCCTGTCGTAAGTTGGGTTCTCCGGAGCCGGAAGGGGTATTGCGGGGAAACTTTTGGCCTTTGTTCCGCTCAAGGCGAATATGTCGGGCAGCACGTTGCAACGGTATTGGCATCCGCGCTAGGAGTTGCCCATGGGCAGGTTGCGAAGGGCAGTCAAAAGAGCCGTCTATTCCAGGGCGCTGAGATTTCTTGGCGTTCCGCCCGTGCTGTGGTCGCAGGGGATCGGACATTTCTGCGATTTCGCCGGGCCGCGCTGGTATCGCAACGCGTCAACCGCATCGACACAGAGCGAGGCATTTTTCCGCCAGCATTACAGCGGCGCACATGGCATCGTCTGGCTGCGTCTGAGCACCTTGTCCAGGGATGCGCAAACCTGTGATCTCGACACGTTCGTCAGGATCGTGTTGCCGACGATCACGGCACCGTTCACGCTGCTGACGACCGATGGCGATGCTTCGGTGCCGTCTGATCTGGCGAAGGGCACCGTCGACCAGCTTCTCGCCAACCCCTTCCTGGTCTCCTGGTACAGCCAGAATTGTGACGGCACTCACCCCAGGGTCAAGCCTTTCCCGATCGGGCTCGATCTTCACACGCCTCGGTCCTTCGCCACGCCGGAAGGGCTTGTGAAGCAACTGGAAATCATACGCGCCCGGCAGGATCATGTGGACCGCCGCCCGCCCAGACTGTTCTCTGATTTCAGCATCAGCAATGGCTCGAGACAGCGCCGGGAACTGCTTGATGTCCTGCGCGGATGTCCGCATGTCGATTTCCTGGCGAAACGCGTCTCGCAGCGCTCGATCTGGCAACTGTACTCGCAATACCCGCTTGTCCTGTCCACCGAAGGCAACGGCCTGGACTGCCATAGGACATGGGAGCTGTTCTATCTCGGCTGCATCGTCGTCACCAAGACCTCGCCGCTCGACCCGCTCTATCAGGGTCTGCCGGTCATTGTCGTCGACGACTGGCATGAGGTCAGGGACCCCGATGCGCCAAGGCGCTGGATAGAGCAGGTTAAGCATCTGACCGAGCGCGACCATGTTTGGGGACGCTTGCATCCGCAAACCTATCTCGAGCCCATTCGGCAAGAACTTCTGCACGCACTCTGACAGGGCAGCCACGAAATTGGAGTCGCGGTCGGCAGGGCCCGCAGGATCCGCGGAAATATAGAGCCGGCTAACCTCTGGATGGCACCGACGTTTGGCGGATATCCGAGATGGTCGACGAGGCTTTCGTCAAGCGCCGCATCGTCGCCGAATGTCCGATGCACCAGCTGCGGCAGGCTGCCGGAATGTCACCATCGCCTGGACCACGCCAACCAGCGGCCAGCCAGATGCTTCCATGATGAGGTGAGCCTTGTCCGCCGATAGGTGTCGCCGGCCATCTTTATGCCTAGCGCCTGCGTCGGGAAGGGATGGATGACGTCGGCCAGCGCACGCAATCCCATGCCCGATTTGATGGCCAGCGACACCGCATTGATCATCTCACCGGCATGGCTGGCGACGACCGTGGCGCCCAGGATGCGGTCGGACCCTTCCCTGACGTGGATTTTGACGAAACCCTCCTCCTCGCCGTCCATGACCGCCCGGGCGACATCGTGCATCAGCACCGTATAAGTCTTGACCGGGATGCCGTTCTGGCGCGCCTCCGCCGGATAGAGGCCGACATGGGCGATCTCCGGATCGGTGTAGGTGCACCACGGAATGACCAGCTCGCTCAGTTTCCTGCGTCCGAGAAACAGGGCATTGCGCACGACCATGCGAGCTGTGGCCTCGGCGGTGTGGGTGAATTTGTAGGCGAGGCAGACATCGCCCGCCGCATAGATGTGCGGATTTGTGGTGCGGAGATAATCGTCCACCTTGATACCGTCGGCATCGTATGCCACCCCGGCGTTTTCCAGGTCGAGGCCGTCGACATTGGGCGATCGGCCGATGCCGGTGATGATCTCGTCGACGGAAATCGTTGTCGTGATGTCGTCGCACACCAGGTCGGCGAGCTTCTTGCCGCCTTCCGTTCGCACCGCTACCACCTCGGTGTTGAGGCGAACCTCGACACCTTCGCGCGCCAGCGCGTCCGAAAGGATCTGGGCGGCGTCGCGTTCCTCGCCGGGCAGGAACATCGGTTCCCGTTGCGCCAGGATGACCTTGGCACCGAGCAGGCAGAAGGCCTGCGCCGCCTCGCAGCCGAGCGGTCCGCCGCCAATGACCAGAAGCCGCTTCGGGCACTCCGTGAGCTCGAACATGGTCTCGTTGCTGAGATAGCCGGCCTCGGCAAGGCCTGGAATCGTCGGCAGCCTCGGGCGCGCGCCTGTCGCGATCAGCGCCTTCCTGAAACGCAAGGTTTGTCCGGCGACCGTGACAGCGTCCGGTCCGGAAAACAGCGTTTCGCCGAAATAAAGGTCGATGCCTTCGGAAACCAGCCTATCGGCGGCATCCGCGCGGCTGATCCGCTGCCGGATCTGCCGCATCCGCGTCATGGCGCGCGGAAAGTCGACGTGAAGACGGTCCGGCATGTCGCCGCCGAAATTCTCGGCATCGCGCATGTCGGCATAAAGCCTTGCGGTGCGGATGATCGACTTGGACGGGATGCAACCGACATTGACGCAAGTTCCGCCGATCAGATTGCGCTCGATGAGCGCGACCTTTGCGCCGAGGCCGGCCGCTTCGTAGGCGGCAGTCAGCCCAGCCGGCCCGGCACCGATGACGACGAGGTTGTAGGGACCGTCCGGCTGCGGGTTCTTCCAGTGCGGCGGATGGGCGCTCGCGATCAGACTGATGTCGTTGCTGTCGACGGGGAAGGCGGTGGTCCTGGTCCGGTCACGCGACATTGCCGCCACCTGACGCCGGGCTTGCCGGCTGAGACAGCCAGCCGCCATTGAATCCGGCCTTGTGCAGGCCGCGACGGATATGCTGATTGGACCGCATCAGCTTCCAGATCAGCCCTGACCGATGGTTCTCGATCATCATCACCACGATACCCTGATCCAGCCCATAGTGGCCCTCCGACACCCAGCCGTGCCTCCCGAATTTACGCCGGTTCGCCAATGTCGGATTGAAGCCGCTCGGCAGCCGGAAATTGTCGATCACCTCGGGGTAGCGATCACCGAGATGGCGCAGCGCCGCCAGGCAGATCTCCGGCGCGAAAGGCAGTGATGCCGGATAGGACCAAGGGGCGATCGTCCCGTCATCGGGCCCGAACGGAGCGCCGCGCGCGGCATAGCCGGAAAACCGCCGGCGCTGTCGCTCCACGCTGGTGCGGAAGCCGCCCGGCCCGTCGCCCGCCGAAAGTCCCCAAAGGTTCTCTTCATAGCCGTCATAGCCGTAAGGGTTGTGGCGCGCATAGTCGCGATGCAGATAGGTCGAGCGGCGGCTGTTTTCGAAATAGTCCGAGTTCTTCTCGCGCATGAAGGCGTCGCGGATGCCGGCGAAATCGATCCAGGCATGCGAGAACTGGTGCATGAACAATGGGCCGCCATACAGCACGTCGTAGCCGTAGATGTTTTCCCACTGATAGGTCGCCGTCCAGCCCTCGTAGCTGTTATCCGAGGTTGGACTGTCAGGCGAGGCCATCGACAGCACGTAGAGGATCGTCGCTTCGTTGTAGCCCTCCCAGCCATAGTGCAGAAAGCCGCTCTTTGGCTTCCAGCCTTGCCGCAGGGTCGGGCTTGAACCTTGTGCCCACCGCCAGTCGACGCGCCGGTAGAGCGCCTCGGCCAGTTGGCGGATTTCGGCTTCCTCGTCATCGTCACCGGAGAAATAAGCGCTCGCCACCAGCATGCCTGATATCAGCAACGCCGTATCCACCATCGACAGTTCGCAGCGCCAGACGCGCAGGCCGGTCCGCATATCGAGGAAGTGGTAGTAAAAACCCTTATGGCCGGTGACGTCGTCGCTATTGCCTTGCCGGCTGGTCGAGAAGAAACGCAGCGCGGCCAGCGTCAGCTTCGCGGCGGCATCGCGCGTCATCCAGCCGCGCTCGACGCCGATCGGATAGCTGGACAGCGCGAAGCCGACGACAGCGATGCTGGCCGGCGAATTCGGCCGCGATGTGTCCGCGACCAGTCCGTTTTCGGGGTTCACGTTATCGAGGAAATAATCGAAGGCGGCGCGCTGATAGCGGTCCAGAAGCTCATCGTCGGACAGTGCGGCAGATTCGGCTCTAAGCAAAAGTAGCAAACTCCCGCCTGACGGCTGCATTCCGTGTCATGGTTCCCGCTACCTTGTCGCGACTTGTCGCTTCGAGGCGTCCAACTATACGCCCGCATGCTCCGTCCGTTGCACCGTCACGTGGAATTGAGATTCGTTCTGCCTCAGTAGGTGGCGCGGCCGCCGGAAACGTCGAACACGGCGGCCGTCGTGAACGAACACTCTTCCGAGGCGATCCAGCAGATCAGCGCCGCCACCTCGTCGACCTCGCCAAAGCGCGCCATCGGTATCTTGGACAGCATGAAGTCGATGTGCTCCTGGCTCATCTGCTTGAAGATCGCGGTGCGCACGGCCGCCGGCGTGACGCAATTGACCGTCACCCCGGTCTTGGCCAGTTCCTTGCCGAGCGACTTGGTCAGGCCGATCACCGCGGCCTTGGACGTGCTGTAGGCGGAGGCGTTGGGATTGCCTTCCTTGCCGGCGATCGAGGCGATGTTGACGATGCGGCCATAGTTGCGCTCGAGCATGTGCGGCACGAGCGCCTTGTTGCAGTAGAAGACGCCGTTGATGTTGATGTCGATGACCTTCTGCCAATCTTCCGCCGAATAGTTCCAGGTCGTCATGTTCGGCCCGGTGATCGCCGCGCTGGTGACCAGGATATCGACACCGCCAAGCGCTTCGAGCGTTGACCGGGCAGCGCGCTCCACGCCTGCGGCATCGGCAACGTCGATAGCGATGCCGTGAAGACTGGGGATGACGGCCTTGGCCTGTTCGATCTGGGCGGGATCGCGATCCCAGACCGAAACCCGTCCGCCTTCTTCGACAATCCTCTGCGCCACCGCCAGACCAATGCCCGATGCGCCACCGGTGATGACCGCCACCCGGTCGCTGAACCGTCCTGCAAAATTCATCGGCATCCGATCTCCCCCCGTCACCCGAACCCGATGGACTGACAACGCGAGCGCCATGCCATCGGCGGCGACTGTGCTGCCCCCACCAGGCAAGTTCAAGCCGGCATGCAGCCCGATCGTCTGGGCCAATCCCGTGCCGGGATTACACGGGAATTCCCTCGAGTTGGTCGCCCAGTGCTTTCACCATCGCCACCAGCGCCGGTCCGATCTCGGCATGCGCGCGGTCCTCGGTGATGATCTCGCCGATGCCGCCGCAGGTGATGGCAACCAGCGGCGAGCCGTCACGCGGGCGGAACGGCACGCCGACTGCATGGATGTAGCTGTGCCAGGCGCCGAACGACGTCACATAGCCCTGGCGTGCATATTGGGCGATCGCATCGTCGATCGCCGCCGCGATCATCGCTGCCTTGTCCGGCTCCGCCTCCTGCAAAGCCCGTACAAGGCTGACGCGCTCCTCGGGTGAAAGGGCCGCCGCATAGGCCAGCCCCATCGATGTCTTCCAGATCGGCAGATAGGAGCCCGGGTTGAGCCGCAGCGTGACAAGGCTCTCCGACCGGCAATTGGCGAGATACACCATGTTGAGGCTGTCGCGCGTGCCGAGCGCCACCGCCGCCCCCGTCAAATCGGCCAGCGGCTGCATCAGCGGCCGGGCGACGTGCACGACGGCGCTTGAACTGAGCGCCGAATAGCCGAGCGCCACGGTAGCCGACCCCAGGCTGTAGCGGCCGAGATCCTTGTCGTACAGGAGGTAGCCGAGCGCGCTCAGCGTATAGGTGATGCGCGACACCGTGGCTTTGGGCAGGCCGGTGCGGGCAATGATGTCCTGGTTGCCGAGCGAGGCGTCGCCCGGCCGAAAGGCGCGCAGGATGCCGAGCCCGCGCACCAGCGACGACGAAAGCTGTGCGCCTTCGCCTTCAAGCTCCGTCTCGTCCCTGGTGGCTCGCTTGCGCACGCTGAGGTCTTTCTGGCGTCGTCGTCCGCCTGTCGGGCCGGTGACGTCGGCACTGTCGATCAAAAATGAAATTAAATTCCATTTATATTGACAGCGGCTTTCGCGGGCTGTCAATATGTTTCCGTCGATGGCATGTCCCAGCGCCTTGTGCCATCTTACAAAGCCCCTCCTTGTGAAGGTAGCCACGTGTCTCGCTATATTTTGCGCCGGCTTATCGCAATGCCGTTTCTGGTGCTCGGCATCGTCACCATCGCCTTCCTGATCACCACGGTGACCAAGGGGGATCCGCTGACCGCGATTGTCGCCGAACAGCAGATGAGCAACCCCGAAGTGGTGGCCGCCGCCAAGACGCGTTGGGGTCTCGATCGTCCTTTGCCGGAACGCTATATGATATATCTTGGTAATCTGCTGAGCGGCGATCTTGGCACCTCTTTCATCACCAAGCGCAATGTCGGCACCGACATTCTCTACCGCTTGCCGGCAACGCTCGAACTGGTTTTCGCCGCGATGATCTTCGGCACCACGCTCGGCATCGTGCTTGGTGTGCTGGCCGCCTATTTCCGCAACAGCCTGATCGACCATGGCGCGCGGCTGTTCGCCTTGTTCGGCTCTTCGCTGCCGGTGTTCTGGTCGGGGCTCGGCCTGTTGTTCATCTTCTCCGTCATGCTGAACTGGTTGCCGGGGCCGGGCAGGGTCGATGCCCGCTTGGCATTGCCGCCCGGCATCACCGGCTTCCTGACCATCGATTCGCTTCTGGCTGGCGACTGGACCGTCCTCAAGGACGCGCTCTGGCACCTGCTTCTGCCGGCCTTCGTCCTCGGCTGGACGGTTTCGGGCACCATATCGCGGCTGGTGCGCGCCAACATGCTTGATGTGATGAGCCGCGAGTTCGTGCTCACCGCGCGCGCCAAGGGGGCGAGCGAATTCCGCGTCGTCATCGTCCATGCGCTGCGCAACACCATGGTGCCGACCCTGACCGTCATCGGCTATTCCTTCGCCTATCTGATCACCGGCGCGGTGCTGACCGAAACCATCTTCTCCTGGCCGGGCATGGGATCCTATGCCGTGGAGGCAGCGCGTGCGCTCGACTTCCCGGCGATCATCGGCGTCACCATCGTCGGTGGTCTCGCCTTCCTGGTCACCAACCTTATCACCGACATACTCTATGTCGTGGCCAATCCGCGCGTGAGGTTGAGCTGATGGCAGTCGTCGTCACCAAGTCCCGCTCCTCGACGGTTCCCGAATGGCTGACCGCGCCATTGGTCATCGGCACGGTCGTCATCCTGTTCTGGCTGTTCATGACCGTATTCGCCAACCTGGTCGTGCAGTTCGATCCGCTCGAAATGGTCGCACGCCGGCTTCAGGCGCCAAGCTGGGCGCATTGGCTGGGTACCGACGCACTCGGCCGCGATGTGCTGGCCCGCACTCTGCACGGGGCCGCGCATTCGCTGCCGATCGCGGTTCTGGTCGTCGTCTCTGCAGTGATCATAGGCTCGCTGCTCGGCGCCATTTCCGGCTTCGTCGGCGGATTGACCGGCGCGGCGATCATGCGGCTTGTTGACGTCACTCTGTCCTTTCCGCCGATGCTGCTGGCCATGGCCGTCGCGGCGTCGCTCGGACCAGGCCTCGGCAATGCCGCCATAGCCATGGTGCTCGTCTGGTGGCCCGTCTACGCCCGGCTGATGCGGGCGCAGGTATTGGAGGTGAAGGAGCGCGAGCATGTCGAGGCGGCAATCGCCGCCGGCGCCAGGCCGCGGCGCGTGCTGTTCACGCACATATTGCCGCTTTGCTGGACCCCGGTGCTGATCAGCGCAACCATGGATCTCGGCCAGGTCGTGCTGCTTGCCGCGTCGCTCAGCTTCATCGGCCTCGGCGCCACGCCGCCGACACCCGAATGGGGCTCGATGATCTCCGATGGCGCCGTTCATTTCTATCAATGGTGGATCGCCTTCGGTCCCGGCGTCGCCATCCTCACCATCGTGCTCGGCTTTAACTTCATAGGCGACGGCTTGCGCGACATTCTCGATCCAAGGTCGGACTAGGCGATGAGCGCACAGATTTCCTCAGCGCCACCGGGCGCAGTCGACAAGGTGGGCGAGCGCGAGCCGCTGCTGTCCATACGCGGTCTGCGGGTCGGATTCCGCAAGGCCGGCAGTCAGTTCGAAGCGGTTCGCGGGATCGACCTCGACGTCGCCAAGGGCGAAGTGGTCGGCATTGTCGGTGAGTCCGGCTCGGGCAAGTCCGTCGGCATGCTCGCCGCGCTCGGCCTCACGTCAAAGAACGCGGTGGTCACCGGCTCGGTCCGCTTCAACGGCGACGAACTGGTCGGCAAACCGGCGCGCGAGATGCGCAAGATCAGGGGCGCGCGCATCGCCATGATTTTTCAGGACCCGCTGTCCTCGCTCAATCCGGTGATGACCGTCGGCGCCCAGATTGCCGAGGCGGTCAGGCTGCATCAGCGCGTGACACGCAAACAGGCGATGACGCGCGCGGTCGAATTGCTCCATCTGGTGGCGATCCCGCAGCCGGAGCGCCGGGTCAACCAGTATCCGCATGAATTCTCCGGCGGCATGCGCCAACGCGCGGTGATCGCCATGGCCGTCGCCAACGATCCTGACCTGTTGATTGCCGACGAACCGACCACGGCGCTCGATGTCACGGTGCAGGCACAGATCCTGGCCGTGCTGCGCTCGCTGCAGGAACGGCTCGGCCTCGGCCTGGTGCTGATCACCCATGATCTCGGCGTCGTCGCCGGCCATGCCGACCGCGTCGCGGTCGTCTATTCCGGCCGTGTCGTCGAACAGGCAGGCGTATCCGAGCTGTTCGCCGATCCGCGCCATCCTTACACGCGTGGCCTGATCGCCTCGATCCCCAACCTCGAGGAAAGCCGCGAGCGGCTGTTCTCGATCGACGGTTCGCCGCCCGCACTTGGGCGCTTGCCGGGCGGCTGCGCCTTCCATCCGCGCTGCATTTATGCCGCGGCACGCTGCCGGACCGAGGACCCGCCTTTGCACGATGTCGGCGGCCGGTTCTCGGCCTGTCATTTCGCGACGACCTTGCCGCCCTTCCACAGTGCTGTGCTGGCGGCGGCGAGCCTGGACAGTGGAGACGTGGCCTCATGAGCGCAGCGGAGCAACTCCAGGCGGAAACCAAACCGGCGGCTGCGCTTTCTGTTCGCCATCTCGTCAAGGACTTTCCGGTTCGCGGCGGCCTCGTCTTCGACCGTGCCGTTGCCCATGTCCGTGCGGTCGCCGATGTCTCGTTCGACGTAGCACCGGGCGAAACGCTGGGTCTGGTCGGTGAATCCGGTTGCGGCAAGTCGACCCTCGGGCGCTGCCTGATGCGGCTGATCGAGCCGACCAGCGGCGAAAGCTGGTTCCGTGGCCAGAACCTGCTCGCGCTCAATCACGAAGACATGCGCCTGATGCGGCGCTACATCCAGCTCGTCTTCCAGGATCCCTACGGGTCGCTGCATCCGCGCATGCGCATTGCCGACAACATCGCCGAGCCGCTGCGCATGAGCGACATGTCGGCGACCGACCGCCGCGCGCGCGTCGCCGAATTGCTCGAACTGGTGCGGCTCAATCCCGAGCATGGCAAGCGCTATCCGCACGAACTGTCCGGCGGCCAGCGCCAGCGCGTCGTCATTGCCCGCGCGCTGGCACTCAATCCGCAAGTGGTGATCCTCGACGAGCCGGTTTCGGCCCTCGACGTTTCGGTGCAGGCCGGCGTGCTCAATTTGCTCAAGGACATCCAGCAATCCTTCGGCACCTCCTATCTGTTCATCGCGCATGATCTGTCCGTCGTGCGCCACATCTCGCATCAGGTGGCGGTGATGTATCTCGGCAAGATCGTCGAGATCGCGCCGGCGGCCGAACTCTATTCGAGGGCGCTGCATCCCTACACCCAGGCGCTGCTGTCGGCGGTGCCGCTCGCCAATCCCGAGAAGGAGCGCAAGCGCGAGCGCATCGTGCTGAGCGGCGATGTGCCGAGCCCGCTCAACCCGCCATCCGGCTGCCGCTTCCGCACGCGCTGCTTCAAGGCGCAGGCGATCTGCGCTGCCGTCGAACCGCCGCTCGATCCGGCCGGTGGTTCGCATCGGGTCGCCTGCCATTTCCCGGAGCCGGTCAACACTTTCAGGGCTGTCTGAGTAGCCTGCCGAATTCACCCGAAGGAATTTTGATCGTGACTGAGGACCATTCCGCGAATGCCGGTACGGCAGAACCCGCGCGCTTGCCGCTCGAAGGCATCAAGGTTCTCGATCTCTCGCGTGTGCTGGCCGGGCCGTGGGCAACGATGAGCCTTGCCGATCTCGGCGCCGAGATCTGGAAGATCGAGAACATCGACGGCGGCGACGACACCAGGGCGTGGTCGGTGCCGAGCTACAAGGGTGTCTCGACCTACTATCTCTGCGCCAATCGCGGCAAGCAGAGCATCGCGCTCGACATGAAAAGCCCGCAGGGGTTGGCGATCGTGCGCGAGCTGGCGGCGAAGGCCGACATCGTCGTCGAGAATTTCCGCTCAGGTACCGCCGATAGGCTCGGCGTCGGTTTCAAGGAGCTCAGCGCGTCAAATCCGCGGCTGATCTACTGTTCGATCTCCGGCTACGGCCAGACCGGGCCCGATGCCGGACGGCCCGGCTATGATTTCGTCATGCAGGCCGAAAGCGGCCTCATGGCCATCACCGGCGAGAGCAATGGCGAACCGATGCGTGTCGGCGTCGCCATCACCGATATCGTCTGCGGCATGGTCGCCACGCAGTCGATCCTGGCGGCGCTTTACGAGCGCGCGACGACCGGCAAGGGCCAGTTCCTCGACCTGTCGCTGATCGACTGCGCGCTCAGCCTGCTGATCAATGTCGGCAGCGGTTACCTTAACACCGGCCAAGAGGTCGCCCGCTACGGCAATGCCCATCCGACGGTCGTTCCCTATCAGATATTCGAAGCCTCCGATGGCAGCTTTGCGCTGGCGGTCGGCAATGACCGCCAGTTCGCGGCGCTGTGCGAGAAGGTCGTTGATCTGCCACATCTGGCTGGGGATTCGCGCTTCATCAAAGCAGGGGCGCGCGCCACCAACCGTGAGGCGCTGATCCCGCAACTAGCCGCCGTCTTCAAGACCAAGCCACGTGACCACTGGATGGCCACCTGTGCCGCCGCCAGCGTGCCGGCCGGCACGGTAAAATCGATACCGGAAGTCTTCGACAGTCCCAATGTGCGCGAGCGTGGCCTCGTCCAGACCTTGCCGCATCCGCATCTCGGCTCCGTCGCCATGGTGCGCCCGGCGCAGGGACTTGCCGCGCAGCTGACCGCGGACTTCACCGCGCCGCCGATGCTGGGCCAGGACACAGCTGCCGTGCTGGCCGACGTGCTCGGCTATAGCGCCGAGATCATCGACCAGCTGATCGGCACCGGCGCCATCGGCGTCTATACGCCGGCCGCCGAACCGATCCCCGCCTGATCTTCATGGAGCTTGACGGGCCTTCGTCTCGCATTTGCAGGTCGACTGAATGGTTCTTCAACAGGGCGAAGAGCCGTTCCTTGTTTTGGGGCAATCCCCTGGGGAAAGCGCTATGCGCTTTTCCCGGGAAACCGCTTCACCTTTTCTGGAATTGCTCGGCCGGCTACTTCTGCTGGCCGTAATTCTTGTAGCGCCCGCGAATGGCGGGGATCTCGCTGCCCTCGATGAGCACCGGCGTGCCGGCGCTGCGCGCCAAAAGGTACTGCCGCGCCAGGGTTTCCAGCTTGATGGTGCGGATGAGCGCCGTGTCGAGATCGCCGCCGAAGGCGATCATGCCATGATTGGCGAGCAGGCAAGCCGTGCGGTCCTTGAGCGCGACGACGGCAACCTTGGCCAGTTCGCTTGACGCGAAAAGCGCATAGTCCGAGCAGCGCACATCATCGCCGCCGAAGCCCGCCACCATGTAGTGGAACAGTGGCAGCGGTTCACGCAGGCACGACAGCGCCACGCAATGGTCGGGATGGGCATGCACGACGGCGCCGGCCTCGGGAAACGCCTTGTAGATTTCGGCGTGCATCTCCCATTCGCTCGACGGCCGGAACGCAGCGTCCCAGGATCCATCGAGCTGCATCGCCACCATTTGCTCCGGCCGCAAGGCGCTTGTGGCTATTCCCGTCGGCGTGATCAGCATGCCGCCTGTCGTGCGCACGCTGATGTTTCCGGTGGTGCCGACATTCATCCCGCTGGCGTCCAGCGTCTGCGTCGTGGTGATCAGGCTCGTGCGTTCGATTTCGAGTTCCATCACGATGCTCTCCTTGCCGGTGGCCATGTGTCGATCGCCGGCGCAATAGTGCTCGGCCGTGTCATGTCTTGCAGAACGTCGGTGAAGATATCGGGGCCGCCGAGCTTTCCCGATTTCAGCATCAGCGCCAGCGGATCGGAGGGCCGGCCGGGGAGGTGAGCGATGGCGCGCGACAGTCCGGGGCCCTCATAGGCGCCCATGGCGATCCGGTCGATGCCGAGCGCCTTCACCACCGAACCGGCGGTCTCGCCGCCGGCGACGACGAGCCGGCGGACGCCGAGTTCGCGCACCAGAATCTGGGCAATCCCGGCCAGGATCTCTTCCGCCCTTGCCGCCACCATATCGCGGCCATGCGCCTGCTGCAGCGCTTCGACGGTCGCTTGCGGCGCTGTCGTAGCAATGGCGATCATCGCGCCGGGCAAATGCCGTTGGGCGAAGGTACGCGCTTCGGCCATGACATCGGCGCCGGCAAAGGCGCTGGCAAGGTCAATCGTCAGCAGTGGATTGTTTTGCGCAAAACGCTCGAGCTGTTCGATGGTGCGGTCGGCGACGCTGCCGGCCAGCACCGCTGCCGGCCCTTCGACGGCCGGCAGGCTGGCGGCAACGAGATCGCCTGAATCCAGCAGCCCATGCGTGAGCCAGGCCGGTGGCAGATGCGCGGCGACTGAGGAATTGCCGGTCATCAGCGGCAGGTCGAAGGTGGCTTCCGCGATCGCCGCCAGATCGCGCTCGCGGATGGTGTCGGTGACCAGCAGCGTCTCGCCGCGCCTGCTTTGCTCTCCTATAGCGCTCCGGATGGCTCCAGCGCCGGCGTCGACGACGAGATAGGGCACCAGCCCGACCTTGCCCCTGCTCTGCGCCTGCAGCACGCGAACCAGATTGGAATCGGTCATCGGCGTCAGCGGATCGAAGCGCTTGGGCGACTCAGCAAGCAGCTGGGGACCGCCGAACATATGCCCCTGATAGACGGTGCGCCCAGTCTCACACAGCGCGGGGGCGAACAGTGTGACGCCGCCGCCAAGGCGCTCGAGCAGCGCTTCGGCGCAAGGACCGATATTGCCCGCGGGCGTCGAATCGAAGGTGGCGCAATATTTGAAGAAGATCTGCCGCGCGCCAGCTTCGACCAGCCGGTCCGCGGCCTCCAGCACCTGGCGCACCGCATCGCTGGCTGCGATGACGCGGGTCTTCAGCAGGATCACATGGGCAAGATTGCCTGATGGGATCGGCGCGTCCAGCCCGACCGTGCATCCCGTCGGAATGCCGCGCGCGACCAGCATCGACGCCAGCTCGGTGCCGCCGGTCAGATCGTCGGCAATGGCGCCGAACAGCAAGGAAGGCATCGACGCGGTCATGCGGCCCGTCTCATGTCTGCCGGTTTCGGGGCGGCTTGTCTCATGTCGGTGGTCAGGCCATTCGTGGTATCATATACACAAGCCACGCGACGCAGGCGACGCCTGCGCTGTTGCAAGAACGGAGAGCGGATGTGACTGCTTCTATCGCGCCGATCGCGCGCGACAATCTGACGACGCGTGTCTATGAGGAGCTTCGCCGTGCCATGATGGAAGGCCGTTTCTGGCCGGGCCATCGCTTCAAGATCCGCGACCTTGCCGCCAGCCTTCAGGTGTCTGAGACGCCGGTGCGCGAGGCGCTGATGCAGTTGGTGCGCGAAAAAGGCCTGGAGATGGAGGCCGGCCGTTCGATCACCGTCGCCCAGCTGTCGCTGGCTCAGTATCTGGAACTGCGCAGCATCAGGCTGCATCTCGAAGGCATGGCGGGTGCCGCGGCAACGACGCGCATCGAGCCGCGCGAGATCGACCGTCTGGCGGCGGTGCATGAGAAACTCATTGCGAACGAGGACAATGGCCGCTGGTTCGAAGCCGTCCGCGACAATTGGGAATTCCATCACTCCATCTACCAGGCGGCGCAAATGCCGGAGCTGCTGGCCATCATTGAGGGAATCTGGCTGCGCAACGGACCGCTGGTGAACTACCAGTACCCTCACGCCCGGCCGACCTATGACGGCCGCCACCGGCATCTCGACATTCTTGAAGCGCTGCGGGCGCGCGACGAGAACGGTGTGCGCAAGGGCATTCAGCAGGACATGATCGAAGGCGGCCGCCTGCTGGTCAAGGTTCTCGAACGGCTGAACGACGGCGCGGTCACGCCGGAGGAACTGCGCCGCGCTGCGCAGAACGGCCGACTGGTGTCGGCCACCGGCTGAACAGTTTGTTCCTTTCCACCGCATTGGCGCCGGTCACGCCACCTGCGCCGCGGCGGCCATGCCCGCATCGGCAGCCTGCAGGGCGAGATCTATATCTTTTGCGGTGTGCGCAGCACTCAGGAACATGTTGTGCCGGGGATGGAAATAAGCGCCTTCGCGCAAGGCGGCCGAGCAGAATGCGTTGGCTAGCTTGAATTCGGCATCGCCGTCGAACAGCACCATCGGCATCGACACCGGACCTGTCTGTCGCAGCGAAAGACCATGCTTCTTCGCTGCAGCATCGAGGCCTGAGCGCAGCCTGTCGCCGGCCTGTGTCATGTGGGTGACGGCGTCGGTATCGCGCAGCGTGCTGATGGTAGCGATCGCCGCGGCCATTGCGACGGCGCCGTACCAGAAAGAACCCGTCACATAGACCTTGGTCGCGGCTTCGCGAAACCGGTCGGTGCCTGCGATGGCGGCCAGCGGATAGCCATTGGCGATCGCCTTCGAGAAGGCGGACAGGTCCGGCCGTACGCCGAGCGGCTCCCAGCTGCCGGCGAGGTCGATGCGGAAGCCGGCGCGCACATCGTCGACGATCAATGCCGCATCGGCAGCGGTGGTGAGTTCGCGCGCCCGTTTGGCGAAGGCGGCGGTCGGCAGTTCCTGGTCGCGGGCGATGTCGTGCCGGAAGGCAGTGACGACGACAGCAGCGAGATCGTTGCCGGCCTGCTCGACGGCCACTTCGAGGCTGGCGACGTCATTGTAGTCGAAATGGATCAGATGGGCGCGGTCCTCGGCGGTGACGCCGGCCAGCGATGGCGTGCACCACGGCACGGCACCGTGGTAGGAGCCGCGCGCGACCAGCACCTTGCGTCGGCCGGTGCCGGCGCGCGCGATCGTCACGCAGGCCGTGGTGGCGTCGGTGCCGTTCTTCTGCAGCATTGCCCAGTCGGCATGCGCGACCGTCTTGACCAGCAGCTCCGCCAGTTCGACCAATACCTCGCCGGGGCCGTTCATCGCATCGCCGAGGCGACGCTGCCGGGCGGCAGCCTCTTCGACTGCTTGATGATGGTGGCCGAGAATGTTGGGCCCCCAACTGCACATCAGGTCGATGTATTCGTGCCCGTCGACGTCCCAGACCCGGCAGCCGTCGGCGCGTTCGAAGAATTGTGGATAGGCGGAGCCGAGATAGCGCGTCGCCATGTGTCCCCACATGCCGCCCGGAATGACCGAGGCCGCACGCTCGCGCAGCAACTGGTCCTTGGAGTTGATCAGGGAAGGCATGACGAGGTCTCCGCTCATTGATATATCATATATTGAATTTGATGTTGGAAGAACAGGATTTGCTGGCCTTCCGGGATGGAGAACAGGGAGGCGACTGTCGCCTCCCCGTATTGTTTTGCTCAGTGGCTGAGTTCTGCCAGCGGCAGGTTGCAGCAGGCGCTGTAGCGCACGCCCTTGACGTCCGACTTGTAGGCCAGGATCAGGTTCGGGCTGATCAGCGGCAGGATGATCCTGTCCTTGATCATCTCCTCGCCGGCCTGGTGCCACAGCTTGGCGGCCTCGTCGCCGCTTGCCGCAAGGGCTGCCTTGTAGATATCCGCTTCCTTCGGGTTGAGCACCGACGGGTCGCGCTCCGCGCCGGCACGGCGCGACCAAGGGCTGCCCTTCGTCATTGCGAAATAGTCGATGTATTGCGAGGTGCCGTAATAGTCCGGCGCGTAGAACACCGCCGTCATCGGGATGCCGTCGCCATTGACGCGCTCGCGCCAATTGGCGAAGGGGATCGGCTGCAGGTCGAGCTTGATGTTGATCTTGGCCAGATCCTGCTGGACCTTCTGCATCAAGAGCGAGAGATCGACGCCGTAGACGTTCATGCCGGGGAACGCTGCCTCCATCTCGAAGCCGTCGGCGTGTCCGGCCTTGGCCAGAAGTTCCTTTGCCTTGGCAACGTCATAGGGCTGCGCCTCGAAGCCCGAACCGCCGGGGAAGCCGAGCGGGATCGGCGCGCTGATCAGCTGACCCTCGGAGCCGATGGTGAAGTCGAGGATAGCAGGACGGTCGAGACCGAGCGAAATGGCCTCGCGCACTTCGGGCGTCAGCGGCACCTTGTTGGCCTTGGCGCCGGGCGACAGCGCCACATAGATGAAGTTGTAGGACGGCACGGTCTCGATCTTGACGTCGCTGCCGGTCATCGTCTTGGCCGTGTCCGGGTCGATCTGCATGGCGATATCGGCGGTGCCGCTCTGCAGCATCTGCGCCTGCGCCACCGCATCCTTGGTCTGGCGTATGACGACTTCGCTCAGCGCCGGCGCCGTGCGCCAGTACTTGTCGTTGCGCGCCAGCCGCAGTTCCGAATTGGGCTCATAGGATTTCAGCACGAACGGCGCGCTGCCGGCCGAATGGGCCAGGAACCAGGCCTCGGCATTGTCTGTCGTCGAGGCGTCCGCATCGGCCTTGGCGCCGGCTTCGGAAGCAACCTTGCTGTTGACGACCGCTGCGTAGGGCGCCGCCGCGATGTTGAGGAATTCGGAGCTCGGCGCGACCATCTTGACGACGACCGTATGCGCGTCCGGAGTCTCGATCGAGGCGACATTGTCCATCAGGAACGAGGCGCTGCCCTTGAGGTTCTTCAGCCGCTCCCAGGACCATTTGACGTCCTTGGCTTCGACAGGCGAACCGTCCGAGAATTTGGCGGCCGGGTCGAGCGTGAAGGTGAAGCTGCTCTGGTCGGCATTGCCTTCCCACTTCGAGGCGAGCAGCGGGATCAGCTTGTTGTCCTTGTCCAGCGTCAGCAGCGATTCGTAGACGCTGGAATTGTAGATCTGGCAGGTGTCGCAGAAGGCGCGGTGCGGATCGAGCGAATTGAGGTCGATGTTACGCGCAATGACCAGCGGCTTGCTGTCCTGCGCGAAGGTGGCAGGCGCCCAGAAGGCGCTGGTGGCCAGCAGCACGGCCGCCAGCATCGTCGCCCTGGTCTTGGCTCTTGGTAGGATCGTCATGTCCATTTCATTCTCCCATTTTCTTGTCAGATCTTTGTGGCAATGCGTTGCTCTATCCACCCACGGCAATGAGGGATTGAAGCGCGGCCTTGAGCTTATCAGCGCCGCCCAGTGCGGCGCGGTTGAGCGGGGCCGATACGACGGGAGCCGAGAGGCTTCCCGTCACATGCAGGATCTCGTGATCGAGATAGTCGAACACGCGATCCTGAATCTCTTGTGTCAGCCGTCCGCCAAGCGACAGTCCACGCTGCACCTGCTCGACGACGGCCACCCGGTTGGTCTTGCGGATCGAGGCCTCCACCAGCGGCCAGTCGAGCCCGGTCGGGTCGAGGCTGCGCAGATCGATGATCTCGGCATCGACGCCGGTCTCCTCGACCACCTGCTTGGCGACGGCGACCATGCTGGCACTGGTGAGCAAGGTGCAGGCACTGCCCGGCCTGACGGTTTTCGCCTTGCCGAGTCGCACGCAATAATCGCGGTCATCCGCAGGCACAGGCCCTTCGCTCGGGAACAGTTCGACATGCTCGATGACGACGACCGGATCGTCGCATTTCAGCGCCGAATTCATCAGGCCGATATAGTCGAAGGGCGTCGTCGGGGCGACGATGCGCCAGCCGGGAAACAGCGCGAACAGGCCAGACGGATCGCCCGAATGCTGCGAGCCGTAGCCGGTGTGCGGCGAGACGCGCACCCGGATCACGATCGGCACCGGGAAGCCGCCGCCGAACATGTGGCGCACCTTGCTGACCGCATTGAACAGCTGGTCGGCGGCAACCAGGCAGAAATCGCCGAACATGATCTCGACGATAGGCCGCAGCCCGCAAAGCGCTGCACCCAGCGCCACGCCGACAAAACCGTTCTCGGCGATGGGCATTGCCAGTACACGCTCCGGCCAGCGTTCCAGCGCACCCTTTGTGGCGCCCGAAACGCCGCCGCGCAGCCGGTGCACATCCTCGCCCATGATAATGATGCGCGAATCCTTTTCCATGGCGCGCGCAATCACCTCGGACGCGGCAACCATGAACTTGACCGGCCTGGTGTCGGCTGGCGGCATATCCTCGATCTCGAGGAAACGCTCGCCCTTCAGTTCGGAAAGATCACCGCGTATCTGGTTGTCGACGCCGCCTGGGTCTGGCCACAGATGGTCGGGAATGCCCAGCGCGTTGCCACTCATTTCGGTGAGCGAATCGGCAGCGGTGTTGACCACCTCCATGACGCGCTGGTCGAGTGTGCCGAGGTCGGAAGCGTTCAAAATGCCCATCGTCTTCAGGCGAGCCGCCATCGTGACCAGCGGATCGCGCGCTTTCCAGGCGTCTTCCTCGGCCCGCGTGCGGTAGCCGAATTCGCTACCCGGGCGCGCGCCGCTCTGATGCAGGAAGCGGTAGCAAAGCGCCTCGACCAGCACCGGGCCACCGTCTTCCTCGATCGCCCGGCGCGCCTCGCGCATGGCATGGTGGACCGCCACCACATCCATGCCGTCGCATTCGATGCCGCGAAAGCCGAGCATAGGTCCGCGCGAGGCCAGCCGCGTCTCGCGCGTCTGCTCGTTGATGTGCGTCGAGACGGCATAGAGATTGTTTTCGGCGAAAAAGATCACCGGCAGCCGGTAGAGCGCGGCGATGTTCATCGCCTCATAGGCCGGCCCCGCCATCATCGTGCCGTCGCCGAAAAAGGCGACCGAGATGTTGCCGGTACCGAGCAGCTTGTCGGCCAGCGCATAGCCGGCCGCATGCGGCAGGTTGCCGCCAATGATCGCGCTGGTGCCAGGGATGCCGGAGGCATCGTCGCGCATATG
The DNA here is from genome assembly GCF_003997175.1 of Mesorhizobium sp. Primo-A. Classification (NCBI taxonomy): domain Bacteria; kingdom Pseudomonadati; phylum Pseudomonadota; class Alphaproteobacteria; order Hyphomicrobiales; family Phyllobacteriaceae; genus Mesorhizobium; species Mesorhizobium sp. Primo-A. The sequence goes on from NZ_RZTG01000002.1 coordinate 72,971, forward strand.
CATCGAGCCGCCACGGCCGCCGCAATAGCCTGACTTGAGGCCCATGATCTCGGCCATCAAGCCGCGCACCGAGCCCTGCATGTCCGGGTTGAAAGCGTCATGCAACGGGTCGAATCCGCCGGGCGTCTGCGCGTTGACAAGCTTGGCCAAGACCTGGTGATGGGCGCGGTGGGTGCCGTTGATGCGGTCGCCCGTACCGAGCACGGACATGGCGCCGACCGCCGTCGCCTCTTGTCCGATGCTGGCATGCGCCGGACCATGCACCAGCCCGGCATTGGCGAGATCGAGCACTTTTTCCTCGAAACGGCGGATGAGCAGCATCTGCTGATACCAGCGCACCAGGCTCGAAACCTCGGCGTCGTTCCAGTCCGAATCGTCGACGTCGAGCCGCAACCAGGGCGCCGATGGCTGGATCGATGTCTGCTGGACCATGTCAGCTATTTCCGTTCTGGTAGATGATATATCAAATATTTTCTCAGTCGATTGCGTCCGGGCACTTTTCCTGGGCACTGCACTGGCTTGCGGGCACCGCACAAATGGAATTAAATTTCATTTTCTGTGCGAAGCCGAGACTAAGCCGGGACGGCGGCGTTCCGCAAGAGGAATTTTGAAGCCAGTTTTCGAGCCATTCCGGCGACAAGCCCCCTGCACCAATTCACGGAGGGAGCGGCTCTGCAAATCAGGCATTCGGCTGGCGGATCGGCTGGGTAAGCGAGCGGCTAGCGATCGGCCTGATGCTGGAAGAACTGCAAAAACAATTCCCGCTCGGTGGTGATGTCGAGCTTCTCGTAGATGCGCCGGCGATGGTTCTTGACCGTGCCGACGGTGATGCCGAGGCGCTCGGCGATGTTGGCCGTCGGGTGGCCGGCGAGGATCAACTGAACCAATTCCCGCTCGCGCAGCGACAGCTCCGGCCACAGACTGGCCGGGATCGTCGGCTCCTGCCGGGGCGAGGCGCCGGGGCCTGTCGGCGCCGACGTGCGGGAGAATTTGGTTCCGCGCGCCTTGATGTCGAGCGCATGCAGCGCCTCGAATACAGGCAACCGCTCGTCCAGCAAAGCGATCTCGCTCTCCTTGAACGACGTGGTCGAGCGGTCGAGGAAGATGCCGAGGCACCAGTCGCCGCCATCGGCAAGCATGATGCCGACCTCGTCGCAGATCTCCGACTGCGCCAGGAAGCCGGCAATGTACTGGCCGCGCTTGGCCTCGTCGTCGGCGAGCCGTTTCAGCGGCATGATGCCCAACCTGCGCTCGCGCCGCCACGAGGCATAGAACGGGTCGAACACGTAGTAATTGTGGAGATAGCGCCGGACCATCTCATCCGAGAAGCGCCGGTGCTTGATGAATTCGGGTGTCTGCGTCGCCGAATAGCGCGTCACCGTGACGAGGTCGTGGTCGATGTCGGCGCCGATCAGGTCGATCAGGCAGTCGACATGCCTGTCCGTGCCGATGGCGGCGATCGCTTTGGCGAGCGGCGCCCAGATATTGCCCATGCCCATGCCCTTTTCTCGGCGATGTCAGCCCAACCGTCATTGTGTCTTTAGGCATATGGCGCGAGGCCATCCAATGAATCTAGCCTGGCGTCAACCTAGACCAGATCCCGAGGCGACCGTGACCCAACCCAATCTCACCGCCCCCATTGTCGGCAACCCAATCGTCATCGGCATCGACGCCGGCGGCACCATGACCGACACGATCCTTGTCGATCAGGACGGCCACTTCAAGATCGGCAAGTCGGCGACCACGCCGAAGAACGAAGCCGAGGGTTTTCTGGCCTCGGCCGAGGACGCGGCGGATGCCTGGGGCATCTCGCTGGAATCATTGTTTTCAGGCGTCAACGTCGTGCTCTATTCCGGCACCGGCATGCTGAACACGCTGTTGTCGCGCACCGGCCGCCGGCTCGGCCTGATCACCACCAAGGGCCTCGAGGACATGATCCTGATGGGCCGCGGGCTGCAGGCCTGGGCCGATTATTCCTACGCCGACCGGCTGCATGCGGTCACCCACCATCATCCCGATCCGCTGGTGCCGCGCCGCCGCACCCATGGCGTCACCGAGCGGATCGACCAGTTCGGCGACGTCGTGCTGCCGCTCTATGAGCACGAGGTTTCTGCAGCCGCAAAAAAACTGATCGCCGACGAGGTCGAAGCGATCTGCATCATGACCATCTTCTCGCACGTCAATCCGGTGCACGAGAAGCGCATCGCGGAAATCTGCCGCGAAGAGGTCGACAAGGCCGGCGCCGACATCATCGTCTACACCAGCCACGAGGTCCGCCCGGTCATCCGCGAGCAGTCGCGGCTGAACTCGGTCCTGATCGAGGCCTACGCCACCTCGCGCGGCCGCAAGCAGCTTAGGGGTATCGAGGACGTCTCGAAGAAATACGGCTTCAAATATGGCGTGCAGACGCTGCTCTCCTTCGGCGGCCTGACCTCGATCAACCATCCGCGCCTGCATGAAACCATGATCTCCGGCCCGATCGGCGGCATCCTCGGTGCTGCCTATGTCGGCAAGCTGATCGGCAATGATTCGCTGATCTGCTCGGACATGGGCGGCACCTCCTTCGACATGGGCGTTATCACGCGCGGCCAGACGCGGATCGAGAACGAGCCGCTGATGGATCGCTTCAAGCTCAACGTGCCGACGCTGCACCTCGATACGATCGGTGCCGGCGCCGGCATGATCCTCAAGGTCGATCCGCTGACCAAGAAAGTCTCGCTTGGACCGGAAAGCGCCGGCTCCGATCCAGGTCCGATTTGCTTCGCCAGGGGCGGCACCGAACCGACCATTGCCGATTGCGATGCGATTCTCGGCCGGCTCAACCCGCACTATTTCCTCGGCGGCAAGGTCGTGCTGCAGGTCGAAAAGGCCCGCCGCGCCTTCCAGGAGAAATGCTCCGACATCCTGGGCGTCGGGCTGGAGGAAGCCGCCGAAGGCATGATCGACATGCTGGAGGCCGACGCCAACAACGCGCTGCGCCGCGTCATTTCGGGCCAGGGCATCCATCCCTCCGAGTTCACGCTGCTGTCCTATGGCGGCTCTGGCCCGCTGCACCTGGCCGGCTGTTCCAGGGGCATCGGCTTCAAGGACATCATCACCTTCCAGTTTGCGGCCGCCTTCTCCGCCTTCGGCTGCACCACGGCTGATTTCATGCGCCGGCATTCGGTGTCGACGCAGCACGACATCCCGTCACGCGCCGATGAGGCGACGCTGGCCGCCTTCGGCGTCAAGGTCACCACGGTCTGGAACGACCTGACCAAGGCCGCGGTCGACGAGATGATCGCCGACGGCCATGCGCGTGAGAAGATCAGGACCGTGCCGTTCCTGATGATGCGCTACACCGGCCAGCTCGAGGATGTCGAAGTGATGGCGCCGCTGGCTGAGGTCAACTCGGCCGACGACATGCGCAGGGTTATCGACGAGTTCGAGGCGGTCTACGCCAAGGTCAATCATCGCGTGTCGCGCTATGGCGAGGCCGGCTTCACCATCACCGAACTCGGGCTGATCGCCACCGCCGACAAGGTCAAACCGGTGCTGCTCAAGCGTCCGCTCGGCAAGTCGGATCCGGCTTCCGCGCACAAGGGCGTGCGCGAGGCCTATATCGGCGGACGCTGGCACAAGGCCAATCTCTACGAGATGGACCTGCTGCAGCCCGGTCACGAAGTCATCGGTCCGGCCATCATCGAACACCCCGCCACCACGCTCGTCGTTCATCCGCAGGACCGCGTCCATGTCGATGAATGGACGCTGCTGCACTACACCCACGCTTGAGAGGGCACCGCCATGTTGGACAAACCTGCTTCGGCCCTGCGCCTTCGCGAAAGACTGCTCGATTCCGAGCGGCTGATGGAAGAGACCGGCTGCTATGACGGCATCACGGAACTCACGCTGCGCAACCAGGATCCGCTGAAGTTCGAGACGCTGCACACCAAGCTGCGCGCCTATTGCGTCTCGGCTCGCGAAATGGCCCGCCGCATCTCGGCCTCGCCCGGCGTGCGCGAAGTCGGCGAGATGGTGGTCGCCATCTATACGCCCGAAGGCGACGCCATCGCGCTCTCCAACGGCATCATGGTGCATGTCCATACGATGAGCCGCTTCATCAAATGGATGATCAAGAACAATTACGAGGAAAACCCGAAAATCCGTGAAGGCGATATCTTCGCCAACAACGACGCCTTCATCGGCACCGTGCAGGTGCCTGATGTCATGGATGTGGTGCCGATCTTCCATGAAGACACGCTGGTCGGCTGGGCCGGTGCCGTCTGCCACGAACTGGAAGCCGGCGGCATCACGCCGGGCGGCGATGTCTGCCTGGCGCAGGAGCGCTTCACCGAAGGCCTGTTCGTCTGCGCCGAGAAGATCGGCGAGAATGACGAGATCCGGCGCGACTACGTCATCCGCTGCGAGCGCAATCTGCGCATGCCGATCTACTGGGTGCTCGACGAGAAGGCCAAGGTCGCCTCCTGCATCGACATGCGCGAAAGCGTCAAGCAGCTGATCTCCGAGATCGGCCTCGACTACTGGATGAAGGTGTCGAAGGAGTTCATCGAGGAAGGTCGCCGCGCCCAGCTCGCCCGCACCCGCCAGCTCACCGTGCCCGGCATCTACCGCGGCCACACGTTCTACGGCCATGTCACGGCGGGAAAGCCCGGCTTCCAGCTGCTCGGCGATCCCGACTGGCTCTACAACATCCCGATCGAGATGGAGATCACGTCAGACGGCAAGATCACCATGGACTTCGAGGGCACGCAGCCCTGGGGCTACCATTCGATGAACTGCACGCCGGCCGGCATGGATGGCGGCATGTTCGTGACGCTGACCCAGCACATGAATTTCGAAGGCCTGGTCAATGACGGTGCCTGGATGGCGACCGAACTGAAACTGCCGCACGGCACCTGGACCAACCCCGACAACGAGATGGTGGCCACCGCCACCTCATGGGCGCTGCTGCTGCCGGCCTACGGTGTTTTCCAACGGCTTTTGTCGCGCAGTTTTGTCGCGCGCGGCTTCGTCGAGGAGGCCTTTGTCGGCCAGGTCAACAGCCCGATGATCGAGATGGGCGGCGAAAGCCAATACGGCACGCCGTTCGGCATGGCGCATTTCGAGTGCGCTGCCGCCGGGTCCGGGGCGCTCGCCATCAAGGACGGTCTCGACACCGCCTATGTCGGCTGGAACCCGGAATCCGACATGGGCAACATCGAGGTCTGGGAACAGTCGATGCCGATGGTCTATATCGGCCGTTCGATCGTGCCGAATTCCGGCGGCGCCGGTAAATATCGCGGTGGCTGTTCCTTCGTCTCGACCTGGCTGATCAACAAGACCTCACATCTGCGGCTCCACACCTCCGAGCACTCCTCGCGCGTGTTCGACAATGGCGGCATGTGCGGTGGTTATCCGGCGCCGACCTGCCAGAAGCATCGCGCGGTGCGCAACTCAGACATTCACGAACTGGCGGCAAAAGGCGAACCGCTGGCGCATTCGCCCGGCATCGACCCTGACGTCTCCGACTACGAGAAGAACATCGGCGGCGACCATGTCGTGGTCGAAGGCCCCTACATCACCTCGCCGCACAAATCCGGCGACATCTTCAGCCATTCCTACAATGGCGGCGGTGGCTATGGCGACGTGCTGGAGCGCGATCCGATCAAGACGGCATGGGATGTCGAGAACGGCTTTCTCACCCGTGAAGCGGCGGACCAGGTTTTCGGCATTGTGCTGAAGGACGATGAAGACGGTTATCCCGTCGCCGATATCGACGCCACGGTCGAACGCCGCGCCGCCATGCGCAAAGAGCGCCTGGCTAAGGCGATTCCGGTGGCGGATTGGATCGCCAAGGAGCGTGGCCGCGTCGGAAAGGCCGACTTCGCGCCCGAAGTGAAGAAAATGTACGCCAGCGCGATCAAGCTGTCGTCGCGCTTCACCAAGGAATTCAGCGATTTCTGGAACGTCGACGCCAAATCGATCTTCACGCCGGGAGCCAAGCCATGACCTCATACAGCAAGGAAGTTCTGGGCGATCTGGCCGCCGGCAAGCTGCCCTGGCCGCAGACAAGGCGCATCATGAGTGCCTACAAGGATGACGACCGTTTCTTCAAGATGGTTGCCGTCTATCAGGATCGTGTCGCCTGGAAGGACCCGATCCTGCTGCCGGTCTCGGACCATCTGTTCATCTGCCAGAGTGGCGATGAGCGCATTACCCGCTGCGAATGCGGCCACTCCTTCGGCGACTATCGGAAGAACTGGAAGCTCAACGCCGTGATTAACGTGCGCAACACCGAGGAGGCTTTGCGCGAGATCTATCCCAACAGCGATCTCCCTGATCCCGAATGGATGGAAATCCGGGAGTTCATCTGCCCGGAGTGCGGGACGCTGCATGAGGTCGAGGCGGCGGCACCCGGTTATCCCATCGTGTATGATTTCGAACCCGACCTCGAAGGCTTTTATCGCGAATGGCTGGGCAGACCGCTTCAGGGGTCCTGAACGCTCGTCGATGGAGGCTGCGCCGCTGTGATTGCCAAATCCGGTCAGGACTGATTGCCTGCCCAAACGAAGCGGAGACCGTGCGCCATGAACAACCTTTCCGGCCGTAGCGCCATCGTGACCGGCGGTTTCTCGGGCATGGGCTTCGCCATTGCCACGGCTTTGGCCGAGGCTGGGGCCAATGTCGCCGTCGGCTCCTACATCGCGCCTGCCGGCGCCGACAGATCCGATGCCGCCTACTATCCGGCCGCCGACGAGATCGAGCGCGTGCGCTCGGCCCTTGCCGCTCATGGAACGAAAGTTCACGCCGCACACCTTGACGTTCGCGACAGCGACGTCACCAACCGTTTCGCGGCTGACGCCGAGACGGCCATCGGCCCCGCCGACATTCTGGTCAACGCCGCCGGCACCACCGCCGAGCAGCCGGTCTGCGGCCATTCCGACGCGCTTTGGGACAAGATCGTCGACACCAACCTGACCGGCGCCTTCCGCGTCACGCGTGCCGTGCTGCCGGGTATGATCGAGCGCGGCTGGGGCCGCATCGTCAACATTGGCTCGACGGCCGCCTTGGTCGGGTGGAAGGACAACCCGGCCTACTGCGCGTCCAAGGCCGGCCTGCTGGGTCTCACCCGCTGCGTGGCGCTGGAAGGGGCGGCGCATGGCGTCACCTGCGTTATGATCAGCCCGACCTGGGTCGAGACCGAACTGATGCGCCGCAATGTGGCGCAGGTCGTGGAGCGCGAAGGCAAGGGGCGCACGCCAGAGGAAGCGATGGCCGAGATCGCCAGGGGCAACCCGCAGCAGCGCCTGCTGCAGCCGCGGGAGATCGCCGCACTGGCGGTCTTCCTGTGCTCCGATCTCGCCAAGGGCATCACCATGGAGAACATCCAGATCACCGGCGGAGCGCTTTGGTAGCGCTCCAGCGGGGTGCTTGCGAAAGTCCAACTGACGGGGACTGAAAAGGACCAGTGTCTAAAAAGGCGCCGGCATCAGGCGGGGCGCTTCCGCTTGCGACGACCGCCTTAGGACGGATTTTTCGCACGCGCCCTGCATCTCGCATGTGCGAAAAGTTCTTTCGCATCTGCGAGAAAAGGTGTTTACTGCTCTTGTAGCACTCGCCATTCTCACAGGCTGACTCTAGATGAAAGTAGCCGGTCTTCGGCCATTCCTGATAGCAGTGTTGGCGGCAGCTGGGTTAAATGGGCTCACTGATCGCTGTGCGCTTGCCGGGGAATCGGAGTTGCACAGCGCGCGGCTGGTTGGTCGCTTTTTGGCGACCGGAACCCAAGCCACATTTGAATGGCCGGGAACTGCCATCGAGGTTGAATTCCAAGGGGCATGGCTCGACGTAGTGCTTGACGACACAGGCCGCAACAGCATGGTCGTTGATGTTGACGGTGCTGTATCCCGCCTTGACTTGAAGAAGGGCGAACACACCTACAGAGTCGTATTGGATACGGTGGCCGCCCGGCACGCCGTGCGTCTTGTCCGCCGAACCGAAGCGTCATTCGGCGCGACTGTTCTCAAGGATATCCGGACCGACGGATCTTTTCTGCCGCCGCAGCCGAAAACCCGCAGCTTTTTAGTCATCGGCGACTCCATCTCGGCGGGTTACGGCGTCGAGGGCAAGGACGCCAAATGCCGGTTTAGCGCCGATACCGAGAACCAGTACTTGACCTTTGCCGCAGTCGTGGCGCGCCGCTTTGGAGCAGACGTTACGACGCTTGCAGCATCCGGGAAGGGCCTTGTCCGCAATTATGATGGCAGCACCAACGCAACGATGCGCGACCTCTACACGCGACTGATGCCGTCACGTCCTGACCGGGAGCAACTGCCTGATACCAATGTCATTGTCGTGCATCTCGGCAGCAACGATTTCAGTGGTGGCGCGCGGCCGCCGGATTTTGTCGCACGCTACGCGGACTTGCTTGCCCAATTGCGCGCCAACGCGCCTGGCGCAATGATCTATGCCGGTATCGGCCCGATGCTTTGGGGCGCCGACCTCGATGCCGCGGTGTCGGCCGTGAACAAGGCCGTGGCGGTCCGTCGTGCCGCGGGTGAAAGAAAAATTGCTCTGATACGATTCGACAGTCCGGGAGGAGTTGCTTCACGCGGCTGCGACTCGCATCCAAATGAAATCGGCCAGGGTCATATGGCCGATGAACTTGAGGCCCGTGTGAAAGCGGACCTTGGCTGGGAAGAGACAAAATGACTGTAGCTTCGACGGTTGGCGTAGAATCACCAACGGTGCTGCCGGACAGCACCAATGTTCGTCGCAAGCTGCTCGGGCTCCAAGTTCTAAGGTTCGTCGCCGCTTTTGCGGTGGTATTGTTCCATATTGGAAGCGGTTTTCAAATAGAGTTTGGTCTTAAGGAAAATATCTTTGGATTCGGAGCGTCAGGCGTTGATATATTCTTCGTAATCAGTGGATTTATAATCGCTTACACCACCGATGAGGCCAAAGGCGCCTGGCAATTCTGTCGCCGCCGCATAGTTCGTATCGTTCCGCTCTATTGGACGCTGACGGCAGGTATCGTGTTGATTGCGCTGATGAAACCCGGTCTGCTGAATTCGACCGTCGTGAGCGGCGAAACGATCCTGAAATCACTGTTCTTCATCCCGTTCGAAAAGGTCGACGGTTCGATTCAGCCGCTGCTCTTTCTCGGCTGGAGCCTCAATTATGAGATGTTCTTCTATGCAATATATGCTGCGTGCATAGCTTGCGGCCTGCGCGGCCCACTGTCGCCATCCATGTTCATAGTAGTTCTCGTGGCGATGGGTCAATTCATCCAGAGTGAAAACGTCGCTTGGCGCTTTTATACAAATCCGCTGATGCTGGAATTTGTTTTTGGCATCTTACTTTACCTGGCATATGTGCATAGTGCGAAGCTTTTCGTGGGACGTACGTGGCTTATGCTTGCGATTTTCGTGGCGACAATAGCCATTCGGCAAATGATACCTGATTTGCCCTGGCTTCTGGCGAACGGCGTCCCTGCCGTGGTTTTAACCGCCGCCGCTTTGTCTTGGTCGCCCCCCCGGACGCGCGCGATAACATTTCTGGTTTTGCTCGGAGATGCATCATACTCGCTCTACCTCTCGCACCCCTATGTGATCCAGCTGGCGAGCAAACTGCTACCGCATCAGTCAGGGCTGATGGCGCAGGGGCTGGCCGGCATCGTGGCATGCGCGCTGTCCATAGCGGTATCCATTGTCCTTTATACAATGATCGAGCGACCCGCGCAGGCTCTCTTCAATGGCTTGGCAGCCCGTAGGCAAGCCTCCTCGACGCTCAGGAAAACCGAAAATCATATCTGACTCGCGATGGGAACAGGCCGCCCACTGCCTCTGGATTTGTGACGGATCGCCCTGTTCCAAGGTGCGACGACTCGGTATCCGCCGCTTGGCCAATTCGCGTAAGATAAGTTGACCGGATTTGCCATTGAGCGCCGGGCGCGATAGGTTATATTGCACTGCACAATGGAGAAGCCGTTTATTGCACGCCCATGTCTGCGAAAAATCCGGCCGGCTCATGGCTTGCCGGCACTGGGTCGTGTCGGCGGGACTCTGAGATGAAGATTCCAAAGTCCCTGCTGGTCGATCCCGAGAAGAACTCGGTCTATGGCGCCTTTGCCGTAGCCGTCTCGATCTGGGCGTTTTCCTATTCGTTCATTTTCGGCCAGGTGCTGATCCTGGCCTACTACGCGGTCTGGCTTCCACTCGTCATGGTCGACTACCGGCGGTTTCTGCGGCATCTGTCCAGCGCCTGGCTGCCGCTGCTGTTTGCCGCCTATGTCTGCTTCTCGATTTTCTGGTCGGTTGCGCCGGGCATCACGGCAAGGACGGCGTTCCAATATCTCTCTCATATCGCTTGTGCCTATATCGCGGCGCGCACCGTCAGCGTGCGCGCATTGACGATAGGCGCCCTGGTCGGGATTTTCTTCATCCTGCTGTATTCGTTGCGGGTCGGCAATTATTCCGACGATGTTCTCGACGGCACCTACAATTTCGTCGGCGCGTTTGCCTCCAAGAACCAGCTCGGTTTTGTCGCCTCGCTCGGCATATATTTCAGCGTGGTGTTCCTTGCCTTTTACAGGCGCGGCCGGCTGAGCCTCATGCTTACAGCGCCTCTCATTCTGCTGTCGGCCTATCTGCTGTTCGTCTCGCATTCCGCCACCTCGATGGCCTCTATACCGGCGGTTCTGGCGCTGGTGACGCTTCTTGCGATGAGCAAAATTTTGTCACGGCGCTACCGCCGGGTGATTTTCCTGATCGGCGCCGGTCTGCTGGTCGTGACTGCCTTTGTCGCCTTGAATCTCGGGCTGATGGACTTCGTCCTCGGCCTCTTCGGCAAGGATTCGACGCTCACCGGACGGACCTATCTGTGGGAGCAGGGCTGGAATGCCGTGCAGAAATCGCCGATTCTCGGCGTCGGCTATGCCGCCTATTGGGTGCAGGGCTTCGCCGAAGCCGAGCGGCTGTGGAACGAGTTCTACATCACCACCCGCACCGGCTTCCACTTCCACAACACCTATATCGAGGCTCTTGTCGAACTCGGCTTCGTCGGAGCGACGCTGGTATCGCTGATCGTGCTGCGCACGCTCTACGGCCACGTGTCGGCGGTGGTCTTCAAGACATGGCGGGCCGAGCCGGTGATCCTCGCCGGCGTGATGGTGCTGCTGCTGATTCGTTCCTTCGTCGAGGTCGAGATACTCAACCCCTATTTTACGGGTTCCTTCTTGATGTACTACAGTTTCTTCAAGCTGGCGCGGCTGCCCGTTACTACCCGCACGCGGCGGTCGCAGGCGCCGGCGGATGCGGCCACGGGTGAAGCTGATTGGCCCCGGCATGCCGGCCGTCCGGCGGCCGCTGGGTCGTCATAAGCAATCAACTCGCGGGTTGAAGTCAGGGCAGCGGGAAGCCTTCGCCTGGCAAGCATGGTGCTCAGCAAAAATCCGCCCCTCACGGGACGGATTGAGATGCTGGATGGTATCGGGCTGTGGGCTACTGGCTGGCCAGCGGCGCCAGCTTGACCTTGATCACATCGCCAGGCAGCACGAGTGTGTCTTCCTTGGCGGCGATTTCGCTGGTCTTGCCGTCGACATTGCGCACCAGTGAATAAAGCAGGGCGGGCTGCTGATCATTTGTCATGGCGGCCACAGTCGCGGGATCGGTAGCCTGGGCTATCAGGCCTTTCTGCATATTCGCCTTCAGCGCGGCTTCGTTCAGGTCGGCTTCGGTCTGCTGCCGGGCGGTAGCGAGGTTTGAACTCAAGGTGTTCTGGGCATCGATGGCGTCCTGCTTCGCCTTGCTGATCGACTGCTTGGCGGTGAGGATGGCGGTTTCGTAGTCCAGGATCTTGCCCTGCAGGTCGGCAACCGACTGGCGCGAATCCAGCAGTCGGGCGTTGGCGATCAGGCCTTTCTGCGCTAGCGGGCCGATGCTGGCGAGCTGCTGCTGCGCCAAGTCGACCTGCTGCTGCTGGTTGACGATCTTCTTCTGCAGCGATTCGATCTCGGATTCCAAAACCCCTTTGAGATCGTCGAGCGCTTCAAGCTTCAGCTTCAGCGCCTTTTGGTCCGCTGTCAGGATAGTCATTTCGTCCGCGACGATGGCTGGCAGTCTCGGATCGCCCTCGACCTCCTTAGGCACGTCGAAACTGGCCTTGCCGGCCATATCCGCGTCGATGCGGGCGCGCCTGACGATCAGCCGAATGCGCTGGTCGTCGGAGACATCGAAATTGCCCTTGGCGGTAACCAAGTCCTTGCCGAGTTGAGGTCCGTAGTCGGCGTTTCGCCGGATGCCTCCGGCGACGCTGATGGCCTTCAACACTGTCAGGTCAGGCACATATGGAAACTGGCCGGGGTTCTGGACTTCGCCCGAAATGTAGAATGGCCGGAACTGCGCCATCTCGACCGAGGCTTCCGGTCTGTCTGACAAAGCGAGTTTTTTCTGCAAAGCCTCGCCGATCGCCGTTGCGATTTCGGACGTGGTCTTGCCGGAGGCCGGCAGTTCGCCGGCGAACGGCACCGACAGCGTGCCGGATGGACCGACCGTGTACTCGCCATTCACCGCCGACCAGTCACGGAATGTGCCTTCCACGGTCTGCCATTCGGCGACGCGGATGGTGAGCTTGTCCTGCGAGCCGAGGCGATAGTCGCCGGCGGCGGCCATGTCCGGGACGACGAGGGCCATGGCAAGGCATGTGGCCAGCAAACGCGCCCGCCGCAGGCGGCCGGAAACCGGGCCGCCGCGAAAGGCTTCGAACAAATCTGTTTTCAACTCAACGTTCCGATCCGCTATAGCCCCATCGCCCGATGAGCTTGCGTCGAATGGCCGACGCCAATGTCTGGCATTGGCCACCGGCCGGTCAGTAAGAACCGCGCGACATCCAGACGGCCGGGACGGTCTTGATGATGATGCGAACGTCCTCGAACAGCGACCAGTTCTCAACATAGTGACGGTCGAAGGCGACGCGGCTGTCATAGGACACATCGTTGCGGCCGCTGACCTGCCACAGGCCGGTCAGGCCCGGACGCGATTTCAGATAGTAGACGGCGGATGTGCCATAGATCTCTAGTTCGTCGCGCACAACCGGACGCGGACCGACAAGGCTCATATCGCCCTGCAGGATGTTGATGATCTGCGGCAACTCATCGAGGCTGAGTTTCCTCAGCACTGCTCCAACGCGGGTGACGCGCGGGTCGTTCTTCAGCTTGCGGGTCGCGATCCATTCCGCGTTGGCGTCCGGGTTGGTGGCGAGATAGGCTGCCAGCACCTTGTCGCCGTCCGGAACCATGGTGCGGAACTTCAGGCACGGAAAAATCCGTCCGCCCCGCCCGATTCGCCTGTGGCCGTAGAAAATCGAGCCACCGTCGGAAAACTTGACGAGCAGCGCTATCATGACAAATAGCGGGCTGAGGGCGATCAAGCCAATCAGTGAACCGGTGATATCGAAGCTGCGTTTGAGCAGGCCGCCGATCGGCGGCGGAAAATCGATGTCAGCCTGCGAAAAGCTCGCGGTGGCTGACTTGGCAACGTCCCTCATGCCGTAAACTCCATGCGTTGAACGAATGGTTCACCACACGATACCAAAAAAATGTTGCAGCGCAACACACAATTTACCACCCCGTTGAAATAGTCACGTCATGAAATGACTAAATAATAAGCTTGCCATGCACAAATTTCGGCATATTTAGCACATTTGTGACAATAAATGGGCACAGCCGAAAAAATAGAGGCCTTTGTGGGGCGGTTTTTAGGCGGACCTACCTATTTGCCAAGGCGAGGTACAAACTAGTGCTTCATCATGCCGTGATGCTTGGTCAAAACCATATAAAATACTACTTAATATTGGCCATTTTACTGAAAAATATCGACGAGAGGATATCGGCCTAGCTCCCGTTGCGTGCATTGCAACATGGCAGAGTCGATCGCAAAAGCTCGATCAAAAATAACCGAAGTTGCCCTTGCCGCCTATTGCTCGCCTTAATAGAATTGCAAATTATACCTGTCACGGTGACGACAGGTGGAAAAGGCCGGAAGCAACCGGTCGAGAGTGGGCGACCTTAACAAGCCCACATGACAAGGGACGGCGCTCGGGTGGGGCAATCGCGATAATACCCGAGCCGGTTTATGGGCTGTTGGGTATGGCACTTCCAAAATTCATCCTCGGGATGATTTTCGCTCTGGCGATCGTCGTCGGCTGGTCCTGGCTGGGCGGTGCGTCGATAGGCACGATATTGGTGCGTGTCATCATCTGCGCCGTGACCATTCAGGCTGGCTATTTCGTGCTCATCTACACCATGATCGCCAGGAGCGCGCCGACGCCTGCCGACATAGCTCGTGACGCCGAGCGCAAACTGAACGCACCCGAGGTCGCCGAAAGCGAGAAGCTGGGCGGTGCCAGGCGCGGCCTGCATTGATGCAGACTGCTCAAACGTGGCCGGTTTGGCGGCAACGACATCCTTCGAGACAAAGGGACCAAAGCGCCGCGTGAATCCGTCTCGGCGCGACGCGTCTTGGTCGCCGGCTCACGCCACATCAGCGGGTTCGCTCTCCGACTGTTCCCCCAACAGCATCCTCGACAACCGGCTGCCGGTTTTTTCCTTCAGCCGCTGATATTGGCCGACCTCGACGATACGGCCGTTTTCCATCGCCACCACCCAGTCGGCGAAGGCGATCATCGACGGCCGGTGCGCGATGGTCAGGATCGTCATCGTACCGCGTAATCCATCGATCGACCTGGCGATCAGCGACTGGTTCTGCCAGTCGAGCGCGCTGGTCGCCTCGTCGAGAATGAGCAGCGACGGCTTGCGCAGCAGCGCGCGCGCGAGCGCGATGCGCTGGCGTTCGCCGCCCGAGAGCCGCACGCCGCGATCGCCGACCACCGTCTCGAGCCTGAGGTCGAGCCGTTCGACAAACTCGCCGGCGTGCGCCTGACGCAGCGCGGCCCACAGATCGCCATCGCTGGCCCGTGGCGCGGCGAGGCGCAGGTTCGCCGCGATCGTGTCGTGCAGGAGGAACACGTCCTGCGGCACATAGGCCACCTGGTCGCGCCAGCGACGGCGATTGCTGGCATCGATCTCGACGCCATCGACAAGCATCTTGCCGGTGGTGGGCTCCAGCAGGCCAAGCAGCATGTCGGCGATCGTGCTCTTGCCCGATCCGGACGGGCCGATCAGGGCGGTGACCTTGCCGGCCGGCAGGCCGAAGGTGATGCCGCTCACCACCGCCTTGTCGACAGCATCTCCGTAGGCGAAGGACACGCCGCGAATATTCAATCCCTTATTGAGGGAGAGTGTCCCGGCGTCGGCGAACTCGGTATGGCCGGGCTCGCGTTCGGCGTCGAAACGTGCCTGCAGGCTGCGCATTGCCGTAAAGGCGGGCAGGTTGATCAGCACTTGCTGGGCCTGCGTCTGCATGTCCATGAAGCGCGGCGCGATACGCATGAAGACCAGGAGCAGGACGACGATCTCGGCCAGCGACAGATTGAAGCGGACCAAAGCCACATAGATGAACAGGCTCAGGCCCACGACGCTCGCCACCTGGAATACAGCAGTGCCGATGGTGCTGTTGCGCACATAGTCGATGTTGTCGGCCTTCATCCTCTCAAGCGTCGACCGCAGCTGCGCGAAATAGCTGTCCTCGACGTTCAGGCTCTTGGCCACCTTGATGCCGCCGAGAAATTCCGAGACCGTCCGGTACTGGTCCTGGCGATTGGCGGTCAGCACACGGCCGAAGGCAGTGGCCCGTGCCCGGAAGGGCCGCAGCGCCACGAACATCAGGATGCCGACGACCACGGCAAACAGCGTCATGACCGGCGAGATAAACACGGAAACCAGGAGATAGCCGGCCAGAAGAACGGCGATTTGCACCAGCATCAGCAGTGAGAAAGCCGCGCCCTGGACGCGGTCGATGTCGCCGGTCAGGGCATGATCGAGATCGGAACTGCGCATGCGTGTAAAAACGCCCCAGCGCGCCTTGCCGATGCTTTCGAACAGGTTCATGCGAACGCGATTGATGAAATCGAACAGCAATTTGGCCATGTAGACCGACTTGAAGCGATTGAACGCCGCCTGCGCCGCAACAAGCCCGACCAGCGCGCAAAGCACGGTCGTCAGTTGCAGCGTGCCATCAGGCACCAGCCAGCGCACGAAATCATCGTTGGGCAGCCGAACAGCGAAATCCTGGTCGGCACGTCCGACCAGATGCAGCAGCGGGACGAGCAGCAGGATCGAAATGCCCTCGGTCAGGCTGCCGAGGATGAGGAAGAACAGCGCCGTCCACGTTCGCCGGCCGCCGATCCGGGCAATGGTGGCGCCGAAGGCGGCAATTTCTCGAAACAGCGACAGGCGAAGGATTGGGGGCTTCGACATGGTTGCGCTCACAACCGCCGGCTGCCAGCCGACAGATCCTTTTCGATCAGTTCCACGGCTTCGCCGATCCTGTCCAGGCCCGTCGGGACTTCCAGCCGGTACACGCCGATATGGTTGGCAATCCATGAACATTGCCGAAGATGCGCCGTCGCGAAGTCGCCGGGCAGGGCCGCGCGGCCGAAGCGCGTCACATAGGAGAATTTGATGATGGCCGGCAGGGCGGCAATGGCGGGCAAGGGCGTGATGTCAGCCCTTTCGCCGCGCTCGAGGATATAGATCCTGGTCGCCGGCACCTCGTCGCCCGAAAAGCCACCGTTCAGGCGATGCTGCATCTTGTCGATCGCCGCATGCACTTGCGGCCGCACTTCCGCTTCCCCAAGCGAGATCGCCGCCGCGGCGTCGGCCGCCAGCTTGATCTGCGGAAAGCCCGGAACGGTCATTGGCTCACTCGGATTGGCGAGGTCCAGCGCCACCACGTCATCGGTAAGCAGTCGATGCCCGGCCCGGATCATCGCACTTGCGGTCGTCGACTTGCCGGCTCCCTTGTCACCCATGAAGATGGCGCTCGTGCCGGCGGCGGCGATGGCACTGGCATGCAGGACAAGCAGGCCGCGCCGGTGCAAGAGCAGCGCCATGACCGGACCAAGCAGCGGAAACGCGAGCAGCGCGTCGTCGACGCCGGGCGCCGGTTCGATGTCGATACGGCTGGAATCGGTGATCAGGAACGCGCCCACGGCATGCCACGCCAGATATTGCCGGTCCGGCTCGAAGCGAAAGTCGGTCGCGGCTTCGGGCGAGGGCTTTGGCAGGTCGATCGCGCCGACGGCAATCACGACATCCGCCGCCCCCGGCGTCGCCGGCTGCAGTTCGGGCAACGTCACCTCCGACGCGATGGTCAGGCCGTAGGCCCGGTAGAAGCGGCGTTCTCGCTTGGCCCGGCCATGCGAAAAGGCATCATCATTGCATAGAGCGAGCGGCTCGTTGCGCGGCATCATGCGGGGCTCCCGCCATGCTTGAGCTGCCGCAGCCAGAGCGACAGCGAGGCCGAGCGCCAGACATACTGGACATCCAGGGGGGCTGCCTGATCGGGCTGGCGCAGCAGCCGCGCATAGGCAGCACTCACTTGAGGCAGATTGACGTAAGGCGCGATGCGGTTCGCATCCGAGACCAGCAGCTGTTCCAGGAGGTCGCGATGGTTGCGCAGCATGCCATTGAGGAGATTGGCAGTGAAGTCGATCTTGTCGCGCCGCCACTGCACCGCCTCCGGCAATACGCCTTGCATGGCGCGGCGCAGCACATAGCGGCCAAAACCGTGGCTCAGCTTCTCCTCGCCCGGCAGCGCCAGGCAGAACTCGACCAGCGGCTTGTCCCAGAAGGGGTAGCGCGGCTCGACCCCGAAATTGGCGGCGGCCTTGTCGAGAACCTCGAAAGCATGCGGGACATAGCCGTTCGACAGGATCCAGCGATGGCTCAAGGCATCGCTGGCCTGGACGCCGGGCGGCATGTAGCCGGCCCGGTGAAACCGGTCGACAAGCTCGGTGCGCTTGGCCAGGTCCGGATTGATCAGGTCGCGCCAGCTTCGTGCGCGCGACACTTGCGCGGGCTTGCGGATCTTGTTCAGGGCACGGTTGGCCATATGCCTCAGCCTGGCGATGCGCCAGGCCGGCCCGTAGAGGGTCAGGAACTGGAGATAAAGGCCAAGCGTGCTGTCGCCATAGGTGTTGGAGGCGCTGCGGACCTCGCGCCACAGATCCATCCATCGGCCGCCATTCGCAAGCTCGTGCAGGTGGCCGTGGCCTTGTGAAACGACCTCGTCGCCACCATGGCCGTCCAGCAGCACCTTGATGCCCTTGGCGCCGGCAGTCCGGTAGATGCCGCGGGTGAGCGTCAGGCCCGGCGCCAGGAACGTTCCTTCCTGTTCTTCCAGCACGCGCTCGAATTCGGCAAATGGGGCATAGTTGCCAACCGGGATCAGCGTCGCGTCGACCTTCTGCTGGTCGAGAACGGCATCGATGAAGGGCCGCTCGTCCATCGGCGAGCCCTTCTCGAAAATCAGCGAGAAGGTTGGCAGCCTCGGCTTGCGCGCGGCGGCATTCTGCAGGCCGGCGACACAGGCGATAGACGAGGAATCGAGGCCGCCGCTCAGCATTGCCCCGACCGCCGAGGTCCCTCGCATGCGGTTGCGCACCGATTGCGAGAACAGATGGGCGAATTCCTCCGATGCATCCGACCGCAAGGGCCGCGCCGACGGCTCGATCTGCCAGTATCGGCGCAGCATCACTTGTTGCGCGGTGACGGTTAGGCTGTGGCGGGCCGGCAGGCTGAATATATCGCTGTAGGGGGTCGACTGCGGGTCGTCGGGAAGCCCGGCCAGGAAGCCGGAGATCTGGCGCTCGCTGACACGTGCGCGGATACCCTCGACGCCCAGGATCGGACCGATCTCCGACGCAAAGGCAAAACGCCGGTCCGCCGCGTGGTAGTAGAACGGCTTGACGCCAAAATGATCGCGCGCGCAAAACAGCGATTGCCGCTCGTCATCCCAGATGGCGAAGGCGAAATCGCCTTGCAGATGCTCCGGGCAGGCTTCGCCCCAGCGCAGGTAGGCCCGCATCAGCACGATCGCGTCGGCTACCGACTGGTCGCGGATACCGAGCCTGGCCAGCAACTCGTCACGGTTGTCCAGCCGGCAATCGGCGGTGATGGCGAGCCGGCCCCCAGCCATCGTCAAAGGGCCCGGACCGACTTCATCCGATGTGTTGAGCCAGGCGTGGCCAAGGGCGATGCTGGTGTCCAGCCACCAAGAACTGCCGTCAGGACCACGATGGCGCATGCGCGCCAGCATTTGCTGAATGTCGGCCGCCGCGACCGCCGGTGCGTTTGCTCCGCGCAACAGGATTCCGGCGACGCCGCTCATCGGCTGCCGTGGTCGACGAGATGGGCGAAGCCGTCGATCGATCCGCCAAGCACGATATGGTTGTCGCTGACCAGCCAGGCATGTGCTTTCAACTGCTCGCCTGTGCCACGTTCGATGCCGATGCGTACCGTCGATTCATTGCCTTGGCGGGCGAGAATATACTGGCCGGAGAGCGCCTGGGTCAGGCACGTGGCGTAAGGGACGAAACGGGCCGCGGCGGCAACGCCCCAGGCGACGCGCCGCAGTTCGCCCATTGAGGCGCACTGCCGCGCGTCGAGGCGCGTCACCAGGCTGCGTACACGATTGTAGGACAACAGCGTCAGCCCCAGCCGAACTGTCGCCACCACCAGCAGGCAATGGCCAAGGAAGATCATTTCCGAGCCAGTCAGGGAGAAAATCCTGACCAGCCCGCGCCGGCTTCCCCCGCGCTTCGTCTGCTTGACGTTTGTTTCTCTCGCCGGTTCCTGCCGTAAAGCCGTGGCCCGCGAAGACAAGGCCGGCGAAACCAGGGCCCGTGAAACCAGGGACTTGTGCTGGACCGGCTTAGACAAGTGCCTCATGATGCCGTCTCGCAAGCCCATTATCGGCCAGGCCCTTCAGCAATGCGTCGACATCGGCCTGGCAGCGCACCGGGTCGACATTGTAGCGCGCAAGCACGGCGCTGCGGATGTCGCCGATCGACCGGGGTTCCTGGATTAAATCCCAGATGAAGGCGCCGACGCCATTCAGGCTGTAGTAGACATTGGATTTGAGATTGAGCAGCGCCAAGCCATCGCCGAACTCGCAAGCCACGGCATCCTTGGTCGCGCACACGCTATCGTGGTCGCCCAGATCACGGTCGGATAGCTCCCCGTTCATCCCCAAACCTCGCTGACAAAACGCTGCGACATCTCCAGGCGGCGCAGGAGAAATCGGGAGGCTGGCCCCCCGACCCCTCTTACGTCTGCTTTTGAATCCAGAGTCCCAACATGTCACTCTGGAATCGGCTGTAGGTCTCAGGAGAACGTCAGGTCGCCAATCGGCGTATGCGCGGGGAACGATGCGTCGATCGCCGTGCTGCCGCCGCCGCCCTGGGTGATGGTCTCAATCGAACCATGGACCGTCAGGCTTGGCGTTTCATATTCATGCTTTTCAACATTCTGTTCCATTTTACTCTCCGATTTAGGACTGGAAACGGCCTGTCGAGTGCCGTCAGCACTTTTATGCTGCAATGCAATAGCTGCACGGCAGCATTTATGAGTCAAGACTGTTTTACTTTCTGTTAATCAATTACGGTTGCTGGCGTCGTCACATGAGCGGCATGCCTAAAACTTGTCATTTTTTAGCCGATTCCTTGTGCACGACGATCGCGCCTGTGCTGATTCTTTAAGCATTTGATTTTGCTTGCATAAGCCGTTTGCGTTGTGCCTATATTTAGGCCTCTCTAATGAAAAGAATTTCCATTTGAGAAATCGTCCGGAGATTGCCTAAGCGGACGTGGCAAGGGACATTTCAACCGCGGTTTTCACTGCTTTCCGATGCCACCTCGATAGACGCTTTGGTGGCAAAAATTCGCACTGCAGAAGGAAAGGCTTTACGGCATCGAGGTTTTTGGTGATGCTTGCTTCGCACTTGCAGCATAAGTGTCGGCGCGAAACGCTTTCTTGGGAGACTGTGCGCTAAATGGCCTTGCCGGATGGCTCATACGAACGATTGCGCGCCGCCGGCTGTGCCGGCGAGGTGGCCT
Source organism: Mesorhizobium sp. Primo-A (assembly GCF_003997175.1). Taxonomy (NCBI): domain Bacteria; kingdom Pseudomonadati; phylum Pseudomonadota; class Alphaproteobacteria; order Hyphomicrobiales; family Phyllobacteriaceae; genus Mesorhizobium; species Mesorhizobium sp. Primo-A. Next base: position 93,965 of record NZ_RZTG01000002.1, read on the forward strand.
ATGTGCAGGCTTGCCTGCGATTGTTTTTCGCCGGCCCGGGCGCGGGCGACGTTTCGATGCGCCATCTTGACGGTGAAAAAATTGCCGAGATTGCCAGGCTGAACAAGGTCGCCGTCTTTGTCCTCAAGGCGCTTTCGCGCGCACCCGCGCTTCAGAGGCCAACTAAGCTTTTCCAATGGCTCGACACCTACCGCAGGAAAACGGTTTCGATGAACGCGTCCTGCATCATGGATTCGATGGCGATCCAGGACGTGCTGCGCGCCAGCGAGATCGATTTCGTTTTTCTGAAGGGTCCGTTCCAGCAGCAACTTCTCTACGACGACCATTTTATGAAGCCCTCGGGCGATGTCGACATCCTGGTTTCGCCGCTCGGATTTTTCAGGGCGCGTGATGCGCTTCGCAAGATCGGCTATGAGGTATCAGGCAAGTCGAGCTCCGTCTGGTGGGTCCGCTTCCTCGGCGAACAGCACATGACCCGGGACGACGGGCCGAGGTCGTCCACCGTCGATCTCCACTACCGCCTCCAGCAGCCCGGCTCGCCAAGCCCGCGCGACGCGGACGGGTTCCTGCGGCGCAAGCGACAGGTCGAAATCGCCGGTGCGACGGTGCCGTTCACCTCGGTGGCCGATACATTGCTTTTGTCCTGCATCAGCGTCGCCAAGGCACTTTTCAACCGGGAACCCTGCGCCGGATACGTCTGTGATATCGGCGCCAGCGCCGGCCGCCTCGACGAGGCGGATCAGCAGCGTTTGCTCGATGCCGCTACCGCGCAAGGTCTGGACGACACGCTGCTGCTTGGCCTGCGCGCCGCCGACGTGCTACTCGGCGGTGCCGGCACGCTGCTGTCGCAGCGCGCGACCAGGATCCTGCCGCGCATCGGCAATGAGGATCTGCTCAGCATGGTCATCGCGCCGTGGCTGCCGTCGCTGCGGTGGCCGCAGCGGCGAACGGTGCTTTGGGAACTGTGCGGCCGCGCGCCGGTCCGCTATCTGGCCGAAGCAGGCTGGGCGGCGTCCGCCGATATCAGCCGCCGCATCTTCGAGCGGCCGGCGAGTCGCTGAGGGTAAATTGGATGCTGATGGCAATTCTGTAGTGCATCGAACGAGTACGGGGCGAGGGCAAATCGATATTACCTGTACGAGAGGCAAATCCATGTCGATGACGAAATCCGAGGTCTGCGTGATCATCGCGGCAAAAAACGCCGCAGCGACAATCGCCGTCGCCATCGCATCCGCATTGCGCGAACCGGAAGTGGCGGAGGTCGTGGTCGTCGACGATGCCTCCACCGACGACACCGCCGGTGTCGCACGATCCGCCGATGATGGCAGCGGGCGGCTCTCCGTGATGCGCCTCGATGTCAATCGCGGCCCCTCCTTTGCCCGCAACGCAGCCATCGCCGGCTCGAAATCGCCGTTCATCAGCATTCTCGATGCCGACGATTTCTTCCTCGAAGGCCGGTTTCGCAACCTGTTTGCCGGCGCCGATTGGGATTTCGCCGCCGACAACATCATGCTGATCAGGGATGATGCGACAGGCGACGCGACGAAAATCGTCGCGCCGCAATTTGCCGCCGATCCGGAATTCCTCGATTTCGAGCGTTTCGTCGAAGGCAACATCTCCAGGCGCCGCGTGCAGAGGGGCGAACTGGGCTTTTTGAAGCCGGTGATCAGCCGTGCCTTCCTCGACCGCCATGGGTTGAGCTACGACGAGAGCCTGCGGCTGGGCGAGGACTATGAACTCTACGCCCGCGCGGTCGCATGCGGGGCGCGGTTCAAGGTCATTCGCTCCTGCGGCTACGGCGCCATCGTCCGCGCCGATTCCCTGAGCGGCCGCCACAAGACCCAGGACTTGAAGCGTTTGGCCGATGCGGATCTGGCGCTGCTGGCGATCGACAGCCTGCCGGAAGGCTCGAAGGCGGTGCTGCGGCGGCATGAACGGCACGTGCGCGACAAATATCGGCTGCGTAATTTCCTTGACGTCAAGGCCGAGCGGGGGCTGGGCTCGGCTGCGGCTTACGCCTTCGCCAGCCTGTCCAACCTCGTCCCCATCGTCCAGGGCGTGGCTTCCGACAAGCTCGAGGCGCTGTTTCGTCGTGTCGGCCTTGTGTCCAGCCAAAAGCCTGTGCCGCCGCTGCGCTTTCTGATGGCCGGAACCAGCACGGGCAAGGAACGCTGAGAGCGGTCCCGATGCAGCGATTTGTCCACTCGCGGCATGTCATCACGCAAACCATTTCGGTCGGATTTATGAGTTTACGAATTGGGTGGTTGCCTCGCGGCTCCGACGATGGCAGTCTATGTTGCGGTGCAGCATAGTGGACGACCAGCCGAACTTGGCCCCCGATCGGATTGGTCTGATGTCTCTCCCTCAAAAGGAGCACGACAACGCAACACGAGTTTTTGAGCCCCGGCTGCGGGGATCGGCCAGAAGCCCGGCCCACAAGCCGGCGATGACGGGAACCTGAGTTCATGGCCTCGATATTCGGTTTCAGATCAAGGGATCCGGCCCGCGACCGTCAGGCCGATGTTTCACGTCTTGATCGTCTGGCAAAGCTGTTCGAGCAGATTGCGGCCGAGATCGAGGCCGAGAGAACCGGGCTTGAGAATCGCTACCGGACGACGTCGACCAACGCCGCCTTTCTGGTCGAAGCGATGGAAAACGGCTCTGCTTCCGACAAGCGGTCTTCGGAAGTCAGCGCACTGACACAGTCGATCCTGAATTGCGAGCGCCGCATCGCGGCGCTGTCGCGCCAGGACGGCATGATGAAAGAGCTCCGTCATTCGCTGGATACGGTCTTTGACGAGGATGCCTCCTCGGCCGCCGCGGCGGAATTCGCCTGGCCGGCAGGCGCCGGCAGAGGTTGAACGTGAAGGCTCGGAACTGTTGCAACAGATTTGATGCAAGGCGGGAAGCAGAAGCAATCGAGAGGGTCACAAGGAAGGTCAAGGTTGGCCCGTGCAGGAGCGGTTCGAACGTCGACTTTGGGTTGGGGACACACAGCGCAAAGGTGAGTTTGGTATGAATTGGAATCCGAAACCTACGACGGCAATTGACGCACCGCCTCTCGCATATCGGACCGGACAAGCCGCCCGGCGGCTGGGGTCGCTCGGTGCGTTGCTGCTGGCTGCTCTTGGCGGTTTCCTGGCAACCCCTTCCCATGCCCAGGACATTCCGACATCGCCGTCCTTTGTCGATGATTTCAAAAGCTTCGACCGCACGCGCTGGTATGTTTCCGACGGCTGGAACAACGGCAGCCATCAGAATTGCACCTGGTCGAAAAATATGGTCGAACTGTCGAATGGTGTGCTGTCGCTCGGCTTCGAAAAGCAGACGCTGAAGGATCGCGACTACGTCTGCGGCGAGATCCAGACCAAGCAGCGCTTCGGCTATGGCACCTATGAGGCACGGCTGAAGACCGATACCGGCTCCGGCCTCAACGCCGCGTTCTTCACCTATATCGGTCCAAGCGACAAGCAGCCCTGGGACGAGATCGACTTCGAGGTCCTGACCAAGGACACCTCCAAGGTGCAGGTCAACGCCTATATCGCGGGCAAGGGCAAGAACGAGAAACTGGTCGACGTACCGGGCGGCACGGAGAAGGCCTTCAACGACTACGCCTTCGTCTGGCAGAAGGACAGCTTGCGATGGTACGTCAACGGCCAACTGGTGAACACGATTACCGACCCGGCGAAGCTGCCCAGCCATGCACAGAAGATATTCTTCAGCTTTTGGGGCAGCGATACGATGAAGGGCTGGATGGGAGCGTTCGCGGATCCGGGCCGCAAGCTTTCCCTGCAGGTCGAGCGGGTCGCCTTCACGGCGCTCGGCGAACCCTGTCAATTTCCGGAATCGCTGGCATGCAGTGTAAAGTAGTTGGGAAAGTCGATTTGAACCGGCGGGGCCGAAAACGGTCCGCTGCCTTGCATGGGAATGAAACCGAATGAATTTGACGGTGTTTGGAATTGGCTATGTCGGCCTCGTGCAGGCGGCGGTGCTTGCCGAAGTCGGGCACCAGGTGGTGTGCGTCGACATCGACGCCGCCAAGGTCGAGCGGCTCAACCAGGGCCTGGTTCCCATTTTCGAACCCGGTTTGGAAAACCTCGTCAAGGAGAACCATGCCGCCGGCCGCATCAAGTTCACAACGGATGCCGCCGCCGCTGTCAGGCACGGCGAGATCCAGATGATCGCGGTCGGCACGCCGCCGGGCGAGGACGGCTCGGCCGACCTCAAATATGTGCTGGCAGTCGCCGAGACCATCGGCCGCGAAATGGACAAACCCAAGATCGTCGTCGGCAAGTCGACGGTGCCGGTCGGCACCTGCGAAAAGGTGAAGGCCAGGATCGCCGACACGCTGAAGAAAAGAGGCCGCGAGGACCTGGCTTTCGATGTCGCTTCAAATCCGGAATTCCTCAAGGAAGGGTCCGCGGTTGCCGACTGCATGAAGCCGGACCGCATCATCGTCGGCACCGACAGCGAGGACACCGAGGCTGTGATGCGCGAACTCTACGCGCCGTTCAATCGCAACCACGAGAAGATGATCGTGATGGACGTGCGCAGCGCAGAATTCACCAAATATGCCGCCAACTGCATGCTGGCGACCAAGATCAGCTTCATGAACGAGATGGCCAATCTGGCCGAACAACTCGGCGCCGACATCGAGGAGGTCCGCAAGGGCATCGGCAGCGATCCGCGCATCGGCTACCATTTCATCTATCCGGGCCTCGGCTATGGCGGCTCGTGCTTCCCGAAGGATGTGCGGGCGCTGATCAAGACCGCCGAAGGCGTCAAGTTCGACGCCAAGCTGCTGCGCGCCGTTGAGGAGCGCAACAACGCACAGAAATCGGTTCTCTTCGACAAGGTGGACCGCTATTTCAAGGGCAACCTCAAAGGCAGGACCTTTGCGCTCTGGGGTCTGGCCTTCAAGCCCAACACCGACGACATGCGTGAGGCGCCGGCGCGCGTCCTGATGGAGGCGCTCTGGAAGGCCGGCGCCAATGTGCAGGCCTATGATCCCGAGGCGATGCAGGAATGCCAGGCCATCTACGGGCTGCGCGACGACCTGCTTCTGTGCGGCACCAAGGAGGCGGCGCTGCGCGGCGCCGATGCGCTGCTGATCGCCACAGAATGGAAGAGCTTTCGCGCGCCGTCCTTCGACGCGGTGAAGGACGCGCTGACCACGCCGGTCATCTTCGACGGCCGCAACCTCTATGACCCCAAGGTCATCGCCCGCCATGGCATCGAATATCACTCGATCGGCAGAATGGCGGCATGAGACCGGGCCCTGTCAGACGGATGCAAGACCGGTCCGCACACGGCCTGCGGACGCTGGGGTTGAGCGCGTATTTCTGTGTGGAGTTGTAGCTGATGGTGCTGGACGTAAAGCCGGAGCAAATCACCAAGGATCATTTCGATCTCGTCGCGATCGGTTCCGGCTTCGGTTCGGCCTTCTTCCTGCATGAGTTCGCCAGGCGCCGAAAGGCGCGCATTCTGGTGCTGGAGTGGGGACGCCACAACACCCATGAATGGCAGCTCGAACAGAACGTCAACACCGACATCGAAGACGAGACGACCTACAAGACCAATTCCGACAAGCCGTGGAACTACACGATCGGACTGGGTGGCGGGACGAACTGCTGGTTCGCGCAGACGCCAAGATTTCATCCCAATGATTTCCGGCTGAAAAGCACCTACGGCATCGGTAATGACTGGCCGATCAGTTATGACGACGTCGAGCCGTTCTACTGCGACGCGGAAGACATCATGTCGATCTCCGGCGACCCCGACATGGCGGCGATGCTGCCCCGCTCGAAGCCGTTTCCGCAACCGCCGCATCGCATGTCGACACCGGACAGGATGATGAAGGCGGCGCAGCCCGACCAGCACTTCGTCATGCCAACCGCGCGGGCTCGCGTGCCGACCGCGCAGCGCAGCTCGTGCTGTGCCAATCTGCGTTGCTGGCTGTGCCCGGTCGACGCCAAATTCACCGTCAACAACGGGTTGATGCACGTCTTCGAGCATCCCGACATCTCGGTCTGCCTCGGTGCGGAAGTGCGCCGGCTCGATCACGTCGGCGGTGCTGTCCGTTCGGTCACGTTCAGCCATGACGGCAAGGAATACCAGGTCAGCGGCGATCTCTTCATTCTCGGCGCCAATGCCATCCAGAGTGCGGCGATCATGCTGCGATCCGGCCTGGGCGGCGAATTTGTCGGCAGCGGCCTGCATGAATCCTACGGCTGGAATTTCGAGGTCTATCTCGACGGTGTCGACAATTTCGACGGCAGCACCATCACAACCGGCCTGAATTTCGGCCTCTATGATGGTCCTCACCGATCGGAGCATGCGGCGGCACTGGTCTATTTCGAGAACCGCTGGCAGCACGGAATGCGTGCCGAAAAGGGGCGGCTACGCCAGGCGCTGCCGTTGGTCGTGGTCACCGAGAACCTGCTCGACCCCGAGAACTACGTCACGCTTGACGCGGATGACAATGCCTTCGTCAGCTTCAAGGCGCCATCGGACTACGCGGTGAAGGGCATGGCGCGCGCTCTGGAGAAATTGCCTGACCTTCTGGCGCCGCTGCCGGTCGAAAAGCTCTTCGACCGCGGCATTCGGCCGACCGAATCGCACGTCCAGGGCACGCTGAGGATGGGCACCGGCCCGGCCGATTCTGTGGTCGACAGCGGCATGATCCACCATCAGCTCAGAAACCTGGTCGTCGTCGGCACCAGCACCTATCCGAGCTGCTCCTGCGCCAACCCGAGCCTGACCGCGGCAGCGCTGTCCTTGCGGGCGGCGAGCCGGATCGCGTGAAAGGAGGTATCGCATGATCGAGATTTCCAGACGCTCGGCCCTGGCCGTCTTGGCTGGCGGAGTGGTTTCGACGGGGGTCGCCTACGCCACCGTTTCCTCCTTCTCGGACGAGGATCTGGTGCGCGTCACGCTGGAAAAATATCTTGGCAAGTTGAACATCCGCATCGAGCATCTGCAGCAGTTCGTGCTGGCGTTCCGCGACAGGAATCCATGGAATTTCCCAAGCGAAAAACTGAGTGATGCCGTCACCCTGGTGGAGGAGCTCAAACTGGGCGCCGCGCGTCGCTTGCTGCCCCGGCGGAAGCGGGAAGATCTGCTGCATTTCGACCGCTGGGTCGTCGCCGAATTCCATATGCTGACGGACTACGCCTGGCGCAGTTCGCCCAACGACCCGATCCGGTTTACCGGCTGGCAATCCTGTACCAATCCCTTCGCCAATCTGGAGCCGCCGAAACTTGCCTGACGTCGAAAGCGAGGCGGCGGCCTTTGCCTGTTGTCTCCGAGCAAGGAATACGAGATGCGACAAGGAGCCCGATCATGAAAGTTCTCTTTGCAGGCGGCAACGGCTACCCGCCCGAGTTCAGTGGCGGCGTTCAGTCGAGCACGCATCATCTGGCCGAACAGTTGATCGAGCACGGTCATGAAGCGGCTGTGCTCGCCGCCCTGTTCGGTGACGGTGTCTTCGGCTTCAAGGCACGCGCCAAGATGAAGCTGTTGCGGCAGCCGGCGGTTGTCGACAGCTATCCCGGCTATCCGGTGGTGCGGGCCTGGTTTCCCTGGGAAGCGGCGGGTTATGCCGTCGACAGGCTGAAGCCCGATGTCGCCGTGGTCCAGTGTCACAAATCGGTTCCGATCGGCAAGGCGCTGCAGGCGGAGGGCGTGCCTCTGGTCGTTTATCTCCGCAATGTCGAGTTCCATGAACTGGGCGGCGATCTGCGCGAATTGCATTCGGCGCTTTACATTGCCAATTCGGATTTCACCGCGCGAACCTACAAAAAAGAATTCGGCATCGAGGCAGCGGTGATCCCGCCAACCATCAACCCGGCGCATTACTCGACGCCGACGACGGGCCAGTTCGTCACGCTGATCAACCCTTATGAGGAAAAGGGGTTTGAGCTCGCGGTGCGGATTGCCGGCGCCTGCCGCGAAATTCCATTCCTGTTCGTCGAAAGCTGGAAGCTCGACGACGATCACCGGGCGCGGATCGAACAGACGATCGCTCCCTTGGGCAATGTCGTCCTGGAGAGCCGCACCAGCGACATGAAGACGGTCTATGGCCGCACGAAGATCCTGCTTGCTCCCAGCAAGTGGGAAGAGGCGTGGGGCCGCGTCGCTTCGGAGGCCCATTGCAGCGGAATCCCCGTTATCGGTTCGCGGCGCGGCGGTCTGCCCGAGGCTGTCGGCTCCGGTGGCGTGGTGCTGGATTACGATGCTCCGCTGGCCGATTGGGTCGCGGCCGTCAGGCGGCTGTGGAACGACAACCAGGAATATGACCGGCTTTCCAGTCTCGCTCGCAGCTTCGCCGGGCGCCCGGAACTCGATCCCGATCGCCAGTTCATCACCTTCTTCTCGATACTGGACAGGGCCATGCAGCAGCGCGCGCGACAGGCGGCCTGACGACGCCGCCTGAGCAGGTCAGGCCGGACGCTTGACCCGGCTTTTCAGCGTCTCGTAGCCGCGGGCGCCAAGCAGTGCGCGGGCAATGGTCTTGGCGGCGCTCTTGCGGCCCTCTTGCGACTTGATCTGCCGCAGCCTTGCCGGCAGGTTGCGGGCCGCCTGGCCAAGTGCCGGCAGCGACAGCGCGTCGGGGAAGCTGACCATATGCGTTTCGACGCACAGCACCGGCTTGCCTGACAGTTCGGTGATCTTCAGCGCCTGTTCGTGCTCGCTCTCGATGAACAGGATGGCATCGGACTTGCGGTAGAAATCGGCCTTGAAACTGCCATGCGCGCCGAGTCGTTGCCGTTCCGCCTTGCTCGGCAGATCGAGCATGATCAGCTGGTCGTATTTGATCTCATGCTTGGCGAGCCATGCCTCGGTGAGCGCGCGGTATTTCTCCAGCCGGCTGGTGACCAGCCAGCCGATCCTGTGGGTCGCGACATGGAGCGGCCGCGCTTCGCTGAGGAATTTCTCATAGGCCGGGCCGTCGTCGTTTTCCGCCTCTGTCGGGTCGAGGCACAGCACGCCGTCAATGTCGACGCAGCATTGCGCCAGGAATTTGTGATGCATGAAGTTCCACTGGAACATGCGCGGATGCGGCACGACCTCGAAGACGAGGTCGGTTTCCTGGTGCAGGGGCTCAAGGCCGAACACGGCGGCAAAGGTGAAGTCCGCCTCGATGCCCGCAGCCTGGATGCGGGCGCGTGCGTCGCGCATGGCGTTGCCGCCGGCGACGCTGTCGTCGATCACCAGCACCTTGCGCATCTCGGAAACCTTGCGGTCGAGAGCGGCCCGGCGCTTGGTGACGCCTGATGTGTAGATTCGCCCAGCCAGGAAGCTGTCGAGATCGGTCATCGGAATGTTCGCCGCAAGGCTGACCAGCGTCGCTGCCAAAACGCCGCTTCTCGGCACACCGACGACCAGGTCGATGTCGCGCGGCAGCCGGTGCAGGCCCCTGACGATGGCGTCGTTCATATCGGAGATCGATCGGTAGTGCATGGTTCAGACCTGGTCCTGGAGGAGATGTCCGTAGCAGTCGAAGACGCCCAAATTATTGCGCTTCGCGCGGCGCTGCCGCAGGCAGCCTTGCCGGCAGCATCTTGAGCGCCTCGCGCAAGGCTTCGCGGCCGGAGGCGAATGCCAGTGCGATGATGATTGTGATGAGGTAGGCGAACACGGCGCTGCTGGCCAGGGCGACGACATGCTGCTGCGGCAGCAGTGGCTTGACGAACCAGATCGCGGCCAGCGCCAGATGGGCGCCAAGCACGAACGGCGTTGCCGCGCGCAGCACATGATGCGCCTGCAGCGGTCCGCTCTTGCCGACATAGAGCCATAGGAACGGCGTCCGCAGATATTCGCTGATCGCATAGGCGATCGCCACGCCCAGCGCGCCATAGGGCAGGCCGAGCATGAAAGCCAGCACCGACGTCACGGCCGTTATGATGCCCCAGCGCATGAAATCGCCGGAGCGGCCCTGGCTGACGAAAAGCCACCCCGCCGGATTGTTGAGCGGCTGCAGCAGCCCGGCAAAGCCGAGCGCCAGGAAAATCGAGGCGCTTGCGCGCCATTGCTCGCCGAGCACGAAGGGGATCAGCACATCCGACATCGCGGTGGCGAAGGCGACACCGGGAAGCGCCACCAGCAGGATCAGCGGCATGACGCGCAGATAGGCGCTGCGGTAGCGATCCGGCTCGTCCTTCAGCCTGGAAAGTGCTGGAACCATCACCTTCGACAAGGGGTTGGTGATCTGGCTCAGCGGAAACAGAAGCAGCTTGTAGGCGCGGTCATAGAGGCCGAGCTGCGCCTCGCCCCAATATTTGCCGATCAGCACGTTGTCGAGGTTGCGGGCAAAGAAATTGGCGAAGTTGAAGCCGGTGATGCCGGCGCCGAAATTGATCAGCTCGCCGATGCCGGCGACCTTGCGCGGCAGGCCCGGACGCCAGCGCGAACTCGCCCAGTAGCAGAGCGTCGGCAGCACGGCACCGGTCAGCGTGCCGGCAAACAGGGCCCAATAGGAGCGATCGATGAAGGTCCAGGCGATCGACACGGCAAGCCCGGCGATGGCGCTGGCGACGTCGATGACGGCCAGCCGGCCGAACTGCATACGGCGCGTCAAGAGCGCCAGATGCTGGGCGCCAAGCCCATAGGCCATGATCTGCAGCCCGAACGCAGCCACCAGACCTGTCACGCGCGGCTCGCCGTAGAAGGCAGCAACCAGGGGCGCGGCACCCGCAAGCACGCAAGCCAGGATCGCGCTGACGGCGACATTGATCCAGAAGAGGTAGTTCACCTCCTCATGCCGGATGCCTGATTTCTGGATCGTTGCCTGGGTCAGGCCGAAATCCTGGAACAGTGCGATAAAGGCAAGCACCGGCGCGCACATCGCCACGACACCGAAATCCTGTGGCGACAACAACCGCGACAGCACGATAACCGACAGAATCTGTGTCGCGACCCGCACCGATTGCGCCATGGCCGTGACAACCGCGCCGCGCCCAACCGATTTGCGCAAGGAGCCTTCTGGCGGATCGAATGCATTGGCTTCCAAATTCAGGATTCCTGATTTTTTACGTGGATTTTCGAGCCCGAAAATCCACGACCGCCGCCGACCACAAACTACGGCAATAATTTTGCAGTGCAACAGAAAACGTGGACCGCCGCACCAAAAATGTTGCGATGCAGCAAGACCTGTACTAGCATTCCCTCGGGTGGGCCAACAGCGGTCGAGTTTTTATGCTGCATGTCTTGTACCTAGTGCACGACGTTTCCGACCCGGCGGTGCGCCGGCGGATCACGATGCTCAGGGCAGGTGGGGCCCAGGTCACCTTGGCCGGATTCCGTCGCACCGCGAATCCGATTGCGGATATCGAGGGACTGCGCCCGATCGACCTCGGCGGGACGCGTGACGGGCGATTCGGCCAACGCCTCGCGGCCGTAGCCAAAGCAGCCGTTTCGATAGGCTCGAAGCTGGGCGGAATGCCAAAGCCGGATGTCATCGTCGCGCGCAACCTGGAAATGCTGGCGCTTGCCCGCCGCGCCAGGTCAGCCTTCGGTGCATCGGTTCCGATCGTATACGAGTGCCTCGACATTCATCGGCTTGTGCTGCGCAACGATGTCCTGGGCAAGGCGCTGCGTGCCACCGAACGATTTCTGGCCAGGGATGTGAAGCTGCTGGTGACCAGTTCGCCTGCCTTCATCGCCAATTATTTCAAGCCGTTCGGCCAGGTCGCGGCACCCATCGAGCTGGTCGAAAACAAATATTTCGAGGCCGCGACGATTGTGCCCGGCGCTGCCGAGGCCGATGAGAGCCCGGTCGGCCCGCCATGGCGGATCGGCTGGTTCGGCGCGCTGCGCTGCCGCCGCTCGCTCGAGCTGCTGGCTGATTTCTCCCGCCGCACGGAGGGCCGCTTCGAGATCGTGCTGCGCGGCCGTCCGGCTTTGTCGGAATTCCCTGACTTTCACGGCTTTGTCGAGGCCGAGCCATGGCTGTCGTTTCTCGGGCCCTACCGCAATCCGGAAGACATGGCGGCGATCTACAACGATGTCCATTTTTCCTGGGCGATCGATTTCTTCGAAGCGGGGCAGAACTCCGAATGGCTTCTGCCCAACCGGCTCTATGAGGGTTGCCGTTTCGGCGCGGTGCCGATCTCGATGGGCAATACCGAGACCGGGCGGTTCCTCAAGCAGCAGGATATCGGCGTGCTGTTGCCGCAGGCGTCGCCCGAAGCGCTCGAAGCCGCGCTAGGCAAGATGGAGGAGCATCGCTTCGCCAGGCTGAAGGGGCGTGTTCTGGCGCGCAACCCGAGGACCTGGAGCTACGATCGCAGCGATTGCCGTGCGCTTGTCGAGCGGCTGCGCAGCCTGACCGCCGTGCCCGGTTCGTTTGCCGCCGAGGCATTGGCATAGGATGGCAGGGGATGGACAGAGGCAAGATGGACAGAGGTTGATGACGCAGACGGAAAAACCCTCATCCAGCCTGATCGTTATCCCATGCCTGAACGAAGCCGCCCATATCGGTGCGCTGCTCGATCAATTGCGGCCCGCGGCCGCCAGGCTTGGCGCCCGGATCATCGTCGTCGACGGCGGCAGCACCGACGGCACGCTTTCCATCGTAGACGAAGTCATTGCCAGGGACCCGCGGGTTATCCTGCTCCACAACAAGCGGCGCATCCAGAGCGCGGCGATCAATCTCGCCGTCGGTACCTTCGGCGATGGTGCCGACTATCTCATCCGCATCGATGCGCATGGCGGTTATCCCGACGATTATTGCGACCGGCTGGTCGAGGAAGCGCTGGCTACATCAGCGGATTCGGTTGTCGTTTCGATGCTGACCAGCGGCAGCGGTGCCGTGCAGAAAGCAGCGGCCGCGGCGCAGAACTCCAAGCTCGGCACCGGCGGCTCGAAGCATAGGCATCTTTCGCAGGGACAGTGGATCGATCACGGCCATCATGCACTGATGCGGATATCGGCGTTCGGCGCCGTCGGCGGCTATGACGAAACGTTCAGCCACAACGAGGACGCCGAGCTCGATTATCGCCTGCGCAAGGCCGGCTACAAGATCTGGATGAGCGGCAAGACGCAGATGGTCTACTACCCGCGCGGCTCGCTCTCAGGCCTCTATTTCCAGTATCTCGGCTACGGTCGCGGGCGTGCCAAGAATGTGCTGAAGCATCGCGTCATCCCGAAGGTGAGGCAGATGGTGCCGCTGCTGGTGTTCCCGGTGGTGCTGCTGGCGGCCTTCTCTTTCGTGCACTGGCTGGCGGCGGTGCCGCTGCTGCTGTGGGCGTCGGTGTGCCTGGGCTACGGGCTGGTGACGGCTATCCGCCAGCGCAAGGCCGACGTTGCGCTGGCCGGTGTCTCGGCCATGGTCATGCATCTTGGCTGGTCGGTCGGCTTCTGGCTGCAGCTTCTCGGCCTCGGCTCGCGACGAGGAGTGGCCTGATGGCGGTGTCGGCAAAGAACCGCAGCATCGACATCGGCGTCTGCACGTTCCGCCGGCCGGAACTGGCCGACACGCTGCGCTCGCTCGACGCCATGGAGATGCCGGTGGGATTCGATGTCCGCATCGTCGTCGCCGACAATGACGACACCCCATCGGCCCGTGACCTGGTGGCGGCGCTGTCGCGGGAATTGACGGTGCCGATCCACTATCAGCACGCCCCGGCGCGCAACATCTCGATCGCCCGCAACGCCTGCCTCGATGCGAGCACCGCGGATTTCGTCGCCTTCATCGACGACGACGAGACGGCCACGACGCCATGGCTTGCCGAACTGGCCGCGATGGCGCAGCAAAGCGGTGCCGCCGCCGTGCTCGGCCCGGTCAGGGCGCGCTATCGCCCGGACGCGCCGGACTGGATGCGGCGCGGCGATTTCCATTCGACCTTGCCCGTCTGGGTGCGCGGCGAGATCCAGACCGGCTACACCTGCAACGTTCTGCTGCGGATGGGCTCGGACAGCCTGCGCGGCCGCCGCTTCAGCCTGGCGCGTGGCCAGACCGGCGGCGAGGACACCGAATTCTTCGACCAGATGCACAAGGCAGGCGGCCGCATCGCCTTCTCGCCCGAGGCATGGGTCGACGAGGTGGTGCCGCGCTCCAGGGCGGCATTCGATTGGCTCGGCCGCCGCCGCTTCCGCGTCGGCCAGACGCATGGCCATCTCCTGGGCAGCAGCGCCAGCGGAATCGGTCTGGCCAAGCAGGTCGGCCTGGCCTCGGCAAAGGCCATCTATTGCTTCGCCTCGGCACTTCCGGTCGTCGTCAGTCCGGTACGCAGGAACCGCAGCGTGCTGCGCGGCATTATGCATGTTGGTGTCGTCAGCGGCCTCGTCGGCATCCGCGAAATCCGCCTCTATGGCCAGCCTTCGCCACAGGAGGGAGGCAAGCGTGCAGCCTGACGTCAGCTCTATCCCCGATGTTTCCTTCGTTATTGCCGCCTACAATGCCGAGACGACCCTTGATCGGGCGATCGCCAGCGCCATCGCCCAGAAGGGTGTCAGCGTCGAAATCATCGTCGTCGACGACAAGTCGCGCGATGCGACGCTCGATGTTGCGCGGGCCTATCCCGGGGATATCGTCCGTGTCATCGCCCTGCCAAGCAATCGCGGCCCGGGCGGCGCCAGGAATGCCGGCCTCGATGCCGCCCGCGGCAGATGGATCGCGGTTCTCGATTCCGACGACGCGGTCTTTCCCGGCCGGCTCGCCAAGATGATCGCGCGTGCCGAAAGCGCGGATGCCCAGATCGCCGTCGACAATCTGCAGGTCGTTCGCGAGGACGGCGTTATCGAGGACGCGATGTTTCCGCGGCAATATCTGGAAGGCTTGCGCGAGATTTCGCTGGCCACCTACATCGCCGGCAACATCGTCTTCGAATCCAAGTTCAACCTCGGCTACCTCAAGCCGATCTTCCAGCGCGAGTTCCTGAACGAAAACCGGCTTCGCTATGACGAGAAGCTGAGGATCGGCGAAGACTACATCCTCTTTGCCGCCGCCCTGGCCAACGGCGGAAAATGCGTCGTCGAGCCCGATATCGGCTATGCCTACCATATTCGCAGCGTCTCCATTTCGCGCGTGCTCGAGCTTCACCACGTCGAAGCCATGCGCAGGGCGGATGCCGTGTTCGCTCAAACCCATCGGATGGATGAGGCCGCGCAAGCCGCGTTCGCGCGGCGTGGCCGCAGCCTGCGCAAGGCGGCATCGTTTCTGTCACTGGTACAGCACATCAAGGCGCGGTCCCCGCTCAAGGCGATCCGGACTGCGCTCAGCGACCCGGCGGCGGTCAGGCATATGGGCATGCCGATCGCCGTGCGGTTGCGAAGAATGGCGGCACAATTTGCCGTCGGGGCGGGGAGGTGAAGATGCAGGCACATGGAGGGAATTTTCGTGGCCTGTGAACGGATTGAAGTCGATCTCCTCAGAAGGAATTTGCGATGAAGAAAATCAGGAAGGCCGTGATACCGGTGGCGGGGCTTGGAACGCGGTTCCTGCCGGCGACCAAGTCGATGCCGAAGGAAATGCTTCCCGTCGTCGACAGGCCCGTCGTCCAATATGCGGTGGACGAGGCCTTCGAGGCGGGCATCGAACACATCGTCTTCGTGACCGGTCGCAACAAGGCGGTGATCGAGGACTATTTCGACCTGCATCCGGAATTGATCGGCACCCTGGAGCAGACCGGCAAGAAGACCCAGCTGGAGGCGCTCGAAAGCATGCTGCCTGTGGCCGGCGCCACCAGCTTCATCCGCCAGCAATCCCCGCAAGGCCTCGGCCATGCCGTCTGGTGCGCGCGCGAGGTTATCGGCAACGAGCCCTTCGCCTTGCTGCTGCCGGACATGGTGTCCTTCGGCGGTCGCGGATGCCTCGCCGAAACCGTCGAGCTTTATGAGCGCACGGGCGGCAACGTAATCGCCGTCGAGCGTTGCGAACCCAGCGAGACCAACAAATATGGCATCGTTGGCCGTGGCGCCGAGATCGGCGGCGGTTTCGAGGTGACGGCCATGGTCGAGAAGCCGGCGCCGGCCAATGCGCCTTCGAATTTCTACATCAACGGCCGCTACATCCTGCAGCCGGAGATTTTCGCGCTCCTGGGCAATCAGCAGCGCGGCGCCGGCAACGAGATTCAACTGACGGATGCCATGGTTCGTCTGTCGAAGGATCAGCCGTTCTTCGCCCAGCCTTTCCTCGGCCGCATGTTCGACTGTGGTTCCAAGGAAGGGTTCATCCAGGCCAACATCGCCTTCGCGCTGGCGCGCGACGACATGAAGGGTCCGGTTTTCGAGATGCTTCAGGAGTTCGTCCGGTCGCATGAACGCCAGGAAGAAGCCGCATAATGCCCATCTTTCGGGAGTATCGTCGGATGGCCGGCGAAGAGGGGCCGGCAGGTTCTCTCCGTCTGGCACGACGCTTGCATTGCTCTGGCGATGCTCCCGATCTTCGAGGCGCCTGCAAGCCAAGGCATGATCCCTGAAAGTGGGTCCCGGTTTCCGGAAAAGATCATGTTGAAACAGTAAGATAGAGCCAATTGCGATCAATCGGAATAGGACCGGCTCTAGAATTGGACCGAAGATGAATTATGCCAACTTTCCTCTCGACAAGAGGATGCCATTGCCGAATTCGGACGCAGGAGACGGCGAAGACTTCATCGATATCGAGCGGCTGCTTGGCATGGCCGCACGGCAGGCCAAGGTGGTTGCCGTGTGTGCCGTCATCGGTCTCTTCCTGGGCCTGCTCTATTTGCAGACAACGCCGCCCAAATATCAGTCGATCGCCAGCGTGCTGATCGACGAGGGCTTGAACAAGATCGTCGACGACATTTCGGCGACGTCGACAACCATGCAGACCGATTCCGCCATCCTGAGCCAGATCGAGATCCTGACCTCGACGCGGCTTGCCGCCGTGGTCGTCGACAAGCTGAAGCTCGACCAGAACGACACGTTCATGAATCCGCCCCAGTCGGCGCTTGCCCAAGGCATAGGCCTCATCCGCGGCCTGATCCAGTATGTCCGCCCCAGCTCTTCCATGCCGGGTGGCGCTGACTTCAGCAAGCTCGACCCGGCCGCCCGCGATGCGCTGATCGCCACGTCGCGCCGCGACTACGCGATCCTCAAGCTGCAGAACGAGATCCGGGCGGAACGCGTCGGCCGAAGCTACGTCATCGCGCTCGGCTATCAGGCGACGGATCCGGCCTTGGCAAACGCCATCACCAAGGCCTATGCCGATGCCTATCTCGCCGATCAGCTCGATGCCAGCTTCGATGCCACCGAGCGGGCTGCGGTCTGGCTGCAGGGCCGGTTGACGGAGTTGCGCCAGAGCTCGCAGGCAGCTTCGCTCGCGGTTGAGAAATTCAGGGCCGAACATGGGCTGGCCGCCAACAGCGATGGCCAGCTGATGAGCGACAAGCAGCTTTCCGACCTCAACGCCCAGCTTATCGTGGCGCAGGCCGACACCGCACGCGCCAGCGCCCGCTACCAGCAGTACAAGGCCATCGTCGACAGCGGCTCCGAAAACGCTTTCAAGGATGCCGCCATATCGAGCGACCAGCCAAGCAGCTCGGTCATATCGGCGCTCAAGACCCGCTACCTCACAGTGGCCAAGCGGCTGCAGGACGTCGAGGCGAATTTCGGCCCCGAGCACCCGCAGGCGGTGGCTCTCTCCAAGGAGAAGGCCGACATATCGACGCAGATTTTCGGCGAGCTGAAGCAGCTGACCGAAAGCTATCGCAACGAATATGAGGTGGCGCAGGCACGCGAGACCGCGCTCAGGGCCAACGTCGCGGCCGCGCAAGGCAAGAGTTCCGTCGACAACCAGACGCAAGTCAAGCTGCGTGAACTCGATCAGCAGGCGACGGCGCTCACCACGCTCTATCAGACATTCCTGGGTCGTTACGAGGAAGCCGCGCAGCAGCAGTCCTTCCCGGTCGGCAAGATCCGCATCATCTCCGACGCGTCGATGCCGATGACGGCCTCAAGCCCGCGCACCATCGTCGTGCTCGGACTTTCGCTGGTGCTTGGCCTGCTGATGGGCGCCGGCTTTGGTGGCCTGAACGAGTTCAACGAACGCTTCTTCAGGACCGGCGAGGACGTGCGCGACCGCGTCAACCTGAAATTCCTCGGCTACCTGCCGACGATCGGCGGCAAGCTCGGCAAGGAAGAAAAGCCGGGCGAGACCCAGGTGGACGCCAAGACCACCCAATCGCTGTCTTCAGCCGAAAAGCGGGCGCGCATGCGGGTCAGCATCGATTCTCCAGCCTCGATGTTCTCCGAAACGCTGCGCAGCGCCAAGATCGCCTTCGACGTCGTGATGGAAGGGCAAGGCAGCCGCGTCATCGGCATCATCTCGGTGCTTCCCGGCGAGGGCAAGTCGACGGTCGCGGCAAATCTCGCCGGCTTGCTTGCCGCCAATGGCTCCAAGACGCTGCTGATCGACGGCGACTTGCGCAATCCCGGCCTCAGCCGAGGCCTTGGCATGGAAACCGAGCAGGGCTTGATGGAAGCGGTGGTCGGCGGCCAGACCTGGCAGTCCGTCGGCAAGATCGACAGGCAGACGAAGCTGGCGATCATCCCGGCGGTGCTGCGCGGTCACTTCTCGCATACCAGCGAACTTCTCTCCTCGGCCGGCATGCGGCGCTTCATCGAGAACGCCAAGGAGACGTTCGAATACATCGTCGTCGATCTGCCGCCGCTCGGACCGGTGGTCGACGCCAAGGCCTTCGCGCCATTGGTCGACGGTTTTGTACTGGTCACCGAGTGGGGGCGCACCCCGCGCGCGATGGTCAGGTCGATGCTGGAATCCGAACCCTATGTCGCCAACAAGATCGTCGGCGCGGTGCTGAACAAGGTCGATTTGAAGAAACTGGCCAAATACGGCTCGTTCGGCGGTTCGGAAAAATTCTTCGATAAATATTCGAGCTACTATCTGGAAAAGTCGGAAGTGCGCGGCAAGGCGCCGGTCTGACGTCGACCTTTGCGCGAGTGGGTCCACTCTGAAGTGTATCGATCTTCAGGCCAGCACACCTGAATATCGTTGCGCGTCAGGAGAAGATCAGCCTGCCTTGCTTGTCGGCGATCCTGACGGCGGTCAGGCGTCCGCTCTGGAAGGCGGCCGTGTCGATGCCGAGCCGGCGCCCTTCGAGCTTCGGGACATCCACCGGCGTATGCCCGTGCACCACCCAGCGGTCGAGCAGGTGCGTTGCCTCGAAGAAGTCCGAACGGATGTTGATCAGGTCATGGTCGGTTTGCGCCGCAAGGTCGACGCCGGGCCTGATGCCGGCGTGGACAAACACGAACTTCCGCGAACGGACCATGATCGGCAGCCCGCGCAGGAAGCTGACGTGATCGTCCGGAATGATCTCCCTTATGCGCCGGTCGATCTGCGCGCTGCTCCCGTAGAGGCTGGTGAGGCGCGCCGGATCGATGCCATAGGAAAACAGGGTTTGCAGGCCGCCCGTCGCCAGCCAGGGTTCGCGGGACAGATTTCCGTCGAGATAGTTCAGCATTGCCACTTCGTGGTTGCCCGCAAGACAAATGCGCTGAAATCCTTTCGGCGGCGGCGCCAGGAGGTGATCGAGCACCCGCGCCGACTGAAACCCCCGGTCGATGTAGTCGCCAAGCATGACGATGATCTTGCGGCTCTGGAAGCGCAGCGAATCGAGCAGGATCTTCTGCTCCAGCGCGCGGAGTTCCTTGTAGCAGCCATGCACGTCGCCGATCGCATAGACGACAGCGTCCTGCATATCGATATCGAGGCGCGGACGCGCCGCGATGCGGGGTTTTCGCTGGAACAGGGTCACGTGCCGGGCGTCTCGAGGCAAGCTCTCATGCCGAAGGCATAAGTGCCTGTTATCATGCCCGAAACGAAGAATTCCGCAATCGTGGAAAATGCAGCTGCGCCGGGTCGGCACCGCCAATGCATGTCGCTCGGAAGTGAGCTCCGTTTTGGGAGAGCGATCCGTGGAACAAAGGCCTGGGGTGGGCCTGAATCCGCTCAGGCGCGACATGCTTTAGGTCGGCGGCCGGGCCGGTCTGCCGGACCGTCGTCAGGCTGCCTTAAGCCGATAACGGAAAACGGTATGGTCGAGCAGCAGCCGGATGCGTGGTTCGGCCTCGGTCGCCACTAGCCAGCTTGCCGCGATCATCGTCGCGCCGACGACCGCCATCGAGAACAGATGCGGCAGACCGGCGCGGACCAGGATGCCGAGCAGGGCCGCGCCGACGACATCGTGCAGCAGGTAGAGCGGATAGGTCATCAGCCCGATCCGGCGCCAGCCGCTCCAGGAGAGGTCGAGCCGCAGCGACCACGCCATCAGCGCGATGCCTATGAGGAAGATGAGGATCGGCGGGGCGAAGGGCATATCACGCCCGACCTTCAGGATATGAACGTCGACCGAACTGGCGATCTGCAGCACACCACCGGCCAGGAACAGGGCGCAGAAGGCTAGGCGGGCGGCTGTCACCGCCTTGAAGCGCATCAGCCACAGCATGACGCCGGTGGCGAAGAACACGCCGTGATGCACCAGAAGCAGGTCGAGCGTGCGTGTTTCGGCAAGGTCGGCCCAGTCGAGCGGGCAGTAGAGGCACCAGAACAGCGCGCTGACCAGGCCGATGGCGAGCGCCACAATTTCCATTAGATGGAAGCGGCCGAGCCGCAGCAAGGTCCAGACGACGGCATAGAAGGCGATCTCGATGCCGAGCGTCCAGTAGACGCTGTCCACCCATGGCGCGTAAGGGGCGAACAGGCCGGTGCGGACGAGCCTGACGACGGCATCGGTCGGCCAGCTGAGGCCGACGATCAAAAGCACCGCCGCAGTGACCGGCGCACAGATCCACACGGCCGGCGCCAGCCGTTTCACCCTGGCTTCGAAAAACCGCAGGGGTGTCGACCTTTCGGCGCTGAAGGCGATGACGAAGCCGCTGATGACGAAGAAGATCTGGACGCCGACCCAGCCGGATTCGACCCAGGCGCCTATTGCCGGCTGCGGGGGAACGCCGCCCGTGGCGCGCGCCGAAACACCGTCAGGATACGCCCACACCCAGAAGCCATAGTGGTAGACCATGACCATGACGGCGGCGAGAAAGCGCAGGATGTCGACGCCGCCAAATGTAATCTTCTGCTGAGCCATGCGACCTTTGTCGATGGCCCCCCGCGAACGACTTTAGGGTGCATTGCTGCGTCGCACAATAAAAGTATTGCTTGCCGATCGAAAAGGTCGTCCGCGGCCCACCTTCAGTGGCTCAAAGGCCGATCCCACGTTCCTTCAGCGCCGCAGTGATCTCGTCGAGGATGACCGGATCGTCGATGGTTGCCGGCATGGCCCATTCCTCCTTGTCGGCGATCTTCTGCATGGTGCCGCGCAGGATCTTGCCCGATCGCGTCTTGGGCAGGCGCTTGATCGTCACCACCGTCTTGAAGGCGGCGACCGGGCCGATGCGTTCGCGCACCAGGCCGACCACCTCGTTCTCGATGGAGCCGATATCGCGGGTCACACCCGCATTCAGCACCACGAAGCCCAGCGGAACCTGGCCCTTCATGGCGTCGGCAATGCCGATGACCGCGCATTCGGCGACATCGGGATGGGCCGAAAGCACCTCTTCCATGGCGCCGGTTGACAGGCGGTGGCCGGCGACATTGATGATGTCATCGGTGCGGGCCATGACGTAGAGATAGCCGTCCTCGTCGACCATGCCGGCATCCGCCGTCTTGTAGAAGCCGGGGAACTCGTCGAGATAGGCTTGGCGGAACCGTTGATCGGCATTCCACAGCGTTGGCAGGCAGCCGGCCGGCAGCGGCAGTTTGATCACCACATTGCCCAGCGTGCCGCGCTTCACCTCATGGCCAGCATCGTCGAGCACGCGGATGTCGTAGCCGGGCATCGGCACGCCGGGCGAGCCGTATTTCACCGGCAGCAGGCCAAGGCCGGCGGGATTGATCGTCATCGGCGAGCCGGTCTCTGTCTGCCACCAATGGTCGACCACAGGCACATTCAGCTTCTGCTCCGCCCATTTGATGGTTTCCGGGTCGGCGCGCTCGCCGGCAAGAAACAGCGTGCGGAACTTCGAGAGGTCGTGTTTGGCAATGAACTCGCCCTTCGGGTCCTGCCCCTTGATGGCGCGGAATGCGGTCGGCGCGGTGAACAGCGCGACCACGCCATGCTCCGCTATCACCCGCCAGTAGGTGCCGGCATCGGGCGTGCCGACAGGCTTGCCCTCGAACAGGATGCTGGTGCAGCCATGCAGCAGCGGTCCGTAGACGATGTAGGAATGGCCGACCACCCAGCCGACATCGGATGCCGCCCAGAACACCTCGCCCGGCTTGACGCCGAACTCGTTTTCCATCGTCCATTTCAGTGCGACCATATGGCCGCCATTGTCGCGCACGATGCCCTTGGGCTGCCCGGTCGTGCCCGATGTGTAGATGATGTAGAGCGGATCGGTGGCAAGCACCGGCACGCAGTCGACATTGGCGCCCGCTGCCCGTTCGCGGGCGACGGCATCGGCGTAGTCGATGTCGAAATGCTCCTTCAACTCGCAGCGCAACTGGTCGCGCTGCAGGATCAGGCAGGCGTCCGGCTTGTGGCGGGAGATCTCGATCGCCTTGTCGAGCAACGGCTTGTAGGCAACGACGCGGCCTGGCTCCAGGCCACAGGATGCCGAAATGATCAGCTTCGGCCTGGCATCGTCGATGCGGGTGGCAAGCTCATGCGAGGCGAAGCCGCCGAAGACCACCGAATGCACCGCGCCGATGCGGGCGCAGGCGAGCATGGCGATGGCCGCCTCGGCCACCATCGGCATGTAGATGATGACGCGGTCACCCTTGCCGATGCCGCGGTTCTTCAGCACCGAAGTCAGCGCGACGACCTCGCGCTTCAGCTCGGCATAAGTGAACTTTTTCACGGTTCCGGCAATCGCACTGTCATGGATCAGCGCGATCTGGTCGGCGCGGCCGCCGGCGACGTGGCGGTCGATGGCATTGTAGCAGGTGTTGCAGGTGGCGCCGGTGAACCAGCGGCCATAGACACCGGCATTGGCGTCGAACACCTTGTCCCAGGGCGAATACCAGTCGATGGCGCCGGCCGCATCCGCCCAGAATTGTTCCGGATCGCGTTTCCAGCCTTCATAGACCTCGTGATAGCGTGAAGCCATCCATACCTCCCCGGGAAATGTTTTTCTTCCTTCCAGATAGCGCGCTCTACCCTTGGCCGCAAATCCACGCCATTGTGACGACGGCATCGACCTGGCGCTTGGGGGCAAGCAGTTATGAACTGCGAGACGGGACTGGGGTGGTGATGTCTGCTGCTGTGCGGATCATCGGGCGCTTTTCGCTATCATCGGTCATGGGCGCCGTACTTGCTATGTCCACCGGAACCGCTGAAGCCGGCGATGCCGCGGCACGGCACATCATCGGCTTTTCGCCGGATGGCGCTTATTTCGCCTTCGAGCAATATGGAACGCTCGACGCCGGCGCCTCGGACTCCGGCTGGTCTGAGATCGACGTCATCGATACCCGTACGGATCGGTTCGTTGGCGGTAAGCCGATCCTCGTCGTCGATGAGACGGAGGAGGCGACACTGACGCTGGAGCAGGCGAGGGCGCAGGCCGCCGCTCAGGCGGCGCCCATTCTCGCCCATTATGCAATCACATCCCCAGCCGAGCAGACAGCGTCCGACAAATTCACCTTTCCGGGTGAAATGGTTGCCTACAACGACATCTCCCGCCTCGAACAGGTGTCGCAGAAATGGCTGTCGCCGCTCCATGGCGAAACGGGCGTTTCGACCATCCAGCTCGACGAGATCCTGGCAGCCAGCACGAGCGATTGTTCGGCGAGTTTCGCAACGACGGAGCAGCGCGACACATCTGGCAAGGCACTCGGCTTCCGGCTGACGCTGCAAGGCCAGGACGGCAAGCCGTTCAAGATCCTGCACGAGGACAAGACCGTGCCGGGCTCAAGAAACTGCCCGACCTCCTACAGCCTGTCGGAATCCTACGAACTTACCCCGGCCGGCAAGCCGGCGGTGATCGTTGTGCTGGTGCAGCGTTTCAGCCAGGGTTTCGAGGGGCGCGATCGCCGCTTCCTCGCGGTGACCGGGGAGCCACGCTGAGAGGTCACGCCCAAGCGCTGGCAGCCGATCTGTCTGAAGGTTGTTTCTAGATCGGCAGGGCCACAAGCATGAGGCCAATGCCGCCAGCGATCAAAATGGCTGTCGCCAGCGCTTTTCTATGACGTTCGAAGCTCGTCGGAGCTCGCTCCCAATTGTAACGCATACGCTATCTCCCCAATACCCAGGCAGGTTTTACCTTACTTAGGGGAAGAAATGCAACGTCCGCTGCCGGCAGCCCGCTGTTTGTCACGTTTCATCGATAACTATTTCTGGGCCGAATGCGGCCGGGAAGACGCAACCGAGCAGGTTCTAACGCGACTGGCGCGGAGAATCTGTCAGCAAGGCCGTTGGTCCGTGCACCGGGCTCCCGTGATCGGCCGATAGACAGCGCTCCACCTCCGCGCTATCTGATTTCCGGGATGAGCATGGCTTGGAGGGGGCGTGGTGGAAATAGTCTCTGGAACCGTTCTGCGGCTGGCCGAGGATGCCTCGGTGCAGCATGTGGGCGATGGCGCAGTCGTGCTTTTGGCGCGCAGCGGCCAGCTCTATACATGCAACGGCACGACCGAAGCCTTTCTCGACAAGGTGGACGGCGCGCGCAACCTCGACCAGATCGTCGACCTGCTGTGCGAGGAGTTCGAGGTCGACAAGGGGACGCTCGATCAGGACATGGCGGCACTGGCCACGGATCTGATCTCGGAAGGTATCCTCGCCGCGCCAGGTGCTTGATGGCTGACGGCCCGCTCCTGCGCGCTCTTTTTCGCTGCCATCTCTGGGCGAGCGCGCGGCTGATGCCGGTCCTTGTCACCAACCGGAGCTTCGAGGAGGTGCTCAGATGGGCGCCGCTCGCCTCGTCGACGCCCTATCGCGGTCTGCCGTCCGCCTACATCGTCGAGAGCGTCAACCGCACGGTCCGCCACCCCTGGCTGATGCGTGACCGCAGGTGCTTGAGGGAAGGTCTGCTCGGTCATCGTTTCCTGCGACTAGCCGGCTTCGATCCGGACCTGCGCTTCGGCGTCGAACCGCAGTCGATGCAAGCGCAGCGTCTATCGGCGCATTGCTGGGTCTGCCTCGACGGCAAGCCGGTGGTCAGCGACAAGCTTCCCGGCATGGTCGAGATCTATCGTCATCATGCCGATGCCGTAAAGGCGCGTCCCGCTTGACCAGACCTTCAGCCTGCTATGGCCTCAACGGCCTGATCCTTGGCATATCGGCCGAGCGCTCCGAGCTGTGGCAGGATTTCGACCGGATGCTGGGCAGCCTGCGCATAGGGGAACCCGTCGCGCCGGACTTTCGTCTTGAGATCACCGAAACAGACACGCTGGACGAGACACCCAATGGATCCCTGGTCTTCGATGGCGAGGTGCCGGAGGATGGTCCCTGCCGGATGATCGAGGATGGCGGCATTGTCCATCTGGTCTTTCCCGGGCGCCAAACCGTTGCGATCAATGGTGGGGAAGGTTGGGCCGAACTCCGGATTAGCACCGGTACGAAAGCCGCCTGGACGCCGTCGATGTTGGTCCTGGATGCCGCGCTCGACGCCGGTGGCCAGCATATGCTGCATACGGCCGGGCTGACCTTGCCTGACCGCGATGCGGTGGTGCTGATCCACGCCCCGAGCGGCACCGGCAAGACCACGACGTCGCTGGCGCTGGCAACACAGGGCTTTGGCCTCTGCTCCGACGACGCCATGATCCTGAATGTCGCTTCGGGCAAGGTTGTAGCCTGGGGCTTGCCGCGCGCCGTCAAAATCCACCGGAAGACTGCCGAAATGATCCCGCAGGTGGCGCCATGCCTTGGCCAGACGTGGGATCGCAACGGCGAACAGCCGGTCTCGTTAGAACGGTTGGGCGGTATCATCCGGGTGGAAAACGCATCCGCCCGGCCGGTGGCGGCGCTTCTGCACCTGGCGCGTTCCGCCGACGGGCAGACCCGGCTCGTCGCCATGGCCAGGACCGACGCGATGGTGGCGCTGGCAGTCGACAATGTCCGCACCGGCATGACCGGGCTGCTGCCGATGCAGAAGCGCAGGCTGGCGACCATCGCCGGGCTGGTCAATGCGGTGCCGACCTTCCAGCTCGAAGTAGGCGCGCGCCCGGCTGACGCTGCGGCGCTGATCCGCGGCACCCTGGATTGACGTCAAGTCAGGCTACTTGCGGCCTGGCCTTGGCCAATCTCTGAATCCACCGGAAGGCGTCGCGGCGCAGGCGCGAGCCCAGTCTGTCCCTGGAATTGACGCCAAGCAGCGTATTCGTTGTGATCAGCCGCCTGGCCAGCCGTATGGAGAGGTCGGGCTTGATGCGGCCGGCGAGTTCGAGCGCGCGGCTCTCGTCGAACAGCTGGCCGGTCACATTGAGCACGATTGCCAACTCCAGTTCGATGCCGGTCATACGGGCAGCGTCGAACAGGCGTGCTTCCGCTTCGGGTGATTGCAGCGCCCGCACGCCTTGCAGCACGTCCACGCAAAGCTGCAGGCGGTGGAATTTGTGGCCGCCGGCGGCGTGCACGATGGCGATCGTTAGAAGAGCCGCCGGCGTGTCCGTGGCTTCGCCGTCGATGGCGCGCAATTCAGGGAAACCCAGCGACAGGCGCCGCCGCATGCCGGTGTCATGCACGAGGTCGCCATGCAGTTCGACCAGCAGGCTGGAATTCTCTTTTTCCAACCATTTGAATTCCTGCAATTCGTAGGATTCGGCCTCGTTGCTGCCAAGCTCGAAGCCGCATGCCGCGATCACCTGGTTTGCCCTGGCCAGATTGGCGGGTTCGACCAGGATGTCGATGTCGGTGAAGGGCCTGTCGGCGACGTTGCGGTAGAGCTTTCGCGCGAAGACGGGTCCCTTGACGATCCGCGCCGGAATATTGTCCGCCGCCAGTCCCTTCATGATGCGGTCGCCATGATACTTCAACAGCATCGACTGGCCGGTGGCGATCGTTGCCTTCTGGCGCAGATCCTCCAGCTTGCCGTGCAGGTCGGCATCCGCTGGCAGCCGCGCGTCCCCGCTGAGCTTGCGCAACATGATCGGCAGCACGCCGTGAAACTCGGCATTGTCGAGCAGCGCCGTCAGCGTCTTTGCCGACAAATCTTCGCCGCCTGCCGCCGCCTCGGGGTCAGCGAAGCGCAGCAAGAGTCTTTCTTGGGCGGAAGTAAGCGGTGGCAGCATCAACCCAGCTAGCATTGCGAGCAAGTCAGGAATGGTTGCAGAAAAGCCTAATGTAAGCCAGCTTTTACATGCCCCAGCGCAGCGCCGCAGTGTGTACCGGCGCGTCCCAGAATGCGGTCGTCTCGTCGTCGAGCATGGTCAGCGTGATCGAGCAGCCGGCCATATCGAGCGAGGTGACGTAGGAGCCGACCAGCGAACGGGTCACCGTCACGCCATGCTTCTCGAAGATTAGCCGTGCGCTGTTGTACATCAGATAGAGTTCCATCAGCGGCGTGCCGCCGAAGCCGTTGACGAACAGCAGCGCCGGGCCTTTCGCTTTGTCGCCGAGATCGCCGAGGATCGCGGCGCAAATCTCCTGCGCGATCGCATCGGCGCTTTTCAGCGCATCGCGCCGGCGGCCGGGCTCGCCATGGATGCCGACGCCGAACTCCATCTCGCCGTCGCCGATATCGAAAGTCGGCTTGCCCGCCGCCGGCACGGTGCAACTGGTCAGCGCCACGCCCATCGAGCGGGTAGCAGCGTTGACGCGGTCGCCAAGCGCCTTCAGCGACGCCAGAGCCAGGCCATGTTCGGCCGCCGCGCCGACGATCTTTTCCACCACCAGCGTGCCGGCGACGCCACGCCGGCCCGTCGTATAGGAAGAATTCTCGACCGCGACATCGTCATTGGTCACGATCTGCTGGACGCCTTCCGACATTTCGGCCGCCATCTCGAAATTCATGACGTCGCCCTCATAGTTCTTGACGATGAACAGGCAGCCGGCGCCGGTGTCGACGGCCTCTGCCGCCGCCAGCATCTGGTCCGGTGTCGGCGAGGTGAACACCTGGCCGGGGCAGGCGGCGTCCAGCATGCCGTGACCGACAAAGCCGCCATGCAGCGGCTCGTGACCGGAACCGCCGCCGGAGATCAGCGCCACCTTGCCCGGCCGCAAGGTCTTGCGGCGGATGAATTTGTGCTCGTCGCCGAGCACGAGGATGTCGGCATGGGCGGCGACGAAGCCGTCGAGGCTTTCGGTCAGCACCGTGTCCACCGAATTGATAAACTTCTTCACGGCCGTCTCCTCCCGAAATAGGCCTTCCAAAGCAATTCCAGGAAAAGTGTATCGCGGTTTTCCGTCCGGAATTGCGTAAAACAAGAGTTCGATCAGCCACTCTTGCCGGTGATGCTGGTGATCTTTTGGATAAAATCGTTCACCGCCTTATCGAGCGCGGCGTTCTGCTTGTCGTCGCCGAAATCCGGCACGATCAGCGAGACATGCCGCGTCTTGCGCATGCCTGATGCGATCGACATCTTGCCTGGATGCGCCTGGTGATAGGCGGCGAGAAACTGGTCGCGCTCGGCCGGGCTGAAATGGCAGACGGAAAATATAGCCGGCAAATGTTTTGACGGAATCGGGATCGAATAGGCAGGACTGGAAATCTGCGTGACGAAGCTGCGGTGCTTGCCGAGCGCATCGGCCAGGCGCTGGCGCATACCGGACGGGCGCTGGTCGATGACCTGCGACAGGATCGTCTTGTAGGCGCGGATCGCCTCTTCGGAACCGGGTTCGGGTGTCCTGTCGACCATGCCGGCCGCGCCTAGACAGAAACGTCCGCGACGGCCGCCTTGGCCATGGCGAGTTGCGCCGGCGCGACGGAAAGATCGCGCAGGCCGGCCTCGATCAGTGACGGGATCGAGGCTGGATCGCCGGCTGCATCGCCGCACAGGCTGACCGGGATCTCTTCCCGCTGGCCAAACGCCGTCACGGCAGCGATCAGCCGCAGCACGGCCGGATGACGGACCGAATTGAGATGCGCCACGGCAGCGTTGTCGCGGGCGGCCGCCATGACATACTGGGTGAGATCATTGGAGCCGATCGAGAAGAAGGCGGCATCGGTAAAGGCTTCCGGTACGATCGCCACCGAAGGCACTTCGACCATGATGCCGAGCGGCGGCATGTTGTGTGCGACGCCGCGTGCGGCAAGTGCAGTCTGCTCTTCGGCGAACATCGCCGCTGTCTGTCGGTATTCCTCCACAATGGCGATCATAGGGAACATCACTTTCAGGCTGCCATGGACAGCGGCGCGCAGCAGCGCCCGGATCTGTACACGAAACACCTCGGGTCTTGCCAGCGACAGCCTGATCCCGCGCAGGCCGAGAAACGGATTGCTCTCCTCGACCGTAAAGCCGGGCACCGGCTTGTCGCCGCCGGCGTCAACGGTGCGGATCGTCACCGGTTTTTCACCGGCCCACTCCAGCACCTTGCGATAGGCGCGATACTGCGTCTCCTCATCCGGCAGCGTCTTGCCGAACAGGAATTCGGTGCGCATCAACCCGACTCCGTCGCAGGTCGTAATGTCGATGAGGTCGACATCGGACGGGTCGGCGATGTTGACCTGCACGCGCACCGCCGTGCCGGCCTTGGTCACCGCCGGTCGCGCCAGGAACGTCCCGGCCCGGTCGCTGCGCGCCCGGAATGATGAGGACGATTGGCGAAAAGCAGCGATTTCAGTCTTGGAGGGTGACAGCACAATGCCGCCATGTTCGGCGTCGAGCAGCGCTGTGCCGGTTAGACGAGCCAGCGAAGTGCCCAACCCGACAACCATCGGCACGCCGCGCGAACGCGCCAGCATGGCGACGTGGCTGGCGGTGCTGCCCGCCTTCAGTGCGATGCCGCCGCCGCGGCTCCAGTCGGTTTCGAGAAAACGCGTCGGCGCGATATCCCAGCCGTAGAGGATGGCGCCGGTTGGCGCCTGGACGTCGCCATCCTCGGACAGCGCCCGCAGCACCTGGTCCCTGATATCGCGTATGTCGGCGGCCCGTGCGCGGAAATAATCCTGGTCTGACGCGTCGTAGCCGGCAATCTCGGTATCAAGCGCTTGCCGCCAGGCTTTGTCGGCTGGCAGGCCGGTGCGGATCGCGGCAAAGGCCGGGCTGCTCAGCGCATCGTCTTGCAGCATGGCGATCTGAAACTCGAGAATGTCGGCGGCATCGCCCTCGGCCATCTCGCTCAATGCGGTGAGACGGCTTGTCGCGACGGCGATTGCGGCTTCGAGCGCGGCCTTCTCGTCGTCGGCTGTTTCTTTGCCGACATAGGATACGACAGTCTGGTCGAGGTCGAACAGTGGCCCCTCGGCATAGCCGGCCGAGGCCGAAATGCCTTGCAGTCTAAGCGGTTCGGACATGGTCCGCGCCTTCGTCGAAATCGCGCCGCACCAGTTCGACCAACGCGTCGACGGCATCATTGGCGCCGTCACCGCTGGCCCTGATGTGCAGCACGGTGCCCTTCGGCGCCTTGGCCGCCATCACCTTGACGATGCTCTTGGCGTCGAACCATGGCCCGTTGGCGGCGAGCGCGATCTCCACCTCGGCGGCAAAACTCTTGGCCAACTTGGTGAACTTCACCGAAGGACGCGCGTGCAGACCCACCTCGTGGGTGATCACAACGGTCGCTTCGGCGGATGCGGACATGTCTTTCAAAATTCCCGTTCGTTCACGACGGCGACAATTCATGTGCCGTCGCCACCACTTCCCGCAGCGAGGCGCCGCCGGAGGCCTCGGTCGCTGCCATCACCGCGCCTTCGACGATCGGCGCGTTGCAGACTATGATCTTGTGCGAGCGTGGCTCGCCGATCATCTCCACCGCCATTTCCGAGTTGGTCTCCGCGCCGCCGAGATCGACCAGAATGGCGACACCGGCTTCCGACCAGGCCTTGTCGATGGCGCCCATGATCGCCTCGACATTGGTGCCGAGCCCGCCATGGCCGTTTCCGCCGCACCATGCAAGCGGCACTTCGTCGCCCACCATCTGCCGCACCATGTCGGCCGTGCCCTCGGCAACCAGCGGCGAATGCGAGACGATGACGATGCCGACATTGCTCATGCGCTTTCCCCGAGGCTGTGCGCCACTGTGCGCACCAGCAGCGCGGTTGAGCGCGCGCCGGCGTCCATATGACCGATCGATCGGTCGCCCAGGAACGAGGCGCGGCCACGCAAGGCTTTCATAGGCACGGTCGCGTCGGCCGCGGCGTCGGCGATATCGGCGATTTCAAGAGCTGTCTTTCCCTGCAGCAGCGCGTCATGCACCGGCTGCAGCACGTCGAGCATGGTTTTTTGTCCGATCTGCGATTTGCCGCGTGCTGCCACAGCTTCGATCGCCTTGCCGAACGCCGCCGTCAGATTGGCGCGATCGGGTTTCGCCGAAATCTCCTTGCCGAGTGCCAGGAACAGGGTGCCGAACAGCGGGC
This sequence comes from Mesorhizobium sp. Primo-A, assembly GCF_003997175.1. Taxonomy (NCBI): domain Bacteria; kingdom Pseudomonadati; phylum Pseudomonadota; class Alphaproteobacteria; order Hyphomicrobiales; family Phyllobacteriaceae; genus Mesorhizobium; species Mesorhizobium sp. Primo-A. Next base: position 125,399 of record NZ_RZTG01000002.1, read on the forward strand.
CGGAGGCGCCGCCGACCGTCATCACCAGCTTGGTGCCGATCGCCTTCAGGGCATCGGGCAGCGGTTTGGCCGAAAATGCTTCGGCTTCGGCGCGCACGGCCTCGAAGCCGCGCTTCATGTTCAGCCCGTGGTCGCCGTCGCCGATCGCCTGGTCGAGCGCCGTCAATTCCTCGGCGTTCGCGGCGATCGTATCCGCGGCGGCCGCGATCAGCCGGGCAAGGTTCAACGCCGCCATGTCACCCGCATTCCCGGTTTCCATCTTGCCGGCAGTATCGAAAGAACGGTCATTCGACAACTGGAGCATACGTCAGGCCGCTTCATGCAATGCCGCGGCCGCCGCGAAGACTTCGGCCACCGCGTGAGCGCCGGGGTCGACCACACCTTGCAGCTTGCTGCCGACATAGGCCGACCGCCCGGCTTTTGCCTTGTCCATGGCGGCCGTGGCCTCGGCACCATGGCGGGCTGCTGTTGCCGCCTCCTCCAGGCCGTTCGCGTCGAGTGCTTTGAGCGCCGGCTCCAGCGCATCGACCATGGTTCTATCGCCAATTCTGGCGCCGCCATAAAAGGTCATCCGTTCAAGGCCGGCAAGCAACGCTCTGGGCAGGCTCGCGCCGCCGCCCAGAGCCTGCGCCGCCGCCGTGAAGAAGATCGACAGCAGCACGCCGCTGGAGCCGCCCATCGACGCGCTCAGAATGTCGCCTATCGCGCCAAGGGTGGCTGCAGGCTCGGCAAGCGGCAGCGTGTCGAGCCGCTCGAGAACACTGCGCGCGCCGGTCGCCACCGTCGAACCGGTGTCGCCGTCGCCTGTTTTGGCGTCCAGTCCGTTCAAAGTCGCTTCGAGCGCGATCAGCCTTTCGCAGATGGTAACGAGAAGAGACCGGGTCCGCGCATCCTGGCTGGGCTTGCGTGCCACGCTTTGTCCGGCCGCTTTCGCCATCGGCACGACGGCAGGTGAAACAACCGGCTTTGCCGGTATCCAGGCATGCGGGCCGACCGGCGCCTGCAAGGCGGTTTCGCGCGCCGCATCCAGCCGGATCAGCGACAGCGAGAAGCCGTTCATGTTGAGCGCCGTCATCAGCGGGCCCGGCCCGATCGTCAGTTTGATGGTTTTGGCCAACGGCGAGGCAAGCACCGCATTGGCGATAACGGACATTTCCAGCGGCGGCACGGAGCCGAGATTGTTGATCAGCAAGGCGTAGGTGGCCTTGGGATCAAGCCGTGCCGCGAGGCGCTCCGCCATGATCGCCACCAGCCTGTCGGCGCTCTGCACCGCAATCCGCTCGACGCCCGGCTCGCCGTGAATGCCAAGGCCGAGTTCGCCATCGTTCTCGCCAAATCTGTCTTCGTGCGGCTGGCCCGGGATCGAGCAGGACGACAGCGACATGCCGAGCGAAACTATGTCCTTAGCCGCCGCCCGCGCCGCTGCCGCGATTTCAGCCAGATCGTGGCCGGCTTCCGACAGGTGGCCTGATATCTTGTGCACGAACAAGGTGCCGGCAACGCCGCGCGGCTGGGTGATGTCGGGCAAAGCGATATCGTCGGCGACAATGACCATCTCGACACGAAACCCTTCGGCGCGCGCCTTCTCTGCCGCCAGGCCGAAATTGAGACGGTCGCCGGTGTAGTTCTTGACGATCAGCAGGCAGCCGGCCGGGCCGGTGACCGCGCGAATGGCGGCCAGCACCGCTTCGACGCTTGGCGAGGCAAAGATCTCGCCCGAAACCGCCGCCGTCAGCATGCCCCTGCCGACGAAACCGGCATGTGAAGGCTCGTGCCCGGCCCCGCCGCCGGAGACGACACTGACTTTCGTCTTGTCCCAGTCGGCGCGCAGGACGACCTTGATCTCGGGATAGCCGTCGAGGCGCGCGAGATCGCCGGAGCCAATGGTTCGTAGCAGGCCGTCCAGCGCCTCGGTGACGATCGTTTCCCTGCGATTGAAAAAGTGCTTCATCGATTCGTCCCGTACTGGCAAAGTCAAAACCGGTGCTGAATCACCGAAAACCGCTCACATCAATCGCTGTCCATCGGCGCCGAAATACAGCGGCGCCCGGTAGCGGATCACCACTTTGTCGCCCTGCGCCAGATCCGTGTCGGGATCGGTCAGCGTCACCAGTTTCTTGGTGCCTACCGTCACATGCAAATGGTTCTGGTCACCGAGATGCTCGACCCAGTCGACAACGCCGTCAGCATGGCCATTCGCGGCCTTCGCGATCGTCAGATGCTCGGTGCGCGCGCCGATCGTCTTGGTGCCGGCCGGTGCGCCGCCGTCAGGCAGCAGCCCGGTCGGCAGAAGATTGATCGCCGGCTGGCCGAGCCTCGCCGCGACATGCAGGTTTGCCGGCTCTGAATAGATGGTGCGCGGCGAGCCGATCTGCACCAGCACGCCCTCGGTGAGGATGCCGATGCGGTCTGCCATCGTCATCGCCTCGATCTGGTCGTGGGTGACGTAAAGCATGGTGGCGCCGAGCTCGGTCTGGATGCGCTTCAGCTCGAGCCGCAGATCCGCCCGCAGCTTGGCGTCGAGCGATGACAGCGGCTCGTCCATCAGATAGATGGACGGTTTGTGCACCAGCGCGCGGCCGATGGCGACGCGCTGCATTTCGCCGCCCGAAAGCTTGGTCGAGCGGTTGGCGAGCTTGTGATGGATGCGCACCATCTTCGCCACCTCCTCGACCCGGCGGCGGATCTGGTCTTCCGGCATTTTCCGCGCCGGCGAGCGCAGCGGAAAGGCGAGATTGTCGAACACCGACAGATGCGGATAGAGCGAATATTGCTGGAAGACGAAGGCGGTGTCGCGCTCGGCCGGCGACAGCGTCGTGGCATTGTGTCCGCCGATCTCGATCGTGCCGCTGTCTGGCCGTTCCAACCCGGCGATGAGCCGCAGCGTCGTCGTCTTGCCGGCCCCGGTTGGCCCGAGCAGCACGACGAATTCACCATCTGCTATGTGCAGGTCGAGGCCGTCGACGGCGACATGGTCGCCGAAACTCTTGGTCACGTTCTTGATGTGCACCTCAGCCATGCTGGGCCCTCCGTTCCGAGGCGACATCGTGGATCGCGGTTCTCACCGCGCGGCCCGATCCCTTCTCGAACAGCGACAGCCGCGCGCTGCTCAGCGTCAGGCCGACATGGTCGCCGGTGGCGAGCCTGATTTCGGCCGGTACGCGTGCCTTGATGATGCCATCCGCCGTCTCCACCGCGACGATCTGCGTGGTGCCGAGATATTCGGTGCCGTAGATGGCGCCGCGCAATTTTGAGGCGTCGTCGAAGCGGATGTGTTCAGGGCGGATGCCGAGCGCCATGTCGCCAGGTGCGATGTCCTCGCGCACCTCCGGCACCGCGACCTTCGCGCCTTGCACGATGATCTCCCTGGCGCCCTTGGCGAGCCCGCCGCCAAATCCCAAAAAGTTCATCGGTGGCGAGCCGATGAAGTCGGCGACGAACATGGTCGCCGGGCGGTCATAGATTTCGCGCGGGCTTCCGAACTGCTCGATGACGCCATGGTTCATCACCGCGATCTTGTCGGCCATCGACATCGCTTCCATCTGGTCGTGCGTGACATAGACCGTCGTGGCATGGATGCGGTTGTGCAGTTCGCGCAGCTCGTGGACCATCAAATCGCGGAATTCGGTGTCAAGGGTTCCCAGCGGCTCATCCATCAGGAAGCATTTTGGCCGCCGCACGATGGCGCGGCCGAGCGCGACGCGCTGGCGGTCGCCGCCGGCAAGTCCGGAGACGGATTTGTTGAGCAGATGGTCGATGCGCAGCAGCTTCGCCGTTTCCTCGACCCGCGTGCGGATTTCGGCCGAAGGCATGCCTTGCGCCAGCAGCGGGAAGCCGATGTTCTTGCGCACATTCATGTGCGGATAGAGCGCGAACAGCTGGAAGACGAAGGCGATGTCGCGCTCGCGGGCCCGCAGCATGGTGACGTCGTCGCCGCCGAGCAGGATCTGGCCGCCGGTCGGCAGCTCAAGCCCCGCGATCATGCGCAAGGTCGTCGTCTTGCCGCAGCCGGACGGGCCGAGCATGACGAAGAACTCGCCATCCTCGACGACGAAGTTGGAATCCTGCACGGCGACGAAATCGCCGAAGGCCTTTCTCAGGTGCTGGACACGGATTTCGGCCATGATTATTCCGGGAATTTGGAGACGATGATGAACATCACGGTGCCGGCGAGCATGGTGATGAAGGAGTAGGTGTAGAGCGACAGCGCGAAGGGCTGGAACAGCATCAGGAAGCCGATGGCGATCAGCGCTGTCGCGATGTTTTCCATCAGCCCGCGCCGTGCCCAGGCCGGCCAGCGCGATTTGCGGTTCCCAGGCTTGGTCAAGCTCATTTGCGCACCGCGCCGAAGGTGATGCCGCGCAGCAATTGCTTGCGAAGCAGGATGGTGAAAACCAGGATCGGCACCAGGAAGATCGTCGTGCCGGCCGCGACCGCCGGCCAGTCCTGGCCGCCTTCGCCGATGATGGTCGGGATGAAGGGCGGCGCGGTCTGCGCCGTGCCGGAGGTCAGGAGAGCTGCGAACGCATACTCGTTCCAGGCGAAGATCAGGCAGAAGATGGCGGTCGCGGCTATGCCGGTCGTCGCCTGCGGCAGCACGGTGCGCCAGAAGGCCTGCAGCCGCGTGTAGCCGTCGATCATTGCCGCTTCTTCATATTCGCGCGGGATCTCGTCGATGAAGCCCTTCAGCAGCCAGACAGCCAGCGACACGTTGACCGCCGTATAGAGCAGGATCATGCCGAGCGCGGTGTCCGACAGGCCAAGCTCGCGGTACATCAGATAGATCGGAATGGCGACGGCGATCGGCGGCATGAAGCGCGTCGACAGGATGAAGAACAGGAGGTCGTCGGCGAGCGGCACCTTGAAGCGTGAGAAGCCGTAGGCCGACAGCGTGCCTAAGAACACGGCGCAGAAGGTCGAACCGAAGGCGATGATCAGCGAATTGACGAAGCGCGGCAGGAAGTTGGACGGACCGGCGATCACCATGTTGCGCTTGCGCGTGGTCTCGTCGCAGAAGCCCGTCGCCGGACCCAGCGAGTTGATGTATTCCGGCGTCTGCCGGGTCCGCGTCGTGAACAAATTGCAGTAGCCCTCAAGACTGGGCTGGAACAGGATCTTGGGCGGATAGGCAATCGAATCCGGCGGCGTCTTGAAGCTGGTGGCGAAGATCCACAGCAGCGGCACGATCGAGATCAGTGCGTAAAGCACGATGATCGTGCCGGCGATCCGTTTCGAGTTGCTGCTCGGTGCGACGACCGAATGGGCTGTGGTCAGGCTCATCTCTGCTTCACCTTGTTGAGCGCCTTGACGTAGATGTTGGCCAGGCCGAACACCGCCACGAAAAGGATGATGGCGAAGGCCGAGGAATAACCGGTGCGCCAGCTTTCGAAAGCCTGCCGCTTCAGCGTTATCGAGGCGACCTCGGTCGTCGAGCCCGGCCCGCCGCCGGTCAACAGATTGACCATGTCGAACATCTTGAAGTTCTCGATGCCGCGAAACAGCACCGCCAGCATGATGAAGGGCAGCGCCATCGGCAGCGTGATCGACCAGAACTGCCGCCAGTTCGAGGCGCGGTCGACCTCGGCCGCCTCGTAGATGTATTCGGGGATGGAGCGTAGGCCCGCGAGGCAGATCAGCATCACGTAGGGCGTCCACATCCAGGTATCGACGATGATGATCGACCAGGGCGCCAGCGACACGTTGGAGAGCATCTGAATATTGGTCGGCGGGATCCTCGTGACGAAGGAGATCGCATAGGCGAACAGGCCGATCTGCGGCTCATAGAGGAAGCGCCAGAAATTGCCGACTACCGCCGGCGACAGCATCATCGGCACCAGGATCAGCGTCGTCCAGAAGGCGTGGCCTCGGAACTTCCTGTCGATCAGCCAGGCCAGCGTGAAGCCGATCAGCGTCTGCAAAAGGATCGTCCAGAACACGAAATGCGCGGTCGTCTGCATGGCGATCCAGATGTCCTTGTCGCCGAGGATGCGCTGGTAGTTGGCAAGGCCGAGATTTTTCACCACCTCGTTCGGGCGGTTGGCCCGGTAGTTGGTGAACGACAGATAGATCGCCCAGAACAGCGGGAAGATGTTGATGGCCAGCAGCAACAGGATCGTCGGCGAGATGAACAGCCAGGCGAGGCCCTTGTCGCTGATGCCCCGGACCTTGCGGGCCAACGGTTCCGGGGTCGCCCGGGCAACGTTCTCCGCGGTCCGATTGAGCATGGTGAGTCCTGCTTCGGTCACTTGGTCGTCTCTGTCATGGAATTTATCTGAACTGCATCCCGTGCCAAGGGGCGGCACGGGATGCTTGGCTTAGCTCGGGAGGAGCTGGTTACATCTTGCCATCGTCCTGGAAGACCTGGGTCCAGTCCTTGACCAGGCCGTCGAGCGCATCCTTGGCCGAACCCTGGCCGGCGACGACATAGTCGTGGAAGCGTTTCTGCGAAGCCTGCAGCAGCGGGGCGTAGCTCGGCTCGGCCCAGAAGTCCTTCACGATGGCCATCGAGTCGAGGAAGGTCTGCGCATAGGGCTGGCTGGCCGGGAACTTCGGATCCTTGACCACCGCGTTGAGGCACGAATAGCCGCCGAGCGACCACCATTTGGCCTGCACGTCCTTGTTGGCGAACCACTTGATGTATTTCAGCGCCGCCTCCTGCTTGTCGGAATAGGACACCACGGAGATACCCTGGCCGCCGAGCTGGGCGAACTGCTCGCCGTCGGGACCCTTCGGGTTGACGAAGTAACCGATCTTGTCGCCGCCGACATTCTCGTCCTTCTGCAGGCCCGGCCATGTGAAGGCGAAGTTCATGTGCATCGCCACCTGGCCGGATTTGAAGGCATCGACGCCTTCGCCCATGTAGCTGTTCGAGGCACCGGGCGGCGTGCAGCAATCATAGAGCGCCTTGTAGAACTCCAGCCCCTTGACCGACTTGTCGGAGTTGACGAAGCCTTCCATTTCATAGGGCTTCTTGGGGTTTTCGTATTGGAAGCCATAGCTGTAGAGCACGTCCATGGCGCCCATGGTGATGCCTTCGGAGCCGCGCTCGGTGTAGATCGAGGCGCCATAGACGGTCTTGCCGTCGATCTCGCGCTTCTGGAAGAACTCGGCGACCTGCTTCAACTGGTCGAAAGTGGTTGGCGGGCCGAGGTCCCAACCGTACTTCTCCTTGAATTCCTTCTGCAGCTCCGGCTTGGAGAACCAGTCCTTGCGGTAGGTCCAGCCGACGACGTCGCCCATGGCCGGCAGCGCCCAGTAGTTCGGCGTGTTCTTCGGCCATTCCGAATAGCCGACGACGGTTGCCGGCACGAAATCGTCCATGCTGATCTTCTCCTTGTCGAAGAAGTCGTTCAGCTTGACGTAATGGCCGTTCTCGGCAGCGCCGCCGATCCACTGGCTGTCGCCGATGATCAGGTCGCACAATTTGCCGTGCGAGTTGAGCTCGTTGAGGAAACGGTCGGCATAGTTGGTCCACGGCACGAACTCGAATTTCATGCCGATACCGGTTTCCTTGGTAAAATCCTTGGACAGTTCGACAAGCGCGTTGGCCGGGTCCCAGGCGGCCCAGCACAGGGTCAGGTCTTCAGCGTGCGCGACGTTCGCGACGGCTGTCGACGCTGTGATTGCCGAGGTCAGTCCCAACGCCAGTTTCAAGCTCGATTTCATGACTTCCTCCCATTTGCGAAACGCGCCCGGATGACGGTTTCAAAAAGCCCTCAACCCCTCTCCTCAGGGGCCCAAACATGGCGGCGCGGTTGCGCTGCAGATGTTTAGTAATTTGTTTAGTGATGCAATTTTTACTAAACAAGGCAAGCGAATTCGTTGCTGCGCCGCAGCATGCTTATGGCGATGTCTGAAAACGTTGGGAAAAGCGCGGGTCGCTGGCTGGTTTACCGAAGCTGTTCAGGCCGATTCTGACCGGGACGTGGGGCAGCCTCGGCTTTCAATCTACCCTTCTGGTGCTCACCATCACCTTGCGGATCGCCGGCGCCGGCGGCAGCAGCGCGCGGATATCGGCGAACGGGAACGACGGTTCGAAACGGAAGGCTTCGGCCGATGAGCCTTGCGCGCCGTTGCACTGGCCGGCGCGAAAGGCGTTCTGTGTCCGCGCAATGTCGACGAAGCGGTCGGGATCCTGCGATTGATGCATGCGGATCGCCTCGGCCTTGACGTCGGCATGGGCGGAAATGTCGACATAGTGCGTCGGCGAGAAACCGGTGCCGCCCATCGTGTCGGCATGCAGCACTGGGACGGCGAAAGACGCCGCGATACGAACGCCGTCCGACAGCGCGCGATGGTCTGCATGATAATCGTTGGGCGCATGCGTGATCACCAGATCCGGGCCGATTTGACCGATCAGTGCTTTCAGAGCTCCAATCAGCGCTGCATCGGCCACCAGCTCGCCGTCCGGGAAGTCGAGGAAGCGTGGCACTGCGCCTACCAGCGCGGCCGCGGCCGTTGCTTCGTCGCGACGGACACGAGCGAGAACAGCGGGATCACTTGTGCCGCCCCTGGCACCATCGGTGGCCATGGCAAAAGTGAGTTCTGCGCCTTGCGCAGCATAGGCGGCCATCGTACCGAACATGAAGATCTCGATGTCGTCCGGATGCGCACCGAGCGCCAGGATTTTCAAACCACTCTCTCCCCGGAATTGGAACAACGTGACGAACGGAATCCTGCTCGCCCTGATCGCCTACGCAAGCTATTCGGGTAGCGATGCCGTTGTCAAAAGCCTGGGCGGTCAGCTCACGATCTTCGAGATCGGCTTTTTCATAACCTTGTTCGCGGGCTTCTTCCTGTTCTTCACGCGGCCCGCGGGCGAACGCTGGCGCGATTTCTGGCGCACCAGAAGGCCATGGGCGGTGCAGGCGCGTGCCTGGGCGGGCATCGCTTCCGGCGTGCTCAGTGTCTACGCCTTCACCACCATTCCGCTGGCCGAGTCCTATGCGTTGATATTCCTGGCGCCGCTCTGCGTCACCATTCTCTCCACGGTGATCCTCAAGGAGAAGGTCGGCCCCTGGCGCTGGCTGGCAGTGGTCGCCGGTTTCGCCGGTGTCATGCTGGTGGTGCGGCCGGGCTTTCGCGAGCTCAATCTCGGCCACCTTGCCGCCTTCGGTGTTGCCTTCCTCGCCGCCACCAGCGTCATCCTGATGCGCTCGCTGGCGCAGCAGGAAAAGCGCACCACCATGCTCGGCGTGCTGGTCGGCTACGGCCTGCTGTTCAACGGCATCGGTGCCGCCGCCACCTCGTTCACCGTTCCCGACGGCAAGCAGTTGCTGTGGTTGGCGGCGGCCGGTGCCTTCACAGCAGGTGGACAATTCCTTCAACTGCTGGCCATGAAATACGCGCCTGCCAACCGGGTCGCGCCGACGCATTATTCGCAGATCGCCTGGGCGGTGATCCTCGGCGCGTTGTTTTTCCAGGAATATCCGGACGGGCTGTCGCTGGTTGGCCTGGCGGTCGTTGGCGGCGCCGGCCTGTTGACCATGGTGCGTGAGGAAGCGCGGCTGGGGACCGTGCGCTGGAACCCGTTTTCGCGTACCCGGCTTTGAACCGACTCTGGTTGCGCCGTGGCCGTAACCGCTGATATGCGGGCGCCATGACCACAAAACCCCTGCCGGAGCTTCCTGTGTCCGTCGTGCTGCCGGCGCTGAGGGAAGCGCTTGGCGATGGCAACAGCGCCGTGCTGGTGGCGCCGCCCGGCGCTGGCAAGACCACGCTGGTGCCGCTGGCGCTGCTTGACGCGCCTTGGCTCGGCGCCGGCAAGATCATCCTGCTTGAACCGCGCCGCCTCGCCGCTCGCGCCGCCGCTCGCCGGATGGCTGAGTTGCTTGGTGAGGAACCCGGCGCCACCGTCGGCTACGCCATGCGCATGGAAAACCGCATTTCGGCAAAGACCAGGATCGTGGTCGTCACCGAAGGCGTGCTGGCGCGCATGATCCTCGACGATCCCGAACTGCCCGGTGTTTCGGCTGTCATTTTCGACGAATTCCACGAGCGTTCGCTCGACGGCGATTTCGGTCTCGCTCTGGCGCTCGACGTGCAGGGGGCGCTCAGGCCGGATCTGCGCTTGGCTGTGATGTCGGCGACGCTCGACGGCGCGCGCGTCGCCAAACTCATGTCGGGCGCGCCGGTCGTCGAAAGCGAGGGTCGCGCCTTTCCCGTCGATATCCGTTATGACGAACGGCCGGCCGGCATCGCCATCGAGGACGCGATGGCCAAGGCGATCCGCGCCGCCCTTGCCGACGAGAGCGGCAGCGTCCTTGCCTTCCTGCCCGGCCAGCGCGAGATCGAGCGCACCGCCGAACGGCTGGCCGGCAAGGTCGGCACCGATACCGACATCGTCCCGCTCTACGGCATGCTGGACGGCAAGGCGCAGGACGCGGCGATCAAGCCGCCGCCGGCGGGCCGCCGCAAGGTGGTGCTGGCCACCTCGATAGCCGAAACCTCGATCACCATCGACGGCGTGCGCGTCGTCATCGATTCCGGCCTGTCGCGGCTGCCGCGCTATGAGCCGGCCAGTGGCTTGACCCGACTGGAGACCGTGCGTGTCAGCAAGGCTTCCGCCGACCAGCGCGCCGGCCGTGCCGGGCGCACGCAGCCAGGCGTCGCCATCCGGCTGTGGCGGGCCGAGCAAACGGCTGCACTTCCCGCTTTCACGCCGCCGGAAATCCTTGAGGCCGATCTGTCCGGACTGCTGCTCGATTGTGCTGCCTTCGGCGTTGCCGATCCGTCAGCGCTTGCTTTTCTCGATCCGCCACCTGTTCCGGCCCTCAATGAGGCAAGGGGGCTACTGCGCGCGCTGGATGCCATCGACGAGACGGGGCGCCTGACGGAAGCGGGTGCAGCGATGCGCAAGCTCGCTCTGCCGGTGCGGTTGGCGCATATGGTTGCCGAGGCAGCCGGCAGCGGCCATGCCTTCGAGGCGGCAATGTTCGCCGTGCTGCTTACCGAACGCGGCCTCGGTGGCCTCGGCGCCGATCTGGAGCGGCGGCTGATGCGTTTTCGCGGGGAAAGATCTCCGCGCGCTACCGCCGCCAAGCAGCTCGCCGAAAGGCTGGCAAGGCAGGCTGGCGGAGCAAAGGGCAGCGAAGCTGCGGCGGGCGGTCCCCTGCTCGTGCACGCCTGGCCGGATCGGGTGGCGAAGGCGCGCGGCGAGCGCGGCCGTTTCGTGCTGGCCAACGGCTCCGGCGCCATGCTCGACGCCGCCGACCCGCTGGCGGGCGAGCCGTTTCTGGTCGTCGCCGACCTGCAGGGCAAGGCACAGAATGCGCGCATCACGGCGGCAGCGGCGATCGGCGAGGACGATGTCCGTGTCGCGTTGGCGGACAGGATCGAGGCGCGCCGTGAAACGAGCTTCGATCGGGACAAGCGCGCCGTGCGTGTACGTGAAACCGTGCGCCTTGGCGCCATCACGCTCGCCGAGCGCATGCTGCCGCCGCCAACGGGGGCCGACGCCGACCGCGCCGTCCTCGATGCCGTGCGCCAGCACGGGCTGTCGCTGCTGACCTGGAGCAAGGAGGCGCAAACGCTGCGCCAGCGGCTTGGCTGGCTGCATCGCGGCCTGGGCGCGCCATGGCCCGATATGGCGGATGACGCCCTCGTCGAGCGCCTCGACGACTGGCTGCTGCCTTACCTCGCCGGCGCGGCATCGTTTGCCGCCATCGATGCAGGCGTTGTCTCGGCCGGGCTGGCCAGCCTCGTGCCGCATGATCTGCAGCGCAGGATCGATACGCTGGCGCCGACCCATTTCGACGCTCCGTCCGGCAGCCATGTGCCTATCCGCTATGACGGCGAATGGCCGGTGCTGGCGATTCGCGTACAGGAGCTGTTCGGCCTCGACCGCCATCCTTCGATCGCCAATGGCACTGTGCCGCTGACGCTCGAACTCCTGTCGCCGGCGCACCGGCCGATCCAGACGACGCGCGACCTGCCCGGCTTCTGGCGCGGCTCCTGGACCGACGTGCGCGCCGACATGCGCGGCCGCTATCCCAAGCATGTCTGGCCGGAAAACCCGCTGCTCGCCGCCGCCACCGCCCGGGCCAAGCCGCGCGGGACCTAGCCTTTGGAGCTTCGCGGCTGTAATTCATGGCCATGATCAACGTTTTGCGTTCGCCCGATTTCCAGCAGAGCCAGAGACTGCGCCTCAACACGCTAATCCGGTTGCGATGGCTTGCCATTGTCGGTCAGAGCCTGGCGGTGCTCGTCGTCGCCTATGGGCTGAAGTTTCCGCTGCCGGTCAGCCTCTGCTTTGCCCTGATCGCCTGTTCGGCCTGGATGAACCTGTTTCTCGCCTTTCGCTTTCCGGCGGCACACCGGCTCACGCCGCTTGCGGCCTTCGGCATCCTCATCTTCGACAGCCTGCAGCTTGCCGGCCTGCTCTACATGACCGGCGGCCTCACCAATCCGTTCTCGCTGCTGATGACCGTGCCTGTCGTCATTTCGGCGACATCGCTGCCCCTGCGCCTGACTGCCATCCTCGGCGGGCTGGTCATGTCGGCGGCGACCTTTCTGGTCTTTGTCCATCTGCCGCTGCCCTGGCATGAGGATGCGCCGCTGGCCATGCCTTTTCTCTATGTCGCCGGCATGTGGATGGCGGTGCTGTCCTCGATCGCCTTCACCGCCATATATGCTTTTCGGGTGGCAGCCGAAGCCCGGCTTCTGGCCAATGCGCTCGCCGCAACAGAGCTGGTGCTGCAGCGCGAGCAACACCTTTCGGCGCTCGACGGGCTGGCCGCCGCGGCCGCGCACGAGCTCGGCACGCCGCTCGCCACCATCGCGCTTGTCGCCAAGGAGATGGAAAAGGCGCTCGGCAAGGATCCGAAATATGGGGAAGACGTGACGCTGTTGCGTTCGCAGAGCGAGCGTTGCCGCGAGATTCTCAAGCGGCTGACCAGCCTGTCCTCGGAGGGTGAGGCGCATCTTTCGCGGCTGCCATTGACATCGCTGGTCGAGGAGGTCACCGCGCCGCACCGGGACTTCGGCATCTCGATCAAGCTTCGGCCCGGCGAACGCATCGGCCCCGAGCCGGTCGGGCAGCGCAATCCGGGCGTCATCTACGGCCTCGGCAACCTGGTCGAGAACGCGGTCGATTTCGCCCGCAAAAGCGTCACCGTGCGCTGGAGCTGGGACGAGGCCACCGTCACCTTCTCGATCGTCGATGACGGCCCCGGTTTTCCGGCCGAGATCATCGACCGCATCGGCGAGCCCTATATGTCGACGCGCCAGGGCAATGAAACCGGCGGTGGTCTGGGCCTCGGCCTGTTCATCGCCAAGACCCTGCTCGAACGCTCTGGTGCCGTGCTCGATTTCCGCAATTCGGGTGGCCTGGGCGAGGGCGCCATGGTCCAGATATCGTGGCCGCGTGGTGTGTTCCTCAATCCGGAAATCACTTCGGCCAGCATGTTCGACACTGCCTGAGAGCCTTGAAGGACCTCTAAAAATTGGACAAGGAGGCTCAGGAACTATATTTGCGTAAAATTAAGGCAGCAGGAATTTTGAGACTATGACAGGCGACGAGAATATTGGCGCAATGGTTGAAGGCGAGGACACCTCGCTGCTTGTCGTCGATGACGACAAGCCGTTCCTCACGCGTCTGGCCCGCGCCATGGAAGCCAGGGGCTTCGTGGTCGAGACGGCCGAGAGCGTCGAGGAGGCGGTTGCCAAGGCGCGCGCCAATCCGCCCGCCTACGCCGTGGTCGACATGCGGCTCGGCGACGGCAACGGCCTCGACGTGGTCGCGGCCATCCGCGAAAAGCGCGAGGATTCCCGCACCATCATCCTGACCGGCTATGGCAACATCGCCACCGCGGTGACCGCGGTGAAGCTCGGTGCGGTCGATTATCTCTCCAAGCCCGCCGACGCCGATGATATCTTCGCCGCACTCACCCGCACCGCCGGCGAGCGCGCGGCGCCGCCGGAAAACCCGATGTCGGCCGACCGCGTCCGATGGGAGCATATCCAGCGCGTCTATGAGATGTGCGAGCGCAACGTCTCCGAGACAGCGCGCCGGCTCAACATGCACCGTCGCACCTTGCAGCGCATACTGGCAAAGCGCGCGCCGCGTTAAGGCCACCGTTTGCCATCTTGCCGATTGAAACCCGCCGAAACAGGCGGCATGACGGAGGCGACATGCAGGATCTGAAGCAGCGGCCGATTTCCGTCTTCCGCGAATTTCTCGATAGCGAAGCGGCCGGCGGCATCATCCTGATGGCGGCGGCGGCACTTGCGTTGATCGTCGCCAACTCGCCGCTCGCCGAAACCTATTTCTCCGTGCTCCACGCCTATCTCGGCCCGCTCAGCGTCTCGCACTGGGTCAATGACGGGCTGATGGCGGTGTTCTTCCTGCTCGTCGGGCTGGAGATCAAGCGCGAGATGCTGGACGGCCAGCTCTCCACCTGGCCTCGGCGCGTGCTGCCCGGCATCGCCGCCGCCGGCGGCATGCTGGTTCCGGCACTCGTCTATGTCGCCGTCAACCGCAACAATGCGGCCGCCCTGTCCGGCTGGGCGATCCCGACCGCCACCGACATAGCTTTTGCGCTCGGCGTGCTGTCGCTGCTCGGCAGCCGCGTGCCGGCTTCGCTGAAGGTGTTCCTCACAGCATTGGCCATCATCGACGACCTCGGTGCCGTCATCATCATCGCCATCTTCTACACCAGCGGCTTGTCGCTGGCTTATCTGGGTGCCGCCTTCGCAATCATTGCCGCGCTTGTCGTGCTCAACCGCATGCGGGTGATGACGCTTGTGCCCTATCTCGTTCTGGGCGTCGTCCTGTGGGTTCTGGTGCTGAAATCTGGCGTCCATGCAACGCTTGCCGGCGTGGCGCTGGCGCTGACCATCCCGCTTGAGCGCTCCGCCGGGATCGGTCACGATCTGGACCGTTCGCCGCTGCACCGGCTCGAGCACGGCCTGCACAAGATTGTGGCTTTCGTCGTCATCCCGATCTTCGGCTTTGCCAATGCCGGCGTTTCGCTCGCCGGCCTGAGCTTTGGCGCGCTGATCGAGCCGTTGACGCTGGGTGTCGCCGCCGGCCTGGTGGTCGGCAAGCTGGTCGGCGTGTTCGGCTCCTCGGCACTTGCCATCAGGCTCGGTCTTGCCGACCTACCCGCCAATGCCGGCTGGACGCACATGATCGGCATATCGCTGCTGTGCGGCATCGGCTTCACCATGAGCCTGTTCATCGGCCTGCTCGCCTTCGCCGGCGACGTGGCGCTGCAGGACGCGGTCAAGGTCGGCATCCTCGCCGGCTCCTTCATCGCCGCCATCCTGGGCGCTGCCGTGCTGCTCATGGCGTCCGCTAGGGGTGGCGTGGAGGACGGCGAAGAGGAGAGCCGGCCATAGACTGAAGGACGCCGCTACTCGCTCTCACCCTCCAGCGCCGGCACCGACACGCCGGCAAGCTCCGCCGCCAGCAGCCGCGAAGCGCCGGCCCGCGCGATCCGCAGCATCAGCGCCTTGCGCGTTGCCGCTGCCATGCGGTGCTCGGGCGCATCGCGCAGGATCTCGGCGCCATAGCCGTCGGAAAGGATGAAGCCGCATTCGTGCGGGAAGATCTCCGAGGGTACGCCGGGATGGGTGGCGAAGAAGAAGCGGTCGGAATGCAGCCGGTAGTCGGGCCATTTGCGGTCGACCCTGAAATCCTCGATCGAGGATTTGATCTCGATGATCCAGATATCGCCCTGCCGGGTCAAAGCGACGAGGTCGGCACGGCGGCCGGTGGCCAGCGACAGTTCGGGCAAGACATGCGCGCCCATATCCATGAGCAGCCGCTGCACACCGCGCCGCACCAGCATGGCGCGTTCGGACTGGCGACCGTCGATGAGAGGGTTGATTGGGATGGGCGAGATGATCGGCATGCCAGGCACCATGCCAGATTCTGTTCACGGTTTGAACCTGTTTTATGCAGGCGATTGTATATTCGATATACCCGGATATACCCAAAAGAAGTCAGGCATTGATCCTTGAAAGATTGAGCTTGTGGTGCACACCATCGTTCTCATGGGGACGGGCGGCACAAAATTGAACAGCACTGATGGTGAACAACTGTGGGCCTTTGACCTTGATGCTCTGCGCAAGGCTTTCAGAAAGTCCGTTCAGGAGCATAAAGTCACCACGGCTGATTGGGCGGAGCACGCCAAGCAGTTCCTGGAAAAACAGAGAGATCGTCAGCGCAAATCGACTTGATATGCTGCGCCGGTCAATTTCCATTTGGTAACTTTAAGATAGCAGCGAAAAAGTCTTTGCGCGTCACCAACCAAAGTCAGATGCAACCGCTTTGGTTCCGCGAATTCCGAATGGCATAAGCAGGGAGACGTCACTTCGACACTTTCGTGAAGTGCGCACCCCATCTGCGGGTGATGCATGGCTTTATGTAAATTAGCTAAAGCGAATATAAGAGAAAAGTGATATTTTGGAAGCAGCCGGGGCTCCCCCAATACACCCCGCTCCGGTCAGGCCCGGTGGCGGTCCACCCAAAGGAAGGCTACCGGGCCGATCCCTGCAACCAACCGGTGATCCGCTCGTTGATCCCATGCCGGGTTGATCCCCCGGCACTCCAGGACCTGCCCGCTGCCGAGGGGCGGCGGGCCTTTTTTTGCCGATTGATTGAAGCCCGCAGCGATAGCGAAGGCCCCGGCGGGCGCCGGGACCTTCGCGTTGCTGGTCTCGTCAGAAGTGGATCCAGAAGGATCTGCGGAAACATCTGCGGCGCCAATAGCCATTGCGCCAATAGCGACGGCAGACCCGCCTCCACCCGCGTCGGCGACGGCGGCGGTGCCATCTGCGGTGCCGCACCAACTCGACGCCATCCTGGACACCGGGACCATCCGGGTCGAGAATATCGTCGGACGGTTTGTCGAGCTCGTCGAGAATGCCGGGCCCCGTATTCGGGATGCCGGCCAAGGCGGTGGCAGGACGCGCGATTGCGACGACGGTCGCAGCCCCTGCCAGCCCAAGCATTCCAGTCAGAAACAATCGCCGATCCATGCCAACCTCCATCGTTGATCATTGCGACAAGGGAAGACATAGAGCGGCTGATTGACGCGCCCAGATGCCGAAGAAAATTGGGTCAATCGCTCTGCCGTGCCGGCGGCGGGCCTTTTTTGGCGATCTCTGACAATCCACGCGGCCAATGCGCCTGTTCCCGGGGATCATTCCTCCGACAAGCCGGCCGTCGTTGCGGCCGTTTCAATGCTCACCGACACGCCCTGGCGCAGGGAGTTGCTGACCGTGGAAATCGCCGCGGCCCTTGTAATGATCTCGGCCGGGTCGGAGCCGTCCAGCGTCGTGCATGAAACCGCCATGGTTGACGAGGTCGCGAGCAAAGGCTTGCCTTCGAGGTTCAGCGTCACGGTCACGGCGATCTTGTCGAGCGTTACGCCCATTTCCTCGGCGACGTAGCGAAGATCGTTGCAGAAGCAGCCGCCGATCGCCAGGGCAAGCAACTGGCCGCCATTGAAGCCCAGGCCCATGCCGCCGGCCTTGCCTTCGGGCCGGTCGACGATGATCGTGTGGCCGCCGGCCCAGCCCATGGCGGCTCGCGTGTCCTCCACATTGCGCAGTTCGACGGTCATCGAGACCATTGCGGATGTCCTCCCGGCAGGAGTCGACCAGGCTTCGGGCGTCGTCGACATACGGTCATTATGCAGGCGCAGAGGCGCCCTTGTCGCTAGGCAATGCCGCGCCCGCCATGTCATCAAGGATCGGACAATCCGGCCTTTCGTCGCCGTGACAGGCATGAATCAGTTTCTGCAGCGTCGAGCGCATCGACTGCAACTCGCGCACTTTCTCCTCGATCGCCGTGACATGGGCGGCGGCGATTTCGCGCACGTTTTGGCTGGCGCGGCTGCGATCCTGGTAAAGCGCCATCAGCTGGCGGCAATCGTCGATGGAAAAGCCGAGATTGCGCGCGCGGCGCAGGAAGGCCAGCCGATGGATGTCGTCTCCGGAATAATCGCGGTAGCCGTTGGCGGCGCGTGCCGGGGCGATCAGGCCGATCTCTTCATAGTAACGGATGGTCTTGGCCGGCAGGCCGGAGCGGTGGGCGGCGTCACCGACATTCATGACGGTTCTCCTCGATTTCCAGGAACCCATGGAGCAGGCCCCTTGAATTTGCTTCACAATCCTGTGAGTCCTGTTGCCAAAATGCCATAGTGATACGCTTACCGGTACGTCAAGGCAGGCATATAGGCATCGCGCGCTTGGCAAGCAAAGCAAATGCCAGCATGAATGATGATGAGAGAGCGGCCGACTCGTGCCGCCGAGTTTGGGCGGGGCACCGGATCACCTGATGCGCATGAAGTCGTTTGCAATCATCGCCGCACTGGCGCTCTCCACTGCTATCGCCGGTTGCAGCACCATCGGCTCGCAGATCTTCTCCAACGACTACGGCGCGGTCACCGACGCCGGTTATCAGCTGCCGCGCATCCCGATCGAGAAAGTGCCGATGAAGTACCATCGGCAGGAAGTGAACTACGATAGCCCGGAAAAGCCGGGCACGATCATCGTCGATACGCAGAACAAGTTCCTTTATTTCATCGAGGGCGACGGAAGGGCCATTCGCTACGGCATCGGCGTCGGCCGCGAGGGCTTCGAGTGGCATGGCACCGCCCACATTGCGCTCAAGCGCGAATGGCCGACCTGGACGCCGCCGAGGCAGATGATCCAGCGCCAGCCGGAATTGGAAAAGTTTGCCGGCGGCATGGAGCCGGGCCTGAAGAACCCGCTCGGCGCGCGCGCCATGTACCTGTTCAACAAGGGCGGTGATTCAGGCTATCGCCTGCATGGCAGCCCCGAATGGAATTCGATCGGCAAGGCGATGTCGTCTGGCTGCATCCGGCTGATGAATCAGGACATTATCGACCTCTATGACCGCGCCTCGGTCGGCGCCAAGGTCATCGTTCTCTAGAGGCAGTTTTCGTACGCGGACCGTCTAGGCAACAACGGACGTCCCAAGCAGAAAACCGGGCAATTCGGCCCGGTTTTTTGTTGTTTGCGCGATGCGACGCCTGCTCGGCGGTCAGGACACCGCCGAGAACGCGGTGGGTACCAAAATTTGGTTGATGATTGTCTCGGTGATCTGGCCATCACGCTCGGAGTCTTCCCGCGCCTGCGTCCAGGCAGGGTCCTTCACGAACGCCGTCCAGCGCTCTTCGCGTTCGGCCAGCGATTCCCATGCCAGCATGTAGGTCAGTTCGTTGTTCGAAGCTCCGATCAGCGTGGTAAAGAAACCCGCTTGGCGGATACCGTGCTTTTCCCATAATTTGAGCGTGATCTTGTCGAAGCGATCAAGAAGCGCCGGCAAGCGTCCCGGCAGAGCCCGGTAAACCCGAAGTTCGTAGATCATTTTGGAGTTCCTTCTGACCGATGCGCCGGAAGCGAAGAAATCGGACCAGACGGTCAGCAGGGTAGAATTGTCAAAACGGGCGTCAGGAGACCTGCTCGACCTGCTGCACTTCCGGCACGAAATGGCGCAGAAGGTTCTGGATGCCGTGCTTCAGCGTCGCCGTCGATGACGGGCAGCCGGCGCAGGCACCCTTCATGTGCAGGAACACCGTGCCATTCTCGAAGCCGCGGAAGGTGATGTCGCCGCCATCCTGGGCGACCGCCGGGCGCACCCGCGTGTCGAGCAGCTCCTTGATGGTGATGACCAGCTCCTCGTCGGCCTTGTCGTAGAACTCACCGGTCTGGCTGGTCTCGGCGGCCGGGCCGGCCTTGGCCATGACGGGCGCGCCGGACATGAAATGCTCCATGATGGCGCCGAGGATCGCCGGCTTCAAATGCTGCCAGTCGGGGCCATCCTTGGTCACGGTGATGAAGTCATAGCCGAAGAAAACGCCGGTGACGCCAGGAATTTCGAACAGCCGGCCGGCCAGCGGCGAGGCGACGGCGGCGCTGTCGGCATCGCGGAAATCGGCGGTGCCTTCCACAAGCACTTCCTTGCCGGGCAGGAATTTCAGCGTCGCCGGGTTTGGCGTCGATTCGGTCTGGATGAACATGGCCGTCTCCGTGCCCGGTTGGGCATCTAGTTTGGAACAATTCTAAATAGGCTCAATTGGCTGGACATTCAAGCGAAACGCATCGCCGGAATGGCTGGCTGGCGGAATGTTTTTTGCGCGCCCCTGGGACGCGCCCGAAGGTGTGTTGAGATTCAGGTCAGGCCGGCATCACCTGAAAATCAGCACACCTCAGGCCAGGCTGTCTATTTCCTCGTCCGAAAGGTTCTGCGGCACGACAGTCACCGG
Source organism: Mesorhizobium sp. Primo-A (assembly GCF_003997175.1). Lineage (NCBI taxonomy): Bacteria > Pseudomonadati > Pseudomonadota > Alphaproteobacteria > Hyphomicrobiales > Phyllobacteriaceae > Mesorhizobium > Mesorhizobium sp. Primo-A. The sequence continues at coordinate 145,639 of NZ_RZTG01000002.1, forward strand.
GATCGGGAAGGCGGCACCCTTGCCGGCCACGGCGCCGACCAGCGGTCCCGGGCCTTCCTTGCCCGCACCGGCGGCCAGCACCAGGATGGCGATGTCCTGGTCTTCCTCGATCAATTTGTGAATCTCTTCCGTCGGCTTGCCTTCGCGGACCACCATCTCGGGCTCGATGCCGAGCTTCTGGCGCACCTTGTTGGCATAGCTGTCGAGTGCGGCGCGCGCCGTGGCGTTAGCTTCCTCGCGCATGATCTTCTCGACACCCAGCCAATGCTGGAAATCGTCCGGCACGATGACATAGAGCAGCACCAGCGTGCCGCTGGTGCTCTGCGCCCGTTTCGAGGCATAGGCGACGGCACGCTCGCATTCCGGCGTGTCGTCGATGATCGTCAGGAATTTCCTGCGATGGCCGGCTTCGCGGCTGAGGCGTTTGGAGACCATGTCTATCTACTCGGTGTCTTGCGGCGCAATCTGCCACTGCGGCGGACCGGCGGCAAGCCGCCGGCCTTGTGCCAGTGCACCCGATGTCGCGATCAGCCCTGCAGCAGGCCGATAATGTCGCGCACCGTCTTCATCGTCGCTTCGGCCAGCACGCCGGCGCGCTCGCCGCCGTCCTTGAGCACCGCGTCGACATAGGCGCGGTCATCCGAAATGCGGCGCATCTCGCTGGCGATCGGCGCCAGTTTTTCCACAGCAAGATCGGCCAAGGCCGGCTTGAACACGGAAAACTGCTGGCCGGCGAATTGCTTGAGCACATCCGCCTTCGACATCTCGGCGAGACCCGCATAGATGCCGACCAGGTTTTCTGCCTCGGGCCGGCCGGCCAGGCCATCCAGCTCGCTCGGCAACGCTTCCGGATCGGTCTTGGCCTTGCGGATCTTCTTCGAGATGTCATCGGCGTCGTCGGTCAGGTTGATGCGCGACAGATCAGACGGGTCCGATTTGGACATCTTCTTGGAGCCGTCGCGCAGCGACATGATGCGCGCCGCCGGCCCGCCGATGACCGGCTCGGTCAGCGGGAAATAGCCGTTCACGGTCTCTTCGCCGACCTGCATCTCGACGCCGACGCCGAGCGCTGCGATACGGTCGGAGAAGTCGTTGTTGAATTTCTGCGCGATGTCGCGGGTGAGCTCCAGATGTTGTTTCTGGTCCTCACCGACAGGGACGTGGGTGGCACGGTAGAGCAGGATGTCGGCAGCCATCAGCGAGGGATAGGCGAGCAGGCCGAGCGAGGCATTCTCGCGGTCCTTGCCGGCCTTGTCCTTGAACTGCGTCATGCGGTTCATCCAGCCGATGCGCGCCACGCAATTGAAGATCCAGGCAAGCTCGGCGTGCTGCATGACCCGTGACTGGTTGAAGACGATGTGCTTCTTCGGATCGATGCCGGAGGCCAGGAACGCCGCAGTGATCGACCGCGTCTGGTCGGCCAGGTCTTCATAAACGAGTTGGGCTGTCAGCGAATGCAGGTCGACGACGCAATAGATGCAATCGGAGGTGTCCTGCAGGGCAACGAATTTCTTGATGGCGCCGAGATAATTGCCGAGATGCAGATTGCCGGTCGGCTGGACACCGGAAAAGACGAGTGGCTTGAAGGCGGTCATGATTGTCCTCATGGCTTGTGGAGGGCCGTATAAGCGTGATTCCGAAAAGTTGCAGACTTTTCGGAGCCAATCACGCGGCTGGAAACCGCGCGCGGCGAAAGTCTTGCGACGGCGCGCTTATGGACGAAGACGGCGCTGCGATCAAGACGGCGCTGCGAGCGTGTCGGGCGCTACTCGTCCAGGTCGGTCTTTGCGATCGGTGGCGCCGACTTGCCAGATCCCCGCTTGACGTTGCGACGGATCATGCCGAAATCGGCGCCGCCGGTGGCAAACGCCGTGATGAAGTACAGCAGCGCCCCACCCGCGACCAGCGACAGCAGCGTCGTCGCCTTGACCACCAGCGGCGAGCCGGGCCCGAGCCTGACGGCGAACCAATGCTCGGCAAAATAGAGCGCTGCCCCCATCACGATAGCCGACAGCACCAGACGTGGAATGCGCTTCATCAGCGGCACGTCGCGGCCCCAGTGGCCGCGCCGGATCAGGACGCCGAGCAGCATCACCGCGTTGACCCAGCCGGCGACGGCCGAGGCCACCGCGATGCCGGGCGCGCCCATCCGTGGAAACAGCGTCAGCGCCGTGGTGACGTTCACCGCCACCGAGATGGCGGCAAAGATCATCGGAGTACGCGTGTCCTCTCGGGCGAAATAGCCCGGCGTGAATGCCTTGATCAGCACGAAGGCCGGGAGGCCGAGGCCGAAGATCGCCAGGATCGCCGCCACCGTTGGCGTCGAGCCGTTGGCGGCGAACGCGCCGCGCTCATAGACCAGCCGTACGATCGGCTCCGACATCACCCAGAGTGCGGCGGCTGCCGGCAGCGTCAGGAACAGTGTGAACTCGACCGAGCGGTTTTGCAGATTGGCCGCCTCGATCAGATTGCCCGACTTCAGCGCGCGCGACAGTTCGGGCAACAGCACGATGGCGACCGCGACACCGACCACGCCGAGCGGCAACTGGTAGATGCGGTCGGCATAGGCGAGCGAGGACACCGCGCTGTTCTGCGCCGAGGCGATCGCCGTGCCGATCAGCTGGTTGATCTGTGTGATGCCGCCGGTGATGGCCGCCGGCAGCGCCAGGATCAGCAGCCGCTTGACCGCGGGCGTCATTCTGGGACGGCGAAAGCCGATCGAGATGCCGGCATGGCGCACTGCCACCCAGACGATCGCCAGCTGCACCAGTCCGGCGGCAAGCACGCCCCAGGACAGCCCGTAGCCGACTGTGAGGGCATCCGAGCCCTTGTACCAGGCATAGGCGAGCACGCCGATCAGGATGATGTTGAGGAACACCGGCGCCACGGCGGCGGCGAAATAGCGGCGCAGCGAATTCAGCATGCCCGCCATCATCGCGCCCAACGACATGCAGATCAGATAGGGGAACATGATCGTCGCCAGCGTCACCGTGGTGTCGAACTTCCCCGGCGTGCCGGCAAAACCCGGCGCCACCAGATAGCGCACGATCAGCGGCATCGACAATTCCATGATGATGGTCAGCGCCAGCAGCGCCGTGAACAGCACGCCGAACACTTCCTCGGAAAAGCGCTTGGCGCCTTCGGTGCCGTGGGTCTCGATCTCCTTGGCGAACAGCGGCACGAAGGCGGCGTTGAAGGCGCCCTCGGCAAACAGCCGGCGAAAGGTGTTGGGAAACTGGAAGGCGGCGTTGAAGGCATCGGCGACCGGTCCGGTGCCGAGTGCGGCGGCCATCAGCATCTCGCGGCCGAAACCGAGCGCGCGGCTCATCAGCGTGCCGGAAGCGACCGTTGCGAATTTCTTGACGAGGCTCATGCTTTTGGGAACTGCCTGCGGAATTGGGACAAAGTGATGGTCGTTGTCACTCGGCCGCCGCCCTGGACTTGCCGCCGCGTTCGGACACGATGCCTTCGAGCGTTGCCATCAGCCGATTGCGGATGGTGGCGATGCGGGCCGGGTTATCTATCTTCTGGCCAGTGAGATCGGTGACATAGAAAGTGTCGATGACCTTTTCGCCGAAGGTGGTGATGTGGGCCGATGCGATGTCAAGCGACAGGTCGGAAAGCGTTCCGGTGATCTCCGACAGCAGCCCAGGCCGGTCGAGGCCCTCGACCTCGATGACCGAAAAACGATTCGACAGCGTGTTGCGGATTTCGGCACGCGGCGGGATCTTGAACACCTTGGAGCCGCGCCGCGGCTTGGTGCGCTTCTCGATCATTTCCGGCAGCCAGCTCTTGCCCGACAGCACGTCCTCGATCAGCCGGCCGACACGCTCGGCACGCCGGCGCTCGTCCTCGTCGCGGTCGAATTCTCTGCTGATCAGGATCGTGTCGAGCGCACGGCCGTCCGACGTCGTGAAGATCTGCGCGTCGACAATGTTGCCGCCGGCCCCGGCGCACGCCCCGGCGATGACCGAGAGCAGGCGGGGGTGGTCCTGCGCCAGCACGGTGATTTCGGTCACCGCCTCGAACTGGTGGGTCTTGACCATGGTGGCAAGCTTGTTGCCTGACGCGTCAGCCTCACGAATGAATTCGGCATGGCGCAGCTGGTCTGCGAGATCGACGGTCAAAAGGTAATTCTCGTAGTGCTGGCCGACATAGCGCTTGCGGGCCTTGTCCGGCCAGTCGGCAAGCGCCTCGGCCAGACGCTCGCGCGCCGCCGCCGTGCGTTGCGCGCGCGACACTTCCGAAAACCCGCCGGTCAACAGCAATTCGGTCTCGTAGTAGAGCGTGCGCAGCAACTGGCCCTTCCAGCCGTTCCAGACACCCGGTCCGACGCCCCTGATGTCGCAGACGGTGAGGATCAAAAGCAGCTTCAGCCGCTCGACCGACTGCACGATCGCGGCGAAATCCTCGATGGTCTTGCGGTCGTTGAGGTCGCGGGTCTGGGCTGTCATCGACATCACGAGATGGTTCTCGACCAGCCAGGCAACGGTCTCGGTATCGGCAGGCGACAGCCCCATATGCGGACAGATGCGGCGTGCGATCCTGGCCCCCGCCTCGGAATGGTCCTCCGGCCTGCCCTTGGCGATGTCGTGCAGCAGTACGGCGACATAGAGCGCCTCGCGGCTCTTCTTCAGCCCCGGCATCAGCGTGTGCGACAGGGGATGGACCTTTTCGCCGTCGCCGCGTTCGATCTCGGCCAGCACGCCGATGCAGCGGATGAGGTGCTCGTCCACCGTGTAGTGGTGGTACATCGAGAACTGCATCATGGCGACGATCTTGCCGAAATCCGGGATCAGCCTGCCGAGCAGCCCGGCCTCGTTCATGCGGCGCAGATTGAGTTCGGCATTGCGATCCGAGGTCAATATGTCGAGGAACAGCCGGTTGGCCTCCTCGTCGCGCCGCAGCGACTTGTTGACCAGGCCGAGCGAACGGGTCAGCAGCTTCAGCGCATCGGGGTGGAATTCCAGACCGTGCTTGTCGGCGAACCAGAACAGCCTGAGCAGATTGACCGGATCGCGCTCGAACACCTGGTCGTCGGCGATGTTGATGCGGTGGTTGTCGACAATGAAGTCCGACGTGCCGGCCAGCTTGCGCTTGCGCCGCGAGAAAGTCAGGAAGATGCGGTTGAAGCCCGGCACGTGCTTGGCCTGCTCCTCCTCGAGCGCGGCACAGAAGATGCGGGTCAGGTCGCCGACGTCCTTGGCAACGAGGAAGTAGTGCTTCATGAAGCGCTCGACCGCCGACAGGCCGGGGTGCGTGGTGTAGCCGAGCCGTTCGGCGATCTCGCGCTGGATGTCGAAATGCAGCCGCTCCTCGGCCTTGCCGGTGAGGAAATGCATGTGACAGCGTACCGCCCACAGGAAATCCTCGGCTTTCTGGAACTCGCGGTACTCACCCTCGGTGAAGACGCCTTTATCGACCAATTCCTCGCCGGTGCGCACCCGGTAGAAATATTTGCCGATCCAGAACAGCGTCTGCAGATCGCGCAGGCCACCCTTGCCGTCCTTGACGTTGGGCTCGACCAGATAGCGGCTTTCGCCGGCCTTGGCATGGCGGTCATCGCGTTCGGCAAGCTTGGCCTGGACATATTCGGGGCCGGTCGTGCGCACCACCTCATGGTCGAAGCGCAGCATCAGTTCATCATAGAGCTTTTCCTCGCCCCACAGGAAACGTGCTTCGAGGATCGAGGTGCGGATGGTGACGTCGGTGCGCGACAGGCGCAGGCATTCGTCGATATTGCGTGTGGCGTGGCCGACCTTCAGCCCCAGGTCCCACAGCATATAGAGCATGTATTCGACTGTCTGTTCGCCCCACGGCGTCTGCTTGTAAGGCAGCAGGAACAACAGGTCGATGTCGGACCCCGGCGCCAGCGTTCCACGGCCGTAGCCGCCGACAGCGACGACGGCCATGCGCTCCGCGGAGGACGGGTTCTTGACCCGGTAGACATGGGTGACGGCGAAATCGTAAAGCGCCCGGATGATCTCGTCCATGAGATGCGACAGCCGCGCCGCGCAGGCGCTGCCGCCGCCATCGTCCCTCAGCATGCGTTCGGCAATGGCGCGCCCGTCCGCCAGTCGTCCCTTGAGCAGCTGGAGCACACCATTGCGCGCAGCCTGCCCTGAGCCGTCGCCCGCCGTGCCCGCGGTCAGCGCGGTCATCTCGCGGCGCAAGGCTTCGCCGTCGATCAATTCGTCGAGCTTCAGGGAGATTCTTGCCATATATCCAGTCGGCCTTGCCGTTTCGGCGGCGTCTATAGCGCGTTTTGGCGGCGCTGGGTATGGGGCGTTGAAGCCGGTTCAAGACCCGGCTGAGTTTTGGCTCGGATAAGTAAATGGAATGACCATTCTCCGCTTCAGTCGACCGAAATCGACAATGCGCTTGCCTATTCGCCGAGCCTCGGCTTTGACCCTCGCTATGGCTGTCTTTCTGCGTTTCCCGGTCCCGGCGGGTGCGGCGCACTGGATATCCCGCTTTTCTCTGAGCAGGCTTGGCAATTGGAGCGCCCTGTCGCCAAGGAACTGATCTTGCGCGCAGAGCGCAGGAACAAGCTGATAGATCGTCTCGCCTCGCAAAACCGAAAACTCGGGGTTGAAGACAAGGTCGTCGACAGCGATGCCGATCTCCTCGGTGGCCTTGATCAGGTCGAGCGCGGTTTGCCTGGAGATGATGTAGCCGGCGGTTCCTATATGTTCGGCGTCGAGTTTGGATGTGGAAAAGCCGTGACCGATGGCAATGCGCTTGCGTCGGATCACGGTCTTACAGAAGTAGCTTTCGAGCTTGACGACTTCGGCATCGGCTGGGATCCAGTCGCTGTCGCGAAGCAATGCGCCGGCTTTTGCGGCAAAGACGATGTCGTCCTCGAAAATCGCCCCGTAGCGGGCGTCGCCTTGCGCGATGACAGCCCAGCAGGCCCGGTGACTGAGCAGGCAGGCGATCTCGCCGTCAGTCAATGGCAGCCTGTTCCGATATCCGACATTTTGCGGCAGCTGGTCCAGCTCCGGCCGGTCGCGTGCGTCTATGGCCTGAACGCGTTCGAATGCAACGCCGATGCGGGCAAACTCCGCCGTCACACGGGCAAGGCGATCGGGAGACCGATCGAGATTGATGACCAGACGCTTCATTGCCGAAGAAAATCCCCACCCCCGCGACGCTCGCGCTTTCTAGCAGGCCTGGTGTTGCCGCGTGAGACTTTTTCTGGGGTGGATGGACGCGCCGTGGACCGGAGAAGAAAAGTCGAAACAGCCCTTGACCTTCCAGTTACTGGAAGCCCTATCTCCACGTCACACACCGATCCATCAAGGCATTTTCGAATGACGCATTCAGATCACGATCATCACGCGCACGGCAGCTGCTGCTCGACAAAAGGCGCCGTGCCCACCACGAAGAGCGTCGTCCGCGACCCGGTCTGCGGCATGACTGTCGATCCGGCGGCTGGCAAGCCGACGGCCGAGCATGATGGCCATCTCTATCATTTCTGCAGCCAGGGCTGCCGCACGAAATTCGTCGCCGAACTGGAAAAATTCCTGACCGCCACCGATCCGGTCTGCGGCATGAGCGTCGACCGCGCGACAGCCAGTCATTTTGCCCGCCACGAAGGCCAGGGCTTCTATTTCTGCTCGGCCGCTTGCCAGGCGAAATTCGAGGCGGAGCCGCAAAAATATCTCGGCGGCAGGCCAGCACCGCAGCCGATGCCCAAGGGCACGCAATACACCTGCCCGATGCACCCGGAGATCGTCCGCGACAAGCCCGGATCCTGCCCGAAATGCGGCATGGCGCTGGAGCCGATGGGCGTACCAACGGGTGACGAGGGTCCCAATCCGGAACTGGTCGATTTCACCAGGCGATTCTGGGTCAGTGCCGCTCTATCCGTCCCTTTGCTGGTCGTCGCCATGGCGCCGATGCTTGGCCTGACTTTCCAGGCTTTTGTCGACGAGCGGACGAAGGTCTGGCTTGAGCTGGCATTGGCCAGCCCCGTCGTGTTGTGGGCGGCACTGCCTTTCTTCCACCGCGGCTGGGATTCGCTCGTCAACCGCAGCCCCAACATGTGGACGCTGATCTCGCTCGGCGTCGGCGCCGCCTATCTCTACAGCGTCGTCGCCACGCTGTTTCCGGATATCTTTCCGCATCAGTTCCGCGGCCATGGCGGTGCGGTGCCGGTTTATTTCGAGGCTGCCGCCGTCATCGTCGCGCTGGTCTTCCTTGGCCAGGTGCTGGAGCTGCGCGCCCGTGAAAAGACCGGCTCGGCGATCCGCGCCTTGCTCGATCTCGCACCGAAGACAGCGCGGCTGATCGCCGCCGATGGTTCCGAAAACGACGTGCCCCTCGCCGCCGTCAAGGCCGGCGATCGCCTGCGCATACGCCCCGGTGACGCCGTGCCGGTCGATGGCACGGTGCTGGAAGGACGGTCCTCGCTCGACGAATCGATGATCACGGGCGAGCCGTTGCCGGTCGAGAAGGTCGAGGGCGATGCGCTGACCGGCGGCACGCTCAACAAGAATGGTGCGCTGATCATGCGCGCTGAGAAGGTCGGCGCCGAGACGACGCTGGCGCGCATCGTCGAGCTCGTCGCCAAGGCGCAGCGCTCGCGCGCCCCGATCCAAGGGTTGGCTGATCGCGTTTCTTTCTACTTTGTCCCGGCCGTCGTCCTTGTCGCGATTGTCGCCTTCATCGCTTGGGCCGTGTTTGGACCCGAGCCCAGCCTGATCTTTGCCATCGTCTCGGCGGTGTCGGTGCTGATCATCGCTTGTCCCTGTGCGCTCGGCCTCGCCACGCCGATGTCGATCATGACCGCCACCGGGCGCGGGGCGCATGCCGGCGTGCTGATCAAGGAAGCCGCAGCACTCGAACGCTTCGCTTCCGTCGACACGCTGATCGTCGACAAAACGGGGACGCTGACCGAAGGCCGGCCGAAGCTGACCGATGTCGTCACGGCAAACGGCTTTTCCGAAGACGAATTGCTGGCGCTTGCCGCGGGCCTGGAGAAAGGCTCGGAGCATCCGCTGGCTGAAGCCATCGTTGACGGCGCCGCTACGCGCGGCGTGACCGTTGCAGAGGCCAGCGGCTTCGAGGCGGTCACCGGGAAGGGTGTGTCCGGTTCGGTCTCGGGAAAGACGGTCGCGCTCGGGAACGCCGCGATGATGGCCGACCTTGGCGTCGACATCGCATCCATCTCGGCCAAGGCCGAGGCGCTGCAACTCGAAGGCAAGACGGCGATGTTCGTTGCTGTCGACAAAAAACTGGCCGGCATCGTCGCCGTCGCCGACCCTATCAAGACAACGACGGCCGAGGCGATCAAGGCGCTGCATGAAAGCGGCTTGCGGATCATCATGGCGACCGGCGACAATGAACGCACGGCCAACGCGATCGCCAGAAGCCTCGGCATCGACGAGGTCCGCGCCGGCCTGCTGCCGGAACAGAAGGCAGCCCTTGTCGAGGAACTGCGCGCAAAAGGCACCGGCGTTGCCATGGCCGGCGACGGCGTCAACGATGCACCGGCCCTTGCCGCCGCCGATGTCGGCATCGCCATGGGCACCGGCGCCGATGTCGCCGTCGAAAGCGCCGGCATCACCTTGGTCAAAGGCGACCTCAACGGCATCGTGCGGGCGCGCACGCTGGCTCAGGCGACGATCCGCAACATCCGCCAGAACCTGTTCTTTGCCTTCCTCTACAACGTGCTTGGCGTGCCGGTCGCCGCCGGCGTGCTCTATCCGCTCACCGGCACGCTGCTGTCGCCGATGCTGGCAGCGGCGGCGATGAGCCTGTCCTCGGTGTCGGTGATCGCAAACGCATTGCGGCTGAGAACATTGAAACTCTGATCCAAGCCCCCAAATACGAAACCCATCCAACAGGAGACCATGTATGACCTTCGCCAAAAAACTCGTGCTGCTGCTGATGGCGGCCGGAATGCTGGTTGCCGTCTTCCTCGAAAGCGTTCCGGCGCAGAGCGAAGAGATGAAACACGACATGGGCGCTATGGCGACGGACGCGACCAGTCCTTCGACGGAAGGCTACAAGGCGGCGATGGACAAGATGCATGCCGACATGATGGCGTCCGACTATACCGGCAATGCCGACGTCGATTTCGTCAGAGGCATGATCCCGCACCATCAGGGTGCGATCGACATGGCCAAGGTTGAACTTGCCAATGGCAAGGACCCGGAAATCCGCAAGCTGGCCGAAGGCGTCATCGCCGCGCAGGAAGCAGAGATCAAGCAGATGCAGGCCTGGCTCGCCGCCCATCCGGTGAAGTAAGTCTTCAGCCATCGCCAGCGCGGCGAGAACGCCTCTGGATTTATCGCCCAGCCTGTGATGCGATCCGGCCCCAACTGGAGCCCGCCATGCCACCGACCATCAGAACCACCAAACTGCCCTCCGGCGAAGCCGTTCAGGTGCTTGGCCAGGGCACATGGAAGATGGGCGAAGATTCCCGTCGCCGCGCCGATGAGGTGAATGCCCTCAAGCTCGGCCTCGACCTCGGCATCACGTTGATCGACACCGCCGAAATGTATGCCAGCGGCGGTGCCGAGGAGGGGGTGGCCGAAGCCATTGCCGGGCGCCGCGACGAGACCTTCCTGGTCTCGAAAGTGCTACCGTCGAACGCCTCGCGCGCGGGCGTGCAGCGGGCCTGCGAAAACAGCCTGAAACGCCTGCGCACCGACCGCATCGATCTCTATCTCTTGCATTGGCCCGGCAGCGTGCCATTGACGGAAACCGTCGCGGCCTTCGAGGCCCTGAAAAAGGCCGGCAAGATCCGCCACTGGGGCGTCAGCAATTTCGACACCGACGAGATGGAAGAGCTGATCGGCCTGCCCGATGGCGGCAATGTCCAGACCAACCAGGTGCTCTACAATTTGGTCCGGCGTGGCCTCGAATTCGATCTGGCGCCCTGGAGCCGGCAGCGCGGCATCCCCTTGATGGCCTATTCTCCGGTCGAGCAGGGTGCGTTGGCGCGCAATGCCAGGCTCGAAGCCATCGCCGGGCGCCACAATGCGACCCCAGCGCAAATCGCCCTGGCCTGGGTGATGCATCAGGAGGGCGTCATCGCCATCCCGAAGGCCAGCAGCGAGGAGCATGTCCGCCAGAATGTCGCTGCGCTCGACATCAAGCTTGCGCCGCAGGACATCGCCGATCTCGACCGCGCCTTCCCGCCACCAGCGCGCAAGCGCGGGTTGGAGATGATCTGACTACGTCCCCGCCAACCCCTTCAGCCGGTAGAGCGCTTCCAGCGCCTCGCGTGGCGTCATTTCGTCCGGGTTGATGTCGCCGAGTGCCGCCCCCAGCGCGTCGCTCTTGACCGGCTTCGGCGCTTCTCGCTTCACCGCCACCGAAAACAATGGAAGATCGTCGACCAGCCGGTTGGTCTTGCCCGAAACTTCGCCCTCTTCCAGTTGGTGCAGCACTTCCTTGGCCCGGTCGACCACCGCTTCCGGCAGGCCGGCCAGCCGCGCCACCTGCACGCCGTAGGAGCGGTCGGCGGCACCCTTGCCGACCTCGTGCAGGAAGACGACGTCGTTTTCCCATTCCTTGACCCGCATGGTGACGTTGGAGAGACGCGCCAGCTTGCCGGCCAGCGAGGTCATTTCGTGGAAATGGGTGGCGAAGATTGCCCGGCAGCGGTTCTTCTCATGCAGATATTCGACCGCCGCCCAGGCGATCGACAGGCCATCGAAAGTGGCGGTGCCGCGGCCGATCTCGTCGAGGATCACCAGTGCGCGCTCGCCGGCCTGGTTGAGGATCGCTGCCGTCTCGACCATCTCGACCATGAAGGTCGAGCGGCCGCGCGCCAGATCGTCCGAGGCGCCGACACGCGAGAACAGCCGGTCGACGACGCCGATATGGGCCGATGTCGCCGGCACGAACGAGCCGGTCTGGGCCAGGATGGCGATCAGCGCGTTTTGCCGCAGGAATGTCGATTTACCGCCCATGTTCGGGCCGGTCAAAAGCCAGATCGCGCCGTTCCGGGCAGCTCCCTCCGGCGACAGGTCGCAATCATTGGCGACGAACGGGCCTTCGCCGGAGCGGCGCAAGGCCTGTTCGACCACCGGATGCCGCCCGCCCGTAATCTCGAAGGCAAGGCTCGAATCCACCACCGGCCGGCACCAGGCTTCGCTTTCCGACAGAAGCGCGAGCGCCGCGGAGACATCGAGCACGGCCAGCGCATCGGCGCCGGCACGGATCTTCTCCGCTTCGCCGACCGCTTCCGTCGTCAGCGCCTCGAAGGCGGCCAGTTCGATGTTGAGCGCCCGGTCGGCGGCATTGGCGATCTTGGTCTCGAGCTCGGCAAGCTCGGTCGTGGTAAAGCGCATGGCGTTGGCCATGGTCTGGCGGTGGATGAAGCGCGCCTTGGCGCCATCGCTGCCGGTCATCACAGCATGGTGGTTGGCGGTCACCTCGATATAGTAGCCGAGCACATTGTTGTGCCGGATTTTCAGCGAGCGGATGCCGGTCTCGTCGATCAGCGAGCGTTCCAGCCCGGCGATCACCTTTCGCGATTCGTCGCGCAGCGCCCGCATCTCGTCGAGATCGGCATGGTAGCCGCCACGAACGAAGCCGCCGTCGCGCTTGAGCAGCGGCAGTTCGTCGCCAAGTGCCTGCATCAGATGCTGCGAAAGCGCTTGGGGCAGTGCATGGATGGCGGCCAATGCCGCCGCAAGTTCCGGGGGCAGGGCGGTCGCGGCAAAGATTTCGGCGATCGCGCCTGCCGCCTCGAAGCCGGCGCGCAGCGCGCCAAGGTCGCGCGGCCCACCCCGGTTGAGCGCCAGCCTGGACAGCGCGCGGGGCATGTCGGCAACGCTCTTCAGGCTCGACCGCACCGCCTGGCAAAGTCGCGTTTCGGAACGAAAGAACGACACTGAGTCCAGCCTGGCGCCGATCGCCGCCGGGTCGGTCAGCGGCGCCATCAGCCGGTCGGCGAGCAGCCTTGCGCCGCCGCCGGTCACCGTGCGGTCGATCGCCTTGAACAGCGAGCCTTCGCGGCTGCCCGACAGCGTGCGCAGCAGTTCCAGATTGCCGCGTGTCGCCGGATCGATGAACAGGGTCGAACCCTGCTCCTCGCGTTCGGGCCGCGACAGCGGCGGGCGCTCCGCTTTCTGCGTCTTCTCGACATAGGCAATGGCGCCCGAGATCGCCGACAGTTCGGCGCGCGAAAAGGCGCCAAAACTGTCCGGCGTCGCCACATCGAAGAAGCGGGCGATGCGCCCTGTCGCCGACGCCGAATCGAACAGTGACGGTGGTTGCGGGCTGGCGACGCGGCCGAGCACGTCGAACACCGGCTTCAGCTCCGGATCGTGGAACACTGGCTCGGCAACGATCAACTCACGCGGATCGACACGGAAGATGTCAGCCAAAAGCCGGTCGGCGGTGGTGTCGGTGACGCGGAAGGCGCCGGTCGAGATGTCGATCCAGGCCAGCGCAAAGGAGTGGTCCGCTCCGCCTTTCACCCGCCCCAGCGCCATCAGGAAGCTCGATTCCGACGGCGCCAGCAATTTGTCCTCGGTGATGGTGCCTGGTGTCACCAGCCGCACCACATCGCGGCGCACCACCGATTTGCCGCCGCGTTTCTTCGCCTCGGCCGGATCCTCGATCTGTTCGCAGACGGCAACGCGGAAACCCTGGCCGATCAGCTTCTGCAGATAGTCGTCAGCAGCATGCACCGGCACACCGCACATCGGAATGTCGAGCCCTTGATACTTGCCGCGCTTGGTCAAGACGATGCCCAGCGCCCGGCTTGCCTTCTCGGCATCGTCGAAGAACAGTTCGTAGAAATCGCCCATGCGATAGAACAGCAGCGAATCCGGGTTTGCCGCCTTGATCTCGATGAATTGCTCGATCATCGGCGTGGCGCCGGCGTGGGCGGTCGGCACCGGCGTCATCGCCTCGGGGGCGTCTGGCTCGTTCGGGCTGTGCATGTTCATGCGCCGCACGCTAGCAGATGTGATCGCGCGGTTTAATGCCGGGGCTTCGAAAAACAGGGGACGACCGGGACGGCAGGATGCCCGCAATCGCGCGTACCAACCGCGATTCCGCACGCTGGCAGTTTACACGCGGCGGCGCGTGGTCTTAATTCGGTCCGACACAAAGCACCCGCTTCAACGAGGTGCTGCACCGGTGAGGAAATCAAGTACATCATGGCCAGGAAAACCGAGAACAGCGGTCCGTCCGTCAGTGCGCAGGAAGCGCTCGAATTCCACGCCATGGGTCGGCCGGGCAAGCTGGAGGTCGTCGCCACCAAGCCGATGGCGACGCAGCGCGACCTCAGCCTCGCCTATTCGCCTGGTGTCGCGGTTCCGGTCCTGGCCATCGCCGAAGACCCCTCGCGCGCCTTCGACTACACGACGCGCGGCAATATGGTCGCAGTCATCTCCAACGGCACAGCCATTCTCGGTCTCGGCAATCTCGGCGCGCTGGCCTCCAAGCCGGTGATGGAGGGCAAGGCGGTGCTGTTCAAGCGCTTCGCCGATGTCGATTCCATCGACCTCGAGGTCGACACCGAGGACGCCGACGAGTTCATCAACTGCGTGCGTTTCCTCGGGCCCTCCTTCGGCGGCATCAATCTCGAGGACATCAAGGCGCCGGAATGCTTCATCATCGAGCAGCGGCTGCGCGAATTGATGGACATCCCGGTCTTCCATGACGACCAGCACGGCACCGCGATCATCTCCGCCGCCGGCCTGATCAACGCGCTGGAGATCACCGGCCGTGACATGAAGACCACGAAAATGGTCTGCAACGGCGCCGGCGCCGCCGGCATCGCCTGCATCGAGCTGATGAAGGCGATGGGCTTTTCGCCGGAAAACATCATCCTATGCGACACCAAGGGCGTGGTTTTCCAGGGCCGCACCGAAGGCATGAACCAGTGGAAGTCGGCGCATGCGGTGAAGACCGAGGCGCGCAGCCTCGCCGAGGCGCTCGACGGCGCCGACGTCTTCCTCGGCCTCTCCGCCAAGGGCGCGCTGACCACCGCCATGGTGCAGTCGATGGCCAAGAACCCGATCATCTTCGCCATGGCCAATCCCGATCCGGAAATCACGCCGGAGGAAGTGGCCGAGATCCGCACCGACGCCATCATGGCCACCGGCCGTTCGGACTATCCGAACCAGGTCAACAACGTGCTCGGCTTCCCCTATATCTTCCGCGGCGCGCTGGATGTCAGGGCAACCACCATCAATGACGACATGAAGATCGCCGCCGCCCAGGCGCTGGCGGCACTGGCGCGCCAGGACGTGCCCGACGACGTCGCCGCCGCCTATCAGGGTAATCGGCCGAAATTCGGCCCCAACTACATCATCCCGGTGCCGTTCGACCCGCGCCTGATCTCGGCCATTCCGATTGCGGTCGCCAAGGCGGCGATGGATTCAGGCGTCGCCCGCAAGCCGATCCTTGACCTCGACCGTTACGCGCAGGAACTGTCGGCCCGCCGCGACCCGATCGCCTCGACCCTGCAGCGCATCTACGACCGCGTGCGCCGCCAGCCCAAGCGCATCGTCTTCGCCGAGGGCGAGGAGGAACAGGTCATGCGCGCCGCCGTCTCCTATGTGAACCAGAAGCTCGGCACCGCCATCCTGCTCGGCCGCGACGACGTCATCAAGGAAAACGCCAAGCACGCCGGCATCGATCTCAACAAGCAAGGCATCGAGATCATCAATGCAAGGCTGTCGCGCCGCAACGGCATCTACACCGACTACCTCTACGAGCGCATGCAGCGCAAAGGCTTCCTGTTTCGCGACTGCCAGCGGCTGATCAACAACGATCGCAACCACTTTGCCGCCTGCATGGTGGCGCTGGGTGACGCCGACGGCATCGTCACCGGCGTCACCCGCAACTATTCGACCGCGCTCGACGACATCCGCCGCGTCATCGATGCCAAGCCCGGCCACCGCGTCATCGGCGTCTCGATCGTGCTGGCGCGGGGCAAGACCGTGCTGGTCGCCGACACCGCCGTGCACGATATGCCGAACGCCGAGCAGATCGCCGACATCGCCGAGGAGGCGGCAGGCTTTGCCCGCCGCATGGGTTATGAGCCGAGGCTCGCCATGCTCGCCTATTCCACCTTTGGCCATCCGCAGGGCGAACGCTCCGAGCGCGTCCAGGAAGCCGTGCGCATCCTCGACAAGCGCCGCGTCGATTTCGAATATGACGGCGAAATGGCCGCCGACGTCGCCCTCAACGCCCGCGCCATGGCGCAATATCCGTTCATCCGCCTGACCGGCCCGGCCAATGTGCTGATCATGCCGGCGTTCCACTCGGCCTCGATTTCGACCAAGATGTTGCAGGAACTCGGCGGCTCGACGGTGATCGGGCCGCTGCTGGTCGGCCTGAACAAGCCGGTTCAGATCGTGTCGCTGAATGCCAAGGACAGCGATATCGTCAACATGGCGGCGATCGCGGCGTACACGGCGGGGACTTGAGGGGCTGGCCTCAGCGGTGAGTCCGCGAGGCGTTCAGCCCGGCGCGAATACGCGCGCGGCCTCGACGACCTCGTCCACCTGATCCTGCCGCAGCAAGTCGATCGGGACGCGGCCGTCGAGCTGCGCCGAGGGCCGCGTCAGCCACAGCCATGCGAGCCTCGGATTGGTGATCAGGGATAGCACGTCGCGAATGCCTGCAACCGGCCGGCCGTCGACGAACTGCGCCAGCGGGAAGACATGTTTGCGGCCGCCCTTGCGCAAGGCGATGACCTCACCCCGCCGCTGCCAGCGGTGCAGGGTCGAGCGGGCGATGCGCAGATGCTCTTCCAGATAGGTCGAACCGGCGACGCGGCCGGCCCAGTCCTCGATCAGCATCGATTCGAGATCGTCGGACTTTGGCAGCGAAGGAGGCTCGACATCGGCCAACGGGGTCGTCGGCGGATTTGTCACGCCGGCAATACCGGCTTCGCTGCGGCGCGCGGCTTCCGCCGCCAGCGCGCGCACGAATTTCGACGCCAGGCCGGGCAGGTCGGCATGGATGGCGTCGATGGCGCGCCGGTGCTTCGGTGACAGCAAGGTGACGGCGGACGCTATGCTGCCGGCGATCTTGCCGACCGAGACCATGGTGGGCTTGTTGATGGCCTCGTCATAGTGGGCAAGTGCACGTTCGACGTCTTCCGCGACCATCTCCGCGAAGTCGTCCTGCTTGAGGCCCTGGATTTGAAATCTGTTCATGCATCTGTCTTCTGGCCGCGCGCTCCCCCTCAGCTGCGGCCGATTGTTGAACTTCTAGTGCGGAAAACGGAAATCGCGGCGGCAACGAATCCTGCCGCCCGACAGCATGCTGTCCAGCATTTCTTGACACCCCAACTGACTGAGGGCGCACCGAAATGTCAGTCGCGGGACGCCCAGATTGCGTGTAGGTGCGATGTATGACAACTGCGCGACGGTGAGGGGCGGCAGCTTGACGGTTGTTAAAGCAATCCCGCCTGCTCAGCCTCGCGGCGCAGATTCTGCCGGGGCCTGGGGCCGATCTGCTGGATCACCAATCCGGCCGCCAGTGAGCCAAGGTCGCCGCAGGTTTGCAGGTCGCGGCCTTGCGTGTAGCCATGCAGGAAGCCGGCGGCATAGAGATCGCCGGCGCCCGTCGTGTCGACCAGTTCCTTGATGGCGGTCGCCTTGATCACCACCGTCTCGTCGCCGCGCACGATCACGGAGCCTTTTTCCGAGCGGGTCACGGCGGCGATCCGGCAATCCTTGCGGATCTGCGCCAGCGCCTCGTCGAACGAGGATGTCTGGTAGAGCGATTTGATCTCGTGGCTGTTGGCAAAGACGATGTCGACCGTGCCCGAACGCATCAGCTCGAGGAATTCGTCGCGGTAGCGGTCGACGCAGAACGAATCCGACAGCGTCATCGACACTTCGCGGCCTGCTGCGTGCGCCAGCTTCGCCGTCTGGCGGATCGCTTCCTTGGCGCGCGGCGGGTCCCACAGATAGCCTTCGAAATAGGTGACCTTGGCGCCAGAAGCCTTATCGGCCTCGACATCCTCCGGCCCAAGCTCGACGCAGGCGCCGAGATAGGTGTTCATCGAACGCTCGCCGTCAGGGGTGACGAAGATCATCGACCGCGCCGTCGGCGGCTCGCCCTTGAGCGGCGTGGTGTCGAAGGCGACGCCCTGTGCATGGATGTCGTGGGCGTAGATTTCGCCCAGCGCATCGTTGGAGACCTTGCCGAAGAAGGCGGCGCGGCCGCCGAAGCTGGCGACGCCGGCCGCCGTGTTGCCGGCGCTGCCGCCGGACGCCTCGATCGCCGGGCCCATGCGGCTGTAGAGCAGTTCGGCGCGTTGTGTGTCGATGAGGTTCATCGCGCCCTTGATGATGCCGTTGGTCTCGAGGAATTCCTCGTCGCACTGGGCGATGATGTCGACAATGGCATTGCCGATGCAAAGCACGTCATAATCCGGCATCAAAATCTCCGCCAAAAACCCGAGCCGGCTTCTTGCCACGCCGGCCCGGCGCGGGTCTAGCGATTTGAAACCGGTTTGCCTAGGGCGTGACACGCAACTTTGGCGGAACAGGCAAAGGGGCATCAGCCGCGAGGCGCTATGACAATTCGACCGTGGCCGAAGCATTTCATCGCCGCACCGCCTATAAGCCTGGATCAGACGATCCCGCTTCGAAGGCGAGCCAGCCCCCAATGTCTACAAAAAGCATGTCGACGAAGAACGAGCCTGCAAAAAACGATCTGACCACCGACCTGGTACTGCTCGTCGTGCTGGCAGTGCTCTGGGGCGCCTCCTACACCTTCATCAAGATCGGCGTCGAAACCATCCCGCCGGTCACCTTCATTGCCGCCCGCACCCTGATCGCCGGCGGCATCCTGTTGGCCATCATCCGCTGGCGCGGGCTCGCCTTGCCGGGCGATGCTGCAAGCTGGCGCCGCTTCGCCTTCCAGGCCTGCCTCAACAGCGTTATTCCGTTCACCCTGATCGCCGCGGCCGAACGCTCGGTCGATGCCGGCCTCGCCACCATCCTCAACGCGACCTCACCGATCTTCACCTTCCTCTTGACCGCGCTCATCACCCGCCACGAGCCGGTCACCTTGCGCAAACTGATCGGTGTGGGCGCCGGCATTGCCGGCATCTGCCTCATTATCGGCACGCAGGCGCTGGGTGGCCTCGGTCATGAATTGTGGGCGCAATTGGCAATCGTCGCCGCGACGGTCTGCTATGCCGGGGCCGCCATTTTCGGCCGCGGTTTCAAGGGCCTCGACCCAATGCTACCGGCCGCCGGTTCCATGCTGTGCGGCGCCGTCATCCTCGTGCCGCTCAGTCTGGTGTTCGACCAGCCGTGGACGCTGGCGCCATCGACCGCGTCGATCCTGGCCCTGCTCGGCCTGTCGGTCTTTTCCACCGCGCTGGCCTTCGTTATCTATTTCCGCCTCATCCACACGCTGGGTTCGGTCGGCACCACCTCGCAGGCCTATCTGCGCGTGCCGATCGGCGTCGGCATCGGCGCTCTCTTCCTCGGCGAAAGTCTTGGTTCGACGGCATGGCTGGGCATGGGTTTTGTCGTGGCCGGGGTCGCTGCCATGACCATCCCGGTTCGAAAGCCGGCGTTTGCGCGGTAAACGCCAGCCCGCTTGTGCTCATGGCCTGCGCTGCCTATCTCGGAAGCATCCGCCTTTTAGGCGGCGTCCGCTAACCGGGGGTGTGACAAGGTGATTTTCGACGCTGCCCGCGCTGCGGCCCTCGAGCTGATTTCGCCTCCCTTCCGGGCCGTGTTCGTCAAGACGCTGGGCTTGACCGTGCTGGCACTGGTGGCTCTGTGGTTCGGCCTGACCAGCCTCGTCGAGTGGCTGGCGCTGCCGTGGCTGCAGACGCTGTTGCCCGGCATGCCGTCCTGGGCCGGGTGGCTCGGCGGCATCATCGCGGCAATAGCGCTTGCCTTCGGCATGGCGTTGCTCATCGCGCCGGTGACGGCTGTTGTCGCTGGCCTGTTCCTCGACGATATCGCCGAAGTGGTCGAGCGCACCGACTATCCCGGCGATCCGACCGGCCGCGCCATGCCGGCGCTGCGCTCGCTGGTGCTGTCGGCGCGATTCCTCGGTGTCGTCATTCTCGGCAACATCGTCGCGCTGCTGCTTCTCTTGGTGCCGGGCGTCAACATAGCCGCCTTCTTCATCGTCAACGGCTATCTGCTCGGGCGCGAGTTCTTCGAATTCGCCGCCATGCGCTTTCGCGGCGAAGACGAGGCCAAGGCCTTGCGCAGGCACTATGCCGGCACAGTGTTTCTCGCCGGGCTGCTCATCGCCGCTTTCCTCGCCGTGCCGTTGCTCAACCTGCTGACGCCGCTGTTCGCCGCCGCCATGATGGTGCATCTGCACAAGGCGATCTCGGTGCGGGAAGTGGCTCGCTCCTCGCGCCGCTGAGCATTTTCTTCAGCGCAACAGGAATCCGCGTCCGAGCTCGTCGTCCGCTTCGACGATGAATTCGGCCCGCCCGGAATAATAGGCGCGGCCGCCGACGCGGGCGATGATCGCCTCATGCCGTCCAGCCTTCGCCGTCCGCGCCACGGCTCCGGAAAAACGCGAGCCGGCGATGCTCTCGAATGTGCGCGTCTGTCCGATCGCGATCTCGCCCTTGGCATGCATGGCCGCCAGCCTTGCGGTGACGCCGGAACCGGTTGGCGAGCGATCGACCTCGGCTTCGGCGAAGACGCAGATGTTTTTGGTCACCTCGCCGGAAAATGTGTCGCGGCCGTCGGTCAGGATGGTGCCGTATAGGTAGGCTAGGTCGCCGTGGTCGGGATGCGACAGCGGAAATTCAGCCTTGAGCCTGTCCGTCAGCCCCGTTGCCGCATCGACGAAATCGCGCATCCGGCTTCTGCCGAATTCGAGCCCGAATTGGTGACAATCGGCCAGCGCGTAGAAGGCGCCGCCATAGGCGACGTCGAAGCCAATCGTGCCGTGGCCCGCCAATTCGATCGCCTGTCCACCGGCGAAAAGGAAGGCCGGCACGCTTTCGAACGAAACCGCACCGGCCTTGCCGTCCCTGACCTCGACCGAGGCGACGACCAGCCCGCACGGCGCCTCGATATTGACTGTCGTGACTGGTTCCTGTTTCGCCACCAGCCCTTCATCGATGGCGTAGCGGCCGAGCGCGACGATGGCGTGGCCGCACATCGTGGAATAACCCTCATTGTGCATGAACAGCACGGCGAGGTCGGCGCCGGGCAGGTCCGGCTCGACCAGCAAGGCGCCATACATGTCGTAATGGCCGCGTGGCTCGAACATCAGGATTTTCCTGAGATGATCGAGATGGTCGCGCACATAGGCGCGCTTTTCCAGGATCGTGCCCTTGGGGATACCGGGATAGCCGCCGGTGACGATCCTCAGCGGCTCGCCGCCGGTATGCATGTCGACCACGGTCAGCGTCATGCGACGGGCCCCATTAATCCGAAGATTTGCCGAAGAGGGCCTGCAATTTGCTGAACGGCATGGCGGCGCGGGTGAAGCCGAAGGTGCCGTCTTGCTGGATTTCGCGTGCCGCCGTTTCCAGCATGCCGTAGGCGAAATTGGTCAGCCACGGCCCGAGCGAGATACGCTTGACGCCGGCCATGGCGAGATCGGCGATGGTAAAGCCCGGTACCGCCATGACATTGACCGGCTTGCTGACGGCAGAGCAGAGCGTGCGGATCATCTCGACGTTGCCGATGCCTGGCGCATAGAGTACGTCGGCGCCGGCCTTCTCGAACGCCTGCAGCCGCTTGATCGTGTCGTCGAGGTCGGACTTGCCCCAGAGGAAGTTCTCGGCCCGCGCAGTGAAGACGAAATCGCGTTTCAGGGCCCGCGCCGCTTCCACGGCCGCCGCAACGCGTTCGACGGCGTGCGCAAAATCATAGATCGGCTTGTCCGGATCGCCGGTGTGGTCTTCGATCGAGCAGCCGGCAAGGCCGGCAGCTTCCGCCGCGAAGATGGTTTCGGCGGCCTGCTCGGCGCTGTCGCCCTTGCCTTTCTCGAGGTCGGCCGAGACCGGCAGGCTGGTCGCCGCGGTCACTTCGCGGCAATGGTGGATCATCTGGTCGAAGGTCACCGCGCCGTCCGGCAGGCCGCGCGAAAAGGCAAAGCCGGCGCTGGTCGTCGCCAGCGCCGTGAAGCCGAACGAGCCGAGCAGCTTGGTCGTGCCGATATCCCAGGGATTGGGCACGACGAAGGTCGAGGCATGCAGGTCGCGAAAGATCTTGCCCTTGTCCATGGTAGTTCCCCATCATATGCGGTGTGGCCGAGCGGATTTTATCCTGCTCCATCTGGCCGGGCAAACGAATGCGGTTGGTTCAGAAGCGTTTGGCGTTCTCTCCTGCCAAATTGTTCAGCGCGTCGGAATCCTTGGCGTAGTGCGACGTTGTCTTGTCCCAATGATAGGTGACGGAGATGTCGTGAGATTCAGGTTTGGGCGGCTGGTCATCGCAGCTTTCGTCGTTCACGACGGTGGCATCGGTCACCGTTACCTTGATCGCCGCATGGCGTCGGCCCTCTGCGATGGCTTTAAAGGCAACGTCCTGCGTCCGGCTATAGGCACACACGTGCTCGTCGAACAAATAGATGATGTCGATCAGCTTCAACTTGTCCCTGGCGACCATAATCAGCGGGACGATCATATAGTTCTGGTTTGAATTGGAATGCGAACTCTCGATCATGAGGATATCATCATTGGCGCCGATGCCGAGCTTGCCGGGTTCGCGGAAATAGGTGCTGCGGTCGAGGGCGACATTGGCGGCGTCGAGCAGCCTTGGTTTGCCCGTAATGTCGTAGAGCGCTAGCACCGCATAGCCTTCTGCGCTGTCTGAGGAATCGCCGAGATCGAACAGCATGGTCAGGCGGTCCTTGCCTCCCGCCTTGATGGCAAGCACGGAGGCATTGGAAAAGCCTGAGGTTTCGGGCGGCGAGCCGCCGCTGTCGGGTCCCTCGATATGGCGCATAGCGATCGGCAGCCCGCCCCTGTAAAAGCCATTCTTGTCGGCGGCGAGGTCTGGAATGATCATCCTGGCGAGGTCGAGATAGGTGATGTCTTTTTGGCCGGGCAGTGGGCTGCCGAGCTCCGGAAGGCTGGCGTCTTGCGCGCCGGCTGCGGTCCACAGCAATGGCAGCAGCATCACGGCGAGGATGAAGCGAAGCAGGTTCGTCGGCATGGTCGCCTCAGGGTGTCGGGCGCGCGGAACGTAGCACAGCCTCCCAACCCGTCCAGTCCGTCAGCCAGCTCAGTGGATCGGCACCAGCCCGGCCAGTTCGCGCATGTCGTCGAACAGGATGCCGCCGGCCTGGATAAGGCCGTCGCGGTCGGAATAGGGATCGGCGTGATAGGAAAACACCCGCATGCCGGCCGCGATGCCGGCCTGCGTGCCAGCGACGCTGTCCTCGATGACGATGCAGTCGGCAGGTGCAAAGCCCACGGTTTTCGCAGCATGCAGGAACAGGTCCGGAAACGGCTTGCCGCGCGCGACCATCGTCGAGGAAAACATCGCGTGTTCGAACAGCGGCAACAGCCCGGTCTGGCCAAGTGTGATGTGCATCTTCGACACCCGGGCCGAGGTGGCGACGCAATAGGCGATCCCGGCTGACCGCACGGCCTCGACGAATTCGCGGACATAAGGGATTGCTTCGACGCCGTGGGCGAACAGGTCTGGCAGGCCGGCGTTCCAGCGATCGACAAAATCGGCGCCAAGCCTGACGCTGGTCTTTTCTTCGATCTCTTTCTGCACCGACGCCATGCTGCGGCCGGAGAAATTCTTGCGGCAATATTTGAAGCTTGTCGGATAGCCGGCAGCGGTCAGCCATTCGGCAAGGCGCCGATTGGCCAGGTTCTCCGTATCGACCAGGATCCCGTCGCAGTCGAAGATGACAAGTTTAGGCAGTTCAGGCATCAGGCGGTGCCGGTCGATCCGAACCCGCCCGCGCCGCGCGCCGTGCCGCCGGCCAGGTTGCGCTCTTCCACGGCGGCTTGCGTCACCGCGGCAAAAACGATCTGGGCGATGCGCATGCCGCGCGTCACGGCAAAGTCCTCATCGCCGAGATTGATCAGCAGGACCTTCACCTCGCCGCGATAGTCGCTGTCGATGGTGCCGGGCGTGTTGAGGACGGTCAGCCCATGCTTGAAGGCAAGGCCCGAGCGCGGCCGCACCTGGCCTTCCATGCCTTCGGGAATTTCCAGGATCAGCCCGGTCGGCACCAGAGCGCGTTTTCCGGGCAGGATCAGCAGCGGCCGGTCGTCCGGCACCGCGGCGCGCAGATCCATGCCGGCAGCACCGGTGCTTTCATAAGCAGGAAGGGGAAGTCCTTCAGCATGCGGCAACCTGACGAAGCCGACGGTCGGACCGATGACGGAGGGAGTTTGAAGGGCTGCGCGCATAAAATCGATCCTATCGGCGCGAACGGCGATTCGGTCAACTCGCCCGCAAGCCTATCAACGGCTTTCTTTCAGGCATCAGTATGGCCTGAGGTGTGTTGAGATTCAGGTCAGGCCGAGTCGAAACCCGTCGTTTGCAGGCCGGCATCACCTGAATATCGACATATCTTAGCGCACTTCCATCGGAACCACCGTCGTCTCCTTGATCTCTTCCATCACGAAAGAGGCGGAAACATCAGACAGCGCCACCTTGGCGATCAGCCGCTGGTAGAGCCGGTCATAGGCCTTCACGTCGGCGACGCGGGCGCGCAGAACGTAGTCGAGGTCGCCGGACATGCGGTAGACGCCGATGATCTCGGGAAAGCCGGTCACCGCCGCCCGGAATCTCTGCAGCCACTCCGGATCGTGGTTGGACGTGCGGATCAGGATGAAGACGGAAAGGCCAAGCCCGAGCTTTTCGGCATCGACCAGCGCCACCCTGCCGGTGATGACACCGGCCTCCTCCAGCCGCTTCACCCGGCGCCAGCAGGCATTGCGCGACAGCGCCACCCGTTCCGACAACTGGTCGACCGACAGCGTGCCGTCGCGTTGCAACTCGGCGAGCAATTTCCGGTCGATTTCGTCAATTTCCAGCGCCATGTGGGATATTTGTTCCATGCATCACCGAAATACAAGGACATTTTGAGACCGATGAACCGGCGAAGCATGTCAGGATACTCATATCAGGAACTTCAAGCGCTGAAGGGGAACCAGCATGTCGGTCGCAAGGATTTTCACCTCTCATCCGGCCAAGGTCGGCGAAACCTATTTCAGCCACATGGGCTTTGCCGCCTGGTTTTCGTCGCGCCTGTTGATGGCGGCCGGCGCCGCGCTCGTTCATGCTTTCTTGCCATTTCTGTTTGAAACTACCGCCAGCCGAATCGTTCGCGAGCTTTACGAGCGGACGCACAACAGAGGCACGCACGCGACCAAGGAGCCTGCGGCTCTTCCGGATCGCGCCTAGGCGATCCCGCCATCGAGCTTCGTCACCATGACCAGGGACGGGATCAACATTCGGCCTTTTGCTCCGGCCGTGGCGAAGCTGGCGTTGGCCGGGTAGTTGCAAATTGCGGCAACGCCGCGGGCCAGCGCCCCCCTCTGTCCTGCCGGACATCTCCCCCTCAAGGGGGGAGATTGGATGTCGCGACGGCTTTCGCCAATCGCCGACCTTGCGGGACTGAGCGAGGCGCCGAAACTGCCAATCTCCCCACTCGAGGGGGAGATGTCCGGCAGGACAGAGGGGGGCGCCGTAGGGCGTTAACCTATACAGACATCGGCCGACGCTGCCGTCCGTCCGGGTTATTGAGCAAACCGTCCCAACCCGTAAGGCGCGAGCAGCGGATCGCGCTCGCCATCAAGGATTTCGCGAGCGGCAAACAGGCCGACGGCCGGCGCCAGCGTGATGCCGGAATGCATGACGCTGACATAGACGCCGTCCATGCCCTCGGCGCGGCCGATGATCGGAAAACCGTCGATCGGCGTCGGCCGGTAACCGACCGTGTGGAAATCGAGCGCCAGCCCGTCTCCGCCGCGCAGGCTGGCTTTCAGGACCGCGACCAGTTCGCTGGCGGTGGCTTGCGCATCCATGCCGGGGTCGGCGCCGCCGAAATCGGAACCGGCGATGATACGGCCCTCGGCGGTCTGGCGCATATGCAGCCGCTCGGCCAGCACCAGTCCGTTCAGCAGTTTCTCGTAGGGCCGCGAGTGGACGATCAGGCCAGGTGGCGTCTCGAGCGGCAGATTTATGCCGGCGGTGGCGGCAATGCCCGCCGAGCCGACGCCGGCCGCGATCAACACCTCGTCGGTGGCAAGCAGCCCATGCGATGTGTCGACGCCCGAAATCCTGCCGCCTGTCTGGACAAGCGCCGTCACCGTGCTGGAGATGATCCGCGCGCCGCGTCGTTCGGCATCGGCCAGCAGCGCCTTCGTTGCCGCGACCGGCTCGGCAACGCCCTCTTCGGCGACATGCAAAGCGACGTCCGGGAGTTGGGTGAGATTAGGCTCTATACGGGCCGCGCCGGCGCGGTCGACGCGCTCGATGCCGTAGCCCCAGGCCGAATGCTGCGCGGTATAGGCTTCCATGTCGGCCGCCGATAGATCCCAGCACAGGCCGCCGCACCAGTTGAGCGGCAGGCCGGGCACGTCCCGCGCCAGCCGCGACCATTCGGCCATGGCGCGGGTGCGCAGCCGGAAATAGGGCTCCGGATTGCCCCAGGTGGCATTGATCCAGGCAAAGGAGTTCGGCGTGGCGACCCCACCGGCGGCGCTGTCGGCGGCGATGACCGTCACCTGTGCGCCTGCCCTGGTCAGGTGCCAGGCCATGGAAGCACCGATGATGCCGGCGCCGATGACGATCACTTGTTTCACCGCAGCCATGTTCGCTCCTCAAACTCGCCACCCCCTGAGGGACACTCTTCCAGTGCCACCCCCGCTTGCCAACATCGGCAACGCAAATTATTCGGCTTGACATCAATACGTACGTACGTATTATATCGGTATGGCCAGACAATCACTCCGCGAAAACCTCCTTGACGCCGGGTTCCGGACCATCTGGAATTCCGGCTATGCCGCCGCCGGTGTGCGCGACATCGTTGCCGCCGCCGACGCCCGGCCCGGCTCGTTCACCAACCATTTTGCCTCCAAGGAGGAGTTTGCCGGGGAGGTGCTGGACCGCTATTTCGCCTATGTCGGCAAGTTGGTCGAGAAAGCCTTGGCGCAGGACGGCACGCCGCCCATCGGCCGGCTGAGGCGCTACGTCGATGTCATCACCTCGAAGCTTGAGGCGCATGATTGGGCACGCGGCTGCATGATAGGCAATCTCAGCCTCGAGACCGCGGTCCACAGCGAGCCGCTGCGCCTGCAACTCGTCGACATCTTCGAACGCTGGCGCCAGCCCTTCGCCGCCTGCATCGCCGAAGGCCAGGCAGCCGGCGACATCTCCAAGACCTTCGAGGCCGAGGACCTTGCCGACTTCCTGCTGTCGTCTTGGCAGGGCGCCATGCTGCGCATGAAGGTTGAACGTAGCCCCGCGCCGCTCGAGCGGTTCAAGAAAATCATCTTCAGCACAGTTTTTGCAAAGGAGCCGACCCCATGAGTTCGAAAGCCAACATTTCTCAAGCTGGCGTCGCTGCACCGAGACGCTCGCAGATCGCCGTGCTCGATTCGACCATGTCCTATGTCGAGACGGGAGCGTCCGGCCCCACCGTTCTGTTCCTGCATGGCAATCCGACCTCATCCCACATCTGGCGCAACATCATCCCGTATGTCGCGCCGCTCGGTCGCTGCATCGCGCCCGACCTGATCGGCTACGGCCAATCCGGCAAGCCCGATATCGATTATCGCTTCTTCGATCACGTCCGCTATCTCGACGCCTTCCTGGACGTGCTCGACATCCAGGAAGTGGTGTTGGTCGCGCAGGACTGGGGCACGGCCCTGGCTTTCCATCTCGCGGCGCGGCGACCGCAACGCGTGCTCGGCCTTGCCTTCATGGAATTCATCCGACCCTTCGAGCGCTGGGAGGATTTTCATCAGCGCCCGCAAGCCCGCGAAATGTTCAAGGCGCTGCGCACGCCGGGTGTCGGCGAGAAGCTGGTCCTGGAAGACAATGTCTTCGTCGAAAAAGTGTTGCCGGCCTCGGTGCTGCGTACACTGAGCGATGAGGAGATGACCGTCTACCGGGCGCCGTTCCCGACACCGCAATCGCGAAAGCCGGTGTTGCGCCTGCCTCGGGAATTGCCGATCGAGGGCCAGCCCGCCGACGTTGCCGCCATCAGCGAACATGATCATCGCGCACTTCGGCTCTCCACCTATCCGAAACTGCTGTTTGCGGGCGATCCCGGCGCGCTGATTGCGCCGCAGGCCGCACGCGAATTCGCCGCCGGGCTGAAGAACTGCCGGTTCATCAATCTCGGACCCGGTGCGCACTATCTGCAGGAAGACCATGCCGACGCGATAGGCGGCACCATTGCCGGCTGGCTCCCCGAGGTCTTTCAGGCGAGCCGCACGGCCGAATTGGCCTGAAGCAAGCCATGGCTTCCGGCGGCTTCCCTGCCGCCGGACCGGTCGACAGGCCCGCACTGCGCTGCTAGAAGCCCGGCCTGTCACACGGAAATCCCAGAGAATGCCCGAAGCAATAGAAGAAGAAGTGGCGCGCCGCCGCACCTTCGCGATCATCGCGCACCCGGACGCCGGCAAGACCACGCTCACCGAAAAGCTGCTGCTGTTCGGCGGCGCCATCCAGCTTGCCGGCGAGGTCAAGGCCAAGAAGGACAAGATCCAGACGCGGTCGGACTGGATGAAGATCGAGCGTGAGCGCGGCATTTCGGTCGTCACTTCGGTGATGACCTTCGAGTATGAAGACAATGTCTTCAACCTGCTCGACACGCCCGGCCACGAGGATTTCGCAGACGACACCTATCGCACGCTATCGGCGGTCGACTCGGCCGTCATGGTCATCGATGCCGCCAAGGGCATCGAGCCGCGCACGCTGAAGCTTTTCGAAGTCTGCCGGCTACGCGACATCCCGATCATCACCTTCGTCAACAAGATGGATCGCGAAAGCCGCGATCCGTTCGAGATTCTGGATGAGATCGAGCAGAAGCTGGCGCTGGATACGGCGCCGATCACCTGGCCGATCGGCCGGGGCAAGAATTTTTCCGGCACCTACCATCTGGCGCTGAACGCCGTGCGCAGGGGCGACGACGAGAAGGAGCGCACGCCGGTCAACGGTCCCGATTCCAACCGCGTCGCCGGCCTTTTGCCGGAGAACGAGCGCGAGGCCTTCATCGAGGAGCTGGAGCTGGCGCGGGAAGCATGCAGACCCCTTGATATAGAAGCCTTCCGCGAGGGTCACCTGACGCCGGTCTATTTCGGCTCGGCGCTGCGCAATTATGGCGTGCGCGACCTGATCGAGGCGCTCGGCGCTTTTGGACCGCCGCCGCGTGCTCAAGAGGCCGACACCCGCAAGGTCGAGGCGACCGAAGAGAAGATGACGTCCTTCGTCTTCAAGATCCAGGCCAACATGGATCCCAACCACCGCGACCGCATAGCCTTCGTCCGCGTCTGTTCGGGCAAGCTCGAGCGCGGCATGAAGGCCAAGCTGGTACGCACGGGAAAACCGATGTCGCTGTCGGCGCCGCAGTTCTTCTTTGCCCGCACACGCGTCACCGCCGACGAGGCCTTTGCCGGCGACGTCGTCGGCATTCCCAACCACGGCACGCTGCGTATTGGCGATACGCTGACCGAGGGCGAGGAAATCCTGTTCCGCGGCGTTCCGAATTTCGCCCCGGAAATCCTGCGCCGTGTCCGCCTCGGCGACGCGATGAAGGCCAAAAAGCTGAAGGAAGCGCTGCACCAGATGGCAGAGGAGGGCGTCGTGCAGCTGTTTTCGCCCGAGGACGGCTCACCGGCCATCGTCGGTGTCGTCGGCGCGCTGCAACTCGACGTCCTGAAGGAACGGCTGAACTTCGAATACACCCTGCCGGTCGAATTCGAGATGTCGCGCTTTTCCGTGTGCCGCTGGATCTCGGCCGACGACAAGGCCGAGGTCCTGCGTTTCATCGAGGCGCATCGCGGCGACATCGCCCGCGACCTCGACAACGACCCGGTGTTCCTCGCCCAGCACGCCTTCTCGCTGAACTACGAAGCGGAGCGCTGGAAGGCGATCAAGTTTGCCACGATCAAGGACTATCAGGTCCGCGACAGAGCGGCGTAAGTCGCGCTTTTTCCTTCTCCCCGTTCACGGGGAGAAGGTGCCCGAAGGGCGGATGAGGGGCGGCGCGACCCTCGACTATCCTCTGGCAGCTTCCTCTATCTTGGCGATGTCGATCTTGCTCATCTGCATCATCGCCGACATCACGCGGCCGGCCTTGGCCCGGTCCGGATCCAGAAGCAGGCGCGGCAGCTGCTCCGGCACAACCTGCCAGGAGACGCCGAATTTATCCTTCAGCCAGCTGCATTGCGATGGTTGGCCGCCACCTTCGATGAGCTTGTCCCAGAAGTAATCCACCTCTTCCTGCGTCTTGCAGTCGATCGACTGCGACATCGCTTCGCTGTGCTTGAACTGCGGTCCACCATTGAGCGCCTGGAACTGCACGCCGTCGAGTTCGAACGTGGTCACCAACACCTTGCCTGCATCGGCGTGGCCTTCGGGCCAACGCATCACGCTCAGCACCTTGGAATTCTTGAAGATGGAGACGTAGAAGTTCATGGCCTCTTCGGCTCGGCCGTCGAACCACAGGCAGGTGGTGATCTTTTGCATGTCGTGCTCCTCGTGCTGTTTCGGTCGCTGTTCCTGTGAAACGGCTGACTCCGAATATGGTGCCATCTCCTTGCCGTCTGCCCAAGGACGGACATGCAGCGCGCCATCCGACAGTGCCACGCATTTTTTTGAGAGAATCTGGCGCATTGCAAAATTGTGGCCAGACCATACTTGCGCGTCTATAACGCCTGCGGTCCGAATTCAGCTCCGCCGCGCCAACCCCTGGGCTGCGGCCAGCCACCAAGGAAAAAACATGCCTGCCTATCGTTCCCGCACCACCACCCATGGCCGCAACATGGCCGGCGCTCGCGGCCTCTGGCGCGCCACCGGCATGAAGGACTCGGATTTCGGCAAGCCGATCATTGCGGTGGTCAACTCCTTCACCCAGTTCGTGCCGGGCCATGTCCATCTGAAGGATCTCGGCCAATTGGTCGCGCGCGAGATCGAAAAGGCCGGCGGCGTTGCCAAGGAATTCAACACCATCGCCGTCGATGACGGCATCGCCATGGGCCATGACGGCATGCTCTATTCGCTCCCGTCGCGCGAGCTGATCGCCGATTCTGTCGAATACATGGTCAACGCGCATTGCGCCGACGCCATGGTCTGCATCTCCAATTGCGACAAGATCACGCCCGGCATGCTGATGGCCTCGTTGCGCCTCAACATCCCGACCGTCTTCGTCTCCGGCGGTCCGATGGAAGCCGGCAAGGTGGTGCTCGCCGGCAAGACGCAGGCGCTCGACCTGGTCGATGCCATGGTCGCGGCCGCCGACGACAAGATCTCCGATGAGGACGTCAAGGTCATCGAGCGCTCGGCCTGCCCGACCTGCGGCTCCTGCTCGGGCATGTTCACCGCCAATTCGATGAATTGTTTGACCGAGGCGCTTGGCCTGTCGCTGCCCGGCAACGGCTCGACATTGGCGACGCATGCCGACCGCAAGCGTCTGTTCGTCGAGGCCGGCCACCTGATCGTCGATCTCGCCCAGCGCTATTACGAACAGGACGACGAAACCGCACTGCCGCGCAACATCGCCTCGAAGGGCGCTTTCGAGAACGCCATGACGCTCGACATCGCCATGGGCGGTTCGACCAACACCGTGTTGCATATCCTGGCTGCCGCGCATGAGGGCGAGATCGATTTCGATCAGGACGACATCGACGCGCTGTCGCGCAAGGTGCCGGTGCTGTGCAAGGTTGCGCCCGCCAAGTCCGACGTCCACATGGAAGACGTCCACCGCGCCGGCGGCATCATGGCCATCCTCGGCCAGCTCGACAATGCCGGCCTGCTCAACCGCGACCTGCCGACGGTGCATACGTCAACCCTGGGCGAGGCGCTCGACCATTGGGACATTTCCCGCACGACCAGCCAGAGCGTGCGCGATTTCTTCCTCGCCGCCCCTGGCGGCGTGCCGACACAGGTCGCCTTCAGCCAGGAGCGCCGCTGGGACGAGCTCGATCTCGACCGCGAGAAAGGCGTTATCCGCTCGACCGAACATCCCTTTTCCAAGGATGGCGGCCTTGCCGTGCTGAAGGGCAATCTGGCGCTCGACGGCTGCATCGTGAAGACGGCGGGCGTCGATGAATCGATCCTGAAATTCACCGGCCCGGCCCGCGTGTTCGAAAGCCAGGATTCGAGCGTCAAGGCGATCCTGTCCAATGAGATCAAGGCCGGCGATGTCGTCGTCATCCGCTATGAAGGACCGCGCGGCGGCCCCGGCATGCAGGAGATGCTCTATCCGACCAGCTATCTGAAGTCGAAGGGCCTCGGCAAGGCCTGCGCTCTGATTACTGACGGCCGCTTCTCCGGCGGCACCTCGGGTCTGTCGATCGGCCATGCGTCGCCGGAAGCTGCCGAAGGCGGTTTGATCGGACTGGTGCAGGAGGGCGATACGATCGAGATCGACATCCCGAACCGCAGCATCCGCCTGGCTGTCGATGAGGCGGAACTCGCTGCGCGCCGGGCGGCGATGGAGGCCAGGGGCGCCCTGGCCTGGAAGCCTGAGGAAAAGCGCAAGCGCAAGGTGACGACCGCCTTGCGCGCCTATGCCGCCATGGCCACCAGCGCGGCCAAGGGCGCGGTGAGGTTTGTGCCGGAGTGAGGTTTCTTCCTTCTCCCCTGTGGGAGAAGATGTCGCCGCAGGCGACGGATGAGGGGTGGTCCAGAGAACACCGACGTCTCACTCCGCTGGAACACCCCTCATCCGTCTCGGCGCCGCGCGCCGATCCACCTTCCCCCACAAGGGGGGGGAAGGGAAGAGAAGTGCTACGGCATCAACTGATACTCATAGAGCTTCTGATAGAGCCCGCCCTGCTTGAGCAAGGCCTTGTGCGGGCCGCTTTCCACCACCTTGCCGGCTTCGAGCACCACGATTGTGTCGGCCTGGTGCACGGTCGACAGACGGTGCGCGATGACGATCGTCGTGCGGCCTTCCGTCAATTGCTGCAGCGCGTCGCGGAACAGCGCTTCCGATTCGGCGTCGAGCGCGCTGGTCGCTTCGTCCAGCAGCAGGATCTCCGCATTGCGCAGCATGGCGCGTGCGATCGAGATCCGTTGGCGCTGGCCGCCCGACAGTAGGCCGCCATTCTCGCCGACATCCGTCTCGTAGCCTTTCGCCTGCGCGCTGATGAAGTCATGCGCGTTGGCCGCCTTGGCGGCGGCGATCACCTCATCGTCGGTCGCACCCTCGCGCCCAAGCCGGATGTTGTGCATGATGGTGCCGGCAAACAGGAACGTATCCTGGCTGACATAGGCGATCTTTTCCCGCAGCGATGCGAGCGTCGCATGGGAAATATCCTGACCGTCGAACAGCACCCTGCCGCTCTGCGGATCATACATGCGCATGATCAGGTTTAGAATCGTCGACTTGCCGCCGCCGGAAGGCCCGACCAGCGCCGTCATCTTGCCGGGCGCAAGCGTCAGATCGAACCTGTCCAGCACCGGCGGCCCTTTCTGATAAGCGAAGTCGACGGCGTCGAACCGGATCTCGCCCGGTCCGGCCAGAAGCGGCTTCGCGTCCGGCTTCTCGACCAGAGTGAGCGGCTGGTCGGCGAGCTCGAACATCATGCGCACGCCGACAATGCCGCTTTCCAGCGATATGCGTACGCGCGCAAGGCGCTTTGCCGGCTCATAGGCAAACAGGAGCGCCCCGATGAAGGCCATGATGTTTCCCGGCATCTGGCCGCCCTGCAAGACCAGGAAGCCGCTGACGAAGATGGCCCCGGCAATAGCCAGCCCGGCCAGCGTCTCCATCACCGGGCTTGTCGCAGCCTCCAGCGTCGCGATGTTATTGGCCCGGTTCTCGACGTCCGACACGGCCTTGTACATGCGGTTGCGCATCGCGCCTTCGAGGTTGAAGGATTTGACGACGCGCACGCCGATTGCCGTTTCCTGCATCACCTGCACGATCTGGCCGACCGAGCGAAACTCCATCGCGGCGAACTTGCGAACACGTTTCAGGATGCGGTTGACCCCGTAGATAGCCAAGGGGCCGACGACGAAGCAGATTATAGACAAGGCTGGCTGCTGCCAGACCATGACTCCTACCAGGACGACCAGCGACAACAGATCGCGCACATAGGACGTGACAACGAGGTCGAGCACGTTGCGTGCCGCCTGCGCATTGTTGGTCATGCGTGTGATCAGGTCGGACGACGAGGTCGAATGGTAGAATTCGATGCCTTGCGCCAGGATGCGGTCGTAGATCTTGCGCTGGCGGTCGGCGATGATGGCGTTGCCGACACGGCTCATGAAATAGGCCTGAATGAAGTTGGCGAGGCCCTTGAGGATGAAGATCGTGGCGACCCCGCCCGCAATCAGGTTGACCCGGTCAATCCGCTTGAAGACTACGAATTCGTCGGTGATCTCTTTGAGAATCCAGGCGCTGGCGCCGGTCGTGGCGGCCACCACAAGCATCGACAAGATCGCGGCGCCGTAGCCAAACCTGTGCTGATAAAAGGATTCCCGGATCAACCTCGCGACGAGGCGCTGGTTTTCCGTCGAGCGGAAGAAACGAAACAAACGGCGGATCCTTGAAACCGGGACAACGAAGGCGGCTTATAGAGGGAGTTGCGGCCGGATGAAACCATCCGCGGCCGCCGCGGACAAATCGCTGTTGCAAGCGGCATCGACGGGATGCGATTTTCAGCCTCGGCTATATCAGATGATTCTTTTGACGGGATGACGACGGATGGATTTCGACCTTATCGTTCGCGGCGGCACACTGCCTGATGGCAGGGTTGCCGACATCGGCATCAACGGTGAGACGATCGCGGCGATCGAGCCCGTTCTCCAGGGTTCCGCGCGGACCGAGGTCGACGCCCGTGGCAATCTGGTCTCGCCGCCCTTCGTCGATCCGCATTTCCACATGGATGCGACGCTCTCCTACGGCATTCCGCGCATCAACGCTTCGGGTACGCTGCTCGAAGGCATTTCGCTGTGGGGCGAGTTGAAGCCGCTTTTGACGCATGAGGCCGTGCGTGATCGCGCGCTGGCCTATTGCGACTGGGCGGTGTCGATGGGCCTGCTCGCCATCCGCACCCATGTCGATGTCTGCGATGACCGCCTGCTGGCGGTCGAGGCGTTGCTCGAGGTCAAGAAGACGGTCGCTCCCTACATCGACCTGCAATTGGTCGCCTTCCCGCAGGACGGGTTTTATCGCTCTCCATCGGCGCGTGAAAACACCATCCGCGCGCTCGACATGGGCGTCGACATCGTCGGCGGCATCCCGCATTTCGAGCGCACCATGGCCGACGGCACGCGCTCGGTAACGGAGCTGTGCGAGATCGCGGCCAGCCGCGGCCTGATGGTCGACCTGCATTGCGACGAGACCGATGATCCGCTGTCGCGCCATATCGAGCAGCTTGCCTATGAGGCGCAGCGTCTTGGTTTGCACGGCAAGGTCGCCGGTTCGCACCTCACCTCGATGCATTCGATGGACAATTACTACGTCTCGAAGCTTTTGCCGCTGATCGCCGAGGCCGGCGTCTCGGTCATTCCCAATCCGCTGATCAACATCATGCTGCAGGGCCGCCACGACACCTTCCCGAAGCGCCGCGGCCTGACCCGGGTCAAGGAAATGCTGGCGCTCGGCATTCGCGTCGGCTGGGGCCAGGATTGCGTGCTCGATCCCTGGTATTCGCTGGGCACCGCCGATATGCTCGATGTCGCCTTCATGGGTCTGCACGTCGCTCAGATGTCGAGCCCGGCAGAGATGGCGCGCTGCTTCGACATGGTCACCAACGTCAATGCCGCGATCATGGGCCTCGATCATCTCGGCCTGGCGGTCGGCAAGCGCGCCAGCCTGGTCGTCCTCGATGCCGGCAATCCGGTCGAAGCCCTGCGGCTGCGCGCCGAGCGCCTGTGCGTCATCGCCAGGGGCAAGGTGGTGGCGGAGCGGACGAAGCAGGAAACCAGGCTGTCCATCGGCGGAAGGCCGGGAATGGTGAACCGGCGGCACATATCCAGCTAGATACAGCCGATTCCCGGCGCTGGTCTTACCCATTGCCCGAATTCTCCTCGTCAAGGCAGCCACTTCCGTCTACGACGCGGCTTACTAGGGAGGAATCGGGATCGGCATGACGCAGCCCGTGGCGCAGAATTCGACGATCAGGAATGTGCTTTTGGCCGGCATTCTGTTGATGCTGGCCGGCGATTTCCTTTTTGCGCTGAACGACGCCATGGGCAAATGGCTGGTCGCCAGCTTCTCCGTCGGCCAGGTGGTGCTGATCCGCTCCATCGGCGCCTTCTTCGTGCTCGGCCCGATGATCGCCAACCAGGGCCCGGCCAAGCTGTTTCGCATGGAACGCCTGGAGCTGCAGCTGCTGCGGGTGGTGATGACCACGCTCGACACCGCGCTCTTCTATGCCGCCGTGGTCTATCTGCCGCTGGCCGATGTGATGAGTTTCTACATGGCGGGGCCGATCTACGTCGCGGCACTCTCGCACCTCTTGCTTGGCGAAAAGGTCGGCTGGCGCCGCTGGATGGCGATCCTGCTCGGCTTCTGCGGTGTGCTGATCATGCTGAAACCGTCGTCGGCGGCGTTCTCGCTGTCGTCAGGCTTTGCGCTGGTGGGCAGTATCTCCTTCGCCTTCGCCATCATCCTCAACCGCCGGCTGCGCGGCACCAGCGACACCAATCTGGTGACATGGCAGACCATCGGCACGCTGCTGATCGGCGGCGTGCTGAGCATCGGCGCCTGGCAGACGCCGTCGGCGCTCGATCTCGGCGCCATGCTGCTGCTCGGCATCGTCTCCTGCGGCGCGCATCTGATGATCACCAGGGCGCTCAAGCTGGCGCCGGCCTCGACGCTGGCGCCGCTGCATTACACGCTGCTGCTGTGGGCGGTGGTGTTCGGACTGGTGTTCTTCGGCGACGTTCCCGGTCCGCGCATCCTGATCGGCTCGGGCATTGTCGTTCTCGCCGGCCTGTTCATCTTCCACCGCCAGAAAGTGGTCGAGACCACCGTGCCGCCCGAAAACGTGCCGAAGGGCGTGAATTAGTCCAGGCTCACCCCCGGCGGATCGCCGCCAGATGCCGTGAAAACTCGGACGTCTCCATCAGCGCCTTGCAGCGCGCGAACCGCCCGTCGGCATAGGCGCGAAAATCATCGACCGGGTTGTTGTTGGCGAGCTGGATCAGCCCCCACAGCGTCCATAACAGGTCGCACATCGCCTTGTAGATGACGATGCGGCCGCGCTCCGCCGGCCTCGCCTCGCCGCCGAAATAGGCGCGCATCATCTCTTCGTCTTGCGCCAGATCGAATTTACCTTCCACGGAGAGGTCGCCAAGGTCCCAGAGCGGGTCGTTCATGCCCGAATATTCCCAGTCGACGATCCACATCCGCTCGCCCGTATCGAGGAAGTTCTCGCACAGCGGATCGCAGTGGCAGGCAACGATCGGCAGCGGATGGGCGGCAAGTGCCGAGCGCACGGTTTCCGCCTCGCGCACCACGTCATGATAGCCGGCGGGCAGGGCGATCTCCTTGGTGGACAGCACCTTGAGATAGTCGTCGATCATCGCAAACAGCTCGAAGCGGAAGGGAAACACCGCGCCTGAATTGTGCAGCTTGCGAAAGGCCTCGCCGGCGCGGGCTGGACTGCCCGGCCGAACCTTGAATTTCTCCTCCGACATGGTTTCGGCGCCGGCGATGTAGCGTGTCACCATCAACCCGGTGCCGGCATCGACATGCAGCACCTCGGGACTGACCCCTGCTTTTGCAGCTTCGCGTGCAGCCACCGCTTCGTTGGCCCGGTTGATGTATTCCTCGGTGCCCTTGCCGGGAATGCGCAGGCAGAAGTCGCCGGCCTTGAAGACGAGGTTGGTGAGGCCGCCCAGCCGTTCCAGCGGCCCGCTGTAGCCGGCCAGCATGGGAATGGCGTCCAGTGCCGCGCGCGCCTAGTCTGTAATCATGCCTGCGCCCCCACACACTGTTATTTGTCGCGGCAACGGTTCCACAATTTTCGCGCTTTGGCTATCATCACTGCGAGATCAAAAATTGGCGGACTGGATCAAAGTGGCGGACAACAAACATCAGGGTGCGCTTGGCGCGGCCTACGCGGCAAAGCGGCCCGAAGAGGTCGCCGCACTTTATGATCGTTGGTCGCAGACCTACGACGCCGACATGTCGGCCGCCGGCTATCGCCATCCGACGATCTGCCTTGCGCTGCTGACCCGCCATCTGCCGCGCGGTTCAGCACCGCTGCTCGATGCCGGGGCCGGCACCGGTCTCATCGGCGAATGGCTTGATATTGCTGGTTACCCGCAAGTCGAGGCACTCGATATTTCGCAAGGCATGCTGGATCAGGCAGCCCGCAAGGGTGTCTATTCCGCGCTCCATTGCCTGGCGCTGGGCGGTCATCTGCCCTTTGCCGATGATGCCTATGCCGGAGTGATCTCGGCCGGCGTCTTCACATCAGGTCATGTTGGCGTCGAGGGGCTGGACGAACTGATCCGCATCTGCCGGCCGGGCGGCATCATCGTGCTGACGGTCAAGAACTCGCTGTGGGATCAGGGCTTCGCCACGCGCGTCGCTGAGCTCGAGGCGCAGGGCCTCGTCACCCGCGTCGAGGAAACGCGCCCTTATGTCTCGATGCCCGGCGAAGCCGACACCGTGCCCAGCCGCGGCCTCGCACTGCGCGTGACCTGACCTACGCTTTGACCCTCGCGCCTGCCGGGTCGTACATCGGCTCGAGGTGGATCTTGGCCGGCGTCCTCTCCATCGCAACCACCAGTTCGTAGTCGCCCGAGGCGAGAAAATCGTCGCTGACCCCGTCGGCGTTGCGCACGTAGCCGTAGCCGATGGTCTTGCCCAGCGTATAGCCATAACCGCCGCTGGTGAGATAACCGACAGGCTCGCCATTGCGCAGGATGGTTTCGCGGCCGAGCAGCACGATCTCGGGGTCGTCGACCGTGAAGCCGGCAAAGCGTTTCTTCATTGCCGTGCCGCCGGTCTTCTCCAGCGCGCGCCGTCCGATGAAATCCGTGTTCTTGCGCAGCTTGACCGCCCAGCCGAGCCCGGCTTCCTGCGGCGTGTCGTTGGGCGTGATGTCGGAGCCCCAGGCACGATAGCCCTTTTCCAGCCGCAGCGATTCCAGTGCCCGATAGCCGATCGGGCGGATGTCGTGCTTTTTGCCTGCCGCCATCAGCGCGTCGAAGACTTCGCCGGTGGCCGCGATGGGCACGTGCAGTTCCCAGCCCAGTTCGCCGACATAGGTGACGCGCAGCGCCCGAATTGTGTGGCCGGCGATGGCAATCTCACGCACATGGCCGAACGGGAAGCTCACGTTTGAGACGTCGGCTTCGGTCACGGCCGAAAGCACGTCGCGCGCCCGAGGACCCATCAGCGACAGCGTGCCGAAATCCTCGGTGACATCGACAAGCCTGGCATCGAGCCCTTCGCCGATATGATCGCCGATCCACGAGGAATCATGCGTGCGGAAGCCTGTGCCGGTGACGATGTAGAACTTCTCTTCGGCCAGCCGCGCCACCGTCAGATCGGCCTCGATGCCGCCGCGTGTGTTGAGAAGCTGCGTGTAGGTCAGCCGGCCGACCGGCTTGCTGACGTCGTTGGCGCAGACCCAGTCCAGCGCCTTCAGCGCATCGGGCCCGCTCAGCTCGTATTTGGCGAAGGAGGATTGATCGAAGATGCCGACTTTTTCGCGCACATGCCGGTGTTCGTCGCCGACCGCCACAAACCAGTTCTGCCGGCCCATCGAATAGATGTCCTGCGGCTCGACGCCTTCGGGCGCGAACCAGTTAGGCCGTTCCCAGCCGAGCTTCGAGCCGAACACGGCATTTTGCTGTTTCAGCCTGTCGTAGAGCGGCGAGACGATGCGCGGCCTCCCGCTGGCATACTCCTCATGCGGAAAGCCGATCGTATAGTGTTTGCCATAGGCCTCCAGCGTGCGGTCGCAGACCCACTGACGGTCACGGTGCAAATTAGCAAAGCGCCTGATGTCGACCACCCACAGGTCGAGCGGTGCTTCGCCATCGACCACCCACTGCGCCAGCACCCAGCCAGCGCCGCCGCCCGAGGCGATGCCGAAGGCGTTGAAGCCGGCGCCGACAAACATGTTGGCGCATTCGGGCGCTGTGCCGAGAATGAAATTGCCGTCCGGCGTAAAACTCTCCGGCCCGTTGATCATCTGCTTGACGCCGACGGTTTCCAGTGCCGGCACGCGCGCGATCGCTTGGCTCATATGCTGCTCGAAATGGTCGTAATCATCGTCGAACAGCCTGAATTCCCAATCATTGGGGACGTCACCGCCGGGGAGACCAGTAGCCCAGGCCTGCGGGTTCGGCTCATAGCCGCCCATCACCAGCCCGCCGACCTCTTCCTTGAAATAGGTGCGCCGGTCCGGATCGCGGATGGTCGGCGCGTCGGTCGCCAGTCCGTCGATCTTCTCGGTGATGATGTACTGGTGCTTCACCGGCTGCAGCGGCACGTTGATGCCGGCCATGGCGCCGACCTGCCGCGCCCACTGGCCGGCGCAGTTGACCACCTTGTCACAAGCAATGTCGCCCTTGTTGGTCTTCACCGCCGTGATGCGGCCGTCCTTCATTTCGAAGCCGATGACGCGGACATCCTCGAACAGTTTGGCGCCATGCATGCGCGCGCCCTTGGCCAGCGACTGCGTGATGTCGGAGGGGCTCGCCTGGCCATCGGTCGGCAGCCAGGAGGCGCCGACAAGATCGCCGGTTTCCATGAGCGGCCACATTGCCTTGACTTCCGCCGGTGATAGCAATTGCATGTCCATGCCGAAGCTTTTCGCCGTCGTCGCCAGCCTTTTGTACTCGGTCCAGCGGTCGGCATTGGTGGCGAGCCTGAGGCAGCCGGTCATCTTCCAGCCGGTGGCAAGGCCGGTCTCGGCCTCGAGGCCCTTGTAGAGGTCGACGGAGTATTTCAGCACGCGGGTGATCGAAGCCGACGAGCGCAACTGGCCGACAAGGCCGGCGGCATGCCAGGT
Organism: Mesorhizobium sp. Primo-A; assembly: GCF_003997175.1. Classification (NCBI taxonomy): domain Bacteria; kingdom Pseudomonadati; phylum Pseudomonadota; class Alphaproteobacteria; order Hyphomicrobiales; family Phyllobacteriaceae; genus Mesorhizobium; species Mesorhizobium sp. Primo-A. Next base: position 186,713 of record NZ_RZTG01000002.1, read on the forward strand.
CGAGCCCGAGGTCAGCTTGCCTTGTTCGAGCAGAACGACATCGGCCTTGTGGTCGCGCGCCAGATGATAAGCCGTCGAACAGCCGATGATGCCACCGCCGATGACGACGATGGCGGCCTGGGTCGGCAATGTCATGATTTCTGCATCCCGTACTTCGTTCTGTAGTTTTCCAGCGCCGTGTCGAGCCGGGCGAGGTTTTCCTCGGTGTAGGCGACGTAGTCGATACCGGGCGCGTCGAGATAGAGCTCGGACACCATGCTCCACATCGCCTCGCGCAGCAGCGAGGCGCATTGCATGGCCGCGTGCGAACGGCGGATCGCTTCGTCCGGTTCCTTCATGAAATAGGCGGTCAGGAAGGCGAAGGATTCCTCGTCGCTCATGCCGGCGTTGGAGGCGGCGCCTGCGAGGTCGAACATCGCCGTGTTGAAGCCGGCATATTCGAAGTCGATCAGCCACAGCCTGTTGCCGTCGTCGAGAATGTTGGCCGGCAACAGATCATTGTGGCCAAAGACGATCGGCAGCAGTTTCTGCGCGCGCTCCAGTTCGTCGGCCAGCGTCAGCAGGCGCGGCAGGTCGCTGCGCTTGCGGCTGCCGCCTTCTTCAAGCGTGCGCGCATAGTCGCGAATGACATGGAACACCCAGAACATGAAGCCGGCGCCGGAGACGTGAGTGGGCATCTCCCGGTGAAAGGCGCGCATCAGGGCTGCGACGCGGCCAAGATTGGCGCGTACGTCCTCGGCGAGATAGGTCTTGGCGCCGAGAAACTCTGTGACCATGATGCCCGGTTCGGCATGGCGGACGGCCGGCGCGAAACCGGCGGCATGCGCCGCCCGCGCCGTCATCACCTCGCGCTCGCGAAAGACATGGTGGAACGGATAGTCCTTGCCGAAGCGCACGACGTGTCGTCCCGCCGCGTCCGTGACCACATAATTCGCGTTGCTCAGACCGCCGGGCAGCGGTGCGATCTCGATGCCACCGGTCCAGCAGGGCAGGGCGCGGATGCGGTCTTCGGCGGTCACGGAATCATCCCTGGTTTGCTGGGCTTCGACAAGGCGCCGTGAACAGCGCAACGACGGCGGGGAGAAACGTAAATAATCTCGTCGGTGCGGGACGCCAGGATCGGTATCCCGCACCGCACCGACGAGCCCCTTGGCCAGGTTTTTGAGCCCGGCATCCGCCCCCGCGGATCTGAAAATTCCTTGTACAGGCACGTTCCAAACGGCCTGATCGCTGAGTTGCGGCTCTGCCCCCAGTCGCAGATCTGAAGCCTGTTAATGTCTTTGATTTCACGCCAGGGTTTCCCGCTTGTCAATAAAAAGCTGTGACTTTTTTTGGGTATTTTGCCTGAAAGCATAAGGTAGTTCCTTTAAAAGCAATTGAATTACCTTAGAATCGGTCAAGAGCATCAGTTCGGGAAACCAGATGGCCCAGTCCAAACGACACGGCGAGATCCTGCGGCTCCTGCAGGAAGAGGGCACCGTCACCATCGCCAGTCTGGCCGACCGGCTGGGCGTGTCGCTCGAGACGGTGCGCCGCGACGTCAAGCCGCTGACCGGTGATGGCTCTGTCCTCAAGATGCATGGCGCCATCGGCCTGCCGTCAATGATCGGCGAAGCGCCGTTCGAGCGGCGCATGCGTGAGAACGCCGACGCCAAGCGCGTCATTGCCCGCATGGTCGCCGCCACCATCCGCGACGGGGAATCCATCATGCTCGACACCGGAACGACGACCTCGTTCCTTGCGCGTGAACTGCTCGGCCACCGGCGCCTGACGGTCGTCACCAATTCCTCGGACATCGCCCGCACGCTGGCCACCATCAACGGCAACAAGGTCTATATGGCCGGCGGCGAGTTGCGCAGCGATTCCGGTGCTGCTTTCGGCGCCTCGGCGATCGATTTTGTCAGTCGCTTCTCGGTCAGTCACGCCATCATTTCCACCGGGGGCGTCGACGCGGTGATGGGCGTCATGGATTTTGATCTGGATGAGGCCGAGTTCGCCCGCATGGTGCTGTCGCGCGGCCAGCGGTCCCTCGTCATCACCGATCACTCGAAATTCGGCCGTCTTGGTCTGGTCCAGGTCTGCGGCTTCGACAGCTTTTCCGAACTCGCCACCGACCGCTCGCCGCCGCACGACCTGGCCGCCGCCCTTGCGCAGGCCGGCGCCCGGCTCAGCATCGCCGGCGCGGAAGCCGGGTTCTAGCCGAAGACCAGCGATTGGTGGGCGCAGACGCCCGCAAAGGTGCCACCCGATACTGCAAGGGCGATGTTGTGCATCGAACGTGCCGCGTCGCCGGCGGCGTAGACGCCGGGCACGGTCGTCTGCTGCCTGTCGTCGACTGATATCACCGGGCCGAGGAGGCCTTCGGTGAAGCCGCAGCCGAGCTGTTCGGCCAGCGGGCTGGCCATGATATTGCGCGGAGCGGTGAACACCGCCCTGACGCCGGCCTTTCTGCCGTCGTCGAGGTGGACGATCAATCCGCCGGAGCCGTCTTCCTCTAGCTCGGCAACGCTGGTGGGCTCAAACCGCACCTTTCGGCTCTCCAGCGCGCGCATCTGCTCTGTGTCAGGCTCGAACAGGCCATTGCCGAACAGCGTGACATCGCCCCAATCGGTGATCAGCTGTGCCTGATGCATGGACATCGGACCGGTTGCGAGCACGCCGAGCGGCCCGCCGGAAACTTCGTAGCCGTGGCAATAGGGGCAGTGCAGCACGCTCTTTCCCCAGAGCTCGGCAAGCCCGGCAACCTCCGGCAGGATATCGCGCACCCCAGTGGCCAGTACCAGCCGTGCCGCGCCGAATGTCTCGCCACCCTCGGTGGTGATTTCGAAATCGCTGCTGCCAGCGGCAAGGGCCTTGTCGGCGCGCCCGTCGACAACCCTGGCTGTCGGATAGGCCAGTAGTTGGCGCCTTGCGTCATCCAGGATTGCGCCGGGCGCGCGCCCGTCATGTCCGAGGAAGCCGTGCGAATGCTCGGCAAAGCGGTTGCGCGGCCGGCCGGCGTCGATCACCAGCACCTTGCGTCCTGCCCGCGCCACCTGGATGGCGGCGGACAGGCCGGCAAAGCTGCCGCCGACGACGGCAAGATCATACTGCATGGCTGGAGACTCCAATGAGGTCAAAACGGCGGCGGAAATCGGCGGTCAGGTCAGCCAGCGTGATGCGGCTCAGCTTCTCCGCCAGCAGCCTTTCGGCGGCGTTGCGAAAATCGTCGAGCACGGCGATCACCGCCTGCTCGACGAGGCAGCCGGGGCTTTCCGGATCGGTGCTGAACGGCAGCAGTGTCTCGCCAAGGGCGACGCTGATCTCGGCCAGGGATATTTTCTCGGGCGCCCGCCCGAGCAGCCAGCCGCCACCGTGCCCGCGCGACGAGGTGACGATGCCGGCGTCGCGCAAGCCTGCGATGGTGCGGCGGACCACCACCGGATTGGTGTGGATGAAGGTGGCAAGCTGCTCGGAGGTCAGCGCCTGTTCGGGCTTCTCGGCCATGTGGACGAGAATGTGCAGGGTAGAGGACAGTCGGCTGTTGCGCTTCATGTAACTTAGTTAGTTACGATTGGTGTCGATGTCAAACACGTCTCGTCCGCGCCGAGGCGCAATGTCCACGCAATCCATTCGCGGCAAACAGAACCAGTCGGTGCGCGATTCGCCTCGTATGCCGGCGCCAAGGCGTCGGACCCGACATATGCAACGGATTTCGGGTCCGACGCTGACTGCAGCAAACGCCACGCCGACCGATCGAAGCGTTGGATCCAGGATGAAGGTTGCCTGATGCTTTGTCTTTTCTCCAGAGATGGACCGTGGCACCGTTTGGTGTCGGCGTCACCATGTCGCTTCGCATGACGGGGCCGCTGGCAGCCATCCTCGGCTTCGGTCTGTTGGGCGTTTTCTGCCTCGCCTTCACCGAAAAGATCCTGCCAATTCCGCCCTCGCATGTGCTGCTGCTGTTCCTCGGCATGACGGCGGCGCCGGATGCTTCGACGCTGGCGATCCTGCTGATGGTGACGACGCTTGCGTCCGCCAGCGGCTGCCTTGTCTGGTATGCGGTCGGCCGCCGGGTTGGACCTGACCGTGCCGACAGGCTGGTCGAGCGTTTCGGCAAGTACGTGTTCCTGCGTCACGCGACCTACCGCAGGCTCGGCCAGGCCTATCGGCGCAATCACGTCCGGGTGTCCTTGCTGGCGCAGTTCATCCCGACTGTGCGCAATTACCTGCCGATCGCCGCCGGCGCACTCTGTCTGCCCGCTTTGCCCTTCGCGGCCGCGACGCTGCTCGGCGCCACGTTCTGGAACGCGGGCTTTCTCACCACCGGCTATCTGCTGCGCGGCAGCGGCCGGGACTCCTTCACGGTGGGCCTGCGCATCATTGTCATCGTCGTGGCTCTGGAGACGGCATTCATGCTTGCGCTGCGCTATGGCCCCGCATGCCGGCGGCGCATCAAGTTGGCGCTCGGTTGAGCGCCAGCTCTCAGGTCATGGGATAAGCTCTGCAGTCGGCTTTCCTTCATTCGGCCGCCGGTGTTTAGTCCGGGCATGGCTTTCACCATCCGCCAGCTGCAGTTCTTCATCGCCGTTGCCGAGCAAGGCACGGTCTCGGGCGCCGCCCAGAACCTCTCCATCTCGCAATCGTCGGTCACCGAAGCGATCAAGGAACTCGAAAGCGATCTCGGCGTCGAACTGTTCGAACGCCACCCGCGCGGCCTCAACATCACCCACAAGGGTCACCAGTTCCTGCGCCATGCGACGAAAATCCTCGCCGATGTTTCCGACGCGCGTCGCTCTTTCTCCGGCGAGCAGGCGGTGGCGGCCGGCCGGCTGCAGCTCGGCGTCACCTCGCTGGTCGCCGGCTATGTGCTGTCGGATCTGCTCGCCCGCTACCGCCGTGCCTATCCCGGCGTCGAGGTCTCTGCCATCGAGGACAATGGCGATTATCTCGAACACCTCCTGATCGGCGGCAAGCTCGACATTGCCGTCATGGTCACCTCCAATTTGCGCGACCGCACCGCGTTGCAGTCGGAAATCCTCGAAGTCTCGGCCTATCGGCTGTGGCTGCCGCTCGGTCATCCGCTCGTCGGCGCCGACATCATCAGCATTGGCGACATTGCCTCCGAAACGCTGATCATGCTGACCGTCGACGAGATCGAGGAGAATACCGGCAAGCTGCTGACGGCGATCGGCGCCAAGCCGCATGTCGCCTTCCGCACCCGTTCCGTGGAGGCCGTGCGCAGTCTGGTCGCCACCGGTGCCGGCGTGGCGCTGCTGCCCGATCTCGTCTACCGGCCCTGGTCGCTGGAAGGCGACCGCATCGAATCGCGCGATATTTCCGGCTCCTTGCCGGTGGTCCAGGTCGGCATGGTCTGGCGGCGCGGCTCCGGTCTGCCGCAGGCCGCGCGCGATTTCATCGGTCTTGCCCAGTCGCAACGGACGGTCCGCCAGCGTCCCTGAGACGCCGGCTGCACATCTATCGGAAAAACCGATATCGCCCTTCTGATAAATGAATTTGCGAAACCGGAATTTTCAAAGCACTTTCGGTTCAGGGACCAAAGCCGCCATCAGAGCGGCATCAAGCCCAACGGACGAACTGACAGTTTTCAGTCCGCGCGTGACCCCTAACGAAGACCGAAACCGGCTTTCAGGGTCAGGCGCCTAAATGGGAGATCGACAATGAATTCATTCCTGAAGTCATGCACTGCTCTGACGGTCGCGCTGACCTTTTCCGGTCAGGCCGTCGCCCAGGTCAAGGAACTTGGCAAGGGCGAAGGCCAGGTCAACATCGTTGCCTGGCCGGGCTACATCGAGCGCGGCGAAACCGACAAGGGCTATGACTGGGTGACTTCCTTCGAGAAGGAGACCGGCTGCAAGGTCAACGTCAAGACCGCCAACACCTCCGACGAGATGGTCTCGCTGATGAATGAGGGCGGCTTCGACCTCGTCACCGCTTCGGGCGATGCCTCGTTGCGCCTCGTTGCCGGCAAGCGCGTGCAGCCGATCAACACCGATCTCATCCCGAGCTGGAAGACGGTCGACGAGCGCCTCAAGGACGCGCCGTGGTTCACCGTCGGCGGCGCCCACTACGGCGTTCCCTACCAGTGGGGTCCCAACGTCCTGATGTACAACACCGACGTGTTCAAGGAGGCTCCCAAGAGCTGGAACATCGTCTTTGAGGAAATGAAGCTGCCGGACGGCAAGTCCAACAAGGGCCGCGTCCAGGCCTATGACGGGCCGATCCACATTGCGGATGCGGCCAACTATCTGATGTTCCACAAACCGGAACTCGGCATCAAGGATCCCTATGAACTGAACGAGGGCCAGTACAAGGCGGCGCTCGAATTGCTGCGCGTCCAACGCACACTGGTTGGCCGCTATTGGCACGACGCCGCCATCCAGGTCGACGATTTCCAGAACGAAGGCGTCGTCGCTTCCGGCTCGTGGCCGTATCAGGTCAACACGCTGGTCGCCGCCAAGAAGCCGGTCGCTTCCACCATCCCGGAGGAGGGCGCCACCGGTTGGGCCGACACCACCATGATGGAGGCCGACGCCGCCAACCCCAACTGTGCCTATATGTGGATGGAACATTCGCTGTCGCCGAAGGTGCAGGGCGATGTCTCAGCCTGGTTCGGCTCACTGCCCGTCGTGCCCGCCGCCTGCAAGGGCAATGAGCTTTTGACCGACGAGGGTTGCAAGACCAACGGCTACGAGAACTTCGACAAGATCAAGTTCTGGAAGACGCCGGTGTCGAAATGCGCCACCCAGAACGATCAGTGCGTGCCCTACTATCGCTGGGTGTCGGACTATATCGGCGTCATCGGCGGACGATGAGCATCCTTGCCCTCCCCCTTGTGGGGAGGGTCGACGCATAGCGTCTGGGTGGGGTCTGCTCGGCAGTTCGTGGCAGTGCCTGGCCCTTCGCAAGGCTCAGGCGTTCGAAGCTCGAAAAGCCAAGCAATTGGCTTTCCTCCGCTATGCGGATCACTTCTCACCCCCACAAGGGGGAGATAGGACGTCGCGCGACATCAACACATCAAACCGGCAACGGACTGACAGCCCATGACCTCCGCCGTCTCCTTCCAGAAAGCCTCGCGCCATTTCGGCAGCGTGCGCGCGGTCGACGCGGTCGATCTCGACATCGCGCCGGGCGAGTTCTTCGCCATGCTCGGGCCGTCTGGTTCCGGCAAGACCACTTGCCTGCGCCTCATCGCCGGCTTCGAGCAGCCGACATCGGGCTCGATCTCGATCTTCGGCGACCGCGCCGAGGGCGTTCCGCCCTATCGCCGCAACGTCAACACCGTGTTTCAGGATTATGCGCTGTTCCCGCATCTGAACGTGCTCGACAACGTTGCCTACGGGCTGATGGTCAAGGGCGTCGGCAAGGCTGAGCGGCACAAGGCGGCGGAAGAGGCGCTGTCACTGGTGCGGCTGCCCGGCTATGGCGCCCGCCGGCCCGGCCAGCTTTCCGGTGGCCAGCGCCAGCGCGTGGCACTGGCCCGCGCGCTGGTCAACCAGCCAAAGGTGCTGCTGCTCGACGAGCCGCTCGGCGCGCTCGACCTCAAATTGCGCGAGAACATGCAGGAGGAGTTGAAGTCGCTGCAGAAGGCGCTCGGCATCACCTTCGTCTTCGTCACTCACGACCAGGGCGAAGCGCTGTCGATGGCCGACCGCGTCGCCGTCTTCAACGATGGCAAGATCATGCAGATCGGCACTCCGGAAGATATCTACCAGCGGCCGAGGACCCGCTTCGTCGCCGATTTCGTCGGCTCCTCCAATGTGCTGCCGCCGGATTTCGTGCAGCGCTATTCCGGCCAGCATCGCTGGGGGAGTCTCCGCCCTGAATCCATTCGCGTCGGCCGCGCGGCCAAGGGGGTCACAAGTGGTGAAGGCGTATCGGCCCGCCTCATCTCGACCAATTATCTCGGCGCCACGACAAAGCTGGCGCTCGACGCCGACGGGCTGCGGCTGCACGCCATCGTGCCGGCCGGCATCGCCTTGCCGGCAGAAGGCGAGGCGGTTGTGCTGACCTTCAACCGCGAGCACCTGCATCTGATGGACGAGCCGGCATGAGCCTCGACGCCGCCATGATGCGTGCAACCGCTCCCGCCATCCTGCCGGGTAGCGGCGGTCTGCGCGGCGCTCTGTCGGACCTTTTCTGGCGCAAGCCGAAGGTCCTGTTGCTGCTCATGCTGCTGCCTCCGGTTTTGTGGCTGGGCATCGTCTATATCGGCTCGCTGTTTGCGCTGCTGGCGCAGAGCTTTTTCTCCATCGACGAGTTTTCCGGCCTCATCGACCGCGAGTTCACGCTCAAGACCTATGGCGATCTGTTCCAGGCTGCCAATCTCGACATCATCCTGCGCACGGTGACGATGGCGGCTCTGGTCACGCTGGCCTCGGCCGTCATCGCCTTCCCCATCGCCTACTACGCGGCGCGCTATGCGCGCGGCCGCTGGAAGGCCTTGTTCTATCTCGGCATCATGCTGCCGCTGTGGTCCAGCTATCTGGTCAAGATCTACGCCTGGAAGCTGATCCTGGCCAAGGAAGGCATCCTCACCTGGCTGCTCGCCAAGCTACATTTGTTGTGGGTTCTCGACGCTTGGCTGTCGCTGCCGATCGTCGGCGGCAATTCCCTGTCGGTATCGTTCACCGGCACCTTCATCGTCTTCGTCTATGTCTGGCTGCCGTTCATGATCCTCCCCGTTCAGGCGGCGCTCGAGCGCGTGCCCGGCAATCTGGTCGAGGCCTCGTCCGACCTCGGCGCTTCACCGGGACAGACCTTCCGCAACGTGCTGTTTCCGCTGGCGCTGCCGGGCATCGTCGCCGGTTCGATCTTCACCTTCTCGCTGACGCTCGGCGATTACATCATCCCGCAGATCATCGGCACCTCGCGTCTGTTCATCGGCCAGGCGGTCTATTCGCAGCAAGGCACCGCCGGCAACATCCCGCTCGCCGCCGCCTTCACCGTGGTGCCGATCGTCATCATGGGCTTCTATCTCTGGGGCGCCAAGCGCATGGGGGCCTTCGATGCGCTCTGATGGTTCCCAGTCGGCTCCGCTCGGCCTGAAGATTGCCGCCGCCTGCGGGCTGCTGTTCCTGCACCTGCCGATCCTGCTGATCTTCGTCTATGCCTTCACCACCGAAGAGAAGAGTTTCGTCTGGCCGCCGCCAGGGCTGACGACGCAGTGGTTCGCCGTGACCTGGAACCGGCCAGATGTCTGGCAGGCGCTGTCGCTGTCGGTCAGGGTGGCCGCGATTTCGACGGCGATCGCGCTCATCCTCGGCACGCTCTGTTCGGCGGCGGTGTCGCGGACAAGATTCTTCGGCCGCGAAACCATCTCGCTGCTGGTCATCCTGCCGATCGCGCTGCCCGGCATCATCACCGGCATTGCGCTGCGCTCGGCCTTTTCGCTGGCCGACATCCCGTTCTCGTTCTGGACGATCGTGCTTGGCCACGCCACCTTCTGCGTGGTCGTCGTCTACAACAACGCCGTCGCCCGTTTCCGCCGCACTTCCGGTTCGATGATCGAGGCTTCGATGGATCTCGGCGCCGACGGTTTTCAGACCTTCCGCCATGTCGTGCTGCCCAACATCGCCACGGCGCTGCTTGCCGGCGGCATGCTGGCCTTCGCGCTGTCCTTCGACGAGGTCATCGTCACCACCTTCACCGCCGGCCAGCAGCAGACGCTGCCGATCTGGATGCTGGAAGAACTGATCCGTCCGCGCCAGCGCCCGGTCACCAATGTCGTTGCCATGGTCGTCATGCTGGTGACGTTGCTGCCGATCCTTGCCGCTTATTACCTCACCCGTGACGGCGACCAGATCGCTGGAAGCGGGAAATGAAAAACAGCGAATAGGGAGTAGCGAATAGGGATCGACGGTCAAACCCTACTCGCTTTCAGCTACTCGCTACTCGCTTCTGTAAAGGGAGAAACCTTATGGACACCCAGATGCTGATCGGCTCGAAATTCGAGAAGGGCACCGAGACCGAGGAGCCGATCCTCAATCCAAAGACCGGGGCGACCATCCTCAACCTGCCCGAGGCCAGCCAGGCGCAGATCGAGGCGGCGGTCACTGCTGCCGAACAGGCGTTCGTCTTGTGGTCGCGCACCACGCCGGCGCAGCGCTCCGGCTATTTGCTGAAGATCGCCGACCGCATCGAAGCCGACGCGAAGGAGTTCGCCACGCTCGAGGCGCTCAACTGCGGCAAGCCGATCAACGCCGTGCTCAATGACGAAATCCCGGCGATCGTCGATTGCTACCGCTTCTTCGCCGGCGCCGTCCGTTCGATGCCGGGCGTCGTCGCTGGCGAATACATTCCCGGCCACACCTCGATGGTCCGTCGCGATGCCATTGGCATCGTCGCTTCCATCGCGCCGTGGAACTATCCGCTGATGATGATGGCCTGGAAGCTGGCGCCGGCGATCGCCGGCGGCAACACCGTCGTCTTCAAACCGTCCGAGCAGACACCGCTGACGGCGCTGAAGCTGGCAAAAATCCTTGCGGACATCCTGCCCGAAGGCGTCGTCAATGTCGTGCTCGGCCGCGGCGACAGCGTCGGCAACACGCTGATCAATCATCCCAAGGTCAACATGATCTCGATCACCGGCGATGTCGCCACCGGCAAGAAGGTGCTGCAGGCGGCCGCCAAGTCGGTCAAGCGCACGCATCTCGAGCTCGGCGGCAAGGCGCCGGTCATCGTCTTCGACGACGCCGACCTCGGCGCCGTGGTCAACGGCCTGCGTGCCTTCGGCTATTACAATGCCGGCCAGGACTGCACCGCCGCCTGCCGCATCTACGCCGGCAAGAAGATCTACGACAAGCTCGTCGCCGATCTCTCCTCGGCCGTCTCGACCATCAAGTACGACCGCCCCGACGATACCGAAAACGAAATCGGCCCGCTGATCTCGCGCCGCCAGCGCGACCGCGTCTCGAGCTTCGTCGAGCGCGCCTCGGAACTGAAACACATCGAGATCACCACCGGCGGCAAGCCGGGCGAGGGCTCCGGCTTCTATTACCAGCCGACCGTCGTCGCCGGCGCGCTGCAGGAAGATGAGATCGTGCGCCGCGAAGTGTTCGGCCCGGTCGTCTCGGTTACTCGTTTTTCGGAAGTCGACGAGGCGGTGAACTGGGCCAATGACAGCGACTACGGCCTGGCGTCATCCGTATGGACCAAGGATGTCTCGCGCGCCATGGCGACGGCCGCCCGCCTGCAATATGGCTGCACCTGGATCAACACCCACTTCATGCTGACCAACGAGATGCCGCATGGCGGGTTGAAGCAGTCCGGCTACGGCAAGGACATGTCGCTCTACGCACTGGAGGATTACACCGCCGTGCGGCATGTGATGGTTGCGCATGGCTAGTTTTGCCTTGTCCCCTTGTGGGAGAAGGTGGATCGGCGCGTAGCGCCGAGACGGATGAGGGGTGTTCCAGCTTGACGCCAGCTTACCCCTCACCCGGGTTGCCAACCGATTTGTGAAGGACAAATCGGGGCAATCCGACCTCTCCCACAAGAGGAGAGGTAAGACCGCAGACCACTACTCCACGATGCGATAGATATTCCACAGGCTGGTGCCAGACACGACATAGGGCTCGATCTCCTTGCCCCATTTCGCGTGCGCGTCGATCTTGCCGATCTTGGCGAAGAACGCCTCCAACTGGGCCAGGCTTTCGACCTGGTGATGGGACTCGACCGTCGCCTCCCGCGCGCCGATCGAACCGGTCATGATCTGGAATTCCAGCTCGTCGAGGCCGACCTGTGACCCGATCTCGCGTTCCCATTTCTTCAACAGGTCGAGCACGGTCTGCTTGTGTCCGAACTTGGCGTCGATCTGCCATCTGGCGCTGAACATCGTCTTCTCCTCCAGGTTGCGGCCCAGGCCGCGGTTGATCCACGGTTGTTGATCTACTCGTCCCAGGCCTGCACGACGGTCTGTCTTGCGATCCGACCGTTCTTCAGCTCCAGCATCGCTGCGCAGAACACCTTGGTGCCGTCCGGATAGGCGCAGGCCTGGGTGAAGGCGAGGCTGTCGCCGTCGGCGATGGTGGTGTCGACCTTGTGGGTCATCGCCCGGCTGCAGATGTCGTCCCAGAATGTGGTGATCGCCGCGCGCCCGCGGATTTCACGCGGCTTGCTCGGCGGGTTGTTGCGGTCGATCACCCGCACCAGCGCGTCTTCGGCATAGAAGCTCGACAGCATCTTGCCGTCACGGGTTTCGATCGCCTTCTTGATCGCGGCGCCGTCCACTGTTTGGGTCTTGGTCAGCATTTCATCCTCCATTGGCCCGTCTTCCGACCGGGCGGTTGATGGTCGATGTGCCGTCCGGCGCTCATCGCCGGGCAGTGGTTCTTACTGCGACTTCGCCTTGACGGCCGCGAATACGTCGTCGGTCTGCTTCTTGAAGGTCGTCAGATCGACCTGGCTGCCGTTGAGCATCGTCGACCAATGGCGCACGATGGCGGACATCGCCACCGCCTCCTTGATCTCCTCGTCGCTGGCGCCGTTGAGCTTGGCCGCCTCGGTGTGGAAATAGATGCAGTACTGGCATGGGATCTGCGCCGCGACGGCGAGGCCCAAAAGTTCCTTGGTCTTGCCGTCAAGCGCCGTCTTCGGGTTGAGCTGCACGCCCTTAATCTCGGCCCAGGCGCCGGCGACGGCCACATCCGGCAGGGTCTTGAACATGTCCGGCACCGAGCCGAGCGTTGCCTCGATGTCCTTGTAGGCGGCCGCCGCGGACGCGTCCTCGGCCTTTGCGGGAGAGATGGCGAACAACGCGCCAACGCTTGCAGCGATCACAAGCAATTTGAGTGTCCGGTTCGACTTCAGCATTTCCTCCTCCGTTCGCAGCGCCTTTTCCAGCGACATCCGCCTAGCCTGCGTGGAGAGAATTGATAGCGCTTACCCGCCCATGGCCGCTTCGCCCGAAAGCGCCATGGCTCTCATGGCCCGTGCGGGCCAGGGTGCCTGGCCGAAAACGCCGCCGCCGCCGCCCGCGACGGCAGATCCAGCTTGAGCAGTATGTTGGCGACATGGCGCTTGACCGTGTGTTCGCTCAGCCGCAATTCGGCGGCGATCGCGGCATTGCTCTTGCCGTCGGCGACGAGGCTCACCACCTCGCTTTCGCGCGCCGTCAATGCGGCCGGCTCGGCGGTCTTGGGTTTGGGCCGGCAGGCGGGTTCCAGATGCTGTTCGGACGTCGCATGGACCAGCGCCAGCGGCTGCTCCAGCTCGTCGACACTGATGCGCCCGGCGTCGGTGAAATGCAGGCCCGACCCAGCCGCCAGATCGGCGATCAGACGCGACGCGATAATGTCGCCGCGGCCGGCATGGGCGGCCAGTTGCATTGCCACCCGCGCCGTCGTCCCAACGGGTGGACCGCGCACTTCGATCTCGCCGACATGCGCCCCTTGTGCGCTTGCCACGCCGATTTCCTGCGCCGCCTCGCGCAGCGCTGCCGCGCAGCGTATGGCGCGTGCCGGGCCGTCGAAGCGCGAAATCATCAACTCGCCATGCAGGCCCACAGAGCGCCCGCCATGGCGCCCGACCAGCAGCCGCCAGGTTTCCTGGAAGCGTTGGCTGCGTTCGCTCCACATCCGGTCGCCGAGCCGTGCCGTGTCGTAGATGCGTGTCACCAGCAGTGCGGCCAGCACGCGGTCTACTTCGCCCACGGCGCGTTCGCCGGTCAGGAATTCCTCGATCAGGTCGGCCACCCCATCGACATCGCCGGTCCAGATCGGATGGTCGCGTCCGGGAATCTCGACCAGTCGGGCGCCGGGGATCTTCTGTGCAAGGAAGCGGCTGGCGTCGGGGTCGACCCGCGCATCGTTGCGGCGATGGATTACAAGCGTCGGCGCGCTGATCACGCTCAGGATATGGCGGATGTCGACGTCGGCGTTCATGCGCGCCAGCGCCGCCGCCGCCGTCGGGCTCGCCGACAATCGTTCGAAACGTGCCCACCACTGGGCGAAATGCGCGTCGTCGACCCGGCTCGGCGCGAAATGGGGCAGCGTGGCGCCAGTGCCCCAGGCTGTCTCCGCCATCTCGATGAAAGCGTCGAGGCGTTCGGGCGACATCACCCATTTGTGGAAATGCGCATAGCCGCCATAGAGCGCCAGCGCCCGTGTCCGCTCCGGATAGGTGGCGGCGAACAGCATTGCCATCGGCGCGCCTTCGGAGGAGCCGAGCAGCGCCGCACGGCCGCTGCCAGCGGCGTCCATTACCGCGCGCACATCGTCTATCCGCGTCTCGAGACTGGGCAGGTTATGCGCGTCGACACGGTCGGACAGGCCGGTGCCGCGCTTGTCGAACAGGATCAGCCGAGAGAACGCCGAAAGCCGCTTCAAGAGCCTGGTGTAGCCCTCGTCTTCCCAGTGCAGGTCGAGGTTGGAAATGAAGCCCGGCACGAAGACGAGATCGAACGATCCCTGCCCGACCACCTGATAGGCGATCCGCACATCGCCGCTACAGGCGTATCGCGTCTCGATCGGCCTCACGAGATTTCCACCCCGGCCTGACGATTTCTGGTCGTCAAACCATAGCAGAACAGCGCAGATTGCGGCAGCTTAAACTTTAGCGATTGTGAATGTAAGTTGGCGCGGCTTGGCGGCTATTCCTGCGAGGCGGCGACGTCGGCAGGGGAGGGCTTGAGCCCGAGTTTGAGGTCGGCCGCAGCCGGCGTGATCGGTCGCTTGATCCTGGCGGAGGCGGCCACCACCAACTCGTTGAAGTTCCCGGTGCCGTCGTCCAGCATTTCGAAGAACTGCCGCCGCATCCTCGGCTCCCAGAACTTGTTGATGTGCTCGGCGACGCCGGCAATGCCTTCCTCGCGCGGCTTGGAATGGAAGAAGTCGGCGATCTGGTTTGCCATGCGCACCAGCTTCTCGGCAGTGCTCATAATGTGTTCTTCGTCATGCGACATGCTTGGCAACTCCGCAAATCACCCGGTCGGGGTGGGTGAAAATATCAAAATCGTCGCCGCGAACCAGCGCCACCAGCGTCATGCCGGACTCTTGCGCCGTGCGGATGGCAAGGGCGGTCGGCGCCGAGACGGCGATGATGAAGGCCGAACCGATAGAAGCCGTCTTCTGCACCATTTCGACCGAAACCCTGGATGTCACCACGACAGCACCGGATGCGCCCTCGATGCCGGCTTTGGCCAGCGCACCCGCCAGCTTGTCGAGCGCATTGTGACGGCCGACATCTTCGCGCGCCATGACGATGCCCTTGCCGGGCACATAGAAGCCGGCGGCGTGCACGGCTCCGGTCTCGGTGTGCAGCGGCTGCACTTTCGACAAAAGCTTGACCGAACGGACAATATCGTTGGCATCAAGCGTAAGCTTTGACACACCAACCGCATCGACCGAACGCATCGCTTCCTCGATCGATTCGATGCCGCAGAGCCCGCAGCCGACCGGACCCGCGAGCCTTCGCCGCCGCGCTTCGAAGCGCGTGTTGGCTCGGTCCTTCAGCCGGATCTGGATGTCGATGCCGGCGCCATGGTCCTCGACCTCGATGGTTTCGATCTCCTCCGGCGCAGCTACAATGCCCTCGGTCAGCGAGAAGCCAAGCGCGAAATCCTCGAAATCGGCCGGGCTTGCCATCATCACCGCATGCGTGGTGCCGGCAAAGGAGAACGCCACCGGCGTCTCTTCCGGCACCATGCGGTTCGCCGTAGCAGTGCCGCTGGCGCGGTGCGCCAGCCGCGATACCTGCGTCGTGGCTTTGCGCCGCGCGCTCAAGACTACTCCGCCGCCTGCAAAGACGCGATGCGCCGGCTCTGCTTGGCTTGCTCGTCATAGTCGCGCTGCCATTCCGACGGCCCATTGGAGGCGCCGACCTGCACCGCCGTCACCTTGTATTCCGGGCAGTTGGTCGCCCAGTCGGAGAAGTCGGTGGTGATCACGTTGGCCTGCGTGTCCGGATGGTGGAACGTCGTGTAGACCACGCCGGGCGACACCCGGTCGGTGATCAGCGCGCGCAGCGTCGTCTCGCCCGAGCGGCTGGTCAGCCGGACCCAGTCGCCGTCGCGCAAGCCGCGGTTCTCGGCGTCGTGCGGATGAATCTCCAGCCGGTCCTCCGAGTGCCACATGCTGTTGTCGGTGCGCCTGGTCTGCGCGCCGACATTGTACTGCGACAGGATGCGGCCGGTGGTGAGCAGCAGCGGGAAGCGCGGCCCCGTCCTTTCGTCCGTCGCCACATATTCGGTACGGATGAACTTGCCCTTGCCGCGCACGAACCCGTCGATATGCATGATCGGGGTGCCGAGCGGCGCCTTCTCGTTGCAGGGCCATTGCACGGACCCGACACGGTCGAGCAGCTCGAAGGAGACGCCGGCGAAGCTCGGCGTGGTCATCGCGATCTCGTCCATGATTTCGGAGGGATGCTTATAGTTCCAGTCCAGCCCGATCGCGCGGGCAAGCTCCTGCGTCGCCTCCCAATCGGCGTAGCGCGCCTTCGGCTCAAGAACCTTGCGCACCATGTTGATGCGGCGCTCGGCGTTGGTGAAGGTGCCGTCCTTCTCCAGGAAGGTCGAGCCCGGCAGGAAGACATGCGCGTAGTTCGCCGTCTCGTTGAGGAAGAGGTCGTGCACGACGACGCATTCCATCGCGGCAAGGCCGGCTGCGACATGCTTGGTGTCGGGATCGGACTGCAGAATGTCTTCGCCCTGGATGTAGATGCCCTTGAAGCTGCCGTCGACGGCGGCGTCCAGCATGTTGGGGATGCGCAGGCCGGGTTCGTCGTCCAGCTTTACGCCCCACAAGGTCTCGTAGATATCGCGCACGGCTTCGCCGGAGATGTGGCGATAGCCCGGCAGTTCGTGCGGGAAGGAACCCATGTCGCAGGAGCCCTGCACGTTGTTCTGGCCGCGCAGCGGGTTCACGCCGACGCCGGGCCGGCCGATATTGCCGGTGGCCATGGCGAGATTGGCGATTGCCATCACAGTGGTCGAACCTTGGCTGTGTTCCGTCACGCCCAGGCCGTAATAGATCGCGCCGTTGCCGCCGGTGGCGTAGAGACGCGCAGCACCGCGGATCAGCTCGGGATCGACGCCGGACAATTTGCCGACGGTTTCGGGGCTGTTTTCCGGCAAGGCGACGAACGATGCCCAATCCTGGAACTCCGTCCAGTCGCAACGTTCGCGGATGAAGGCTTCGTCGAACAAGCCCTCGGTGACGATCACATGCGCCAGCGCCGTCAGCACGGCCACATTGGTGCCGGGCTTCAGCGGCAGGTGGTAATCCGCTTCGATATGAGCCGACTTGACCATCTCGGTGCGGCGCGGATCGAGCACGATCAGCTTGGCGCCCTGGCGCAGCCGCTTCTTGAGCCGCGAGGCGAACACCGGGTGAGCGGAAGCCGGATTGGCGCCGATGATGACGGCGACGTCGGTGAAGTCGACGGAATCGAAATCCTGCGTGCCGGCAGACGTGCCATATGTCTGGCCGAGCCCGTAGCCCGTCGGCGAATGGCAGACGCGTGCGCAGGTGTCGACATTGTTGTTGCGGAAACCCTGCCGCACCATCTTCTGGACGAGGTAGGTTTCCTCATTGGTGCAGCGCGACGAGGTGATGCCGCCGATCGCGGTGCGTCCGTACTGGTATTGGATGCGGCGGAATTCCTTGGCGGTATGGGCGATCGCCTCTTCCCAGCTTACTTCGCGCCACGGATCGGTGACCTTTTCGCGGATCATCGGCGACAGGATGCGGTCCTTGTGGGTGGCGTAGCCATAGGCGAAACGGCCCTTCACGCAGGAATGGCCGTGGTTCGCCTTGCCCTCCTTGTAGGGCATCATGCGAACGACTTCGTCACCCTTCACCTCGGCCTTGAACGAGCAGCCGACGCCGCAATAGGCGCAGGTGGTGACGGCCGAGCGCTCCGGCAGGCCCTTGGCAAGCACCGTCTTCTCACGCAGCGCATCGGTCGGGCAGGCCTGGACGCAAGCGCCGCAGGACACGCATTCCGAATCGATGAACGCCTCGTGCATTCCGGCCGAAACCCGGGATTCGAAGCCGCGTCCCTCGATGGTCAGCGCAAACGTGCCCTGCACTTCTTCGCACGCCCGCACGCAGCGCGAGCAGACGATGCATTGCGAGGCATCATAGGTGAAATAGGGGTTGGATTCGTCGCGGGCGATGTAATCGACTGCCAGCGAGCCATGGCCGGGCGCCACGCCACCTTCCGGCTTGACGTGGTTGCGGCCCTCGATGCCGTAGCGGTTCTCGGTCAGGCCGATCGACTTCGCCACCGCGTCGAACTCGCTGGCGCCGGTTCCGGCCTGTTCGTTCCAGCCGGTCGGATGGTCGGAGACATAGAGCTCCATGACGCCACGGCGAATGGCATCGAGCCGCTCGGTCTGCGTGCGCACGATCATGCCTTCGCCGACAGGCGTCGTGCAGGATGCCGGCGTGCCGCCGCGTCCTTCGATCTCCACAAGGCAGACACGGCACGAACCGAAGGAGTCCAGCATGTCGGTGGCGCAGAGCTTCGGGATTTCGACCCCGCCCTCCATCGCGGCACGCATGATCGAGGTGCCTTCCGGCACGGTGATGCTGCGCCCGTCGACGTTCAGCGTGACCTGCTTCTGCGCCTTCGATTGCGGGGTTCCGTAGTCAATCTCTTCGACGAGGGATGGGAAGTCGGCCTTGATGTTCATCTGCCAGCTCCTATTCGGCAGCCACGCGCACGGGCGCGGGCTTGAAGTCGTCGGGGAAATGGGTGATCGAGCTCATCACAGGGTAGGGCGTGAAGCCGCCCAGCGCGCAGAGCGAGCCGAATTTCATCGTGTTGCAGAGGTCGGTGACCAGAGCGAGGTTCTTCTCCGGCTCGATGCCCGCGGCGAGTTTGTCGATGGTCTCGACACCGCGCGTCGAGCCGATGCGGCAGGGCGTGCACTTGCCGCAGCTTTCGATGGCGCAGAATTCCATGGCGAAGCGCGCCTGTTTCAGCATGTCGGCGGTGTCGTCGAACACCACGATACCGGCATGGCCGATCAGCCCGTCCTTGGCCGCGAAGGCTTCATAGTCGAATGGCGTGTCGAACAGCGCGCGCGGGAAATAGGCGCCGAGCGGTCCGCCGACCTGCACTGCCTTGACCGGCCGGCCGGTGGCCGTGCCGCCGCCGATCTCGTCGACGATCTCGCCAAGCGTCATGCCGAAAGCGGCTTCGAACAGCCCTGCAAATTTGACATTGCCGGCGATCTGGACCGGGATCGTGCCGCGCGAGCGGCCCATGCCGAAATCCTTGTAGAAGGCCGCACCCTTGTCCATGATGACGGGCACAGAGGCTAGGCTGATGACGTTGTTGATCACCGTCGGCTTGCCGAACAGCCCCTTATGCGCAGGCAGAGGCGGCTTTGCCCGCACCATGCCGCGCTTGCCCTCGAGCGAATCGAGCAGCGCCGTCTCTTCGCCGCAGACATAGGCGCCGGCGCCGACCCGGATCTCCATGTCGAACGCGTGAGGGGAACCCAGCACGCTGGCGCCAAGAACGCCGGCCTTGCGGGCGATCTCGACGGCCTTGTTCATCGCCGCCACCGCATGCGGATATTCCGAGCGGACATAGACGAAGCCCTTGGTCGCGCCCGTGGCTATACCGGCGATCGTCATGCCTTCGATCAGCACGAAGGGATCGCCCTCCATGATCATGCGGTCGGCGAAAGTGCCGGAGTCGCCTTCATCGGCGTTGCAGACGATGTATTTGCGGTCGCCTGCTGTATCGAGCACCGTCTTCCATTTGATGCCGGTCGGGAAGCCGGCGCCGCCGCGTCCGCGCAGGCCCGATTCGGTCACCTCTGCGACGATGGCGGCAGGCGTCAGCGCCAGCGCGTTCATCAATCCATTCAACCCGCCATGTTTTTTGTAGGATTCGAGCGACAGCGGATCCGTGACGCCGCAGCGCGCGAAAGTCAGCCGCGTCTGCTTGGCCAGGAAGGGGATCTTGTCCGGCGCGCCCAGCCAGCGTTTATGATGGCCGCCGGTAAGGAAGCCGCTGTCGAACAGGCTTTTGACGTCGGACGGTTTGACCGGCCCGTAGGCGATGCGGCCGTTGGCTGTAGCGACTTCGACCATCGGTTCGAGGAAATAGGCGCCGCGCGAACCATTGCGCACGATCTTGGCCTCGATGCCGCGCTCGGCGAGTTCGCCGGCGATCGCCTTGGCGACCTTTTCGGCGCCAAGCGCCAGCGCACCGGAATCGCCGGGAATGTAGATACGCGGGATCATGAGCGCACCTCTGCAACGATCTCGTCGAGCTTCTCGTCATCGAGCCGTCCGATCACCTCGCTATCGAGCATGGCGGCGGGCGAACAGGCGCACAGGCCGAGACAGTAGACCGGCTCCAGCGTCACCGAACCGTCGCGGGTCGTTTCATGAAAGCCGATGCCCAGCAGTTGCTGCAGCTTGGCGGCGATGGCATCCGAACCCATGGACTGGCAGGATTCCGCCTGGCAGAGCTTCAACACATGCCGGCCTGCCGGATGGCTTCGGTAATCGTGATAGAAGCTGACGACGCCGTGCACCTCGGCCCTGGAAATGTTCAGCGCCTCGGCGATGACCGGCAGCGCATCCTTGGGCACATGGCCGAACTCTTCCTGGATGCCGTGGAGGATCGGCAGCAAAGGGCCTTCGAGCCCCTTCATCTCCTGGATGATCGCGGCCGTGCGCGACATAATCTCGGTACTTGCAGGCTGCATTGTCATGCAGCGCCCTCCCTATCGTAGCGACCCACGCATATCGGCCAAAAGCATCAAGCTGTTTTGGAACAACGACATGCGCGTGCCGCTTTATCGCTAAGTGCTTAAGAAATCAGAGAAAACCTCTGAAATCAATAAAGCGGTTTCGTTGTACGATAGAAATTTTCTATCGTTCCGTTTGACTAACCCTGTCTAGCGGAACGGTTGGCATGGAAATCGTCCGCCAGCGCCATTGCCTCGTCCAGCAGCGCCGAGACCAAAGGTGTGTGCGGTTCGCGCGGTGTCGCCACCAGGCCGACCGTGTGGCTGGCGTCAGGTTCGATGATTGGAATGGCGCGGATCGGTTCGGAAAAGCCGAATGTTTCCGCAAGGTTGAGCGGCATGATCGACGACCATTTGCCGGTGCGGATGTGCGAAAACAGCACGATCATCGAATTGGATTCCAGCGTCGGTCGCACCTGCACGCCGGCTTCGGCCAGATGCTGGTCGATGATGCGGCGGTTCTGCATGTCCGGCGTCAACAGGCACAGCGGCAGGTTTGAGAGCTCCGCCCATGTCACTTTGTCGCGGTCGGAATAAGGATTTCCCATCGCGGTGATCAGTTGGTAGCGCTCGTCATAGAGCGGCACGCTGGTCACCCGCCCCAGCGGCTCGTTGTCGAGATAGGTGATGCCGGCATCGATGTCGAAATTGCCGAGCAGCGACAGCACCTCGATTGAGGTCCGCGACAGCACCGAAAAGGTGACGCCGGGATGCTTTTCGCGAAATGGCGTCGTCAGCCGCGGCAGCATGGCGAGCGCCGTCGGGATGGCGGCGATGCGGATACGGCCCGAAAGTCCGTGGCGCGCCGCCCGCATTTCCTCGCGCATGGTCCTGGTGTCGCCGACGATGCGGCGTGCCCACACCAGCACCTGTTTTCCCTCCGGCGTCAGCCCCTGGAAGCGTGAGCCGCGCAGAACCAGCATGACGCCAAGCTGGCCTTCCAACTGCTTGATGCCGGCCGACAGCGTCGGCTGCGTGACGCCGCACACCTCCGCCGCCCGGCCGAAATGCTCCTCCCTGGCGAGCGCGATGAAGAATTCCAGCTTGTCGATCATGTGATCTTTCCGGTCGTTCGCTGCAAGGTCGGGGAAATTGTGCTCTACCGCAAGCGCCACGCACAATTGCCCTGCATCCACACCTTTAAGCCGGCTACCTGTTTCCCGCGGCTGAATGCGGCGCTATGTGGATGAAACTGGGAGATCGACCATGCTGGGCTGGTTCCGCAAGCTTTTGCCGCGCGAAGATCGCTTCTTCGACCTGTTCGAACGACATTCCCGCACCGTGGTCGGCGGCGCCGAGGCGCTGGAGCAGCTTCTCCAGGGCAGGGATATCGATCTCTGGTGCCAGAAAATCATCGATCTCGAAGATGAGGCCGACCACATCACCGCGGAAGTCCTGCTGGCGGTACGGCGCTCCTTCATCACGCCTTTCGATCGCGGCGACATCAAGGACCTGATCCAGTCGATGGATGACGCCATCGATATGATGCACAAGACGGTCAAGACGGTGAAGCTGTTCGAGCGCAAGGAGTTCGATCCGCTGATGCAGGAAATGGGTGGCGTCATCGTCGCCGCCGCCAAGCTGGTGGCCGAGGCGATCCCGCTGCTCAACAAGGTCGCAACGCATACTGTGCGCCTCAACGCCATCGCCGAAGAGGTGATGCGCGTCGAAAGCCGGGCCGACGACCTGCACGAGCAAGGGCTGAAGGATCTCTTCAGGAAGCACGGCAGCAGCGATCCGATGGCCTATATGATCGGCAGCGAGATTTATGGCCAACTGGAAAAGGTGGTCGACCGCTTCGAGGACGTCGCCAACGAGATCAGCGGCATCGTCATTGAGAATGTCTAGGTGATGGAAGCAACCATTGCCTTTCCCGTGCTGGCCGGCCTCGTCGCCGTCGCACTGTTCTTCGACTTTCTCAACGGCCTGCACGACGCCGCCAATTCCATCGCCACCATCGTTTCCACCCGCGTGCTGCGGCCGCAATATGCGGTGCTGTGGGCGGCATTCTTCAATTTCATCGCCTTCATGTTCTTCGGCCTCCACGTTGCCGAGACCGTAGGCAAAGGCATCGTCGACGTCAGCATCGTCACCCCGGCGGTGATCTTTGCAGCCCTGGTCGGCGCCATCGTCTGGAACATCGTCACCTGGATCGCCGGCATCCCTTCGAGCAGCTCGCATGCGCTGATCGGCGGCCTGGTCGGCGCCGGTGTGGCGAAGGCAGGCGTGGGCGCCATCGTTTGGACCGGGCTTGGCAAGACGGTCGCGGCAATCGTCTTGTCGCCAGCGACGGGCTTTATCCTGGCGCTCGTCCTGGTTCTCGTCGTCTCGTGGCTCTTCGTGCGCCAGACGCCGTTTGCGGTCGACAGCACCTTCCGCGTCATGCAGTTCTTTTCCGCCTCGCTCTATTCCCTCGGGCACGGCGGCAATGACGCCCAGAAGACCATGGGCATCATCGCCGTGCTGCTCTATTCGCAAGGCATGCTCGGCGCGACTTTCTACGTGCCGCTGTGGGTGGTCCTCACTTGCCAGTCGGCACTGGCGCTCGGCACCCTGTTCGGCGGCTGGCGCATCGTCCACACCATGGGCTCGAAGATCACCCGGCTGAACCCGATGCAGGGTTTTTGCGCCGAAACCGGTGGGGCGATCACGCTGTTTGCGGCGACCTGGCTCGGCGTTCCCGTATCGACCACCCACACCATCACCGGCGCCATCATCGGCGTCGGCGCCGCCCGCCGCGTCTCGGCCGTGCGCTGGGGCATTGCCGGCAACATCGTCATCGCCTGGATCGTTACCTTGCCGGCCACCGCTTTGATTTCGGCGCTCACCTACCTCGCGGTTGGCCTGGCGAGGTGAGGTGAAGAAATCTACCTGTCCACAAGGTTCAGGATGTTGCCGTCTGGATCCTTGAACCAGGCAACTTTCATTCCGTAACCGACGTGGAGATCGCCCTCCAGCGTCAAGCCCGGCATCTGATAGTGCTCGAAGGCGACGCCCTTCGACTTCAGCTCCTTGACGATGTTGCCGATCTCGTCGCCAACCATCCAGGTCACCGCTGTCGCCTTGTTGGTTCCGGCAAATTGGGAATGATAGACGTTGAGGGTGGTATCGCCGCTTTTGTACACGATCAGTTCGCCCCCCTCATCCTGCACCTGTTTCAGGCCAAGCGTTCCTTCGTAGAAAGCCTTGGCCTTTGCCAGATCGCTTACCGCCAGATTTGCCGTTGCGTTGCTGTTTGCGAGCATAATCGCCTCCTTCTCGGCTTGTCGGTCCCGTGCTGGTCGTTGAAATAGGTCGCTGCGATCGTTTGGCGACTGTCGGCTGGATTGATTGCTGGCCGCATCGGCGCTCGCTTATCTGGAGGACGTTTGGCGCGGATGAAATCCGGCAGGACCCGCCGGTTTTTCAGGCACGCCAAGACAGCCATTGCTCCACGGCTTGGTTCTGTCCGGAAACTGCATTATCTCAGGTGCAAGCTGCATCTCAGGCGCAAGCTGCGTAAGGAAAAACTGCCATGTCCGTCACCAAGGAAATCGTCACCGAGCGTCTGAAGACGGTCAACGGGCCGGATTTCACCGGCAACATCGTCGACCTCGGCATGGTTTCGGAAATTTTCATCGCCGACGGGAAGGTCTTCTTCTCGATTACCGTTCCCGCCGCCCGCGCCCAGGAAATGGAGCCGCTGCGCGCCGCTGCCGAGCGTGTCGTCAAGGCGATCCCCGGTGTCGCCGGCGCCGTCGTCGCGCTGACGGCGGAGAAGAGGGGCGGCGGCATGGAGGCGCCGGTTCCATCGCGCCCCGCACCCAGGCCCGTTCCGCCGGCTGCGCCCGCTGCCGCCGCGCCGCGTGCGGCTCCGCACGCGCCGGCCTCGCACAGCTCGGGCAAGCGTGGCGTGCCCGGTATCGAAGCGATCATTGCCGTTGCTTCCGGCAAAGGCGGCGTCGGCAAGTCGACCACCGCCGTCAACATCGCGCTCGGCCTCGCCGCCAACGGCCTGCGCGTCGGCGTGCTCGATGCCGACATCTACGGCCCGTCCATGCCAAGGCTGCTCAACATCCACGGCCGGCCGCAGACCGTCGACGGCAAGATCCTGAAACCGATGGAGAATTACGGCCTGAAGGTGATGTCGATGGGTTTCCTCGTCGACGAGGAAACGCCGATGATCTGGCGTGGCCCGATGGTGATGTCGGCACTGACGCAGATGCTGCGTGAAGTCGAATGGGGTCGGCTCGACGTGCTCGTCGTCGACATGCCGCCCGGCACCGGCGACGCGCAACTGACCATGGCCCAACAGGTGCCGCTGGCTGGCGCCGTCATCGTCTCGACGCCGCAGGACCTGGCCCTGATCGACGCGCGAAAAGGCCTCAACATGTTCAAGAAGGTCGACGTGCCGCTGCTCGGCATCGTCGAGAACATGAGCTATTTCATCGCCCCGGACACCGGCAAGCGCTACGACATCTTCGGTCATGGCGGGGCGCGGCGCGAGGCCGAGCGCCTTGGCGTCACCTTCCTCGGCGAGGTGCCACTCGAGATGGGCATTCGCGAAAGCTCGGATGCCGGCACGCCGGTTGTCGTCTCCAAGCCCGACGGCGCCGAGGCGAAAATCTACCGCGACATCGCCTCGAAGGTCTGGGACCGGGTTAACGAAGAGCGTGGTGCTGCGGCAGCGGCGGTGCCGAGTATTGTTTTCGAGTAGCTTGTTCGGTAGCCGCCGCTCTGCAGCCTAGGCCGCGCCGACCTTCTCGCCGAAGCTGGAAAAAAACTGTCCGGCCAGTTTCTTCGAGGTCGATTCGATCAGCCGGCTGCCGAGTTGGGCGATCTTGCCGCCGACATCGGCCTTGGCCGCGTAGTTCAATATCGTGGCGTCGGGTCCATCTGCCGTCAGCGTCACGTCGGCGCCACCCTTGGCGAAGCCTGCAATGCCGCCCTTGCCTTCGCCCTGGATGGTGTAGGAGTGCGGCGGCTTCAGGTTCTTCAGCGTCACTTCGCCGTTGAACGTCGCCTTGATCGGTCCGATCTTCACCACCACGGTTGCCGCCATCTCGGTCGGCGACTTCATCTCCAGGCTCTGGCAACCGGGAATGGTCGCCTTCAAGACCTCGGGATCGTTCAGCGCTTCCCACACTTTTTGCAGCGGTGCGGCAATGCGCTCCTCGCCTTCGATCACCAAAGCCATGAAAACCTCCCGGACAAGACTGTCCGAACCCGTAACGCACGGCTTGGTGCGTGTCTATCGCACCAAAGTCCGGTTGCGACCGCACGCCCTCTTGCCTGCTCCCGCGCGTTGCCATATCGATTTGTCTTACAAATACGGAGACCATGATGGCAGGCGCCCCCACCCATAAGAAAAAATTTCGCTCGCAGGAGTGGTTCGACAATCCCGACAATCCGGGCATGACGGCTCTCTATCTCGAGCGCTATCTCAATTACGGCCTGACGCGCGCCGAACTGATGTCCGGCAAGCCGCTGATCGGCATCGCCCAGACCGGCTCGGATCTGTCGCCCTGCAACCGTCATCATATCGAACTGGCCAAGCGTGTGCGCGAAGGCATCGTCTCGATGGGCGGTATTCCGTTCGAGTTCCCCTGCCATCCGATCCAGGAGACCGGCAAGCGCCCGACCGCAGCGCTCGACCGCAACCTTGCCTATCTCAGCCTGGTCGAGGTGCTTTACGGCTACCCGCTCGATGGCGTCGTGCTGACCATCGGTTGCGACAAGACGACGCCGGCGCTGCTGATGGCAGCGGCCACCGTCAACATTCCGGCGATCGCGCTGTCGGTCGGGCCGATGCTCAATGGCTGGCACAAGGGCAAGCGCACCGGCTCCGGTACCATCGTCTGGGAATCACGCCAGCGCCTGTCGGCCGGCGAGATCGATTATGACGAGTTCATGGACATCGTCGCCTCGTCGGCGCCGTCCACCGGCTATTGCAACACCATGGGCACCGCCACCACGATGAACTCGCTGGCCGAGGCGCTTGGCATGCAGTTGCCGGGCTCGGCCGCCATTCCCGCGCCCTACCGCGAGCGTGGCCAGATTTCCTATGAGACCGGAAAACGCATCGTCGAGATGGTGCATGAGGATCTGAAGCCGTCCGACATCATGACGAGAGAGGCTTTCGAGAACGCCATCGTCGTCAATTCGGCCATTGGCGGCTCGACCAACGCGCCGATCCACCTCAATGCCATCGCCCGCCACCTTGGTGTCAAGCTCGA
This sequence comes from Mesorhizobium sp. Primo-A, assembly GCF_003997175.1. Lineage (NCBI taxonomy): Bacteria > Pseudomonadati > Pseudomonadota > Alphaproteobacteria > Hyphomicrobiales > Phyllobacteriaceae > Mesorhizobium > Mesorhizobium sp. Primo-A. The sequence continues at coordinate 213,644 of NZ_RZTG01000002.1, forward strand.
CAATGACGACTGGCAGACGGTCGGCCTCAATGTGCCGCTGCTGGTCAATTTGCAGCCGACGGGCGAATATCTTGGCGAGGACTACCATCATGCCGGCGGCGTGCCGGCGGTCATTGCCGAACTGATGAAGGGCGACCTGTTGCCGCATCCCGGCGCACGCACCGTCAACGGCAAGTCGATCGGCGAGAATAGCGAGGGCGTCGCCAACGAAAACCCCGACGTCATCCGCTCTGTCGCCAAGCCGCTGAAGGCCAATGCCGGCTTCATCAACCTCAGGGGCAATCTGTTCGATTCGGCGATCATGAAGACCAGCGGCATCTCGCCCGAGTTTCGCGAGCGCTATCTGTCCAATCCTAGGGATCCCGAGGCTTTCGAAGGCAACGCCATGGTTTTCGACGGGCCGGAGGATTACCACGCCCGCATCGACGACCCGGCGCAAGGCATCGACGAACACACCATCCTGTTCATGCGCGGCGCCGGCCCGGTCGGCTATCCCGGCGGTGCCGAGGTCGTCAACATGCAGCCGCCGGCCTATCTCATCAAGAAGGGCATCCACGCGCTCGCCTGCATCGGGGACGGCCGCCAGTCGGGCACGTCGGGTTCGCCGTCGATCCTCAACGCCTCGCCGGAAGCGGCGATCGGCGGCGGACTGGCGCTGCTCAAGACGGGCGACCGGGTCCGCATCGACTTGCGCAAGGGCACGGCCGACATCCTCGTCACCGACGACGAGATCACCCGGCGCCGCGCCGAACTGCAGAACAATGGCGGCTTCCACTATCCCGAGCACCAGACGCCCTGGCAGGAGATCCAGCGCGGTATGGTCGCGCAGTTTTCGGAGGGAATGGTGCTGAAGCCGGCGGTGAAATACCAGGATGTCGCGCACACCAGCGGTGTCCCCAGGGACAATCATTGATTCTGGATCGACGGATGGCGGCTTGATCAAATCAGGCCGCCGTCGGTTTTCCGGTCAGCGTGTTGCATCGCGGCCGGGTAGGTCGAGAACGGCCACCGTCCTTGACAAGCGCGCCCAACAAATCCACCATCATGACAAGGGGTGCATCGCGACGACCCCGTGAGGCGTCAGCCCAACGTTCGCGTCCAAGCTTCTCTTTTCAGGAGGTGGACGCCATGCCGTCAACAACCGCTATCACCGTACCGCAATTGTCCCGGCTCATAGGTCTGCCGGGCGCCCCAGTCGTTGTCGATGTTCGCATAGATGAAGATTTCGACGCCGATCCGCGGCTGTTGCCGGCGTCGTGCCGTCGCGATTTCAAAACCGTTTCAACCTGGGCGGCCACGTTCGCCGGCAAGCCGGTGGCCGTCGTTTGCCAGAGGGGGCAAAAGCTCTCGCAAGGCGTGGCCGCATGGCTGCGCCATGAGGGGATATCAGCTGAATCTCTCGAAGGCGGGTTTGAGGCCTGGCGCGATGCCGGAGGGCTTTTGGCCCGCACCGCCAAGATGTCGCCACGCAATGAAAAGGGCGCCAACGTCTGGGTGACGCGATCGCGCCCGAAGGTCGACCGCATCGCTTGCCCGTGGCTGATCCGGCGTTTCGTCGACCCCGACGCGGTGTTCCTGTTCGTCGAACCCGCTGAAGTGTTGGCTGTTGCCGACCGCTTTCAGGCCGTGCCGTTCGACATCGACAATGTGTTTTGGAGCCATCGCGGCGAGCGCTGCACCTTCGACACGATGATCGAGGAGTTCGGGCTGGAATCCGCGGCGCTCGATCGCCTCGCTGCAATCGTGCGGGCGGCCGACACTGCAAGCCTTGACCTGGTGCCTCAGGCGGCCGGCTTTCTGGCTGCCTCGCTTGGTCTGTCGCGTATGTACCGCGACGATCTGGAACAACTGGAAGCAGGCATGCTGCTCTACGACGCGTTCTTCCGCTGGTGTCGCGACGCCACCGAAGAAACGCACAACTGGCCGGCTGCGGGTAAGCCGTCGTGACCGCTCTTGTCCCGGACAATAAGGCGGGAACCGTCCCGGTGCCGGCTGCACCGACCTTCACCGAGGCCGTGAAGGTCTGGGCGAAAATCGGATTGCTCAGCTTTGGCGGTCCGGCCGGGCAGATCGCGCTGATGCACAAGGAACTGGTCGAGGAGCGGCGCTGGATCGGTGAGCGGCGTTTCCTGCACGCGCTGAACTACTGCATGCTGCTGCCTGGCCCGGAAGCCCAGCAACTCGCCATCTACATCGGTTGGCTGCTGCACAGGACGGCCGGCGGCCTTGTCGCCGGCATCCTGTTCGTCTTGCCGGGCGCGCTCGTCATGCTCGCCTTGAGCAGCCTCTACGTCCTCTATGGCGACGTGCCGCTTGTCGCGGCGCTGTTTTTCGGGGTCAAGGCGGCTGTGCTTGCCATTGTCGTCGAGGCGGTGGTCCGGATCAGCCGGCGTGCCCTCAAGAACCGGGTCATGGTGTCGATCGCGGTCGCGGCGTTCATCGCCATCTATGCGTTGAATGTGCCCTTTCCGCTCATCGTCCTGCTAGCCGGCCTGACGGGATGGCTGGGGGATCGCATTGCTCCCGCCCTGTTTTTCGGCTCGGCCCATGGCAAGGACGATGTTGCCGACTTCAAGGGAGCGGTCGACCTGATGTTCGAGCGTGGCGAACTGGCCCATGTCAAACCGACCAGATGGCATGCACCGCGCACCGTCGCGATCTGGCTGCCGCTCTGGCTCGGGCCTGTTCTTTTGATCTGGTGGTTCACCGGCTCTGCAAGCGTCTGGACCGAGATAGGCCGGTTCTTCAGTCTCATGGCTGTCGTCACCTTCGGTGGCGCCTATGCGGTCCTCGCTTATGTCGCACAGGCAGCCGTCCAGTCCTTCGGCTGGCTGGTGCCGGGTGAAATGGTCGATGGCCTTGGGCTCGCCGAAACCACGCCAGGGCCGCTCATCCTGGTGCTGCAGTTCGTCGGCTTCATCGCCGCGTTCCGCCATTCCGGCTCGCTGGACCCGTTGGTTGCCGGATCGCTGGGGGCTTTGCTCACTCTGTGGGTGACGTTCACGCCTTGCTTCTTCTGGATATTCCTCGGTGCGCCCTACATCGAGGCCTTGCGCGGCAACAAGGCACTGTCGGCCGCACTGGGCGCGATCACCGCCGCCGTTGTCGGGGTAATTATGAATCTGGCCCTATGGTTTGCCTTGCACGTCATCTTCCGTGAGGTGCACGCAACGGGCCTTGGCATGAACGTGCCGGTGCCTTCGTCGATCGACTGGCGCGCGGCCTTGCTTTCCGTGGCCGCCATGGTCGCCATCCTGAAGCTGAAAGTCGGCATGCTGCCGACACTCGCGCTATCCGCCCTTGCAGGGATCTTGCTGGCGGCGGCTGGTTAGACAGCACCGCCTTTGCAATCCGCTTGCCCACCACCTAAGTGGGCTGGAAATGGAAGGAAACATCATGGCCGGACGGCGATCTTCCCTCGGCTTCCTCGGAGTGTTCGGCCGTTCGGGCGACTTGAGGCAGCTCGACGATGCATTGCGCGGCGCCGATCTGCATCCAGCCCTTGTGCCGGAGGGCGTGAAGCTTACCCTCGTCAATCTCATGAAGGATCGCTGGCCCGACGAGCCGCCACCGGGCACCTATGCGTCGGTGGCACAATTATGCAGCTATTGCATCGCGGGTCCCGAAACCTTCGAGCAAGCCAATGGCCATGAGCGGACGCTGGGAGCCGAGCGCCGCATCGAGGCGGCGCTTGAAGCCGGTGACAGCCTCGACGCGCAGATCGTGCTGATGACGCTGCATGCCAAGCTCATCAACCCCGAAGTCGTCGACCGATACGGGCTCAGCGCGGAATGACGCGAAAGGCAAGATCTGCCTGATTCTCCTAGAGCAATTCTAGGAAAAGTGTGAGCGGTTTTCCGTCTAGAATTGCGTCAAAACAAAGAGTTAGAGCAGATCGCCGTTTCCGTGAAACGGTGAATGCTCTAAGGCAGCCGAGCCGTTCAGGCCCGGCTGATCTCCTCGAGATACCAGCCGATGTAGCGCAGTTCGTTGTATTCCATCGGCGCGATAGGTCCGGGCACGAAATAGTGCGAGCGCACGCCGCGCGCGGTGTGCTCGATGATCTTCTTGTCCTCTTCGGTGGTGATCTTCCACAGCCAGGTCAGCTTCTCCAGATCGTAATCCTGGCCCTCGACCGCGTCGCCGCGCACCAGCCAGATCAGCTCCATCTCGCAGGTGCCAGCCGTTTTCGGGATGAAGCGGTAGATCATGCCGTGATCGGGATAGCATACGAGGAAGGTCGTGCCGCCGAGATGGATGGAAGTGACGCCACCGTCATAGTCGGAGAAGCGTCCCATCAGCGGGGCCACCGGCGATCCATCCTGGCTGCCGCTCGAAACGCCGTCATAGAGCGCATAGCGGAAGGTGTGGATTGCTTCCTGGCCGGCCGCCGAGTTCTGCCAGCGGTTGGCGCTGCCGATCTCGATGCCGAGCGCGCAGGTGCGTTGCTCCATCGCCGCATTGAGCTGCTCGATCATTTCTGCCGGCTTTTCCAGCGCATGCGTCTGCGAATATTCCGGATGCGCCGGCCCGCAATGGTAACATTCGACATAGTTCTCGACGGCGAGCTTCCAGTTGGCGTCGAGCGGATAGGACTGACGATACGCAACCTTGGCGTCGCCCCAGCCATACTGGCCGCAGCTCGTTCGCAGCGACTGTTCGATCGGATCGAAATCGAGCGGCGTCTCGGCGAAGGAAATGAAGACCAGACCGGATGCGACGCGGACATGAAGCTTCTTCAGCCCGTGCGCCGTGCGGTCGAAATCCTTTGGCATCAGGCGGGCAGCGCGCAACGATCCGTCATTGGAATAGGCCCAGGCGTGGTAGGGGCACACGAACATCTTCGCGTTGCCCTTCTGCTTGGTGCAGACCTCGGCGCCGCGGTGGCGACAGACGTTGAGCATGGCATGCACGGTGCCATCCATGCCGCGTGTCAGGATGACCGCCTCGTCGCCCAGTTTGAACAGCTCGAAATCGCCGGGGTTCGGGATAACGCTGGCGTGGGCCAGGCAATGCCAGTGGCGGCGAAAGACCCGTTCCATGTCGCGCTCGAAGATCGCCGGGTCATGATAGAAGGCACGCACCAGGCCGTGGCCTGGCCGATGAGATGCCACCAGCCGATCGATCGCGTCGCCGTCGGTGGGGGCTTGCTGGATAGGATGCACACTCATTTGTCGTTCTGCCCGATGGTTGGTCGTGTATGGCTGTATGGCTGCACGAGACTTGTCTCCGGTCAGCCGCCCATATGCGTGCGCGGCAGGTGGATCAGGTTGCCGAAACGGGCACGCAATCTGTCGTCGACCTGTTTTGGCACATGGCGCGGAAATCGTTCGGCAAGAATGCGCTTCTTCTCGGTGATCGCACGCAGCAATATATCAGGCCGGCCTTTTTCGTTCCATTCCTTCGGCGAGGAACGATCGCCGAGGGCAGGATAGAAGTGCTCGGTCTGCATCAGCTTGAGCGTTTGTTCGTTGTCGAGATAGTGGCCTGGACCCTTGAGGCAGACCTCCGCGATGCTGTCGATCGACAGGGCCTCGTCAGTCACGTCGATGCCACGCGCGCAGCCCAGGCAATGACCGAGCATGTCGTTGTCGATGACCAGGCTCTCCAGGCAGAAGCCGAGCAGCGAGGCATGCATGCCGGCCGCCTCATAGACGAGGTTGAGGCCGGAGAGGCCGGCCATCACATTGGTGATGCCCTTTTCGTAGCCGGACTGAATATCGGGCAATTTCGAATCCGTCATGCCGGCGGCGGAGCCACCGGGCAGGTCGTAGAATTGCGCCATCTGGGCACAGGCCGCCGTTGCCACCGACTGCTCGGCCGACCCGCCGGCCATGGCGCCGGTGCGCAGGTCGGACATGAACGGCCATGCGCCGAAGATCGCCGGATGGCCGGGCTTGAGCGCGTTGACATAGACCAGGCCGGCCAGCACTTCGGCCACTGCCTGCACGACGGCGCCGGCCATCGCGGCGGGTGCCGTCGTGCCCGACTGGCCGGTCGACAGCAGCAGGATCGGGATGCCGCCTTCGACGCAGGCCTCGAGCACGCCGCAGGCATCCTCGGCGAACCTCATCGGCGGCACGACGAATGAATTGGAGTTGGAAACGAATGGCCGGGCGCGGAAATTCTCCTCGCCTCCGGCGATGGCGTACAGCATTTCAAGTGCAGGCTTCACGTTCTCACGCACCGTGAAGGATGTTCCGACGTGCTTCGATGTTCCCATCACACAGGCATAAAGCGTGTTGAAATCCATCTCGAGCGGATCGGCGATGTCGCGCGCCACCATCGGCCGCTGGAAGAAATGAATGTTGTCCAGCCCGTCGACGATGCGGGCGGCATCATAAATATCCTGCAGCTTGGATTCGCGGTACTCACGCTTCTCCAGATCCACCAGGTGCACGGCGATGCCTGCCGTGCCGTAGTGCACGCGCTTGCCCTGGACCACCATGTCGTGCCTGGGGTCCTGGCCATGAAGCGTGAAATGTCGTGCCGCCCGCTTGATGGTGTCGAGCACGAGCGCGCGCGGAAAGCGGACCCGGCCATCGTCGCCATGGATCGCCCCCACCTTGGTCAGCACCTTTATGCAGGAAGGAATGGCGTTGGCGAAACCCACTGTCTCCAGAAGCGTCAGCACGCCTTCGTGGATACGCTCGCGGTCATCCCCGCGAAGCGGCCCGTAGCCGCCGCCCTCGATGGCCTTGTGCTGTGGTCTGGCATCCTCCACCAGGGGAGATGATCGCATGGCATGTCCTGTTTCGCGAAGACCGGAGCGTTGTGGACGACGGTTCGCCGGCGTGTCCTGCTGTTCGACAGCCACTGGCATGGAAGCACTCCAACTTCGTCGGCAGGAACTCGTGGCGGTTGGTCCACCATCGGCCTGCTTCTTCCCCTGATGACGCCGACTATGCCGCCGGCACTGGCCCATCCTATGGGCCAGCTGGCTCAGTTCCATGTGCCAGAACTAAAATACCGGAGCCGCTGCGAGCGGCTCCGGTCACGAGAGGTCGATGATGGATCAGGCGGCCGCGGGTCTGCGTCCGGCGGCCGTGGCCAGTTCGCGGATGCCTGGCTCGATGTGCTGTAGCGCGATCGACGAGATGCCCAGCCGCATGAAACGCGAAGGCTTTTCAGTGCGATCGAAGAAGCGGTCGCCTGGCTCGATGATGACGCTGCGCGAGGCCGCTGCCTCGGCAAGCCCGCGCGAATCGGTGCCGCGCGGCCCTTCGAGCCACAGCGACGTACCGCCGGCCGAATCGGTCGAGCGCCATTCCGGCAGGAAGGCGGAAATCGCATGGACCAGCCGCTTGCGCCGCTCGTCGAAGGCTGACGACAGCCGCCGCACCAGCGCCTCGTGGTGGCCGAGCGACAGGAACAGTGCGACGGCGCGCTGATTGTTGGCCGGCGGATGACGCAGCATGAAGCGGCGCAGCGCCCGGAGCTCCGCGATCAGTCCGGCAGACGCCACGATGTAGCCGAGCCGCAGGCCGGGAGCCAGCGTCTTGGACATCGAGCCGACATAGACCACGCGGCCGGAACGATCGAGGCTCTTCAGCGCTTGCTGCGGTGCCTCGTCGAGAAGCTGGCTGTCATAGCCGTCCTCGATGATGATCTGGTTGTAGCGGTTGGCGCGCGCCAGAAGATCCTGCCGCCGTTCCGCCGACAACGGCACCATGGTCGGGCAATGATGGCTGGGCGTGACGAAGACGAAGCCGGAATCATTGGGAATAGAAGCAGTTACGATGCCGGACTGGTCGACCGGCACCGGCTGTATCTCTGCGCCCGCAAGGCGGAAGATCGAGCGCGCGTCGGGGTAACCGGGGTCCTCCATCGCCACCTTGGAGCCCTTGGACATCAGCAGCGTCGCCAGCATGTAGAGCGCGTTCTGGGCGCCCAGCGTGACGATGATCTCGTCGGGATTGGCGAAGATGCCGCGCCGGGGCAGGAGCCGCGCCTGGATCTGCTCGATCAGCAGCGGATCGTCACGGTCGACCATATCGGATGCCCAGTTGCGGATTTCCAGCACGGCAAGCGCCATGCGGTTGCACTCGCGCCATTCAGCGGTCGGGAACAGCGCCGGGTCGAACTGCCCGTAGACGAAAGGATAGGACGACTTGATCCAGTTCTCGTGCTTGGCCGGCGGCGGCATGTCGCTTGCGGCGATCTTGCGGCGTGCCTTCCAGTCGATCTCATTGGCCTGGTCGGGCGCCTTCTGGTGCGGCTTGGCCGGTGTCGCCAGCACATCGGGATTGACGAAATGGCCACGCCGCTCGCGCGCCACCAGGAAACCCTGGTCGACGAGCTGCTGGAACGCCAGCACCACGGTTCCGCGCGCGACGCCGAGTTTTTCGGCCAGGATGCGGCAGGAAGGGAGCGGCATCGAAGCGGCGATCTGGCGGTCGAGAATGGCGGCTACGATGGCCTGGCGGATCTGCGCCTGCAGGGTTTGGCCGGATTCGGCCGAAATCCGGAACAGGCCGGACCATATCGCCGTGTCGTTTCGCTGTGGCATGGGAGATTTCCTCGATGGCCAGCCTTTTTCGTTTGGCTGGACCAGCCGAACGTAACCGTGGCACAAGGGGTTGCGCCAATCAATTTTTCTGATCGTTGGGATTTATGCCAGTGATCCTTCACGTCCTTTTGATGCCGCGTTGCGGCATCGTGGGGTGACGCGGCGCTTCATCCCGGCGATGACATCGTGCGTCATGGCGGCGTGTGGGTGTGCGTCATCGCTGCGCATTGATACGGGTGGAGTTCGGCCCGATAGATTGTCGCGACGACACGCGCCGGAAACATCCGGTCCGTAATGATGGCTCGAGGTCTCGGAGTTTGGCAGTGGATCAATCGTCCTTTCAAAAACAGCTCGCCGCCTTGCGCGACCACCGCGCGGCGGCGCCCGCCAGCATGCGCCAGACCTTCGCCGCCGATCCCAAGCGGTTCGTGGAATTCTCCGCCACCGACGGCGATCTGCTGCTCGACTGGTCGAAGTGCGCGGTCGACGCGACCACCATGGAGCAGCTGGAAAAGCTCGCGCAGGCCGCCGATCTCGAAGGCCGCCGCGCCGCCATGTTCGCGGGCAAGAAGATCAACGTCACCGAGGACCGTGCCGTGCTGCACACGGCGCTGCGCAACCTGACCGGCAAGGGCGTCACCGTCGATGGCCAGGACGTCAAGGCGGACGTCATCGCCGTGCTCGACGCCATGGGCGCCTTTGCCGATGCCGTGCGCTCGGGCAAGGCGGCCGGCGCCACCGGCAAGAAGATCACCGACATCGTCAACATCGGCATCGGCGGTTCCGATCTCGGCCCGGCCATGGCGACGCTGGCACTGGCGCCCTATCATGACGGGCCGCGCGCGCATTACGTCTCCAACATAGACGGCGCCCATATCCACGACACGCTGAAGGGCCTCTCCGCCGAGACCACGCTTTTCATCATCGCTTCCAAGACCTTCACCACCGTCGAGACGATGACCAATGCGCAGACGGCGCGCGACTGGGTGGAGAAGGCGCTCGGCAAGGAAGCGGTCGGCAAGCATTTCGCCGCCGTCTCGACCGCGCTCGACCTGGTGGCCAAGTTCGGCATCGCGCCCGATCGCGTCTTCGGCTTCTGGGACTGGGTCGGTGGCCGCTATTCGCTCTGGGGTGCCATCGGCCTGCCGGTGATGATCGCTGTCGGCCCGCGGAATTTTCGCGCCTTCCTTGATGGCGCGCATGAGATGGACGAGCATTTCCGCACCGCGCCGGTGCAGGAGAACCTGCCGGCGCTGCTGGGACTGGTCGGCTGGTGGCATCGCGTGATCTGCGGTTACCCGGCGCGCGCCGTCATCCCTTACGACCAGCGCCTGTCCAGGCTGCCGGCCTATTTGCAGCAGCTTGACATGGAATCGAACGGCAAGAGCGTCACCCTCGAAGGCACGGCGGTGACGACGCCGACCGGACCGCTGGTCTGGGGTGAGCCCGGCACCAACGGCCAGCATGCCTTCTTCCAGCTGCTGCACCAGGGCACCGATTTCATCCCGGTCGAATTCCTTGCCGCGGCCGTCGGCCACGAGCCCGATCTCAAGCACCAGCATGATCTGCTGCTCGCCAACTGCCTGGCGCAGTCGGAAGCGCTGATGAAGGGCCGCACGCTGGACGAGGCGCGCGCCCAGATGCTGGCCAAGGGCATGAAGCCGGCCGAGGTCGACAAGATCGCGCCGCACCGCGTCTTCTCGGGTAACCGTCCCTCGGTCACCATCCTCTACAGAAAGCTCGACCCGCGCACCTTCGGCCGGCTGATCGCGCTCTACGAGCACCGCGTCTTCGTCGAGGGCACGCTGTTCAACATCAACTCCTTCGATCAGTGGGGCGTCGAACTCGGCAAGGAACTGGCCACCGGCCTGTTGCCTGTCGTGGAGGGCAAGGAAAGTGCCGCCAATCGGGATGCATCGACCGCTGGCCTTGTGGGATTCATCCAGCATTTGCGTGGCTCGGAGTGAAAAGCTTGGCAGACATCAAGGGAATATTGTTCGACAAGGACGGCACGCTTGTCGACTTCAACGCCACCTGGCTCGGCGTTGCCGACTTCATGGCCATGGATGCGTCGGAAGGCGATCGCTGGAAAGCCGACAGGCTGCTGGCCGCTGCCGGCTTCGATTTCGCCAACAAGCGTTTCAAGCCGGACTCCATCTTTGCCTCCGGCACCAATCTCGACGTCGTCGAATTGTGGTTCCCACGCCTGTCCAACGAGGATCAGATGCTTGCGGTTGCCCGCTTCAACGAGATCACCTCCGTACAAGGCTCGGCGATGGCCGTGGCGCTGCCGGGCATCGTCGATACGCTGACGGCACTGCACAGGAAATCCTACCGGCTTGGCGTCGCCACCAACGATTCGACCAGCGGCGCGGAAAAGACGCTGGTCACGCTCGGCGTCGCTCAATTGTTCGACGCGGCCTATGGCTACGACGCGGTGGCCAATCCGAAGCCGGCGCCCGACACCATCCAGGCCTTTAGCGATCTCACCGGCCTCAAGCCGGCGGAAATCGCCATGGTCGGCGACAACCGGCACGACCTCGAAATGGCACGTGCCGGCGGCTGCGGGCTGGCGGTCGGCGTGCTCTCCGGCACCGGCACCCGCGAATCGCTGGCCGGCATTGCCGATGTGGTTCTGGATTCGGTCGCCGACCTGCCGGATTTTCTCTCGGCGCGGGTCAGGGAGACGATCTGACGGGAAAGGCTAGGTCAAACTCGATTCACCTCGGGATTTTCTGCCAATGGCCGAGATGGGGGAGCAGTCCATGGAAACTATCGAGCTTCTGGTTTGTTTTCGGACACAATGGGCCACTCATCAGCAGAACAAACGTACCCGCATTTGCCGCACCTGATCTTGGCGCTTTGCGCTGTCGATGTCTTCGCCTGGCTGAAGATCGAAGCCCCGATTTTCGCATTTTGGGCAAACTGTGAAACCGATACGTTGAACAACTTTAATCCACGCCACTCGACTTCTCCGACCAACGGCTAGTCGAATCTATTTTCTGCCCTCGATGTTTGTCCACAATGAGTAGAATTTAGGCTTGCTCTGTGGCGTCAGCGCGCTCCCTCCTCAAACGAAAAGACGCCGCTAAGCCTCGTCGCAGCCCCCTTCGCGTCGCCGAAATCCGGCACCTTGTATTCGGCGAGCAATCGCAGCCGGGACAGCGGCAGGTCGTTGCGGCGGGGATCTCCGACCAGCACCTCGATGCCGGCCGCCAGGCAGCGGTCGAGGAACGGGATAACCCGCAGAGCAACCTCAGGGCCGTAGAACACGTCGCCGGCAAGCACGAGCTCGACCGCCGGCGGGGGACCCGTGGTAATGTCCTTGTCGACAATGGCGATCTCGACGCCGTTGGCCGCGGCATTGAGGCCGATCGCGGCAACGCCGTTACGGTCGATCTCGGCGGCGATCACTTCGCGCGAACCGGCCTTGGCTGCGGCGATGCCGACAAGGCCGGAGCCGGCACCAAGGTCGAGCACGCGGCGACCGGCTACCGTTTGCGGATGATCCAGTATATGGCGCGCAAGCACCGCGCCGCCGGCCCACACGTAAGCCCAGTAAGGCGGCTGCGGCTCAGGTCCATTGTTGTCCGCCTCGATCGTGTCGTCATCGTCGTCAGCGCTTTGGTGCGTATCGGTAAGCCGTCTCAGGCCACTGGCCGGGTGCGGTGTAAAAAGCTGGATCTCAGGCACCGACGGCACCGGGGCGAGGCGCATGTTCGTCCTGATGAACTCTGCCGGGTCAGGACGGCAAGGTGCATCTACGGCATCCGCGCCGCCGGCTGCAATCATTCGCGCAGCGCTCGCCGCAGGATCTTGCCGACCGGCGTCTTCGGCAGTTCGGTGCGGAATTCGATGTATCTGGGCCGCTTGTAGCCGGTCAGGTTCTCGCGGCAAAAGGCGGTCAGTGCCTCGGCGGTCAGCGCCGGATCCTTCCTGACCACGAACAGTTTCGGCACCTCGCCCGAATGCTCGTCCGGCACGCCGATCGCCGCCACTTCGAGCACGCCCGGATGCATCGCCACGACTTCCTCGAGCTCGTTGGGATAGACGTTGAAGCCCGAGACCAGGATCATGTCCTTCTTGCGGTCGACGATCTTGGTGTAGCCGCGCTCGTCCATGAAGCCCATGTCGCCGGATTTGAAGTAGCCGTCCTTGGTCATCACCTTGGCGGTCTCATCCGGCCGGTTCCAGTAGCCCGCCATCACTTGCGGCCCCCGGATGCAGACTTCGCCGACCTCGCCGAGCGGCAAATTGTTGCCGTCTTCGTCGCGGATGGCGATCTCCGTCGAGGGCAGCGGCAAGCCGATGGTGCCGGTGAAGTCGCCGGCGGTGAACTTGTTGGCGGTGGCCACCGGCGAGGTTTCCGAGAGGCCGTAGCCTTCGGTGACCGAACATCCGGTCAGCGCCTTCCAGCGTTCGGCGACGCCCTTCTGCACCGCCATGCCGCCGCCCAGCGTCAGCACCAGCGGCTTGAAGTCGAGCTTGCGGAAATCCTCATTGTTGAGCAGCGCGTTGAACAGCGTGTTGAGGCCGGGAAAGATGTGCACCGGATATTTCTGCAATTCCTTGACGAAGCCTGGGATGTCGCGCGGATTGGGAATGAGCACATTGCGGGCGCCCTGCTGCATGCCCATCAGCGCGTTCACCGTCAGCGCGAAGATATGATAGAGCGGCAGCGCGCAGATGAAGTTGGGATGCGCGGGTTTCGGCTTGATCGTGTAGGCGTCCTCCATCCACTGCGCGTTCTGCGCGACGTTGGCGAGCACGTTGCTGTGCAGCAGCGTGGCGCCCTTCGAGACGCCCGTGGTGCCGCCCGTATATTGCAGGAAGGCGACATCGTCGGCTGCCACCTTGGCCGGCCTGAAGCCCATACCGGCGCCGGCCTTCATGGCGGCATTGAACTTGACATGGCCGGGCAGCGACCATGCCGGCACCATCTTCTTCACGCGGCGCACGACGAAATTGACGATTGTGCCCTTCAGCCCGCCAAGCATGTCGCCCATCGCGGCGACCACCACATGCTTGACCGCGGTCCTGGCGATCACCGCCTGCAAGGTGTTGGCGAAGTTCTCCAGGATGACGATGGCTTGCGCCCCGGAATCCTTCAGCTGGTGTTCGAGCTCGCGCGGCGTGTAGAGCGGATTGATGTTCACCACCACATAACCCGCTCGCAAGATCGCCATCATCGCCACCGGATATTGCAGCACGTTGGGCATCATCAGCGCGACGCGCGCGCCTTTCTGCAGGCCCTTCGATTGCAGGTAGGCGCCGAAGGCCGCCGACAGCCGCTCGACATCGGTGTAGCTGATGGACTTGTCCATGCAGGTGAAGGCCGGCTGCGCGGAAAACTGCTTGCAGGCGGCGACGAGGAAATCGCCGATCGAGCTGTAGGGCAGGGCGCCGATCTCCGCCTGCACGTTTTTCGGATAGCTCTTGAGCCACGGCTTTTCCGGCAAGCCGGCGGCCAGCGCCGTCAGCGCTTTCGGCAATCGGTTGGCGGTGGCGTCGGCCGGCTTTGCCGCCGGTGGGGCCTTCACCGCTGCCGCGGCCTTCGAGGCCGGCCTGGCAGCGGGCTTTGCCGCACCCGCTTTACGCCCCGGCGCCGTCTTTCCGGCCGCAGCCTTGGCCGGGGCTTTCACCGCCGGCTTTGTGCTTGCCCTTACAGGTGCCGCGGCCGCCTTCGGCTTGGCGGCTTTGGCAACGGGTGCTTTCGGCTTGGCAGTACCGGCTGCTTTCGACGGCGCCTTGGCTCCCGCTTTCACCGGCGCCGTCGTCCTTGATGCTTTTGCCAACCGTTCCTCCCTGGACAAGTCTTGTTCATCCGTGCCGCACTCGCCCCTGAATTGGCAAGGGCGTCCTCCGCTGCGGCCGCTACACCCTATGTATTGCCTCCCTTGGTGAGCGTGCAAGTCTTGCCCTTGCGGCAACGCGGCGAAAGATTTGCCGTCGAAAGTCTTTGCCGCCGCCAGCGCTCCAGGCGGTGTCCTGACGCATCCCACGGCCGCTCGGAAGCGCCGGGAACATTTATATCGTCAGCCTGGCGATCAATAAAAAAATTCGGCTGTTAATAATCTCGTGAACGGAAGAAACGGCTAATTTTTTCTGCAATTTGGCAAAGTTGCGGATTTTTTTCCTGCTTCCCGCGGGGTAAGCAAACGGGGTGTTCCAAAGCCGGAAAAACGGTGCTTATATGCGCGCTTCGCGAGCCTGATAGAGGGGCTTGGAAGAACATCAGGGAGTGCTCAATGAATAAGAAGCTGACTTTTGCAGCCGCGTTGCTGGCTGCAAGCGTCCTGGGCGGCATGGCCAATGCGAAAACTCTGGTCTACTGCGCGGAAGCTTCGCCGGAAGGTTTCGATCCGGCGCCGTATACCGCAGGCCAGACGTTCGACGCGTCCTCGCGCACCGTCTTCAACCGCCTCGTCGAATTCGATCACGGCAAGACGACGACCTCGCCGGGCCTGGCCGAAAGCTGGACGATCTCCGACGATGGCAAGGAATATGTCTTCAAGCTGCGCAAGGGCGTCAAGTTCGCCGCCACCGACTATTTCACCCCGACGCGCGACTTCAACGCCGACGACGTGGTGTTCTCGTTCGAACGTCAGGTCGACAAGAACGGTCCCTGGTTCCAGTACATTCCGGGCATTGCCTACCAGTATTACAATGACCAGTTCGGCGACAACATCACCAAGGTCGAGAAGGTCGATGACCTGACGGTGAAGTTCACCCTCAAGGAGCCGGCGATCACCTTCATTCCGACGCTGGGCATGGATTTTGCCTCCGTCGTCTCCAAGGAATATGCCGACAAGCTGCAGGCCGACAAGACGCCTGAGCTGTTCAACCAGAAGCCGATCGGCACCGGCCCGTTCATCTTCGTCGACTACCAGACCGACGCCGCCATCCGCTACAAGGCCAACCCGGACTATTGGGGCGGCAAGCAGAAGATCGACGATCTGGTCTTCGCCATCACCACCGATCCGGCCGTGCGCGCACAGAAGCTCAAGGCCGGCGAATGCAACATCATGTCGTACCCGGCACCGGCCGACATCGCCGGCCTGCAGGCCGATGCGAACCTGAAGGTCGAGGAGCAGGAAGGCCTCAATGTCGGCGCGCTGATGTACAACACCCAGCAGAAGCCGTTCGACGACGTGCGCGTGCGCAAGGCGCTCAACATGGCCATCAACAAGAAGGCCATCATCGACGCGGTCTTCCAGGGTGCCGGCCAGGTGGCGGTCAACCCGATCCCGCCGACCATGTGGTCCTACAACAAGGAAGTGAAGGACGATCCGTACGATCCGGATGCAGCCAAGAAGCTGCTTGAAGAGGCCGGCGTCAAGGACCTCAAGATGAACGTCTGGGCCATGCCGGTGTCGCGCCCCTACATGCCGAACGCGCGCCGCACCGCCGAATTGATCCAGGCGGACTTCGCCAAGGTCGGCGTCACCGTCGAGATCGTCAGCTACGATTGGGGTGAATACCTCAAGCGCGCTTCCGCGGTCGATCACGACGGCGCCGTCATCGTCGGCTGGACCGGCGACAATGGCGATCCGGACAACTTCCTCGGCGTGCTCCTGAGCTGCGCTTCCGTCGGTTCGAACAACCGCGCGGAATGGTGCAACAAGGACTTCGATGCGCTCATCAACAAGGCCAAGACCGTTTCGGATCAGGCCGAGCGCACCAAGCTCTATGAACAGGCACAGGTCATCTTCAAGGAACAGGCACCCTGGGCGACGCTCGCTCACTCCAAGGTGTTCATGCCGATGCAGAAGACCGTCACCGGCTTTGCGATGGATCCGCTCGGTATCCACCGCTTCGACGGCGTCGATATCGCCGAATAAGGTTGCGAAACGGGGGCGCCACCATGTGGTGACGCCCCCACTCGCCCGCCATGCTGCGTTATATCCTCGGCAAGCTCGCCCTCATCATCCCGACCTTCATCGGGATAACCATCCTCGCCTTTGGCTTCGTGCGCATCCTGCCCGGTGATCCGGTGCTGGTGCTTGCGGGCGAACGCGGCCTGTCGCCCGAACGCCACACGGCGCTCATGCACCAGTTCGGTTTCGACCTGCCGATCTGGCAACAATATCTGACCTATCTGACGAACATCCTCGGCGGTGATTTCGGCACCTCGTTTTCCACCAAGACACCGGTGCTCAAGGACTTCCTTGTCCGCTTTCCGGCAACGGTCGAGCTCGCCATCTTCGCCATGATCTTTGCCGTCATCCTGGGTGTGGCCGCCGGCATTTTCGCTGCCATCCGCCGCGGCTCCTGGTTCGACCAACTGACCATGGGCACGGCGCTGGCCGGCTATTCCATGCCGATCTTCTGGTGGGGTCTGCTGCTGATCATCGTGTTCTCCGGCATGCTGCACTGGACGCCGGTTTCAGGCCGCATCGACCTCCTCTACTTCTTCAAGCCGGTGACCGGCTTCATGACCATCGATTCCCTGATCTCGGGCCAGAAGGGCGCCTTCCGTTCGGCGCTGTCGCACCTGATCTTGCCGACCATCGTGCTCGGCACCATTCCGCTCGCCGTCATCGCGAGGCAGACGCGCTCGGCGATGCTCGAGGTGCTGGGTGAGGACTATGTCCGCACCGCGCGCGCCAAGGGCCTGGCGCCGCGTAGGGTCATCGGCCTGCACGCCTTCCGCAACGCGCTGATCCCGGTCGTCACCACCATCGGCCTGCAGGTCGGCACGCTGCTCACCGGCGCCATCCTGACCGAGAGCATCTTCTCCTGGCCCGGCATCGGCAAATGGATGATCGACGCCATTTCCAAGCGCGACTATTTCACCGTGCAGGGCGGGTTGCTTTTGATCGCGCTGATCGTCATGTCGGTGAACCTCATCGTCGACGTGCTCTACGCCGTCATCAACCCACGCATCCGGGCCAACTGACATGAGCAATGAAGGCCCCGCCACCATCGAAGCCGCGACCGTCGTCAAGCCGCAGGACGCCAGGTTGCAGATGTTCGGCGAGTTCTGGCATTACTTCTCCGTCAACAAGGGCGCGGTGATCGGGCTCTTCGTCTTCGCGCTGCTGATCCTGATCGCCATTTTCGCGCCGCTGCTGGCGCCGCATTCGCCGGACGATCAGTTCCGCGACTTCTTCCTGACGCCGCCGGCCTGGCAGGAGGGCGGCAATGCGCAGTTCCTGCTCGGCACCGACGCCGTCGGCCGCGATATGCTGTCGCGCCTGATCTACGGCTCGCGCTTCTCGCTCGCCATCGGCTTCGTCGTTGTCACGTCAGCGCTGATTTCAGG
This sequence comes from Mesorhizobium sp. Primo-A, assembly GCF_003997175.1. NCBI lineage: Bacteria > Pseudomonadati > Pseudomonadota > Alphaproteobacteria > Hyphomicrobiales > Phyllobacteriaceae > Mesorhizobium > Mesorhizobium sp. Primo-A. The sequence continues at coordinate 231,418 of NZ_RZTG01000002.1, forward strand.
CGTCATCCTCGGCCTGCTCGCCGGCTACTGCCGCGGCTGGGTCGACACGCTGATCATGCGCATCATGGACATCATCCTGGCCTTCCCGTCGCTGCTCTTGGCCCTGGTGCTGGTCGCGGTGCTTGGCCCCGGCCTCGTCAACGCCATGATCGCCATCGCCTTCGTGCTGCAGCCGCATTTCGCCCGGCTCACCCGCGCCGCCGTGATGGCCGAAAAGACCCGCGAATATGTCGTCTCGGCCAAGGTCGCCGGCGCCAGCCATCTCAGGCTGATGCTGGTCACCATCCTGCCAAACTGCATCGCGCCGTTGATCGTGCAGGCGACGCTGTCCTTCTCCAACGCCATCCTCGAGGCGGCGGCCCTTGGCTTCCTCGGCATGGGCGCGCAGCCGCCGACGCCGGAATGGGGCACCATGCTGGCCGAAGCGCGCGAGTTCATCCTGCGCGCCTGGTGGGTGGTGACCTTCCCTGGCCTCGCCATCCTGATCACCGTCTTTGCCATCAACCTGATCGGCGACGGTCTGCGCGACGCGCTCGACCCCAAGCTGAAGAGGTCCTGAGCATGCCTCTGCTCGAGATCAAGAACCTCACCGTTTCCTTCGACACCGCGGCCGGACCGTTCATGGCCGTGCAAGGTATCGACCTGTCGATCGAGCCGCGCGAAGTGCTGGCGATCGTCGGCGAGTCCGGCTCCGGCAAGTCGGTGTCGATGCTGGCGGTGATGGGGCTGTTGCCCAACACGGCAACCGTCAAGGCCGACCGCATGGCCTTCGACGGCGTCGATCTGCTGAAGCTCAGCCCGTCCGAACGCCGCAAGATCGTCGGCAAGGACATCTCGATGATCTTCCAGGAGCCGATCGCCAGCCTCAACCCGTGCTTCACCGTCGGGTTCCAGATCGAGGAGGTGCTGCGCTTCCACATGGGCATGGACCGCGCCCAGCGCCGGGCGCGTGCCATCGAACTGATGAAGCTGGTCGGCATCGCCGACCCTGAAGAGCGGCTGAGTTCCTTCCCGCACCAGATGTCCGGCGGCCAGTGCCAGCGCGTCATGATCGCCATCGCCATTGCCTGCAATCCGAAACTGCTGATCGCCGACGAGCCGACCACGGCGCTCGACGTCACCATCCAGAAGCAGATCCTCGATCTGCTGGTTTCGCTGCAGGCCAAATACGGCATGGGCCTGATCATGATCACCCACAATATGGGCGTGGTGGCCGAGACCGCTGACCGCGTCATCGTCCAGTACAAGGGCCGCAAGATGGAAGAGGCCGACGTGCTGTCGCTGTTTGAATCGCCAAAGAGCAATTACACGCGGGCGCTGTTGTCGGCCTTGCCGGAAAACGCCGTCGGCGACCGGCTGCCGACCGTTTCCGACATGATGTTCGAGCCGGCGCCTTCTGCTGCGGGAGCCACCTGATGAGCACCACGGTTCTCGAAGGCAAGAACATCGTCCGCGACTACCACATCGGCGGCGGCCTGTTCACCGGGCCGCGCACCGTGCACGCGGTCAAGGGCGTCTCGTTCAAGGTCGACAAGGGCAAGACGCTGGCCATTGTCGGCGAAAGCGGCTGCGGCAAGTCAACGCTTGCCCGCATCATCACGCTGATCGATCCGGCGACATCGGGCGAATTGTTCATCGACGGCAACAAGGTCGACATCGCCAAGGGCGGATTGACCAAGGAGATGCGCCGCAAGGTGCAGATCGTCTTCCAGAACCCCTACGGATCGCTCAATCCGCGCCAGAAGATCGGCGACGTGCTGGGCGAGCCGCTTTTGATCAACACCGACAAGCCGGCGGCCGAGCGGCGCGACCTGGCGATGAAGATGCTGAAGAAGGTCGGGCTCGGTCACGAACATTACAATCGCTATCCGCATATGTTCTCCGGCGGCCAGCGCCAGCGCATCGCCATTGCCCGCGCGCTGATGCTCAATCCGAGCCTGCTGGTGCTGGACGAGCCGGTCTCGGCGCTCGATCTGTCGGTGCAGGCGCAGGTGCTCAACCTGCTCGCCGACCTGCAGGACGAGTTCCAGCTGACCTACGTCTTCATCAGCCACGATCTGTCCGTGGTACGCTACATCGCCGACGATGTGATGGTGATGTATTTCGGCGAAGCGGTGGAATACGGCTCGCGCGACGAGGTCTTCGCCGACCCCAAGCACAGCTACACCAGGACGCTGTTCGCCGCGACGCCGCGCGCCGACGTCGCGTCGATCAAAGCGAGGCTGGCGAAGAAGAAGGCCGCCTGAGGCTTTTCGTCATCCTAGGTCGTGAACTCATAAATGCAGTATGACCGCGATGATTGGGAAGCAGGGCAAAGGGGCTGGCTTAGCCCTCTACACCCCATTTTAATTGGCTGGCATCGATGACGTCTGATCCCATGTACTCAACAAAATAGCTTCGTATCCTTTGGCGATGCCGATCCCATCTGGGGGACATTCGCTCACTCTTGTTCTCAATTTCAGCTAGAAAGACCCATTCCACGAATTGGTCCGCTGTGACATCACCGGATTGAGGGATAAAATCGGTGACATGCATGAATTTGTCGCCGTGCATTCCTCCGCAATACCCATGACCAGCACAGACCGCGTGCATGAGCGAGTCGAATCTATTCTTTACTTTCATGGAACATGCGCGATGGTGAAGCGGGATGCCTAGGCGCGCTGCGACAGCATATATCCTTGGGTGTAGATCCGCAATGGAGTCGTTTTTCGACCGGGACCTTCATATTATTGCGGAGTCTGAATCAGATTCCGCCGCAGTATGAAAGTCTCAGCCGGAGGGGTCCTCAGCGGCCAGTGGTGTTTCCCGTGTCAGCAACCAATCTTGAGCCACGATCTCAATTGTGTCGTCACGGAAGTAGAACAGGAATTGACGGGAGGTCGGCAAATCCGCCGACAAGACATCCCAATCGTCATCCTCGACGACCCGAGTGTCGCCCATAACCTCGTAGAACTCGCCCCATTTCGGAGCCTGACCGCCGTAAAGCCCTTTTCCTGCAAACCATGCATGATCGTTCGTCGCGTCCCAACGAAAACGACTGCAGCCGAGGAATCGTAGCGTCGCAATTTCTCCAGGCTCGGCACTGTAGGCCCACGGGTTAAGACGAAAGGAAAGGCGGACGCTGTTGCCTTCGACTACCAGCTCTATGTCAGGAGCATTGGGCTCGGCATTCCAATCGGTGTTCAAGTGCTGGAACGATAAATTGGCCATCAGCCATCTTGCATGCTGGGAGGGCAGTTTTCCACCTATCGCAGTCCTTTTTCATTTATCAGTACAGGGCCTAGGGCGAAGCGTCGCGCAGACCCCAGGATTACGACCCCCAATGTAGCCGCAGCCTACTACTCGACCGGCCCGAAGGCCGCAGCTCGGGACAACTTCGCGACAATCGCACGCAGAGCTTCGCCGAAGCGCCGGACTTCCTCGACCGTGTTGTAGTGGACCAACGAGGCGCGGATGGCGCCGCTGTCCATCGAGAGGTTGAGACGCTTCATCAGCCGTGGCGCGTACATGTGGCCGTCGCGGATGCCGATCTGCATCTCGGCCATTTCCTCGACGACCCGCTGCGGCGATAGTTTGCCGATGTTGAAGCAGAAGGTCGGCACGCGCTCATGGATGCGCGCCTCGTCGGCAACGCCGTAGATGGTTGCCCCGCAATCCTTCAGCACGGCCAGCATCTCGCGCGCCAGCACCAGCTCGTAGTCGCGGATGGCGCCCATGCCGGCAACGATGTTTTCGCGTCGGGAGCGGTTGTTGGACGGCGCCAGATTGCGGCCGATCAGTTCCAGATACTGCACCGCCGCATCCATGCCGGAAACGTTCTCGTAGATGAAGGTGCCGGCCTCGACCTTGTAGGGCGGCTCGTCGGGGATGAAGTCCTCGCGAAAGGTCGGCAGCCGCTTCAGCGTTTCGAAACGGCCCCACAGGAAGCCCATATGCGGCGAGAAATTCTTGTAGCCGGAGCAGACGAGATAGTCGCAATCCCAGGCCTGCACGTCGATCAGTCCATGCGGCCCGTAATGCACGCAGTCGAGGAACACTTCGGCGCCGGCCGCATGCGCGATCCCAGCCACCGCAGCGACATCGACGATCGAGCCGATCGAGTGCGCCGTGACCGTGCAGGCGACCAGGCGGGTGCGGTCCGAGACCAGCGGACGCAGATCGTCGACATGCAGATTGCCGTCCTCACGCATCCGCCACCATTTGAATTTCGCACCGGCCGATTCCAGCGCCAGCCAAGTCGCGATGTTGGCGTCATGATCCATGTCGGTGACGACGATCTCGTCGCGCTCTTGCAGCATCTGGCCGATGCCGAGGCTGACCAGGCGGATGAACGAGGTGGCATTCATGCCGAAGCAGATTTCCGCCGGGCTGTAGGCGTTGATGAGCAGAGCGACGCTTGTCCGCGCATCGGCGACCGATTGGTCGACGGTGACGCTGCGGCCATAGCGGCCGCCACGCTGCACATTGTGCGAAACCAGATGATTGGTCACCGCGTCGAGCACGCTCTGCGGGATCTGCGCGCCGGCGGCGTTGTCCAAAAAGATGAAATCGCCGGCCCGCTGCAAGGCTGGAAACATGGCGCGGATGGTGTCGACGGGGAACGCGGTGGCATTCGCATTGTCGGTTTGATGCTTATTCACGGGTAGGCTCCTGCGGAGGGCTTGGACGGGGTGGGATCGGTTGGCGAGGTCAGCGCTTCTTTTCGGTCTTGAAGCGCTCTTCAAGCAGGCTGACGAGGCGGACCATCGGCCAGAGGAAGATGAGATAGACAAGGGCGGCGCCGATCAGCGGCGATGGGTTGGCGTAGAGCGACTGCGCGTTGGTCGCTTCCTTCAAGAGTTCCGGCAGCGCCACGGTGGAGGCGAGCGAGGTGTCCTTGAACATCGAGACGCAGTTGCTGGTCATCGGCGGGATGACGACGCGGATCGCTTGCGGCAGCACCACCTTGCGCAAGGTCAGGAGGAACGGCAGGCCAAGCGCCTGCGACGCCTCGAACTGGCCACGCGGAATGCTCTCGATGCCGGAGCGGAACACCTCGGCCGAGTAGGCCGACATGATGAAGGCGAAGGCTGTCACCGCCGATGCCCAGGACGACAGGCGTATGCCGAGGAAGGGCAGCGCATAGTAGATCAGGATCAGCACGACCAGCACCGGCAGGGCGCGGAAGATGTCGGTGTAGCCGACCGCGAGCCAGCGCAACGGCTTCGGCGCATAGAGCCGCACCAGGCTGATCCCCAGGCCGATGGGGATGCCGATGCCGATGCTCAAAATGCCGAGCAGCAGCGTGTTCAGGAAGCCGCGCAGCAGCGCCGGCAGGCTGGACATAATGACGTCGGGGTTGAAGAAGGTGTCGATCAGCGACATGGGAGCGTTCCCGAACCCCAGAGCAAAGAATGCTCACGTTAAACTCATGGGCCGCCGAGGGCAGGAGATCTGCGGCAGAAGCCGGCGGCCAGGCGTGAAAGAATCGTGCCGGCCTGGAAAGCCGGCACGATGTTACCGCAGCCTTCAGCTCAGGCCTTCGGCAGCGGCATTTCCTTCATGGTCGAAGAGTCGGCGGGCGCGTCGCTGCCGAACCACTTCTTGTGGATCGCGGCCAGCGTGCCGTCCTTCTTCATCGCGCTCAGCGCATCGTTCAGCTTGCCGAGCAGCGGGTGGTCCTTGGTCATCATCAGGCCGTATTGCTCACCGGTCTTGATGCGCTCCTTGACCACCAGGTCCTTCATCTTGGTGAAGGAATATTCCATGCCCGGAATGTCGCTGACTGCCGCATCGACGCGGCCGGCGCTGAGGTCGAGCAGCAGGTTCTGCTGCGTGTCGTAGCCCTTCACGTCGCTGAAGCCGTCGGCTTCCTGATGCGCCTTGACCCAGGTTTCGCCGGTCGAACCGGACAGCACGCCGATGATCTTGCCCTTGAGGTCGGCCTCGGCCTTGATCGGGCTGTCGGCCTTGGTGGCGATGCCCATATCGGAATCATAATAGGGCTGCGTGAACGACTGTGACTTCAGCCGCTCCGCCGTGATGGTGATCGACGAGATGGCGACGTCGATGCGCTTCGAGGTGGTGGCGGCAAACAGCGCCTGGAAGCCGAGATCGGCGATGTCGGTGGTCATGCCGATGCGCTTGGCGGCTTCGTTGACGATGTCGACCTCGAAGCCTTCGAAAGTGCCGCTCTCGTTCTTGAATTCGAAGGGCGGGTTGGTCGGGTAGGCGCCGACATTGAGCACATCCGCGGCATAAGCGGTGGCGGGGCCGGCGGCGATGCCGATGGCGGCGGCGAGAAGAAGCAATTTGCGACGCGTGAAGCTCATTTTTGTTCCCTCTGTTGTTGATCGGGCGGGTTGCTCCCGCACGGTTTTTTGCCGCCCCGCTTCACGCAGGGCGTCAATTCATGGCAGCGACCATGCGGTCACGGTTGGCGATGTTGTGTGTTGCAGACCGCGAATCCGCGCGCACGTCATCGAAGGCATGGCGCGTGTTGGATGATGACTGGGGCAGTATGAACGACAAGAACTGAGACTCCCACCCGGAGCACCCACGATGGACTGGCCGGCACGATGGACTGGTCTGCTCGATGGACTGGCCGGCAAGCCCGTCCGGCACGGCAATCGCCATCGACTCCGGAATGCTTATCCAAAGTGCGGCGCTTTTCAAGGCGAAAGTTTTAAGCTTAAAAAGCTGCGATGTCCGTTGCGTGGTGGACACGGTGCGGCCCGCTGGAACCGATACCCGCGAGCGATGGTGACGCCAAGCTATTTCAGGCTTGAAATATTTCCGCGCGGGCCTAGCGTGCGATCTTCGCCGGGAGGTCGCGACGTGAACAAACCACACCCTTTGCACGGCTCGAACAGACTGAAGCTTGGCGTCTTTTCGACCAATGCCGATGGCGGGCTTGCCATCACCGATGTGCCGGAGCGCTGGGCGGCGAGCTGGCAGGACAATGTGACCGCAGCCCAGATCGCCGACCGCGCCGGGCTGGAGTTCATGCTGCCGATCGCGCGTTGGCGCGGCTTCGGCGGCCGCAACAAGGTGCGCGAATGGTCGTTCGAGACCTTCACCTGGGCGGCGGCACTCGCCATGGCCACCGAGCAGATCGGCCTGTTCATGACCGTGCATGTGCCGCTGGTGCATCCGCTCTATGCCGCCAAGGCGCTGGCGACGGTCGACCATATCAGCCAGGGACGCGCGGGCTTGAACATCGTCTGCGGCTGGAACCCGAAGGAATTCGGCATGTTCGGCACGCCTTTGGTCGAGAAGGGCTACGATCAGGCGGCCGAATGGATCGAAATCCTGGAAAAGCTTTATGCGTCGGCCGAGCCGCTCGATTACGAAGGCACTTATTACCGCCTCAAGGAGGCTGTCAGCCGGCCGGCCAGTCTGCAGGTTCCGCGCCCCGTGACCATGAACGCCGCCTTCGGCGGGCCGGGCCGCGATTTCGCTGCCGCCCGGTGCGATTATCTGTTCACGACATTTTCGGAAATGAGCGATGCCGGCAAGCATGTCGCCGACATCAGCGAGCGGGCCGATAAGGCAGGCCGCGATGTCGGCGTCTACACCGTGGCGCATGTCGTCTGCCGCCCGACGATGGAAGAGGCGCAGGCCTACTACACGCGCTACGCCGTCGATATGGCCGACCATGACGCCGTCGATGCCCACATGGCCGGCAAGAAGGAATTCTCGCAATCGCACGACCCGCACGCCTATGACCGCTACCGGCAGCGTTTCGCCGGCGGCGCCGGCACCTACCCGCTGATCGGAACGCCGGAAACGATCGCCGCCGACATGGTCGCAATTGCCGGGCACGGCTATCAGGGCATCGCGCTGTCCTTCGTCAACTACACGCAAGAACTGCCCTATTTCTGCGATCACGTGCTGCCGATCTTGAGGCAGGCGGGGCTTCGCGAATAATTTATTCCTGAGGCAGCCAATAATTTATTCCGGAATGACGGCGGTGGCCTGGATTTCGATCTTGGCGCGATCCTCGACCAGCGCCACCACCTGCATGGCGGCCATCGCCGGAAAATGCCGGCCGATGACCTCGCGATAGGCCTCGCCGATACCCCTGAGATTGGCAAGGTATTCGGCCTTGTCGGTGAAGTACCAGGTCATCGAGGTGATGTGCTGCGGCCCCGCGCCGGCTTCCGCCAGCACCGCGACGATGTTCTGAAGCGTTTGCCGCACCTGGCCGACGAAGTCGTCGGTTTCGAACTGGCATTGGCCGTTCCAGCCGACCTGTCCGCCAACGAAGACGAGCCGACCGCGCGCCGCGACGCCGTTGGCGTAGCCGACAGGTTTGGCCCAGCCTTCCGGCTGCAGAATCTGGTGCATTTCAGTCTCCCGATTCGTCAAAACTCGGTTCGCAATATCCATTGTCAAAACAGTCTGGTCCGTGGGCGCGACCTGCTTCAGGCCGCGCCCATCACTTGCCGCGCAATCACCACTTTCTGCACGTCGGAGGCACCCTCATAGATGCGCAGCGCGCGGATCTCGCGATACAGGCTTTCGACGATGTGGCCTTTGCGGACGCCGTCGCCGCCGTGCAGCTGCACGGCCTTGTCGATCACCTCTTGCGCCCTGTCGGTGGCAAACAGCTTGGCCATCGCCGCCTCGCGGGTGACGCGGGGCGCACCCATGTCCTTGGTCCAGGCGGCGCGGTAGACCAGCAGCGCCGCCGCATCGACATCGAGCGCCATGTCGGCGATGTGCCCCTGCACCATTTGCAATTCGGCCATCGGCGCGCCGAATAGTTTGCGCTCGGCCACGCGTTTGATGCTTTCATCCAGTGCACGGCGGGCAAAGCCGAGTGCCGCCGCACCGACGGTCGAGCGGAACACATCGAGCACCGACATGGCGATGCGGAAGCCGTCGCCTGGCTTGCCGATCAGTGCGGTGGCCGGCAGGCGGACCCGCTCGAAAGACAGCCGCGCCAGCGGATGCGGCGCGATCACTTCGAGCCGTTCGGCGATGCCAAGGCCCTTGGCGTCGCCAGGCACGAGGAAAGCGGAAAGTCCCTTGGCGCCCGGCGCCTCGCCGGTGCGGGCAAAGACGACATAGAGGTCGGCGATGCCGCCATTGGAGATCCAGGTTTTTTCGCCTGTAAGAACGTAGCTGTCGCCGTCGCGGGTCGCCGTCATTTCCGTGTTGGCGACATCTGATCCCGAGCGCGGCTCCGACAGGGCGAAGGCTGATATCGCCTTGCCGGCGCGCGTCTTCGAAAGCCATTGCCGCTGCTCCACCGTGCCGAACAGGCTGAGCGCGCCGGTGCCCAGCCCCTGCATGGCGAAGGCGAAATCGGCCAACCCGTCATGGCGGGCGAGCGTCTCGCGCGTGATGCACAAAGTGCGGACGTCGAGGGGACCCGGGTTGTCGGTGTCGAGCGCCGTTGGCTTCAGCCAGCCGTCTCGGCCGAGCTTGCTGACCAGCTCGCGGCAGGCGGCGTCGACATCATGGTGATCGACTGGGAGGTTGGTCGTGCACCATGTCTCGAGGTGCTCGGCTAGTTCGCGATGGCGGTCTTCGAAGAACGGCCAGGAGAGGAAGGAACGGTCAGGCATTGGTGGCCCCGCTATTGAGGCCTTGCGCACTACGGCGCCCCCCTCCCGCCAACGTCTCCACGCAAAGCATCATCCTCAATCCCCCTCGAACACCGGCTTTTCCTTGGCCACGAACGCCTTGTAGGCGCGTTCGAAGTCGCGGGTCTGCATGCAGATCGCTTGCGCCTGCGCTTCCGCCTCGATCGCCTGGTCGAGGCCCATCGACCATTCCTGGTTGAGCTGGGTCTTGGTGATGCCGTGCGCGAAGGTCGGGCCGGAGACGATGCGCGCCGCCATGTCGAGCGCGTCGGCTTCAAGCGCGGCGGCATCGACCAGCCGGTTGTAGAAACCCCAGCGTTCGCCTTCATCAGCCGTCATGGTGCGGCCGGTGTAGAGCAGTTCGGCGGCGCGGCCCTGGCCGATGATGCGCGGCAGGATCGCGCAGGCGCCCATGTCGCAGCCGGCGAGGCCGACGCGGGTGAACAGGAATGCGGTCTTGGCTTCCGGCGTGGCGATGCGGATGTCGGAGCTCATCGCAATGATGGCGCCGGCGCCGACCGCGACGCCGTCGACCGCCGCAATGATCGGCCTGCCGCAATTCAGCATCGCCTTGACGAAATCGCCGGTCATGCGGGTGAAGACCAGGAGCTCCTTCATGTCCATTTTGACCAGCGGGCCGATAATGTCGTGGACATCGCCGCCGGAGCAGAAATTGCCGCCATTGGAAAGGAACACCACGGCGTCGACATCGTCGGCATAGACGAGGTCGCGGAACGTGTCGCGGAGTTCCGCATAGCTGTCGAAGGTCAGCGGGTTCTTGCGCTCCGGCCGATCGAGCCGGACCTTGGCGATCCTGCCCTCGACCTCCCAGAGGAAATGCTTCGGCTTGCGCCCGGCCATTGCGGTCATTCGCGTCCCTCCCAGTTGCTGCGGAACGAGGTCAGCATGCCGGTCAGCCGGCGCGCGTCGTCCTCACTGACCTTGCCCAGCAATTCGCCGATCCAGCCTTCATGCGCCGCGGCGATCGCGGCAAAGGCCTGCGTGCCTTCCTCGGTCAGCCGCACCATCGAGGTGCGGCGGTCGCCATTGCGCCGCGCGCGGGCGACAAGTCCTTCCGAAACCAGCCGGTCGACGATGCCCGTGACATTGCCGTTAGAGACCAGCAGGAAACGCGACAGGTCGCTCATCAGCATGCCTTCCGGCGCGCGATAAAGCGCTGCCATCACGTCGAAGCGCGGCAGCGTGGTGTTGAAGTCCTTCTTCAGCCGCTCGCGCAGCTCGGCCTCGATCGTGCGCGAGGCGCGCAGCAGCCTGATCCACAGACGCAAGCGGTCCTTGCCGGGTCTCGACGGCGCGGGCAGGGGGCCGGCTACCATGTTTCGCCTCCTGAGATGGAAATCGCCTGTCCGGTGATCGATTGGGCGGCGTCGCCGCACAGCCACAGCACGGCGGCGGCAATTTCATCCGGCTGGATGAAGCGGCCTTGCGGGTTGGTCGAGGCAAGGCTCGATCGCGCTTGTTCGGCCGAGCGGCCGGTCTTTTCGATGATGCGCCGGATGGACTCTTCCAGCATTTCGGTTTCCACAAAGCCTGGGCACACCGCGTTGACGGTGACGCCGGATTTCACTGTTTCGGCGGCAAGCGCCCGCATCAGGCCGATGACGCCATGCTTGGCGGCGACGTAAGACGCGACGTAGGCGTAGCCTTTCAGGCCGGCGGTCGAGGCGATGAAAACAATTCGTCCCGTCTTCCGCGCGGCCATGCCGGCCAGCGCGGGCTTCACCGTCAGGAAGGCGCCGGTCAGATTGACGTCGAGCGTCCGCTGCCAGTCGCTGAGCGCGGTTTTGTGCGCCGGCGCGCTGCCGGCCATGCCGGCATTAGCGACGACGATGTCGAACGGGCCGCGCGCGGCTTGCGCCCTCTCGTAGAGCGCCGCCATTGCCGCCTCGTCGGTGACATCGGCGGCGATGCCAGAGATGCGGTCGTTTTCGCCGGCCACCTTGGCGAGCTCTGCTTCCCGGCGGCCGCAGATGGTGACGCCGATGCCGGCAGCAGCCAGCGCCAGCGCGATGGCCCGCCCGACGCCGGAGCCGCCGCCAGTGACCAGCGCATGCTTGCCGGGTATCGTCGCGGCGGCCGTCATACTTTCAGCCCCGCTGCGGCGTCGCGCTCGGCCAGACGGTAGAGCTGGTCGCGTCCGGGCAGATAGGGATCAGGCCATTTGACACCGCGGTCGCCGAGCGTGACGGCGGCATGCAGCGTCCAGTAGGGATCGGCGAGATGCGGCCGCGCCAGCGCCACCAGGTCGGCGCGGCCGGCCATCAGGATCGAATTGACATGGTCCGGCTCGTAGATGTTGCCGACCGCCATCGTCGCCATGCCGACCTCGTTGCGGATGCGGTCGGAAAACGGCGTCTGGAACATGCGGCCATAGACAGGCTTGGCCAGTGCCGAGGTCTGGCCTGCCGAGACATCGCAGATGTCGACGCCGGCCTCATGCAGCAGCCGCGCGATCTCGACCGCGTCGGCCGGCGTCACGCCCTCGATGCCGACCCAGTCATTGGCGGAAATGCGCATCGAGATCGGCTTCTCCGCCGGCCAGGCGGCGCGCACCGCGCGGAAGATTTCGAGGGGATAGCGCATGCGATTGTCCAGCGAACCGCCATATTCATCCGTGCGCCGGTTGGTGACCGGCGTGATGAAGGACGACAAGAGATAGCCATGCGCGGCGTGGATTTCGAGCATGTCGAAGCCGCAGCGATCGGCCATCTCGGCCGAAGCGACGAATTCGTCGCGCACGCGGTCCATGTCGGCGCGGTTCATCGCCTTCGGAACCTGATTCTGCGGCGACCACGCAACGGCCGAAGCCGCCATCACCGGCCAGTTGCCTGAGACCAACGGCACGTCAGTGCCCTCCCAGCCGAGCCGGGTCGAGCCCTTGGCGCCGGAATGGCCGATCTGGGCGCAGATCTTGGCCTCGGTCTCGGTGTGGACGAAATCGACCAGCCGCTTCCACGCCACCTCATGCTCGGGCGCGTAGAAGCCGGGACAGCCGGGCGTGATGCGCCCTTCCGGGCTGACGCAGGTCATCTCGATATAGATGAGACCGGCGCCACCCTTGGCCCGCTCGGCATAATGCGTGAAATGCCAGTCGGTCGGGCAGCCGTCGACAGCCTTGTACTGCGCCATCGGCGAAACGACGACGCGGTTCTGCAGCCTCATGTCGCGCAGCTTGAACGGCGCGAACATCGGCGCGCGGCGCAGGCTGTTGCCGCCGGCGCCCGCCTGGCGCTGGAACCATTCTTCCGCGCTTTCAAGCCATTCGGCATCGCGCAGTCGCAGATTCTCGTGGCTGATACGCTGCGAGCGGGTCAAAAGCGAATAGTTGAACTGCACCGGATCGAGGCCGAGATAGCGCTCGACCTCCTCGAACCATTCCAGCGAATTGCGCGCCGCCGATTGCAGCTTGAGCACCTCGGTGCGGCGGGCATCCTCATATCTGCGGAAGGCGGCATCCAGGTCCGGCTCAGTTTCGACATATTCGGCCAGCGCCACAGCACTTTCCAGTGCCAGCTTGGTGCCGGAGCCGATCGAGAAATGCGCCGATGCCGCTGCATCGCCCATCAGCGCGAGATTCTTGTAAGACCAGCGCTCGCACAGCACGCGCGGGAAATTGATCCAGGCCGAACCGCGGATATGGTTGGCATTCGTCATCAAGGCGTGGCCGCCGAGATGTTTTTCGAAGATCCGCTCACAAACGGCGATCGATTCCTGCTGCGACATCGCACCGAAGCCGAAGGCAGCCCAGGTCTGCTCGCTGCACTCGACGATGAAGGTCGCGGTGTCGCTGTCGAACTGGTAGGCGTGGGCCCACACCCAGCCATGCTCGGTTTTCTCGAAGATGAAGGTGAAGGCGTCGTCGAATTTCTGGTTGGTGCCGAGCCAGACGAACTTGCATTTGCGGGTGTCGATGTCGGGCTTGAAGATGTCGACGAAACTGTTGCGCGCCCTGGAGTTCAGGCCGTCGGCAGCGACGACCAGATCGTGCGTCTCCATGTAAGGCTTGGGATCGGCGATGTCGGTCTCGAACATCAGCTTGACGCCGAGTTCACGCGCCCGGCGCTGCAGCAGGACCAGCAGCCGCTTGCGGCCGATGCCGCAGAAACCGTGCCCTGACGAGACCGTGCGCACGCCGTCATGAATGACGGCGATGTCGTCCCAGTAGGCAAAGTGCTTCTTGATCCAGACGGCGCTGACCGGATCGTTTTTCGACAGATTGTCGAGCGTTTCGGCCGACAGCACGACGCCCCAGCCGAACGTGTCGTCGGCGCGGTTGCGCTCGAACACCGTCACATCGTGGGCGGCGTCCCTCAGTTTCATCGAAATGGCAAAGTAGAGGCCGGCTGGTCCGCCGCCGAGAACCGCAACCTTCATCTGTGCGATCTCCTCTTCGCTTGCTGGAGTTCAGTATCGCGCCGGCGATAAGATATTTCAAGCTTAAAGTTTCATATCAGAACGATCGTCCTGACATGGCGAAAGCGCGCCTGCGTGTCATCGCGCAAGCGCGCTGCCGATCACTTTTCCGGGCTCTTCGGGCTCCACAACACCGTCTCGGCGCCCTTCTCATAGGCCATCCCGTCGGGATAGCTGATCGCTTCCAGTTGCAGCCCCCAGGGCGCCTGGAAATAGAGGATGGTCTGGCCGGCGGCGGGTCCTTCCTTGACCGGCAATGGTCCCAAGCGTGTCTTGACGCCCTTGCCGTCGAGATAGGCTTTGGCAGCGGCGACGTCGTCGACATAGAAGGCGATGTGGAAGCCGCCGATGTCGCTGTTCTTTGGCGTCAGGTCCTTCTGGTCCGGTGCTGTGTATTTGAACAGCTCGATGTTCGAGCCGTAGCCACAACGCACCATGGTGACCTCTTCGATCACCGCCTTCGGATCGACGCCCAGGAGATCCTGCATGAAGGTGCCCTTGTCGTCGGCGAACGGGCCGAACGACATCGCCTTCTTGCAGCCGACCACTTCGGTGAAGAAGTCGACCGCCTGCTTCATGTCGGGAACCGTGATCCCGGTGTGGTCGTGGCCGCGCATGCCCGGGATCGAATCCGCCGAGGCCATGCCGGCGCTGCCGAGCATCGCGGCGGCGAGCGTTGCAATTGCGATTGTGGTCTTCATGTCAGTCCTCTCCATTTGGCGGGACTTGGTCTTTGTGGTCGCACGTCCGAGGCCCGCTCGTCGGCGTGCGTATGCATTCATGTCGGCGGCTTGGCTGCGGAAGGAATGTCGAGCCAGCTCGCATCGATCTCGGGCAGCGGAATGGCCGCGATGAGATCGCGCGTGTAGCTTTGCCGCGGCTTGTCGAACAAGGTGTCGGTGGCGCTCGCTTCGACGATCACGCCTTCGCGCATGACGATCACCTGCCGGCACAGCCGCCGGATGACCGACAGATCGTGGCTGATGAAAGCGACGGTCAGCCCCATCTCCGCGGCAAGCTCCTCCAGCAGGGTGAGGATCTGCGCCTGCGTCGAGACGTCGAGGCCCGAGACGATCTCGTCGGCCAGCACGAATTTCGGCGACAGCGCCAGCGCGCGCGCAATGCCGACGCGCTGGCGCTGGCCGCCCGACAGTTCGTGCCGATAGCGGCTGGCGAAACTTTGCGGCAGGCCGACACGCTGCAGCGCCTCGGCGACGCGCGCCTTCAGGTTGTCGCCAAGACCATTCTGCTTCAAAGGCGCGGCGATAATGCTGGTAATGGTGCAGCGCGGGTTGAGCGACGACATCGGATCTTGAAAAATCATCTGCAGATTGCGCCGCAGCGGCCGCAGCTCCGCTTCCGGCAGATTGGTGATGTCGCGGCCGTCGAAGCGGATGCTGCCGGCGCTTGGCTCCAGCAGGCGCACCAAAGCGCGGCCGAGCGTCGACTTGCCCGAACCGGATTCGCCGACAATGCCGGTCACCGAGCCCCGCGGCAGGTCGAAGTCCAGGCCCTTCAGGATTTCGGCCAATGGCGCGCGGCCGATCAGTGGCTTGCGCGTCATGTCGGGCAGCGCGACCTTCAGCCCGCGCACGGAGAACAACGGTTCAACCATGCGGCCGCCTCCAGGCTTGGTCGGCGGCAGCGATCTCCGAAGCAAGTCCGGCCAGCACCGCCTCGTCCACCGGTCTTAGCGAGGCGAAAGGATCGGTGTAGCGTGGCGTCGCCGCGATCAGCGCCCGTGTGTAGGGGTGCTGCGGCGCGGCGAAGAGCGCTGCGGTCTCGGCCTCCTCCACCACCTTGCCGGCATAGAGCACCGAGACCCTCTGGCTGATCTTGGCGACGACGCCGAGATCATGGGTGACGAACAGGATCGCCGTGCCATGCTCGCGCTGCAACGCAGCGATCAGCCGCAGGATCTGCTTCTGCACGGTGACGTCGAGCGCCGTGGTCGGCTCGTCGGCGACGATCAGCCTTGGCTCCGCGGCGAAGGCGGCGGCGATCAGCACGCGCTGGCGCATGCCGCCGGACAGTTCGTGCGGATAGCTTTTGAGCACGCGGTCGGGGTCGCGGATCTGCACCTCGTCCAGCAACTGGCGAATGCGGGTATCGGCCTTCTCGCCACTCCAGCCGAGGATGCGCACCAGCCGGTCGGTCATCTGCGAGCCGATGCGGCGTGACGGGTTGAGAGCGGTCAGCGGGTCCTGCGGGATCAGCGCCGTGCATGCCCCGATCAGCGTGCGCCGTGCCTTGGGCGGCAACTTGCCGAGGTCTTCGCCCTCAAGCAACATATCGCCTTCGACGATGCGCACGCTCGACGGCAGCACACCAAGCACAGCCTTGCCGATCATCGTCTTGCCGGCGCCGCTTTCGCCGACCAACGCGCGGACCTCGCCGGGTTGGACGGAGAGCGACACCGAACGCAGCATGCGCTGGCCGTTGGGCAGCACGGCGCTCAGATTGGCGATGTCAAGGCAGACCGCGCTCATCGCAGCACCGGGTCGAAGCGCGTCTTCAACGCCTCGCCGAATTGGCTGAACGACAGCACGGTGAGGATGAGCGTGATCAGCGGGAACACCAGCACCCACCAGGCCTGATGGATCGACAGCCGGCCCTCGGCGATGATGCCGCCCCAGGTCGGGTCGTCGGTCGAGATCGACAGATTGACGAAGGACAGGATCGCCTCGACGATGACGGCGATGCCCATTTCCAGCGACAGCAGCGCCACGATTGACGGCACCACATTGGGCAGCACTTCGCGCAGCATGATGCCGATGCGGCCATAGCCGGCGATGCGGGCATTCTCGACATAATCCATGCGCGACTGGCCCATCGTCTCGGCACGGATCACCCGGCAGAAACGCGTCCAGTCGATGATGGCGATGGCCAGGATGACGGAACTCAAGCCTGTGCCGAGCACCGCAACCAAAAGGATGGCGAACAGCACCGGCGGAAATGCCATCCAGACATCGACGATGCGCGAGATGATGCGGTCGGCCCAGCCGCCGAAATAGCCGGCTATGAGCCCCAGCATCGAGCCGACCAGGCAGGCGGCGATGGCCGCGGCGAAAGCGACGATGAAGGCGATGCGGCCGCCGAAGATCAGCCGGGACAACAGATCGCGGCCGAGGCTGTCGGTGCCGAGCCAATAGCCGGGTTCGGCGCCGGCCATCCAGAACGGCGGCAACCGTTCCAGCATCAAATCCTGCGCCAGCGGATCCTGCGGCGCGACCAGCGGCGCGAAGATTGCCGCCAGAAGCGCCAGCAGCAGCCAACCGCCGGCAAGCCACAGACGCGGCGACACAGCTCGTCTTTGAGCGCGGCCCTCATCCATGGCGCAGCCTTGGATTGAGCAGCGCGTACATCATGTCGACGCTGAGGTTGATCAGCACGAACAGCAGCGCGAAGACCAGCACGATGCCCTGAATCAGCGGCAGGTCGCGGTTGATGACGGCGTCGATCGCCATGTTGCCGAGGCCTTCATAGGAAAACAGCCGTTCGACGATGACGGTGCCGCCGATGAGGAAGGTGAACTGCACGCCGACCAGCGTCAGCGTCGGCAGCGCGGCATTCTTCAGCGCTTCGCGCAGGATGACCTGTGTTTCCGAGAATCCCTTGACCCGCGCCAGCACGACGTAGTCGAGGTCGAGCACTTCCTTCAGCGACTGTTTCAGCAGCTGCGAGATGATCGCCGCCAGCGGCAGCGCCAGCGCCACGGCCGGCATCAGCATGTGTTTCAGCAGATCCCAGGTCAGGTCGAGGCGCAGACGAAGCAAGCTCTCGAACAGATAAAACTGGGTGACGAAGGGCAGGTCGAGCTGCGGCGACACCCGGCCGGAAATGTCGAAGATCGGCACCAGCACGCCGAACAGCAGGATCAGCACCAGGCCCCACAGGAAGTCGGGAATGGAAAGCGCCGCGCCGCTGGCGATGTCGATGCCGGCCTCGACCGCCGTGCCGCGTTCGCGCGCGCCGATGATTGCCGTCGTGCCGCCGAGCGCCACCGCCATCACAAGCGCGACGATGGCAAGCTCCAGCGTCGCTGGCAGCCGGTTGAAGACGAGACCCAGCACATCCTGCCTGAGCGAAATCGAGGTGCCGAAATCGCCCCTGGCGACGCCTGACAGCCAGATGAAGAATTGCTGCACGATGGTCTTGTCGAGGCCGTAGAGCGCTCGCAGCCGGGCAATGTCGGCATCCGTAGCACCAGGCGGCAGCATCATGGCGATCGGATCGCCGGGCGCGACGCGGATCACGACAAAGACGACGACGGCCACGCCGAACAGCGTGATCAGCATCGTCAGCAGACGGATCAGGAATCTTTGCAGGAGCATTCTGGCGTAGGCCTAATGCGTTTCGGTGACTGATGGAACGAAGACCCCTCATCCGGCCGCTTCGCGGCCACCTTCTCCCCGAGGGGAGAAGAGGTCGCTGACGGCTGAGCCGGTCTCTTCTCCCCAGCGGGGAGAAGGTGGCCCGAAGGGCCGGATGAGGGGGCCTGCGCAAGTTGGGAGAAGGCATGCCGGCTTTGCGACAGCGCGCCTTTCTCGACTCTCTCAGGCCGGGGTCATCAGGGCCGGCAGCAGCGCGCCCGACACATGCTGAACCACATTGACGCCCTTGGCATGGACGATGGGCTGCGCATACTGCATCAGCGGCAGCACATAGGCCTGCTCGGCGATGTATTTGTCGACAGCCTTCCAGCCGGCGATGCGCTTGGCCTCGTCCTTCTCGCCCCACAGCGGGTTGATCATGTCGATCAAATCCTGGCTGTCCCACACCGAATGCGGGCTCGGGCCGTACATGGCAAAGCCGGTCGAGGTGGTCGGATCGCCGATGGCGTTGCCCCAGTTGTAGAAGGCGGCCGGCGCCAGCTTATCGGCGGCGCGCAGTTCGTAGTGCTTTGCGATCTCGTAGACCTCGATCGTCGCCTCGATGCCGACCTTGCGCCACATGCCGACGATCGCCTGGATCATCTCATAGTCCTTGGGCTTGAAGCCCTTGGTCGTCTGGATGGTGAACTTGACCGGCTTTTCCGGCGAATAGCCGGAGGCAGCCAGCAATTCCTTGGCCTTTTCCGGATTGTGCTCGACCTTGATCGACGCGTCGTAGGATGCGTATTCCGGCGTTTCCAGCGTATCGATCGGCTGTCCGTAGCCGCGCAGCAGGCGATCGACCAGCAGCTTCTTGTCGACGGCCATCACGGCGGCCTGACGGACGTTCTTGTCCAGCATCGCCTCGATGTCGTTGAAGAAGATCATGCCGATGTCGGAAACGTTCTTGCACGAGCCGGCCAGCCCGTCCTTGGCGATCAGCCGGTCATACTCCTCGTAGGGGATTTCGAGCGTCACTTGCGAGGAGCCGGATTCGATCTCGGCGACGCGGCTTGCCGCGTCGGCGACGAACTTGATCGTCACATTCTCGAAGGCCGGCTTGCCGCCCCAGTAGTTCGGGTTTGCCTTGAGCCGCAGGAAAGCGTTGCGCTCGAACTTTTCCACCATGTAGGGGCCGGTGCCGATCGGCGCCTTCTCGAAACCTTCGGCGCCGACCTTCTCGTAATAGGCCTTCGGCATGATGTAGCCGGTCAGGAACGACATCCATTTGAAATAGACCGGGTCGAACTGCACGACGTCGCCGGTGATCTTGTTGCCGTCGATCTTGAAGTTGTTGACGTTCTTCCAGACGAACTGGATCGGGTTGCCGGTCTTTTCGTCGCCTGCCCGCTGTAGCGACCAGACGACGTCCTCGGCCGTGAACGGCGAGCCGTCATGCCAGGTCACGCCTTCGCGCACCGTCATCATGATCTTCGTGCGGTCGTCGTTCCAGCCCCATTCGGTGAGCAGGCCCGGCGCGAAGGACAAATCGGGCTTCTGCGGGATGAACTGGTCGAATACCGACTGGTAAAGCCCCTGGATCGTCGGGTTGACGGCCGAGGGTCCGGTGGTCGGATCCCAGGATGGCAGGTTGACATTGTAGGCGATGGTCAGTTCGCCGGCAGCCGCCCTAGCGATCTGCGGCAGGCCGACGGCGGCCACCCCGAGTGCCGCGGCGCTGTATCCGAGCAATTCCCGTCTGTTGATTGTCATGGTCGTTCCCCTTGTTGGTTTTGTTTCTGCGCGGCGTCTTCAGGTCATTGGTTCAGGCTTCTTGGGCAGCAGCGCCTTGCCCCTCGTAGCCTCAAGGAAATCTCCGGCTCCTACCTCCCGCCAAGCTGTTGTGCGAGCATGAAGCCCGACGCCGCACCGGTGCCGGCGCCCGGCCATGTCGCGGCTCCAGTGAGGTGCAGATGCGCCACCGGCGTGTTCCAGCCGGCATAGTTGCGCGCCGGGCGGAATAAAAAGTTCTGCGCCAGATGATGGCTGCCGCAGACCTGGTCGCCACCGACGAGATTCGGGTTCTCACGCTCGAGGTCGATGGGCGAGAAGACGGCGCGGCCGAGAATCTTGTTGCGCAGGCCGGGCGCATAGGTCTCGATGATGTCGAGGACACGGTCTGCGTAGACCTCCTTCACCTTGTCCCAATGGTCCGGTGCGATCTTGCCGGCGGCATCGCCCAGGATTTCGGCCGGCAGCATGCGCACTTGCACCCACAGCACATGCTTTCCCTGAGGCGCCCGCGACGGGTCGATCGCCGTCGGCTGGCCGACCACCAGCACAGGCTCGTCCGGCAGCATGCCCGCCATGGCCTGCTGATAGGTGCGCGACATGGCGTCGAGCGACGGCGACAGATGCACATAGGCGAACTGCCGAAGCTCCGCTCCGGCACGCCAATCCGGCAAATCGTCCAGCGCCAGGTGGATCATCATCGTGCCTGGCGCATGGCGGAATTTCTGCATCGCCGTGTCGAAGCCGGCGTCGCCCGAACCATTGGGCAGCAGCTTGCCCGTCAGCGCCTTGGGCGCGACGCCGGCAATGACTGCCCTGGTGGCGGTATGCGTCTCGCCCGAAGCGAGCCGTACGCCGGTCGCCTTGCCGGCCGAAACGGTGATCTCGGCGACTTCGGCGCCGGTGACGATCTTGCCGCCGGCGGAGGTCGCCATGCCAGAGAGGGCACGGATGATGGTGTCGGCGCCGCCCTTGCCCAGCACCATGCCGAAACTCTGGTTGGCCATCGATTCCAGATAGGGGAAAACCGCACCGCCGGCGATATCCGGGGCGAAGTCGAGATGCATGCCCCAAGTGGCGAGCGTTGCCCTGATATGCGGCGACTCGAAAGTTTCCTCCAGCCAGGCGCGGGGTGAGGACAGCAGCAGCCGGCCCGTATCGAGCGCTCCGGACATGCCCTTCTTGCGCCACAGGTTCCACGCCGTGCCGGCAAGCGCGCGGGCACTCATCGGCGAACCCAGCAGCCGGAACAGGTGTTCGGCCTCCGCCGGGAAGGCGGCGACCAGCCTGCGCCATGTGGCGGCGTCGGCGGCTGAGAAGGCGGCGATGCGCGCGGCGGTCTTTTCCAGATCGTTGCTGACGCCGAACCAGCGCCCGTCAGGGAATGCGCTGGCGAAACAGTCGGCGACCGGGGCGAACTCCAGCCCCTGCGCTTTCAATTCATTTGCATATTTCCGGTGGAAGGCCGAGCCGGCGAAGAGGCTGAGATTCATCGCGCCGAAATCGTGGCGGAAGCCGGGAAGGGTGAATTCGCGCGTCTGGACGGCGCCGCCGATTGCCGCGCCGCGCTCGAAAACCCCTGTTTTCCAGCCTTTGAGCGCCAAATGCGCAGCGCATGCCAGACTGTTGTGGCCCGCCCCGACAAAGATGGCGTCGAACTCGCTCACGCCCCGTCCCCATTTCCTTTATGCTTAAAGATAATTGCAGATGCATATGTTTTCGTCTAGTAGGATATTAAGGGCCGAGACGAGCCTTGATCATCACACGAAAGAGGGAACTTCAAACCATGGACACGCAAAAACTCCTCGGCGAAGTCGCCGGCCAGCTTCTTTCAGGCGCCATCAAGGTGGTCGACCTGTCGGCGCCGCTCGGGCCGGACACGCCGTTGATCAAGCTGCCGCCGGAACTCGCCGTCGACACGCCGAAGGTCGAGATCCACAACATCTCCCGTTACGACAAGAACGGTCCGTGGTGGGCCTGGAACTGGCTGAAGCTCGGCGAACATTCGGGCACGCATTTCGACGCGCCGCAGCACTGGATCAGCGGCAAGGATTATCCGGACGGCGCCACCGACACCATTCCGGCGCAGAATTTCGTCGGCCCGGTCAATGTCATCGACTGTTCGAAGGAAGCCGCCGCCGACCCCGATTTCCTGCTCACCGTCGACCACATCAAGGCCTGGGAAGCCAAGCACGGTGCGATCAATGCCGGCGAATGGGTGGTGATGCGCACCGACTGGTACAAGCGCAACGGCTCGGAAGCCGAGTTCCTCAACGCCAACGAGACCGGTCCGCACACGCCCGGCCCGACGGCCGAAGCCATCCAGTTCCTGATCAGTAAGGACATCAAGGGCTGGGGCTCGGAGACGATCGGCACCGATGCCGGCAAGGCCGGTGGCATGGAGCCGCCATTCCCGGCGCACACGCTGATGCACAAGGCCAACCGCTACGGTCTCGCCAGCCTTTGCAACCTCGACCAGCTGCCGCCGAAGGGCGCCATCCTGATCGCGGCGCCGCTCAAGATCGAGCACGGCACCGGCAGCCCGATTCGCGCGCTGGCGCTGGTGTCGAAGCAATAAAGCGAGGTGGGTCTTCGGGAGAAGATCATGCGAGAAGGCGAAACCGGGTTGATGGCAGGTAGAGGGTGGCAGGCTTGTAGCGCTAGCGCCCTACGGCGCCCCCCTCTGTCCTGCCGGACATCTCCCCCTCAAGGGGGGAGATTGGCCTTCACAATGGTTTTCGCCAATCTGCGACGTTGCAGGATTGAGTGGGGCGCCGAAGCTGCCAATCTCCCCCCAAGAGGGGGAGATGGCCGGCAGGCCAGAGGGGGGCGCCGTAGAGCGCAATTCCACGCGATTGAACTCCACTGCCCGCAAGCAAAGAGCAACCGCCAATGACCGCCCCCGATCACATCATCGTCGGCAGCGGCATCAACGCGCTGGTCTGCGCGGCGATGCTCGGCGGCAAAGGGGCGCGTGTGCTCGTCCTGGAGCGCAACGACCGCATTGGCGGTTGCTTGCGCACCGAGGAGATCACCGCACCCGGCTTCATCCATGATGTGATGGCGACGACCTTCGTGCTGTTCATCACCTCGCCGGCCTTTGCGGCACTGGGCGCCGATCTCGCGCGCCACGGGCTGGAGTTCTGCCACACGGGCACGCCGACGGGCGTGCTGCGGCCGGATGGCAGCCATGCCGTGCTCAGCACCGACCGTGCCGCCAACATCGCCGCCCTCAACGCAATCGCGGCAGGCGACGGTGACCGGCACGCGGATGATGTCGGCGGCATCGAACGCAATGCCGGCCTGCTGTTCGGCTTGCTCGGCGGCAGCCTGTGGTCCTACCCGACAGCGAAGCTGCTTGCCGGTGATGGCTGGCGGCGTGGCCCGCGCGGCCTTGCCGCCTTCCTCGGCGAAGCTCTGGTGCCGGCGCGCGGCTGGCTCGAAAACACCTACCGGTCCGAAACCATCCGCGCGCTGTGGGCACCCTGGGTACTGCATGCCGGGCTTGGACCCGAGGACGCCTTCTCCGGCCAGATCGCCAAGGTGATCGCCTTCGCACTTGAGGCGGCCGGAGCACCGATCGTCAAGGGTGGGGCAAAAAACCTGCTGGCGGCCTTCGAGGCTTTGATTCGGGAACGCGGCGGCGATATCCGCACCGGCGCCGATGTCGCTTCGATCGTTCAAAACAATGGCCGGGCAACCGCCGTGCGGCTGGCCTCGGGCGAGACAATCAATGCCGACAAGAGCGTCATCTGCTCGGTTACGCCAACGCAGCTCTATGGCAGGCTGCTTGGCACGGATGCACCCAAAGCCGATGTCGAGGCGACGCAAAAGTACCGCTACGGCAAAGGCAATTTCCAGATCCACTACGCCTTGGACAAACCGCCCGCATGGCCGGGCGAAGGCTTGGATAAGGTGGCGTTGCTGCACCTCACGCCCGGCCTGGATGGCGTCTCGAAAGCTTGCAACGAGGCGGCGCGCGGCATGCTGCCGGAGGTGCCGACCATCTGCGTCGGCCAGCCGCACGCGCTCGACCCGTCGCGCTGCCCGGAGGGCAAGGCGATCCTGTGGCTGCAACTGCCAGAGGCGCCTCGCCACATCAAGGGCGACGCGGCCGGCAAGCTGCAGGCGCCGGCAGACGGGCAATGGACCGATGTGCTGCGCGAAGCCTATGCCGACCGCATTGAGGCGATCCTCGCCAGCCATATCGAAGGCTTCAAGGACAGCGTCATCGCGCGCCGCGCCTATTCGCCGGCCGATCTGGAGGCGATGAACATCAACCTGGTCGGCGGTGACCCCTATGGCGGTTCCTCGACCATCGACCAGTCTTTCCTGTGGCGGCCGTTCAAGACCAGCCGCAACCATCAGACCGGCATCAAGGGTCTCTACCATATCGGCGCCTCGACCCACCCGGGTGCGGGTCTCGGCGGCGGTTCCGGCTTTCTCCTGGCGGGGAGGCTGTGATGGAAGAGAAGGTCGCGGAAAAGCGCCAGCGCATTTCGACCCTGGGGCAGATCGGGCTGCAGCAATTCGCGCCCTATCTGATGAACCGCATCATGGGCCGCTACAACGCCACCTTGCGCGACGATTTCCGCAAGCAGGGCCTGACCATCCCGCAGGTCCGCACGCTCGCCGTGCTGTCGGTCACCGACGGTATCACCGTCAACGACCTCTCGGTCTATACGGTCATCGAGCAATCGACCTTGAGCCGGACCCTCGATACGCTGGAGGGCCAGGGTCTGGTGCGACGCGAGCAGGGTGTCACCGACAGCCGAATCCGCCATGTGTTCCTGACCGACGAGGGCCGCGCCGAGTTCACCCGCGCCTGGCCGGCCATGCACGACGCGTTCGAAGCGATGTTCGACGACATCGACGATGCCGAATATTCCGCGCTCATCGCCACGCTTTTGAAGATGCTGAAGAACATTCGCAAGCACGACATCTAGACCTACGCGCCGCCAGCGCTGGCGGTAACGGAAGGGAGAAAAAGAATGGCCGAACGGTCTTTTGCCAGGGAAGTCGAAAAACTCAGGCTCGGTGCCGGCGAGGAGTTTGCCGGCGAAGGCATTCTCGCCATCACCAAGGCGCTGCTGCAATGCGGCGTCGGCTATGTCGGCGGCTATCAGGGCGCGCCGATCAGTCACCTGATGGACGTGCTGGCCGACGCGCAGGACATTCTGGGCGAGCTCGGCGTGCATTTCGAAGCCAGCGCCTCGGAAGCCACTGCCACCGCCATGCTGGCGGCGTCAGTGCATTATCCCATTCGCGGTGCGGCGACCTTCAAGTCGACCGTCGGCACCAATGTTGCCTCCGACGCGCTGGCCAATCTCGCCTCCGGCGGCGTCACCGGCGGCGCGCTGATCATCGTCGGCGAAGACTATGGCGAGGGCTCCTCGATCATGCAGGAGCGCAGCCATGCCTTCGCCATGAAAAGCCAGGTGTGGCTGCTCGACCCGCGACCCAATCTGCCATCGATCGTCAAGGCGGTGGAGGATGGTTTCGAGCTGTCGGAGATTTCCAACACGCCGGTCATGCTGCAGGTGCGCATCCGCTGCTGCCACGTGCATGGCCATTTCATCGCCAAGGACAACAAGCGGCCGCCGATGACGGTCGCCGATGCCCTCGACGCGCCGCGCCGCGACACCGGCCGCATCGTGCTGCCGCCCGCCTCCTTCCTGCATGAGAAGGAGAAGGTGCAGAAACGCTGGCCGGCGGCGGTCGACTTCATCGCCAAGAACAAGATCAACGAGTTCTTCGGCTCGGACCATGGCTCGGTCGGCATCGTCATGCAGGGCGGCATGTACAATTCGGTCATCCGCGCGCTGCAGCGGCTCGGCCTTGCCGACACCTATGGCGACACCGACGTGCCGCTCTATGTGCTCAATGCCGTCTATCCCTTGATCGACGACGAGTTCCTGTCGTTCTGCGAGGGCAAGCAGTCGGTGCTGGTCGTCGAGGAAGGCCAGCCCAACTACATCGAACAGGCCTTTGCTTCGATGCTGCACAAGGCCGGTCGAGGCACCAGGCTGGTTGGCAAGGAGCATCTGCCGATGGCCGGCGAATATACCGGCCAGGTCATGCTCGACGGCATCGGCGCCTTCCTGCGCGCCGAGGCGCCGCATCTGCTGCCGGGCGAGGTGCGCGCGCCCAACAAGGTCGGCGACGGCGTTGATGCAGCCGACCTCATCAATGTCGTGCCGGGCCGTCCGCCGGGCTTCTGCATCGGCTGCCCGGAACGGCCGATCTTTGCCGCGACAAAACTGGTCGAGCAGGAGCTCGGCAAGCATCACATCGCCTCCGACATCGGCTGCCATCTGTTCTCGATCATGCCGCCTTTCGAGCTCGGCGCCACCACCATGGGCTACGGGCTGGGCCCGGCCTCCGCCTCGGCCTTCAATTCGCCTGATGCCAAGCGGCGGTCCATCTCCTTCGTCGGCGACGGCGGCTTCTGGCACAACGGCCTGACCTCCTCAATTGGCAACGCGGTGTTCAACAAGAACGACGGCGTCATCGTCATCGTCGATAATTTTTACTCGGCCGCCACCGGCGGCCAGGACATCCTCTCATCCCGCGCCGGCAACAAGACCAAGTCGACGAAGCATCCGATCACCGAGGCGGTCAAAGGCATGGGCGTCAAATGGCTGCGCCATGTCGACCGCACCTATGACGTGACCAAGATGCAGGACACGCTACGCGAGGCGCTGACGACGGAGGAGAAGGGGCCGAAAGTCATCGTCGCCTCGTCCGAATGCATGCTCAACCGCCAGCGCCGCGAAAAGCCGCTGGTCGACAAGGCGATCAAGGGCGGGACCCGTGTCGTGAAACCGAAGTTCGGCGTGGATGAGGACATCTGTACCGGTGACCATGCCTGCATGCGGCTGTCCGGCTGCCCATCGCTGTCGGTCAAGTCGCTCGACGATCTTTTGCGCGACGATCCGGTCGCGCATATCGACCAGAGTTGCGTCGGTTGCGGCAATTGCGGCGAGGTCGCCGATGCGGCGGTGCTCTGCCCGTCCTTCTATCGCGCCGACGTCGTCCACAATCCAAGCCGCTGGGATCGCTTCCTGGAAGCGGCGCGCCGCGCCACCATCAGCCTGTTGCAGCGTCGCCGCGAAAGCCGGCGCCTGACTTTCGCCGATGCTTGACGCCGTCCCCCCACTTCGCGCCCACGCCAGCGCTCAGGATGGTGAGCGTGTCATCAAGCTCGCCGTGCTGGCGGTCGGCGGCCAGGGCGGCGGCGTGCTCGCCGATTGGATTACCGATGTCGCCGAGCGCAACGGCTATGTCGCGCAGTCGACCTCGGTCGCCGGCGTCGCCCAGCGTACCGGCGCCACCATCTACTATGTCGAGATGGCCCGCGACACCGGCCGGCTGCCGGTCTTTGCGCTGTCGCCCTCGCAAGGCGACGTCGACATACTGATCGCGGCGGAGTTGATGGAAGCCGGCCGCGCCATCATTCGCGGCTTCGTCACGCCCGAGCGCACCACGCTGATCGCCTCCTCGCACCGCATCGCCGCCGTGTCGGAAAAGATCGAGCCGGGCGACGGCCGCGCCTCGTCGTCCAAGGTGCATGCAACGGCGGAGGCCGCATCGAAGCGCTTCATCGCCTTCGACATGGAGAAGATCGCCGCCGACAATGGCTCGATGATCTCGGCCAGCCTGCTTGGCGCGCTGGCGGGGTCGGACGCGCTGCCGTTCACGCGCGAAAGCTACGAGCAGGCGATCGGCGCGGGTGGTCGGGGCGTCAAGGCCAGCCTTGCTGCCTTCGGTGCCGCGTTTGATCGTGCGCGCGGCACGGCAGCACCGGCGCCTAGGCCGGCCGAGCCAGCGATCGTCGAATCTGCCCTGGGCGCCGGACAGGTGAGTGGCCCGCGAAACCTGCTGCAAGGCTGGCAGGCCTTGGCTGCCCGCATCGATCTGTTGCCGGTGGCCGTGCGCGATATGGCGCTTCGAGGCTTGAGAAAGGTCGTCGACTATCAGGACATCGCCTATGGGCGCGACTATCTCGACCGGTTGGACAAGGCCGTCGCGCTGGACGGGCCGATTCAGGGCTACGGCTTGTCCATCGCTGCCGCCAAGCATCTGGCCAACGCGCTGTGCTACGACGACATGATCCGCGTCGCCGATCTCAAGACACGTTCGACGCGCGACAAACGCGTGCGCCGCGAGGTCGGCGTCAAGGATGGCTCGATCCTGCAGGTGACCGAATATTTCCATCCGCGCATCGAGGAGTTCTGCGGCACGCTGCCGGCGGGTCTGGGCAGCTACATCGAAAACCGGCCGAAGCTCGCCGCCTTTCTCGATCGTCGCATCAATCATGGCCGCCGCATCCGCACCGACAGTTTTGCCGGCTTTGCCGCTCTGTGGTTCATCGGCGGCCTGCGTCGCTGGCGCCGCAGCCTGCTGCGCCACAAGGTCGAGGTCGCTCATCTCGATGGCTGGTACGCGCTGGCGCTCGACCATGTGCCCCAGGATTACGCACTGGCCGTCGAAATCCTCAACTGCCGCCGGCTGATCAAGGGCTACAGCGACACCCATGTCCGGGCGCAGTCGAAATTCGACCGGGTGCTGTCCGCGCTCGACATGGTCAAGGGCCGCACCGACGCCGCCGACTGGATCCGCCGCCTGCGCGAGATCGCGCTGAAGGACGAGAAGGGCGACATGCTGGACGGTGCGCTGAAGACCGTGGCGACGCTGGGGCCGGATACGATAGACTGATTTAACGGGCATCCACCGATTGGAGCGGCGCCAGCCCATGCAGCGGCACCGCTTCCGGGAACAGATGCAGCAGGCCTGTATCGACGCGCCGGCGCAGATGCGCATCGACCTCCGCACGATCCTGACAACCATGGAACCTGCCGCCGCAATGGTCGCGCAGGCGCACGAGATCGGCCATGACAGGCGACATCGGCAGGCCGGCGGCGTCGAGCAGGCTTGCGCTGAGGAAGCCGATGTCGAGCGGGGCCAGGTCAGGCATCGGATGGCGCAAAGGATGGTTGAAGGTGGTGAGCGTGTAGAAAGTGCGATAGGCAAGCGAGCCAGGGGTCGCCAAGGCGTCGTCCCCGGCGATCGCCTCGACGAACGGCTTGGTCGCCGACGACTGGTGATCGCCGAATTCGAGCACCACGGCGCCGCGTTCACCGGCATCCGCTTGCCTCTTGTCGAGGAAATCCTGGAAATCGCCGCGCGCTACCGCCATCCGGCGCAGATACTCATTGGCTTGGAAATCGCCCGAGAAAGGCTCGCCCTCGACCTTCAGCCCGGGCTCCATCCGCCCCTCATAGGGTGAGTGCGGAAACATGGTCTGGATTTCGAGGAACAGCGGCCGGCCGTCTTCCCTATGGTGCCTGGCGATGAATGCCTCGGCCGCCTGGTAATAAAAGTTGTCGCGCAGGTGATAGAAGGGCGCGGCGATGTCCTTGATGTCGAGCACGGTCTCGAAACCGATCGATTTCAGGAACGGCCCTTCATTGACGAACGAAAAGTCCATCGGCGTCATCACGACAGTCCGATATCCGCAGCGCGCCAGCACCTCCGGCAAGGCTCCGGCGACCTTGTCCTGCAGGGTGATGGTCAGATAGGGGCTTCGCCAGCCGAAATCGGTGGCCGACAGGCCGGTCATCAGCGACAGATTGGTGATCCAGGTGCCGCCGCCAAACGTCTCGACCTGCATCTGGTGCGGCGTGCCGGCCCCCGGTGCGAATCTCTGCAGGAATCCCGCGCCGTTGCCGACCTGCGGAAAATAGCCGGGATCGGACTGGCTTTCGCTGAGCACGAAAAAGACGTCGGGAAGATCAGCCCGGTCGCCGCAATCGACCGTGTCGGCAAAAGGCGGCTGCGGCGCCACGGCTTGCAGCCGCTTTTCGAAGCCCGATTCTACAACGAGGTTGTGCAAATCCAGCAGCGAGACGAAGAAGGCCGACATGTGCCGGCCCTGCATGTAGTAGAAATAGCGGTCCTTCGAGGCCTCGGCCGGAAAGGTCAGCGGCACCAGAACGACGAGCGCCGCCATGACCAGGACGCGTGCCGACACCGGCCAGCCGATTTTCCGATCGATCCGGAACAGAAGCACCGCCGCCCCGATGCCGAGCCCTAGGGCAATGACGACCGGCGCGATCAGATGGAGGTAGGAGCCGAGCAGGAAACGATACACTTCCGGGTCCCTCGACACGAAGACCGTGTCGTAGAAGTGCAGCGAAAATCCTTTCAGCCGGAACTTGATCGCCGAAACCACGGTGACGAAGGCAATGCCCATCCAGGCGAGGTAGACGGAAAAGGCAAGGCGCCCCGAAGCCAGGAACAGAAGTCCGGCAAGGGCAGCCACCAGCGCCAGCGAGAACGGCACCGACAGCCATTCGTGCTCGGCCCGTCCGGCGGCGAAGACGCCTGCAAGGCTGACCACGGCCAGCGTCAGCGGATGGCAGAGCACCCGTCCAAGACCTTGAAGCTGAACCACAGATTTTCCCACGAAGATGCCTGAGCACAGTTTCGGGAAATTCTTCGATTATTTGCGGGCTAAGAACAAATGTATAGTGGATTTAACCTTAACTCGGCTGGTCGGGATTGTCCGGTGCGCGCCAGCGCTCGCGCGGGGCCGCCCCGAAAGGTGCCTGGCCCCGCGGTGCTTTGATCAGTAATGGTGCCAGTGGCGCCAGTGATGATGCGGATGCCAGACGTAGGCCGGACCGTGCCAGTAGTGGTAGCGCGGGCGCACGACGACGACGCCGTTCGGCACGCAGCGGCCCCATCTGTTGGGGTGCCAGCCGATGCCGCAGCCCCAGCGGACATGCTCGACCAGTGCCGGGGTGGCTGGCTTCGCAACGGACACGATGGGCATTGCGCTGGAGGCGGAGGCTGTCGCGACAGTTCCACCGATGGCCAGGATAGCGGTTGCTGCATAGTTTTTCAGGCGACTCATAATTGGACTCCGAGTGCTTTCGACGATGAAGATGGCCGTCCTGTATGGTGCACAGGGCAGGCTTGTCCCTTCGCATCGTTAAACGGCGTCTCCGGTCTTTTCCGTCGGTCGTCATGGCGATTTTTTTGGCGTAACGGTGGCGCGGCGTTCCATATGGCGCAGCAACGCCTGTGCCAGCACGCTCCGGTTTTCAGGCGATGTGCTCGCCGCGAAGTCGACAATGGCCTGTTCAAGCCGGCTGCGCACCGTCACATCGGCATCGCGTGCCCGTTCCAGGGCGGCGGACAAGGCGGCCTTGTCCATGACAGGCTGCTGCAACAGGTCCGCTGCCTCCTGCCTCGCCTGCTGGCCATCGAGAATGATCTGACGGGACTGCACGCGAACCTGGCGCAGCGCCTCGCGGAACGCCTTGCGATCCTGGTCGGGAAGGTGTCGGCCGGCCGATTCCAGCGAGAAGCCCGATTTGGCATTTCTCAGCCAGACCGCGCCACCGACAAATGCGCTGGCCAGAAAGACGTTCAGCACCACGGAAGCAATGACCAGACCACGGACCCAGCGCGTACTCATAGGCTTTCCTCACCGTTCTCGGCATCCGGGCCGGCATCGCCAAACGCCGTCACATTGGCATCCAGCACAGTGTGGTCCGGCTGGACCTCGGGCGTGATGACGGTCACCAAAGCCAGTCCTGCCACGGCGCCGGCCAGGCCAATGCCTGCGAGTCCCAGCCCCAGCCACCAGAACCGCTGCCGCCGGCGTTGGACAAGGTGCCGGCCGGCGACCTGCAGGATACTGCCGTGCAGCGCTTTACCGGGGGCGTCGACGCGGTAGCTGTCGAGCAGCGCGTCAAGTGTCCCGGCCTGCCTCAAGATGGCCTCGCCCGCGTCGCTTGCGGCAAAGACCGTGCCGGCCATTCGCTCGGCCTCGGGCCATCGCCGCAAGTCGCCGCCATAGGCCTGCGCCAAGGCGGCAAAGCGCCTGGCATCCATTGCGGGTTCGTTCCTGGACCCTTCAGCCATGTGTCTCCCCCTTGCCCGTCGGCGCCGAGCGCCAGGCGGCACCAGCAAGGCGCAATGGCCGTGCTGCGTTGCTGCTTGCCCGGCGTTTACTCATCGGCGCCATCCTCCGCCAGGATCGCTTGCAGCGACCGCCGGCCGCGCGCGAGCAGGCTTTCCAGGGCATCGACGCTGATCTGCAGTGTCGCTGCCGCCTCGATATTGGACATCCCCTGATAGTAGACCAGAACGATCGCTTCGCGCTGGCGCGGCGCTATGGCTTGCAGCGCCCGTTCGACCCGATGGGCTTCTTCCTCGGAATGAGCATCGGGAAGCGGCGCAGGATCGGCGACGTCCGGCAGGTCGCCGGTCACCCACTCGCGCCTGCGACGCAGCCGGTCGTAGCAAAGGTTGAGCGTCACCCGGTGGATCCAGCTGTCGAAGCGCGCATTGCCGCGCCGCCAGCTCGCGGCATGGCGCCAGATCCGCACGAAGGTTTCCTGCGCGACATCCTCGGCCTCCGCCGCATCGCCGAGCATGCGCACGGCAAGCGCCAGGATACGCGGCAGCTTGCGCGCGACGAGCGTTTGCACGGCTGCCGGCTCGCCGGCGCCGACACGGCGAACCAGCTCCTCGTCCGGATCCGCAGCCATCAGTCGGCGCACTCCCGATGTTCATCGCGCGTCATTGCCTCTTGGTCATTGCTCTTGCTTGGGAGCGGTTTTGTGGCCCGGCAGTTCGTCGGCTGTCAGAATGCCATCGGCATTCTTGTCCAGCCGGGCGAAGCGCTTGGCGAAAAACGCATCGAGTTCGGCGCGATCGATGAAGCCGTCATGGTTGGAATCGATCCGCGCGAAGGATCTGGCGGCGTCGCCCTTGACGTTGCGCTTCGCCTGAAAGGCCTCCCATTCCAGCAGGCTGATCTTGCCGTCGCCATCCGTGTCGGCCGCCATGATCGCCTTTTCGCGCCGCTTCTGGAATTTGGCCAGCGTGATGTCGGACCTGCTCCCCGACGCGCCTGGCGCGGCAAGTGGCGCGGCGGTCTGCGGTGCAGGCGGGGTCGTTGCCTGGGCAAGAGCCGCAACGGTCTGCAAACTCAAGGCAACGACTAATATCGAACGGCTGATCATGTTGTGCGTCTCCAGCTTGGCGCGACGCAGACGGCTTGTGCCGTCATCGCGCTTCAACCGTTAAACGCCGCGACCCGGAAAATCCGTCGGTCGCGCGTGCTGATCCGTTCGTGCTCGGGTGCGCATCCCGTCGATCGGGATGGAAGGAGCTCTAGTCCGACTGGTCGGCCGCAATCAGTTGTTCGGGCTTGAACCCGGCATGCTGCGGGGTCCACACCTCGCCCTCGCGATTGAACCAGTGGCACAGATACATGCCCGAGGCTGCGCCATCGCTGACCGTCATCCTGGGGCCTCCGGATTTCAGCTTGACCACGTCTCCGGTCTTGAAATTGTTGGGCATTTTTTGACCTCCCATGCTGAGGCCATGAGTTTCACACCAAACCGGGGTCTCGACAATGGCAGATCTGCCAGGCCGGCGCCGCAATCCTTTGCACCAGATGCGAAGGGGTAGACGACGAAAAGGAGGGGGGATGGTGCGCTTGCGGGCAGCCAATTGCCGGCTCAAGCCATTAGAATCAAAATCGTTTTCGATGCCAAGCGGGTCGCAACGAGTTCCCTAGAGATCGTCCCGTAACGTCCTTGCCCGCGCCTTGAGTCGGCATGGGATCGGCCATCCCAGTGAGGGCGCGTCGTCCATGAACTCAACTGGAAAGCTGGCCAGTTACGAATCAGTATAAATCCGCGATGTACAAGAACACTACTGTGTGCGGCCTTCAGCGGGTAACGGCGCTGTTACACACGAAAAAATCCTTGCATGGTTTCCATAAGCGCCCGACGGCGACGGGACTAGATGCGCATTTTGTCGCGTATCCAGTTCCTAAAGATCTTGCTGGCACGATTTGGAGCATTCGCTGGAGCTTCAACAATGTAGTAGCCATTGCCGGTCGTGAAGGCGAGGTCAAAAGGGCGTACGAGACTCCCATTTGACAGCTTCTCCTCAACAAGGCGTGTCCATCCCAACGCCAACCCTTGCCCTTCGAGGGTGGCCCGCAGCAGATTGTCGTAATTTTGAAACCAGATTCCTTGCTGAGGGCGTAAAGAAGTTAGCTTCGCGAATTCAAGCCACTTGTCCCAATTCTCCCATTCGTGAGCCCGCCCATCTAGATGCAGCAGCGTCACGTTTTGAAACTTGCGGAAGTTTTCGGCGCCGACAGAATTTACATATCCTGGGCTGCAAATCGGAAAAAACTCCTCACTAAACACTTTCTCGGACTTCAATTTATTCCAGTCACCGCGACCATATCTAATCGAAATGTCTATCCCGAATTTGCTCATATCCAAGCATTCATCGGTTTCAACCAGTTTTATATTGATCCCGGGATTGCGAATTCGAAAATCAGCCAACCTCGGCATCAGCCAGCAACTTCCAAATGCAACGGTTGTACTAACTGTTACATTTGCCGGAATGTCAGCGACTTTCTCGTTAAACTCCCTTGAGATCAGCCATAAGCTTTCTGAAACTGTATTGTGAAATTGGCGCCCATATTCTGTAAGTGCCACGCCTCGTTGCCCCCGCTCGAACAATTTGGCGCCAAGCCTGGATTCCAGGAGCCTGACCTGCATGCTTACCGCTTCCCTGGTGACATTCAACTCATGAGCCGCAGCGGTAAAATTCATGTGGCTTCCCGCCGCTTCGAACGCGACCAGACTGTGTAGTGGCGGCAATCTCAAAGGCGGACGAGACGTCAATCTGATTTACCTCAGGCGTGATCGATCTTACGCTGACTATCCGAAAAGCACCCCGTAATCATAGTCCCAGCCATAATACGCTGAGGAAGCCAAGAGTGCCATCTCACGATAGCCATCGACAAAAGGACCCGTTGCTCGATTCATTCCAGCTCAGGTCTCTGCAACTTCGAAACAGGATTATGAGCACCGCTCATGCGCCGGCTTATGTAGAGAACGGTTGGCCTACGGAGCGCTACCGGCTCTATCATGAGGAGAAGGCCAAGGGAGGGCTTGCTCTAACGGTGGTGGGGGGATCGACCAACGTTTCGTCGGACAGCCCGTCCGCGTTTGGGCAACTTTATGCCGGCGATGACAGCATCCTGCCTTGGTTTGAACTGCTTACCGGGGGCGTTCATTCCCATGGCGCCGCGATTATGTGTCAGCTGACACATATGGGGAGGCGTACATCCAGCGACGTAGGGGAATGGCTGCCAGTAATAGGACCATCTAACACGCGAGAACGGGCGCACCGAGCCTATCCAAAGAGTATGGAAAGGGCTGATATAGTACGCGTCACCAAGGACTTTGCGGCCGCGGCGGCACGATGCAAAAAGGGCGGTTTTGACGGAATCGAAATCCTGTCGCACTCGCACTTGCTGGGACAATTCCTATCCCCTCTGATCAATTTCAGACAGGACGATTATGGCGGCTCCCTGGAGAACCGGCTTCGACTCACCTTCGACGTCCTGAACGGCGTCCGCGATGCTGTGGGTGACGAGTTCATCATAGGACTGAGGATCACCGGTAACGATTTCCTCAAAGGTGGGCTCAGCCGCGAGGACTGCATCGAGATCGCCCAGCGGCTTGAGCAGTGCGGCCTGGTCGACTTCCTCAACGTGCTTGCGGGAGCGCCATACGACGATCTGGGCTTGGCTCAATGGATGCCTCCTATGGGCACTCCCGCAGCCCGTTTCCTTGGAGTTGCCAAAGACATACGTGAGGCCGTTTCACTACCTATATTCTATGCAGGAGGCATTGCCGATATCGCAACTGCTCGCCATGCCCTGCGCGACGGCATTGTCGATATGGTGGGAATGACCAGGGCTCACATCGCCGATCCCTACCTGGTCTCAAAGCTGCAAACCGGGCAGGAAGATCGTATCCGCACCTGCGTCGGAATGAACTACTGCGCAGACCGGGTTAATCAAGGCAAAGACGCTTTATGCGGCCAGAATGCCGCGACCGGTCGCGAGCGTTTCTTCCCGCATCGCTTTCGCCGCCATGAAATAGCGGGTTTGCGCGCTGTCGTTGTTGGTGGAGGCCCAGGAGGACTGGAGGCGTCCCGTGTTCTCGCCGAGCGGGGTTACAGGGTGACCCTGTTCGAAGCGTCCAACCAGCTGGGTGGACAGATTAACATGGCGGCCGGAGGTTCCACCAGGCGCCAGATGCGCGGGATCATCGATTGGCTGGTCAATGAACTCGAGCATCTCGGCGTTGATGTTCGCTACAACATGCTGGCGGAAGCCGAGGACATCCTGCGTGAGAAACCTGTGTTGGTGGTGATCGCGACAGGCGCACTGCCGCGCTCGCTGAACATTGGCGGCGCGCATCTTGCCCGGCCGATTTGGGACGTGTTCACCGGACAGCCTCCTGTTGGAGAGGTCATCATTTTCGACGATCGAGGCGACCATCACTCGCTGGTGGCGGCGGAGGTAGCAACCCAATCCGGTGCTTGCGTCACTCTCTTAACGCCGGATCGCACACCTCTTCATAATCTCGGGCCGACGAACTACGGCGTCGGCATGCGCAACCTGTATCAGCGCGGGGTGAACTTCCTCACCGACCGTGAGATCGTTGCCTTGAGCCCTGACGGCAACCGTTTGACCGTCACCGTGCGAAACGTCCTCACCGACCTGGAAGAAAAATTCCAGGCCGATCATGTCTTCTATGAAGTCGGGACGGAAGAAAACGCTGAATTGTACTTCGATCTTCAAAGTCATTCAGTCAACAACGGCCAAATAGAAGTAGCATCTCTATTGGACGGCAAAGCCGAGTACCGAACGGTGAACCCGGCCGGTGATTTCGTGTTGTTCCGGATTGGTGACGCGGTCTCTTCGAGGAACATCCATGCTGCGCTCTTTGATGCGTTGCGTGTCTGTTCCGTCATCACGGTCGCCGGACAGACCGGCTCCGATCAAGCGCGCTACTCAGTAACACATAGGCAAATGAAAGGGGAAACGACGTGAAAAATCTCCCACTGGCGGCGGCATGCCTGACAATTCTTGTACTGGAGTCACTCCCTGCGAATGCTGCATCAAGCTGCGGTGAGCTGACAATCTCCAGCATGAATTGGCAGAGCGCTGAAGTGCTGGCAAGCCTGGACAAGTTCATTCTTAAAGCTGGGTTCGGATGTGATGCGGAAATTCTCGAAGGGGACACCGTGCCGACGGTCACCTCCATGATCGAAAAGGGAAAGCCCGATGTTGCTCCCGAGATCTGGGTCGATCTGCTGCCAGATGTTGTCGCTACCGGCATCAAGCTAGGCAAGCTTGTTGAAACTGGCGCGGCCCTCAAAGATGGTGGCGTCAACGGGTGGTGGATTCCAAAGTATGTGTCCGAAGCACATCCGGATATCAAAACCATTGCGGATGCGCTCAAACATCCGGAGCTCTTTCCAGCACCTGAAGATTCATCGAAAGGGGCGGTCTTCAATGGGCCTCAGGGCTGGGGCGCGACGGTTGTTACAACGCAGCTCTTCAAAGCCTACGGCGCTGAAAAAGCCGGCTTCACCTTGATCGACACCGGATCGGCAGCCGGCTTGGATGGATCGATAGCAAAGTCATATGAGCGCCACCAAGGCTGGCTCGGATTCTATTGGGCTCCGACGTCGATTCTGGGAAAGTATGAAATGGTGAAGCTCGACTTCGGGGTTCCTTACAATCAGGCTGAATGGAAGCGTTGCAATACAGTGGCGGATTGTGCCGATCCAAAGCCAAACGTTTGGCCGCAAGATCGAGTAAAGACGATCGTCACGAAAGGCTTTTCGGATCGTACTGATCCCGCAGTGATGGAGTACCTGCAAACCCGGTCGTGGTCCAACGATACGGTGAACGGTCTCTTGACCTGGATGACCGACAACCAGGCCACTGGTGACGATGCGGCAAGGTATTTCCTCAAGACACGCGAGGATATCTGGGCCAAGTGGGTCCCGGTCGGCGTCGCCGGAAAAATCAAAGCGGCACTTTAATCAACGTGTCGCGGTGGTGGCCTTTAGAGCGGCCATCATTGCGACCGCCATTGCCCTCACTGGGCTGACCGACCGAGAATTCCTCATGGATTGGCTGACAAATTTTCCCCATCTCAATGACGAGGCCTTGCGGCTTGTCAAAAAGGGGCTGGATGACGCTTTTCGAACCTTCACCCGAACATACGGCGATTCAATTGAGGGCGTTTTCGCGCCGTTGCAGTACCTTCTGATCAAGTGCGAGCACTTTCTAACCGACACGCCCTGGCCGCTGATCATTTCGCTGGCGGCTGGGCTGGCATGGCTTGCATCCCGAAACTTGACAACCGTGGCTGGAACCGTCGTCACCCTCGTTGCAATCGGGTTCCTGAGCATGTGGGACGATACGATGAAGACGGTGTCCATGATCCTTGTCTCGACGATCATAGCCATCGTGCTCGGTGCGCCGGTTGGAATTGCGATGTCGAGATCGGAGCGCATCCAGAGGGTCATCAATCCGGTACTCGATGTCATGCAAACCATGCCAAGCTTCGTTTATCTGATCCCGGTGGTGATGCTGCTGGGAATCGGCAAGGTTCCTGGTGTGATAGCCGTCGTAATCTATGCGATCCCTCCCATGATCAGGCTGACAAATCTGGGCATCCGCCTCGTGGACAAGGATGTATTAGAGGCGGCCGATGCCTTCGGTTCGTCCAATTGGCAAAAGCTGCGAGACGTCCAGATTCCCCTGGCGCTGCCGACCATCATGGCTGGCGTCAATCAGACCATCATGATGGCACTAGCCATGGTCGTCATTGCCTCGATGATCGGGGTGCAGGGTTTGGGTCAACCGGTCCTCAAAGCGATCAACAATCAGTATTTCACGCTGGGTTTGTTCAATGGACTAGCCATTGTTGGTATCGCCATCATTTTTGACCGTATCAGCCAAGCTTATGGCAAGCGGCTGCAGCGACACCTGGAGTTGATGCATGCCTGATCGTGAAGAAAAACAAGTCGGAATCGTTATCTCACATCTGTTCAAGATCTTCGGAGCCAATGCCAACAACCACCTGAATGCATTGGCGAGAGGGATGACGAAAGATGAGTTGAACGAACGCCACGGGCTTGTCCTTGGACTGAACGACGTTAGCATCAATATGGCTGCTGGTCAGGTCCACGTCATAATGGGCCTTTCGGGATCCGGGAAATCCACCTTGATACGGCACATCAACCGGCTGGTTGAGCCGACGGCTGGCCAGATCATCGTTGGCGGCCAGGACGTTCTCAAATTGGATGAGCATGCTTTGCGGGCCTTTCGTCGCAACACCACGGCGATGGTGTTTCAAAAATTTGCTTTGCTTCCGCATCGCAACGTTCTGGAGAACACCCTGTACGGCCTGGAGATCCAAGGCGGCGATCGCTATAGGCATCGTGAAAAGGCGATGCGCTGGATTTCACGCGTTGGGTTGAACGGATTTGAAGACCGGTATCCGAACCAGCTTTCGGGCGGCATGCAGCAACGTGTCGGGTTGGCTCGGGCTTTGGCAAGCGACTCGCCAATCCTGCTGATGGACGAGGCGTTTTCTGCCCTCGATCCCCTCATTCGGTCAGACATGCAGGAGATGCTGCGGAATATTCAGCAGGAGGTGAAAAAAACGATCGTGTTCATCACGCACGATCTTGATGAGGCGTTGAGACTGGGAGACCAGATTGCCATCCTTCGCAACGGCGAGGTGGTTCAACAAGGTTCGAGCCAGGACATCGTTCTTCGGCCGGCAGATGACTACGTGGCCTCGTTTGTAAAGGACGTCAACAGAGGACGTATAATACGAGTTGACGCGATTATGACGCCGTCAAATCCGGCGAGCGCTTTGCCGAAATCTCTTCTCTCAGCTGACACCACCCTGAATGCGGCTGCAAAGCTGATGTGCCAGCATGGCGGGCACGAGAGCGTCGTCGTCGACGGACACGGCAAACCGTTGGGTCGAGTGACAAAGGACCAGATCATGGCGGCCATGATTGGATACGGCGGACTGTGGGGTAGCGAAAACGGTGGGGGCACCATTTCATTTCGACCGGTGTTGTACTCTGCCAATCAGCCGGCGAATCCAGGGAACCGCGCAGAACGATAGGCTATGTCGCTCGGGATCGTTCCGCCTTGGCACGATTTCCGCAATCATCATCATAGAGGTTATCAAGAGGCACCGATGCTGAAGCTAGATCAGTCGTTTCGTTTTGAAGGCCAGGACGTTGCGTGGGGCCGGATCGGGGAGGGCGCTCCCTTGGTGATGCTTCATGGAACGCCGTTTTCGTCACAAGTATGGCGCCGCATAGCGCCTCTCATAGCTTCACGCCGGACGGTCTATTTCTTCGATCTCCTCGGATATGGTCAATCCGCAAAGGCGGATGGTCAGGATGTGTCGCTAGGCGTGCAGAACAAACTTTTTGCCTCACTGTTGAAGGAGTGGGGCGTGAAGGAGCCTGACGTCCTTTGTCATGATTTTGGCGGCTCGACTGCACTTCGCACCCACTATCTTAACGATGTGCGGTATCGTAGCCTGTTGTTGGTCGACCCTGTGGCGGTCGCCCCTTGGGGCTCCGCCTTGGTGCAGCATGCGCGAAAGCATGAAGCCGCGTTTGCCGGCGCCCCCGATTACATTCACGAATCGATCTTGCGAGCGTACCTGCAAGGCGCGGCGTTCCAGACCCTTCGCAGCGAAGCTCTGGACCTCTATATGCAGCCTTGGCTTGGGCCCGTAGGCAAGCCGGCCTTCTATCGACAGATCGCCCAAATGGATCAAAAATTCACCGACGAAGTCGAAAAGCTTTATAGGCCGATGAATTTTCCCGTTCGAATTCTATGGGGTCGTGAAGACGAGTGGATCCCAATCGCGCAAGGACAGAAATTGTCCGAGAAGCTCACCAACGGGGTGATGACGGCCGTGCCTCAAGCAGGTCATCTCGTCCAGGAAGATGCGCCTGAAATGATCGTCGCGGCACTTTTCGATACGCTGCAGTAGTTCTCCGACCTAACCGGTGATGACGAGAGATGGCCAGAAAGTTTGCGTTTCTGCTGACGCGCCATTTTACGCTTTCGCCGTTTGCGCTTTTCGTCGACACGCTGCGGCTTGCGGGCGACGAGGATGATCGGAGTCGAAGAGTAGAGTTCGACTGGCAAGTGGTTGGCGAGCGTGGTTTGCCTATCCGCGCAAGTTGCGGCATCGAAGTGATGCCGACGAGAGAACTCCAGCACCCGGAGGAATACGACGATATCGTTGTCGTTGGCGGGCTTCTGAACACGGGCGATACTCTTGGAAGCCAGAAGGAAGCCTTCCTGCTAAAGGCCGCATCGCGCGGAGTTCGATTGACGGCGCTCTGCACAGCCAGTTTCGTACTCGCTCGATATGGATTGCTGGACGGCTACAACGTGTCCGTGAGCTGGCTCCACGTCAAAGATTTCCGTACCATGTTCCCGCAAGTCTTGGCACATGCGGATAGCCTGTTCTCCGTCGACAGAAGCCGCGCAACCTGCGCTGGCGGTGTCGGAGCGGCCGACCTGGCTGGTCATTTTGTGGCAGAGTCCATTGGTAAGAAAGCTAGCGAGAAAGCTGCCAAGATCCTTATTCTTGATCGGGTCAGGACGACCCGCGACGTCCAGCCCGTGGGAGATCTTTTCCCAAACGCCGAAAGTAGACAACTGAGGCGTGCCCTCCTTCTCATGGAGAGCAACGTCCAAGAAACGTTGGCTGTCAGCGACATTGCAAGATCGCTCAGCGTTTCGAGACGAC
This sequence comes from Mesorhizobium sp. Primo-A, assembly GCF_003997175.1. Lineage (NCBI taxonomy): Bacteria > Pseudomonadati > Pseudomonadota > Alphaproteobacteria > Hyphomicrobiales > Phyllobacteriaceae > Mesorhizobium > Mesorhizobium sp. Primo-A. The sequence continues at coordinate 273,247 of NZ_RZTG01000002.1, forward strand.
AGCTTGAACGGTTGTTTTTTGCTGAAATCGGTAGGAGCCCACTGTCGGCATATCTCGCGATACGCGTGCACTACGCAAAGACGCTCCTCGAGGTTAGCGACCTAAACATGGGCGAGATTGGATTCCGCTGTGGCTTCAGCAATGCGGGACACTTCAGCCGCGCCTTCAAGCGCCAAACTGGCCTTACTCCCACCGACTTCAAGCAGTCCCGAGGCACGTCAGCCGTCCCATCTAGGTCGTGAGATGTTGGGGTTGCGGCCCCAAACGAATGGACGGCTGTGAACAAGTAAATGGTGCCGCTTGCGTGACTCGAACACGCGACCCCCGCATTACGAATGCGGTGCTCTACCAACTGAGCTAAAGCGGCCCGGGAAGCCAACGCCTCCAAGATGCGGCGGTGATAGACGCAACCGGGCGCGAATTCAAGATGCGACTTGGCAATTCCTGCGGCGGCGTCATGGCACCCTCGAAAGCCGGCCGCCGCCTTGTCCGCCAATCAATCGCCAAGGGATGCGGCGCACGGTACGTGCGCTCTCCGCGCGTGAAAATCGGTGAAACATGCTGATTTTGTTGCCGGAACAGCGCCGGAATGGACTTTGCATACCTCTGCGAGGCAGAATGCGCCGCTCGCCCGTTGATTGATTGGTCGCCTGCGGCTAACGATCACGGCAAGGTAGGCAAAGACAGAGGGACCCGCTTGGACGCGATCGAAAAAGCGATCCGGAACGCCTTGGAGAAAGGCAATGCCGAGGACCGCGCGTTCCGCGAGAGGGTCTATCGCTCGGCTTTTGCCGCGCTTGATCGCGCGCTCCAGGCCAATCCCGGTGTGACCGTTGAGGTCGCCATCAAGCGCCGCAAGGCAATCCAGGCGAAAATCACCGAAATCGAATCCGAGTTCCTGCCGGCGGTGCCGGATGTCGGCCCGCAGGGCGATGCACCGGCGGTCGAACTCGGAGCGGACTCGGCGCCCGCGGTCGAAACCGGCCGACAGGCATCGTCCCCCGATGTCGTCGTCGACGGCCCCGTGCAATCCGCTGCCGATGCGCCGCGCTCGCGCGTCCTGCCCGTCGTTCCCGACATCATGCCGGACGCCACGCTTCCCGATGCTCCGGCCATCGACATGTCGGTTCCGGCCTCGGCCGGCGCGACCACGGAAGTGGCGCCCGACCGCGATGAACGACGCATAAGAGGGCGTCGCCTGCCGCTGACCGCCATCTTCCTGACCGTGACACTGCTGGCAGCAGTTGGCATCGGCCTGTTCTTCGCCGTGCAGACCGGCGTCTTCAAGACGTCGGCGCAGCTCGATACCGCCCCGCCTGAAGCGCCGCCGACCGTCGAGGACGACGATTTCACACCGGCCGACGGCGGTCCGGCAAAGCCCGGCGCCGCCGACCAGTCGCGCGACTGGATCAATGTGTTTTCGCCGGCCGATGCATCGCATGTCAGCGCGCCGTCGGACGCCAGGGCCGAGGTGATGAAGGACGATACCGGTTCGTTCCTGCGCATCCGTTCCGGCGCGTCCGGTTCGGCGATCAGCTTCGACGTCGGACAAGGCGTGCTGGAGAAACTGGCCGGCAAACATGCCGTGTTCGACATCATTGCCCGTTCCGAGGAAGGCAAGGAGACGCAGATTTCCGTCGACTGCAATTTCGGCGAACTCGGCGACTGCGGCCGCAAGCGCTACGCAGTCGGCCAGCAGCAGAACGAATATCTGTTCGACGTGCAGTTTCCCGACAAGCATCCGGGCTCGGCCGGCACCATTGCCATCAATTCCGACTTCGACAAGCAGGGCAAGGCCGCCGACATCTACGAAATCCGCGTTTCGATCGAGCCATAGCGAACCCTGCACGCGCGAAATTAGCGGTCGAGCAGCGCCTGCAGCGTTTCGATGCGGTCGGCCTCGTTGGCCGGCTTGTCCCAGCGCAATCGCGAAATGCGGGGAAAGCGCATGGCGACGCCGGATTTGTGCCGGGTCGAGCGGTTCAGTCCTTCGAAGGCGACTTCCAGCACCAGGCCATTGTCGCGGTCGGCGCGCACCGAGCGCACCGGGCCGAAACGCTCGACCGTGTTGTCGCGGACATATTTGTCGATCTGCTTCAGCTCCTCGTCGGTGAAGCCGAAATAGGCCTTGCCGACCGGCACCAGCTCCTCCTCGCCTTCGGCACCGGACCAGACACCGAACGTATAGTCGGAGTAGAAGCTCGAGCGCTTGCCGTGGCCGCGCTGCGCATACATCAGCACCGCGTCCACTGTGTGCGGATCGCGTTTCCACTTGAACCACGGACCTTTCGGCCGGCCGGCGACATAGGCTGAGTCCCAGCGCTTCAGCATGACGCCTTCGATGATCGGATGCGGCGGCGCCCGGCGCAGTTCCTCCAGCGTTTGCCAGTCCGTGAAGTCGACGAATGGCGACAGATCGAAACGGCTCGGGTCGAGTGTCGCGACAAAGCTTTCCAGCCGGCCGCGCCGTTCGCGAAACGGCAGCGCGCGCAAATCCTCGCCGCCGACCTGGAGCAGATCGTAGCAGCGCATGAAGGCCGGGTATTGCTGCTGCATCTTCGGTGCCACCGTCTTGCGATTCAGCCGTTGCTGCAGATCGGAGAAGGTTCCCGTCGCCTCCCGGGGATCGCCGACAAGCAGTTCGCCGTCCAGCGTTGCGGAAAAATGCATGGCCTCGGCGAGGTCCGGAAAGGCGCCCGAAACGTCATCGCCGGTGCGCGAATAGAGCCGGCGGATGCCGCCCTCCGCCACCGCCTGGACACGGATGCCGTCCCATTTCCATTCGGCGGCATAATCCGCCGGATCGAGCTTTTCGAGATCGCCGTCGCCGACCGGGTTCGACAGCATCACCGGGCGAAACAATGCCAACGCCGTGTTCCTGGGCTTTTCGGCCTTGCCTTCCAGCCAGGCGAACAACGCTGTGTAAGGCGGTGACAGCCCGTGCCAGAGCTCCTCGATCTCCGCGACCTCGACCTTGCCGAAATCCGCCAGCGCCTGTTTGGCCAGACGCGCCGACACGCCGATGCGCAGGCCGCCGGTGACCAGCTTGATGATGGCAAAGCGTGCCGAGATGCCGGCGCTGTCGAGCAGCCCTGCCAGCACCTTCGGTCCGTCGGAGCGGCTTGCCGCCTGCAGCTTGGCGACGACCTCGCCAAGCGTCGGCTCGCGGTTCGGGGTGTTTCCGGGCGTTTGCGGCCAGACCAGCGACACCGTTTCGGCGAGATCGCCGACATAGTCGTAGGAATAGCCGAACAGCACCGGATCCATGCGCTCGGTGACGAGCATGCGCAGCATCGCCGGCTTGACCGCGGCGATGTGGAGATCGCCAGTGATGGCAGCCAGCGCCAGGCCGCGATCGGGATCCTCGACGCTGCGGAAATAGTCGGTCAGCAAGGTCAGCTTGCCATTGCGCGACGGCGTCAGCACCAGGCGGTCGAGAAGTTCGGCGAAGCGGTTCATGGCTTCAATCGCCCTCGTCCTCGTAGCCCACCAGGTGCAGTGGCTTTGCCGCGATGCCTTCGAGTTCGCACCAGCGGACCAGCGCCTCCTCGCGGCCATGCGTCACCCAGACCTCTTCGGCTCCGGTCTCCTTGATGGTGGCGGTCAGCTCATCCCAGTCGGCATGGTCCGAGATGATCAGCGGCAGTTCGATGCCGCCCTGCTTGGCGCGCTGGCGGATGCGCATCCAGCCTGACGCAAAGCACGAGATCGGATCGGGAAACCGCCGCGCCCAGCGATCCGCGAAGGCCGAAGGCGGGCCGACGACGATGGCGCCGGCAAAATCATCCTTGCCGCCGCTTTCGACGGTCGCCGGTTCGAGGGTGCCGAGATCGATGCCTTGGCTCTGGTAGTACTCACTGAGTTTGGCCAGCGCGCCATGGATGTAGAGTGGCCTGTCGTAGCCGGCGTCGCGCAACAGCCGCATCACCCGTTGCGCCTTGCCCAGCGCATAGGCGCCGACCAGATGCGAGCGTTCAGGGAACTGCGCGGCCGATTTCAGCAGGCGGGCGATTTCTTCGGTGTCCGGGGGATGGCGAAACACCGGCAGGCCGAACGTCGCTTCGGTGATGAACACATCGCACGGGATCGGCTCGAATGGCGCGCAGGTCGCGTCCCTCTGCCGCTTGTAGTCGCCGGAAGCGACGATGCGCGTGCCCTGATGCTCGACCGCTATCTGCGCCGAGCCCAGCACATGGCCGGCCGGATGGAAGCTGACGCTGACGCCATCGAGGGCAATCGTCTCACCCAGTTGTGCCGCTTGCGTCGTGCCAGCGAAACCCTCGCCGTAGCGCAGCCCCATAATGTCGAGCGTCTGCTGCGTCGCCAGCACCGAGCGGTGGCCGGAACGCGCGTGGTCGGAATGGCCATGCGTGATCAGTGCCCTGTTGACCGGCCGAACCGGGTCGATGAAGAAATCGCCCGGCGGGCAATAGAGGCCCTCGGGCCGGGGATGAAGCAGAACACTGGTGCGCATGGTCTCCAAGATAGGATATAATTCCGCGGCGGGAAGCCTGTTGTAAGTCACTGCTGACTCCCGCATAGAGCACCGCCGGCTCGATCCGCCGGCAGGACCCGCCGCCATGAAACCGCTTCAGGCCTCGTCAGGCGACTTGAACGCCGATCGCCGCGCCGACTATGCCGAGATGCTGCACGCGGATGGCGATCATGCGGCGGCGGCGGAATTGCTGCTCGGTGCGCTGGAAATAACGCCGCAATGGGCGATGGGCTGGTTTCGTCTCGGCGAGATGCAGCAGGCGGCGGGCGCGGCGGATCTGGCCGCACAGGCGTGGACGATGTCGTTGCAACTCGATCCATCGGATCGTCAAGGCGCTGCACTGAACCTGCAATTGATCGGCAAGGCGCCGGCGGTCGATGCGCTCCCCAGCGCCTTCGTCGAGACCTTGTTCGACCATTATGCCGAGAGCTTCGACGAGTCCCTGGTCGGCAGGCTGGGTTACCGCCTGCCTGGGATGCTCGACCAGGCCATTCGAGCGGCAAGGCCGGGCCGCTTCGCGCTGGCGCTCGATCTCGGCTGCGGCACAGGCCTGATGGGGCAGAGGCTGCGGCCGATCGCCGACCGGCTGGAGGGGTATGACATTTCGGCCAAAATGCTGAGAAAGGCGCGGGCCAAGGGCGTCTACGATTTCCTCGATAAGGCTGATCTGCGGGATTTTCCCTATGCCGGTCCGAAAGCCGATCTGGTGACGGTGGCCGATGTTTTCATCTATGTCGGTGCGCTGGGCGGCGTGGTGAAGACGATTGCCGGCTTGCTGGCCACGGATGGCCTGTTCGCGTTTTCCGTCGAGACGCTGGCTGGCGATGGCGATTTCGCGCTGCTGCCGTCACGCCGCTATGCGCATGCGCAACGCTATGTGCTCGACGTGCTGGCCGCCAACGGGCTTTCGGTCCTGTCACTGGAACCAACCGCGATCCGGCAGGATCGCGGGGAACACGTCAACGGGTTGGTCGTTGTGGCCAGGGCTCCGAACTCAGCTGAACAAAAGACCTGACGACAGCCGGTCGGCGGTGTCGGCAGCTTTTCGTCGGGTGCGATAGGAATTTTTTCTTGACGCCCTGCCCTCAGCTATGGTACATTTTCGCTCATGGTGCTGATTTGCGCCAGTGACCCGCCGCACAGGCGGGTTTTTCGTTTGATGCTCCGTCAGCCACGCGCCTGCGGAGGGGCAGCCTCGCCGCCTCGCAAATATTCCTGCTGTGAAAAAGTCCGATTTGCATGCGCGACTGATATTTGCGATCTGCTCGCGTCAGGGCGGGATATCAGGAGGAGCATAGCCGATGCGCTGGAACATGATGATCTTGGCCTCTTGCCTGCTGACCGCCGGCTGTGTCGGCGGCACGTCGATGTCGGAACAGCAGGATGCGAACGTCCAGTCCTCCCTGCAATACGACACCGTGCCGTGCGACCAGTTGCTGGCGCAGCGCAACGGGTTGGCGCAGCAATACAACCTGCCGATCAAGGCCAAGCCGACCTTCTCCAATCCGGCGATGGGCTTCGGCCCGTTCACGCCGGACATGCGCTCCAAGGCCAAGCGCGATACCGACAAGGCGAGCGGTGAGATCGATGCCATGAACCGGTCGATCGACCGACGCGACTGCGGCCAGCCGGAGAAGCAGAAGAAGATCGCTCTGCCTGGCTAGAGGTCGGAGGCGGCTACGGGTCGAGAATCGCAGGCAACAAACCACCTTGCAGGGCACGATCGGATGCATCTCTCGGAGCTCGGGGACCGCATATGTATCTTGGGGCCGTCCAACAGTGGCAAGTCGACCCTCGCCGACGCGATTGCCCGCAAGCGTGATCTGGCGACTGTTCACCTCGATCAGCTCTTCCATCTCCCGAACACGGATTGGGAAGCGCGCCCAAGGGACGAATTCATTGCCTTGCACGACGCCGCAATCGCCGGAGAGCGTTGGGTGATGGATGGGAATTATTCGGTAGGTATGCCGCAACGTTTTCGGCGGGCGACGGGATTGATCCTGTTGGACATTTCCACACCCGCAAGTTTGTTGCGCTATTTTCGCCGGACGTTGTTGGAGCGGGAGAGGCGCGGTGCCTTGGAGGGCGGGCGCGACAGCGTCAAATGGGATATGATCCGCCATATCACTGTCGCCACGCCGAAAAATCGCAAACGCTACCTGGCTATGTTCGAGCAGATTGATCTGCCAAAGGTGCAGTTATCGTCACTGCGGGCAATCAAGAAGTGCTTCCGGGAGTGGGACCTGGCCCGATGAGGCCTTGTCCTGGCTAATACCCTGCATCGCGGTCCACCAGATTGTCGAGCTTTTCGCCGCGTTCGAAGGCGTCCATCTGGCGCAGCATGATCGGCGCCAGATGCACCGGATCGGAGGTCGCCGCCGCGTGTGGCGTCACGAACACTTTCGGATGCCCCCACAGCGGACTGGTCTTCGGCAGCGGTTCGACCTCGAACACGTCGAGGCTTGCCTCCTTCAACGTGCCGTCATCCAGCGCCCGCAAAATGTCGGCATCCTTCTGCAGGCGGCCACGCCCGGCATTGATCAGCACCGAGCCGCCGAGGCCGTTGCGTTTCCGCAGCTCCTTCAGCACGCCGTAGTTGATGATGCCCTTGGTCTCCGGCGTCAGCGGCAGAAGCACCACCAGGATGTCGGTTGCCTTGAGGAAGGGGATCAATCCAGCTTCGCCGGAATAGGTCGCGACGCCTTGCATGGCCTTGTCGGTGCGCGACCAGCCATTGACGGCAAAGCCGAGCGAGAGCAGCACCGAGGCCGCGGCGCGGCCGAGACTGCCGAGGCCCATGATGCCGACCGAAATGTCACCGGCAGGCCTCTGCTGCGGCTCATGCCAGATCTTCTTCGACTGCTGCGACCGGTAGAGCAGGCCCTGGCGGTGATGGTCGAGCACCCGCCAGACGACATATTCCGTCATGTACTGGGTGAGGTTGTCGGCAACGATTTTGACGATCGGCACGTCGGGCAGGCCGGGATCGGCGAAGATATGGTCGACGCCGGCGCCGATCGAGAAGATGGCGCGCAGATTGGGCAGCGACGCCAGGATGTTCGGCTTCTGCTTCCATACAACGGCATAGGTGATCGAGGGGTCGCTGGCGCCGTCCGGCTCCAGCACCACCTCGCGTTCGGCCGACAGCAGGTCGCGCCAGCGCTGCGGATGAAAGCCGGTGACGGCAAGCAGGATGCGGCCTTTTTCCATTGCGGTCCTTTAGTCCCTCTTTACGCAAATCACTCGCTGACGATGCCGACCGGTGCCGTCTCGATCTTGAAGGCGGCCGAGATCAGCGCCCGAGTATAGTCGGTTTGCGGATTTTCAAAAATCTGCTGGGAAGGGCCGGCTTCGACGATCCTGCCATTGCGCATGACGATGACGTCGTTGGCGAGCGCCCGGATGACTTTCAAATCATGGCTGATGAAGAGATAGGCGAGATCGTGCTTGGCCTGCAGGCTGCGCAGCAGGTCGACGACCTGCGCCTGCACGCTCATGTCGAGTGCCGATGTCGGCTCGTCCAGCATGACGAAGCGCGGGTTGAGCACCATGGCGCGTGCGATGGCAACGCGCTGGCGCTGGCCGCCGGAAAACTCGTGCGGGTAGCGGTTGCGGGTCGCCGGATCGAGCCCAACCTCCTTCAGCACGGCGGCCACCTTGTCGTCGCGCTCGTCGGGCGACAGCTTCGGCTCGTGGATCTTGAGGCCTTCCTCGATGATCTCGGCGATCGACATGCGCGGGCTGAGCGAGCCGAACGGATCCTGGAAGACGATCTGCAATTCGCGCCTGAGCGGCCGCATTGCATTGAAGGACAGCTGGTTGATGTCGCGACCGTTGAACTGGATCATGCCGGTCGACGAGATCATGCGCGCCAGCGCCAAGCCGAGCGTCGTCTTGCCGGAGCCGGATTCGCCGACCACGCCGAGCGTCTGGCCGGCGCGCACGGTGACATCGATGCCGTCCACTGCCTTCACATTGTCGACGGTGCGGCGGAAGAAGCCCTGCTTGATCGGGAACCAGACCTTTATGTCCTTGCCGGTCATGACGGGCTTGGCGTCGGCATTGGCGGCCGGCGGCTTGCCCTTCGGCTCGGCCGCCAGCAGATGCCTTGTGTAGGCATGCTGCGGATTGGCGAAGATCTCCTTGGTCGGGCCGGTCTCGACGATCTTGCCCTTGGTCATCACGCAGACGCGGTCGGCAATCTTGCGCACGATGCCGAGATCATGGGTGATGAACAGCATCGACATGCCCTTGCGGCTCTTCAAGCCGGCCAGCAGTTCGAGGATCTGCGCCTGAACGGTGACGTCGAGCGCCGTCGTCGGCTCGTCGGCGATCAGCAGTTCGGGCTCGTTGGCCAGCGCCATGGCGATCATCACGCGCTGGCGCTGGCCCCCGGACAACTGGTGTGGATAGGCATCGAGGCGCTTGTGCGGATCGCGGATGCCAACCTCGTTGAGCAGGGCCAGGGTGCGCTCCTTGGCGGGGCGGTCGGCCATGCCTTGGTGCAGCTTCAGGATCTCGACGATTTGATGCTCGATCGTGTGCAGCGGATTGAGCGAGGTCATCGGCTCCTGGAAGATCATGGTGATCTTGTTGCCGCGCACCTGCCGCAACTGCTTCTCGCTCATCGCCAGCAGGTCGTTGCCCTGGAACACGATCTTTCCCGAGGGGTGGCTGGCGCTTGGATAGGGCAAAAGCTTCAGCACCGAAAGCGCCGAGACCGATTTGCCGGAGCCGGATTCGCCGACCAGCGCCACCGTCTCGCCCTTGGCGATGTCGAACGAGATGTGGTCGACAGCCGTCGACTGGCCGCCGCCCTGGCTGAAGGCGACGCTGAGGTCCTGTACGCTGAGCAAGGGGGCTTCGCTCATCTGAACGTCTTGCGCGGATCGAAGGCGTCGCGCGTCGCCTCGCCGACGAAGACCAGCAGGGACAGCATCAGCGAGATGACGACGAAGCCGGAAATGCCGAGCCACGGCGCATTGAGGTTGCGCTGCGCCTGCTTGAGCAATTCGCCGAGCGAGGCGGAGCCGGGCGGCAGGCCAAAGCCGAGATAGTCGAGCGAGGTCAGCGTCGAGATCGAGCCCGAGAGCAGGAAGGGCATGAAGGTCAATGTCGCCACCATGGCATTAGGCAGCAGGTGCCGGAACATGATGGTGCGGTTGGGCACGCCGAGCGCCCGGGCCGCGTTGACATATTCGAAATTGCGGGCGCGCAGGAACTCGGCCCGCACCACGCCGACCAGCGCCACCCAGGAGAACAGCAGCATCAGGCCGAGCAGGATGAAGAAGCCCGGCGGCAGGATGGCGGCGACGATGAGCAGGAGATAGAGCACCGGGATGGCGGACCAGATCTCGATGAAACGCTGGAACAAGAGATCCGTCCAGCCGCCGAAATAACCTTGCACGGCGCCGGCCGCGACGCCGATCAAGGCCGAGCCGGCGGTCAGGATCAGGCCGAACAGCACCGAAATGCGGAAGCCGTAGATGACGCGCGCCAGCACGTCGCGCGCCTGGTCGTCGGTGCCCAACCAATTCCAGTTGCCGACGATGCAGGCGGGGTCGGCAGCACCCTGCGGATACTGGTTGCAGCGTGTCTTGGCGTCATACTGCCACGACGGCCTGGCCGGTGCTGCTTCGGGAATAGCGTTGTTGACCGTCTGATAGGAGTAGCGCACCGGCGGCCAGATCATCCAGCCATTGGCGTTGATCTCGTCCTGGATGACCGGATCGCGATAATCGGTGACGGCATAGAAGCCGCCGAATTTTTCCTCGGGGTAGGCGACCAGCACCGGAAACAGGATTTCGCCCTTGTAGGAAGCGATGATCGGCTTGTCGTTGGCGATGAACTCGGAAAACAGCGACAGCACGAACAGGACGAGGAAGATCCACAGCGACCAGTAGCCGCGGCGGTTGGCTTTGAAGTTCTGCAGGCGGCGCTTGTTGAGCGGCGACAGAAACGGCCGCTTGATCCGCGCGGGTGCCGCGTTGACGGGGACTGTAGCCTCCGACATCAGACGTCTCTCCGCTCGAAATCGATGCGCGGATCGACCCAGGTGTAGAGCAGGTCGGACAAGAGCCCGACGAACAGCCCCAGCAGCGAGAAGATGTAGAGATTGGCGAACACCACCGGATAGTCGCGCTCGACCACCGACCGGAAGCCGAGCAGACCGAGGCCATCGAGGGAGAAGATGTTCTCGATCAGCAGCGAGCCGGTGAAGAAGGCCGAGATGAAGGCGCCGGGAAAACCGGCGATGACGATCAGCATGGCGTTGCGGAAGACGTGGCCGTAGAGCACCTGCCGTTCCGACAGACCCTTGGCCCGCGCCGTCACCACATACTGTTTGCGGATTTCTTCGAGGAACGAGTTCTTGGTCAGCAGCGTCGTGGTGGCGAAGGCCGACAGCACCAGCGCGGTCAGCGGCAATGTCATGTGCCAGAAATAGTCGACGATCTTTCCCCACCACGACAATTGATCCCAATTGTCCGAGGTGAGGCCGCGCAACGGAAACCAGTCCCAGAAAGACCCGCCGGCAAACAGCACCATCAGCATGATGCCGAACAGGAAGCCCGGAATGGCATAGCCGACAATGACGACGCCGCTGGTCCAGACGTCGAAGGGAGTGCCGTCCTTGACCGCCTTGCGGATGCCGAGCGGGATCGAGATCAGGTAGGACAACAGCGTGATCCACAGCCCGATCGAGATCGACACCGGCATTTTTTCCAGGATCAGGTCGAGCACCGAAATGTCGCGGAAATAGCTGTCGCCGAAATCGAAGCGGGCATAGTTCCACAGCATCATGCCGAAGCGCTCGAGCGGCGGCTTGTCGAAGCCGAACTGCTTTTCCAGCTTCTTGATGAATTCCGGATCGAGCCCCTGCGCACCGCGATATTTCGAGCTGACGTCACCGGCGGCATCGAAATTGCCGCCGGCACCCGCGTCGCCGCCACCACCGCCGAGGCGGTCGCTGCCGCCCTGATTGGTCAGCCGGGCGATGACCTGTTCGACCGGACCGCCGGGGGCGAACTGGATGACGGCGAAGGATATCGCCATGATGCCGAACAGCGTCGGGATCATCAAAAGGATGCGGCGCAGGATATAGGCGCCCATCAGGCCTTCTGCCCTCGTTGAGCGAACATCTCAGCCTTTGCCAATTCTTGCCGCCTTGCCCTTATCGAACCACCACAGCGTCTCGACCGGAAAGCCGAAATCAGGCTTCTGTTCGACAAAGCCGAACATGTCCCAATAGGCGACGCGGTGATTCGCCAGATAGTATGTTGGAATCCAGTCCAGCCGCGCGCGCAAGACCCGGTCGAGCGCTCTGAGCGCCGTGACGAGTTCTATACGGTCTTTCGCCTTGGCTGCTGCCGCGATCAGGGCGTCGATGGCCTTGCTTTCGGTGCCGGGATAGTTGCGCTGCCCCGGGATTTTCGCCATGCGGGAATCATAGAGCATCTGCAGGCTGTCGTCAGTCGGCGTCGCCCCGATCGACCAATGCAGCAAGGCAAGATCGAAGTCGTAATTGCTGTGCCGCTGCTCATACTGCGCCGAATCGATTTGCCGGATCGATGCGTCGATCCCGATCGCCTTCATATTCTCCGACCACGGGGTGTAGATACGAACGATGCCATCGTCCTCCGCCAGCATTTCGACCCGCAGCCGCTCACCCTTGTCATTGACGACGAAACTGCCGTCGCGCTTCCAGCCGGCTTGCGCAAGCAATCTCGAAGCCTCGCCCAGCAGCTTGCGGTCATGGCCCGAACCGTCGGACAGGGGCTGTGTTACCGCTTCACCGAAAACCTCTGGCGGCAACTCGGCCCGGAATGGCTCCAGCAGGGCCAATTCGTCAGGCGAGGGCAGGCCTTCGGCCTTGTAATCCGATCGTTCGAAGTTCGATTGAGAGCGCTCGTAGGAGCCGTAAAACAAGGCCCGCTTCATCCATTCGAAATCGAAGCATCTGGCGATCGCCCGCCGCACCCGCTCATCGCGGAATTGCGGACGACGCTGGTTCAGCGCGACGCTCTGCATGTCTGGCGTCTTCTCGCCGGGAAATTCCCGTTTGAGGACCTTGCCGTCCTTCAGCGCCGGAAAGTCGTATCCGGTCGCCCATACCCGTGAGGTGAATTCCTCGCGAAAATGCGTGTCGCCTTTCTTGAAGGCCTCGAATGCCGCCTGCCGGTCAAGATAGAAGTCGATGCGGATGCGGTCGAAATTGTAGAGGCCGCGGTTCACCGGGAGATCGCGGCCCCAATAGTCGGCGACGCGGTCATATTCGACCGTCTGTCCGGCCGCCACGCGTCCAATCTTGTAGGGACCCGAGCCAAGCGGCGGCGTCATGGTCGAAGCATCGAAATCATTGGCCGTATAAAATGCCTTGGAGACGATCGGCATCCCCACGATCGCAAGGACGTTTTGCGCCGACTGCTTGCCGTTGAGGGTGAGATCGACGGTGGTGGGATCGACCGCAACCACGTCGGTCATGTACCGCAACGCCTGGGAAAGGTTCGGATGGCCCTTGTCCTTATAGAGCTTCAGCGCAAAGACAACGTCTTGCGCGGTCAGCGGCGAGCCGTCGTGGAAACGCGCTTGCGGTCGCAGCACGAAGCGGAAACCGTTGCGGTCTGGCGACAGGGTAACGGTTTCGGCAAGCAGGCCATAGACTGCATCCGGCTCATCGAGCGCGCTTGTCATCAGCGAATCGAAACAGAGTTCGGCGCGCGGCGGCGCCTCCCCCTTCAACACCAGGAAATTCAACGTGTTGAAGGTCAGGAAGCTCTGATTGAGGGTTGCGTTCGGCGGCGCGAAATTCATCTGGCCGCCCTTGGGCGCGTCCGGATTGACGTAGTCGAAATGCGCGAAATCGGGCTTGTATTTGAGGTCGCCGAAGGCCGACAGGCCATGCAGCTTGATGCCAGTCGCAATGTCGGCGAAGGCCCGGCCGGGCAACAGGGCAGCGGCTGCCGCGGCACTGCCCAGGGCGAGAAAGTCGCGGCGGGGCAGGGCCGCCATCAATTGCCGCCCTTGTATTTGGCCGCCAGCGCCTTCTCCTTGTCCGGGTCGATCCACCAGGAATCGATGTCGGGACCCAAGTAAGTCGGCTGTTTTTCCGGGATGCCGAATTTGTTCCAGTAGGCCAGCCAGGTTACTGATCGGGTGAATTGCGGGACGCAATAGAAATTCCACAACAGAACCCGGTCGAGCGCATGAGTGGCGGCGAGCAGGTCGTCGCGATCCGTCGCGAAGATAACGCGTTCAACCAGTGCGTCGACCACTGGGTCCTTGATCCCCGCGTAATTTCGTGAGCCCGGTGTATCGGCTGCCTTCGAACTCCAGTACTCGCGTTGTTCATTGCCCGGCGAGTCCGACTGCGGCAGCCGAGAGGTTATGACGTCGTAGTCGAAATTGTTGACGCGAGCGATGTACTGGCTGGTATCGACTATCCTGAACGAAGCCGAGATGCCGATCTTTCCCAGCATATTTACAAATGGATTGACCGTTTGTTCGGCGCCCTGGTCGAAGCCCAGAATCTCGACGGTAAAAGGCTCCCCGCTTTTCTCATTGGTCATACGGCCATTCTGGATTTTCCAACCCGCCGCCGCAAACAGATCGATCGCTTCGCGCAGGTACGACCGCTCGGCCTTCGGGCTATCGAAGACCGGAAGCTTGAACTCCTGGGTAAACAGTTCTGGCGGGAGCTTGCCCTTGTATTGATTGAGGATCTCCAATTCTTTGCCCCGCGGCAGTCCGCTCGAAGCAAGTTCGCTGCCCATGAAATAGCTGTTGGAGCGGGTGTTGAGGCCGAAGGATTGGGTGCGGTTCAAGGTTTCGAAGTCGAAGGCGTAACCGAGCGCCTCGCGCACGCGCCGATCCTGGAACTTTGTCCGTCGCGTGTTCAGCATGAAACCTTGCATCGAGGCGAGTGATGTCGCCTTGAACTCCCGCTTGATGACATCGCCGGCTTTGAGAGCCGGAAAATTGTAGCGCGTCATCCATAATCGCGCACTGTTTTCAGCCTGGATGTCCTCATATCCGCCTTTGGTGAAGGCTTGCCACGCGGCGTTGTCATCGAGAATGTAGGTGTAGCGTCTGGTGTCGTAGTTGTTGCGCCCGACATTGATGGCCAGATCGGCGGCCCAGAAGTCCGGAACGCGTCGCCAGACGACTTCCGAACCAGGTTTGAAGCTCTCGATCTTGTAGGGTCCAGAGCCGAGCGGGATTTCAAGGCTTGGCTGGGTGATGTCGCGCTTCTTGCCGTTGGCATCGGTGCCTTCCCACCAGTGCTTCGGCAGCACCACCACATCCGCCATGATCAGCGGTAACTCGCGATTACCCTTCTGATCAAAACGGAACTCGACTTCCCGATCTGAAACGGCGACCGCCTCGGTGACGTTGGCGAAATAGCGGTTGAACTGCGGACTTTCCTTTTTGAGAAAGTTAAATGACCAAATCACGTCATCCACGGTGATCGGTTGGCCATCATGCCATCTGGCACGCGGGTCGAGCCGATAAGTTGCGGATGAAAAATCGGCTGGGTACTTGTAGGCGTCTGCTATCTCGGGATGGTTGACGCTGCCCTCGTCAAGGGATTTCGCCATCAGCGACTGGTAGAGGAGCCCACCCTGATAGTTCAATCCTGCGGCAGGGGTGCCGCGTGCGATGAAAGGATTGAAGCTGTCGAAGGTGCCGAGTTCCACCGAGTTCAGCGTGCCGCCCTTGGGCGCGTTCGGATTGACGTAATCGTAGTGCTGGAAATTGGCGCCGTATTTGGACTCGCCGATCAGCGATGAGGTGGTGCGCCATTCGTCGGCGCGGGCAGCCTGCAATCCCGCCGCCAGAAGGGCTGCCGCCAGCAACGACTTGAGAAGCGTTCGGCCAACCGTCATGCACTATCCTCTTCGCGATGCCCGTTCATGGGCAATCTAGATGATTTGGCGCTCGTGAAAACCGTCATGCGCGGCTTTGTCGCCGCCTATGCGGTTTTCCCAATAAAAAAGCCGGGCTGAACCCGGCTTTTTCAAGGTCGTCGAGATGATATCGAAATTATTGGGCAGGCGCCGGTGCCGGTGCGGCCGGAGCCGGGGCGGCGGGAGCGGCCGGCGCGGCACCCTCAGCCGGCTTTGCCGGAGCGGCTGCATCGGCAGGCTTGGCGCCTGCATCGGCGGCGGCACCGGGTGCCGGCAGCGGCTTGGGATTGTCGGACAGCGTGCGCAGATAGGCGATGACGTTGGCGCGGTCCTCGTCCTTGGGCAGGCCGGCGAAGCCCATGGCGGTGCCCTTCACGAATTTCTTCGGCGAGGTGATGAAGTGGTTGATGTTGTCGTAGGTCCACTTCTCGGTGCCGCCCTTGGAGAATTCCTTCATGCCGGCCGAATAGGCAAAGCCTTCATGCTCGGCGACCGGACGGTCGACGAGGTCCCACAGGTCCGGGCCGACCTTGTTGGGGCCGCCCTTTTCGCCGGAATGGCAGGCCTGGCACTTCTTGAAGACGGCAGCACCCTGCTCGACATTGGCGGTCGCCAGCAGATCGGCGATCGGCTTGGCCGCGGCGGCGGGCGCGGCCGGACCGCCTTCGGCGGGCTCGGCGGCCTCGATGGCGAAACCAGGCTTTTCCGGCGCCGGCGACGCAAACAGCGCATCGGACACAATGCCGACCGAGAAGACGACGAAAACGGTTCCGAGCAATCCGGCGAGCAGTTTGTTGACTTCGTTGGAATCCATACGCCCCTTGCTCCCTTTTCCGGCGGACAGAACCGTCCACTCCGTCCGTCGGTATCGTGACCGTCCTGCCAGGGCGGTCAAATCGGGCGGAAACTAGGTCTTTTGCTGCGGCGTTGCAACACCTATAAGGGCGCTTCCAGTGAGACCTTTTGCCACTTTCCCTGTCCTCTTTCGAGACGCCTTGCACCCGAAATGTCCACGCTGATCCTGATCCCGGCCCGCATGGCTTCGACCCGCCTGCCGGGCAAGCCGCTGGCCGACATCGCCGGCGCCCCGATGATCGTCCATGTCGCCCGCCGCGCCGCCGAAGCCGGCCTTGGCCGGGTGGTGGTGGCGACCGACACGCAAGGCGTGGCGCAAGCGGTGCGCGCGCACGGTTTCGAGGCCGTGATGACGCGTATGGATCACGAATCCGGCTCCGACCGCATCCACGAGGCGCTGGTCGCTCTCGACCCCGGGCGCAAGGTCGAAACCATCGTCAATGTGCAGGGCGACCTGCCGACCATCGATCCCCGGATCATCGCCGCGTCGCTCAGGCCTTTCGAGGACAGTGCGGTGGACATCGCCACGCTCGGCGTCGAGATCGTCCGCGATGAGGAAAAGACCAATCCCAATGTCGTCAAGATCGTCGGCTCGCCGCTTTCCGGCAGCAGGCTGAGGGCGCTCTATTTCACCCGTGCCACAGCGCCTTGGGGCGAGGGGCCGCTCTACCATCATGTCGGCCTCTACGCCTATCGCCGCGAAGCACTCGAGCGTTTCGTCGCGCTCAAGCCGTCGCCGCTCGAACGGCGCGAGCGGCTGGAACAGTTGCGGGCGCTGGAAGCCGGCATGCGCATCGACGCCGAGATCGTCCAGTCGCTGCCGCTCGGCGTCGACACGCCTGAAGACCTCGAACGCGCCAGAACAATCCTTTCAACCTGAGATATCGGCATGCCTGAAAAGACCAACAGAATATCCTTCCAGGGCGAACCGGGCGCCAATTCCGACACCGCCAGCCGCAACATGTTCCCTTCGATGGAGCCGTTGCCCTGCCCGACCTTCGAGGATGCCTTCAACGCGGTCGAGACCAACAAGGCCGACCTCGCCATGATCCCGATCGAGAACACCATTGCCGGGCGCGTCGCCGATATCCATCATCTCCTGCCGGAATCGAAGCTGCACATCGTCGGCGAATATTTCCTGCCGATCCATTTCCAGCTGATGGTGCTGCCAGGCGTCAAGCGCGACGAGATCAAGACGGTGCACAGCCACATCCATGCGCTTGGCCAGTGCCGCAAATACGTTCGCAAGAACGGTTGGAAGGCGATCGTCGCCGGCGACACGGCCGGCGCCGCCAAAATGGTCTCCGAGGTCAAGGACCGCAGCATGGCGGCGCTGTCGCCGGCCCTGGCCGCGACCCTCTACGGGCTCGATATCATCGAGCAAAACGTCGAGGACACCGACTCAAACGTCACCCGCTTTGTCGTCCTGACCAAGAACAAGCAATGGGCCGAGCGTCCTTCGCCCGACGTCAAGATGATGACGACCTTCATCTTCCGCGTCCGCAACGTGCCGGCCGCGCTCTACAAGGCCATGGGCGGCTTCGCCACCAACGGCATCAACATGACCAAGCTGGAGAGCTACCAGCTGGGCGCTTTCACGGCGACGCTGTTTTACGCCGACATCGAGGGCCACCCCGACGACCCGCTGGTCAAGCTGGCGCTGGACGAGCTTCGTTTCTTCTCGCGCGAAGTGCGCATTCTCGGCGTCTATCCGGCCAGCGAGTCGCGTGAGCAGTGGAAGGTTGCGGACTAGATCACCGCGCCCAGCGGCACATAGTCGATCTCCATGAAGGTCTCGACCTCCGGCACCCAGCGGTCGCGCACGAAGGCGACATGGTCTGGATGGTCGTTGTACCTGGTGTAGGCGGCCTGGTCGGCGAACTCCATCGAGAAGCCGAAACGATAGTCGTTCTTGGGGCTGATCTGCCGCAATTGCTCGAAATGCGTGACGCCCCTGATCGCGGTGAGGATCCTCTTGGCGTCGACCAGGAACCGCTTTTCCTCCAGCGAATGCGGCGGATGCTTCAGCGTGAAAACGACGGTGTGACGGATCATGTCCTGCTCCTGCAATGTCTTTAGGTGTTCGCTGCCATCATTCTGAATCGACCCAGGCGCGGATGAGGTGATGCGCAATGGCGCCTTTCGGCGGCGTGATCAGATTGTCCTGGTGCGTCCTTTCCAGCATCCGGCGCACCTCGTCGCGAAAAAACCAGCGGCAGTCCTCAAGCTCGTTGAGGTCGGCCTGGATATCGTCATTGAGCGGCTCGCCGAAGCAGCCGATCATCAGCGAATAGGGGAACGGCCAGGGCTGGCTGGCGTGGTAGACGACGCGGCCAAGCCGGATGCCGGCCTCCTCCAGCGTCTCGCGGCGCACCGCCGCCTCGATCGTCTCGCCCGGCTCGATGAAGCCGGCGAGGGCCGAATACATGCCCGGCGCGAAATGCCGACCGCGTCCGAGCAGGCACTTCTCCCGCGTCGCCGTCAGCATGATCGCCACCGGGTCGGTGCGCGGAAAATGCTCGGTGCCGCAATTCGGGCAATGCCGCTTGTAGCCGCCGGCCCGCATCTGCGATTCCGTGCCGCATTTGCTGCAGAAGCGATGGCTGGCATGCCAGGCGAGCAAAGCCGCCCCTTGCGCCATCGCGCCGGCCGCCGCCTCGTCGATCAGCCCTTGCATGTAGACCGAGCGGTAGTCGATGGCCTTGACTGTTTCCGGAAGCTGTTCGGGTTCGACGCCGGCGGGCACGGCCAGCACCGGTCCTCGTTCGGAAAAGCCGAGCAGGATGCCTTGCGCCAGGGAAACCTTGAAGGGCTCGCTCTCGGTCGCACCGAACCAGGGATCGAGAGCGCCGCCATCGCCGAGCTTCAGATAGAGCCGGCCGCCATGCATCAGAAGCAGCCGCGTCGCCGGATCGGCCAGCGCTTTGTCGACCGAATCGTCGGCGCGGTTCTCGGACTGCCGGTCGATCGTGTTGCCGGCGAAGCCGACGAACTGGCTCGGCTCGCGCAAAGGCGCGTCAAACAGGCGGAAGCTCATGGGGACTCTGGAATATGTTGAGGGATGGACACGGGGAACGCTTATAGCGCCGCCTTGATCGTTTCGGCAAACCGTCGCAAGTCGGAACGCTGATAGGGCTCTCGCAGGCCATGTCCCCACACAGGACCTGGCCAGCCGGGATCGCCTTCCGAACGCGCGATGACATGGATGTGCAACTGGCGCACGATGTTGCCGAGCGCGCCGGTGTTGATCTTGGTGCAGCCGGTCGCTTTCTTCAGCGCCTGCGCCACCATATTGGTCTCGAAGGTCAGCATCGCCTGGTCGAGCGGCGTCATGTCGTGGATTTCCTCCGCGCCGGGGCGCTGCGGCACCAGCAGCAACCAGGGCCAGCGGCGGTCGTTCATCACCCGCAGCTCGCACAGCCCAAGCCACATCAACTGCTCGCTGTCCGCCTCCAGCCGTGCGTCCAGCGTGAATCCGGCCTTCAGGCCCGGCAGCATCGGCGTTTCCCTTGCTTTTCTTGTTTTCCTCAAACGCAGGAACGCTAGAGCGGCGGCAGGGGGGCTGCAAGCGAATCATTGCGCCCCTCACGCTTTGGTGCGCCAATTCCATATTTTTGCGATTTCTGCGGCGCACTTGCATTTCGTCGCGCAATTGCCGATATGGAAAGCGGGAGGTTGGTGGTGGACGATCCACTCGCCAACCGGGTCAGGTCCGGAAGGAAGCAGCCCTAACGAGCCCGGAACGGGTCATTGTTCCAGCCTCCCACCTCATCGGCCCCTCTCGCGACATTGACGACGCATTGCAGCGCGGGCGAGACTATGCGCAGGAATCGGCCGCCTTCGGGCGCGGCCATTTGGAGCTTTACGGGCGTATGAGCGAAGCCGGAAATTCGGGACCAAAAAGCCTGGAGATAGGCAAGGCCGCCGCCTATCGCGTGCTGGCACGCAAGTACCGTCCTTCGAACTTCTCCGAGCTGGTCGGCCAGGAGCCGATGGTGCGCACCCTCACCAACGCCTTTGCCACCGGCCGTATCGCCCAGGCCTGGATGCTGACCGGCGTGCGCGGCGTCGGCAAGACCACGACGGCGCGCATCCTCGCGCGCGCCCTGAACTATAAAACCGCTGATATCGACCAGCCGTCGGTCGACCTTGCCGTCCTCGGCGAACATTGCCAGGCGATCATGGAAGGCCGCCATGTCGACGTCATCGAGATGGACGCCGCCTCGCACACCGGCATCGACGACATCAGGGATATCATCGAGCGCGTGCGCTACGCGCCGGTCTCGGCCCGCTACAAGGTCTACATCATCGACGAAGTGCACATGCTGTCGACGCAGGCCTTCAACGGCCTTCTGAAGACGCTGGAAGAGCCGCCGCCGCACGTCAAATTCATCTTTGCCACCACCGAGATCCGCAAGGTCCCGATCACCGTCCTGTCGCGCTGCCAGCGCTTCGACCTGAGGCGCATCGACGCCGGCGCGCTGGTCGGGCATCTCGCTTCGATCTCGGCCAAGGAAGGCATTTCGGTCGACGACGATGCGCTGGCGATGATCGCGCGCGCCGCCGAGGGCTCGGCTCGTGATTCGCTCTCCATCCTCGACCAGGCGATCGCCCATGGCGCCGGCTCTGTCGGCGCCGATGCCGTTCGGGCGATGCTGGGGCTTGCCGACCGCGCCCGCATCGTCGACCTGTTCGAACATGTGATGAAAGGCGATATCGCGGCAGCCCTTGGCGAATTCCGTGCGCAATACGATACCGGCGCCGATCCGGCCGCCGTGCTGACCGACCTTGCCGAATTCAACCACCTCGTCACCCGGCTGCGTTTCGTGCCGACGGCCATCGAGGATGCCTCGCTATCCGAGGACGAGCGGCAGCGCGGCGCCGATTTCGCCAGGACGCTGTCGGTCAGGGTGCTGTCGCGGACGTGGCAGATGCTGCTCAAGGGCATTCCAGAGGTGCAGTCCTCCAACCGGCCGGTCAGTGCCGCCGAAATGGTGCTGATCCGGCTGGCGCATGCCGCCGACCTGCCGACGCTGGACGAGGCGTTGAGATCGCTTGAAGGCGCCGCGCCGGCGCAGAATGGCGCGCTGCGCCCAAATGGGGCGCCTGCAGGGGGAGGCAACGGCGCCAGCGCGGTGGCGCAGACGCGCATGCCGTCTGGCCCGGGCGGCGCGCAGACCATGCGGCTGGTCGAAGCCTCGCCTGCGCCCGTTCCCTACGTCGCTCCGCCGGAGCCGGTCACGGAGGCGCAATCGGCGCCGCTGAAATCGCTGGCCGACATCATTGCCCTGGCAGACGCGCAGCGCGACATCGCCTTCAAGGTGCTGGTCAAAAGCTGCATCCGGTTTGTACGCATCGAGCCCGGCCGCATCGACGTTGGCCTGACCAGCGATGCGCCCAAGATGCTGCTCAACGACCTGACGACGAAATTGCGCGCCTGGACCGGTCGCAGCTGGCTTGTCTCGCTGTCGAAGGAAGAGGGCGGCCAGACGCTCGCCGAAATGGAATCGGCCAAACGCGAGACGGCTTTTCTCGATGCCAAGAGCGACCCGACAGTGGCCGCCATCCTGGCGCGCTTTCCCGGTGCCAAGATCATCGACGTGCGCATTCCGGACGCGCCGGAAGCCGAAACGGCAGAGGCCGAAGTGCCGGTCGAGCCGCCGGCTGACGACGATGAACCCTGATCCAGCCACGAATCCGCAAAGGACCCGACCATGAAAGATCTTCTCGGCCTGATGGGCAAGGCGAAGGAAATGCAGGCCAAGTTCCAGGCCATGCAGGACGAGATCGCCACGCTGGAAGCGTCCGGCCAGGCCGGCGGCGGCCTGGTCAATGTGACGCTGACCGGAAAATTCGAGATGAAGTCGTTGAAGATCGATCCGTCTCTGTTCAAGGAAGACGATGTCGAGATCCTGGAAGACCTGGTGCTGGCCGCTCACAACGACGCCAAGACCAAGGTCGAGCAGATCATGCAGGAAAAGACCAAGGCGCTGACCGCGGGCCTGCCGATCCCGCCGGGAATGAAACTGCCCTTCTAGCCTTCGGTGCGGCCATGGCCGAAGAGCCGTCCGAAAGACTGATCGAGCAGCGTATCCGCAACAGGATCTACGAGATCCTGGAAATCCTGGCCGATTGTGACGACGGCGTCGATCTCGTCGGCATCAAGGGTTATTTCTATCTGTTCGAGGATTTCCTCCATCGCCCATCGATCGAAGCCGGCACATCCGCGCTTTCGAAGGACGAGCGCGCGATCGTGCTGGAGATCGCCGAATTCCTCGAGGCGGCAAGCGAGACAAATCCGGACTTCACCAAGGCTGAGTTCATAGACAGCGACTGGCCGGGAAAGATCGCGCCGACGGCCAGGGAGGCGCGGACGCTGTTCCTCCGGCGCGGCCTGTTTTCGGAGAAGGTCGAGGAGCTTGAGCCTGGCCAGCCGGCCGCGATAGCGGCCGGGCGGTAGATCGCTTCAGGAAAAATCGCGTGGTGCTTTCCCTTGGGGCAATTGCGGCGAAACAAAGAGAGAGCGGTCATCGCTTTTGTGAAATGACGGCTCGATCTATCTGGAAAGCCACGAAATTGTGCCAATTTGGCAACAGTACGTTGTTAATAACGTTTTGGCCATCATTTTGCCCGAAAGTGTCTCATTCTTGCCGCAGCCTGGGGGCGGGCACGAAGTGAGAGGGTTACCTGTTGATTTCCACGCGATGGAAGACGCCGCTGTTGCTCGGCGCCGTCATTTCACCCCTGTTTTTGGCTGCCTGCAGCCAGACCACTTCACACGGCATGTCCGTCGCCAGCCTGACCGACGCCATCACGCCAGGTTTCCTGAGTTCAGGGGCCTACAGCCACACGCCGAAGGACAAGGAATGCCTGGAACGGGCGATGTTCTTCGAGTCCAACCGCTCGAGCCGCGACGGCATGATCGCGGTCGGCACGGTGGTGATGAACCGGCTGCGCTCCGGCAATCATGGCAGCACCATCTGCCAAGTGGTGGGCGAGCCCGGGCAGTTCGCGCCTGGTGTCATGACAAGGCCGATGAATTCACGCGCAATGCCCGATGTCGAGGAAGCCGCCGACGCGGTGCTGAAGGGCGAGCGCAAGTCCAAGCTCAAGAACACCATGTTCTTCCACACAGCCGGCCTCCGCTTCCCCTACAAGAACATGCACTACACCATGGTTGCCGGCGGCAATGCCTTCTACGAGAAGCGCGGCCGCAACTGGCAGCCGCTGCCGGATGAGCCGCAGGTCGCTATTGCCTCGGCGGCGCCCGACAAGTCAGCCGCGCCGGTGACGATGGTCGCGTCCGCCGAGCCGGTGCGTCCAGCCAGGACGGCAACCGTTCGATCCGCTCCCGCCCAGCAGACCTATGTGACCGCCGCCGCCGCGCCGGCCGCGAAATCCGCGCGTGTCTCGCAAGAGCCGACGGTGGTGGCGATGCAGGAGCCGATGGAAGAGCCGGATGCCGCGCGTTTTGGCGGAAGCTTGAACACAAGGGTCATCTCGTCGGTTCAAGACGCGCCGCAAGAGGCGTCGATGGGGTTCCAGTCGACGCCTGAGAACACAGACGCCATTGGCGCGATGATTGTCAGCCAGGGCCGGCCGCTCGAGACCAACTGATCTGCGCCCCGCGGTCCGCCAAGGCCCAATATGGCGGTCATGCGGATGCAGATGTTCCAAAGCGCTCTGAAAAATCCTGGAGCGGTTCACCGTTTCGCGGAAACGGTGAACCGCTCCAGCTTTTCGTTTTGACGCAATTCCGGACGGAAAACCGCTTCGCACTTTTCCTGGAATTGCTCTAGATCAGAGCGATGTCGAAGCGAATCGCCGGTCCCGAGATCGAACGTCTGATCCAGCTCCTGGCCAAGGTGCCGGGGCTGGGACCCCGTTCGGCCAGGCGTGCCGCCCTTCATCTGATCAAGAAGAAAGAGCAGCTTTTGTCGCCCCTTGCCGCCGCCATGGCCGAGGCGGCCGACAAGGTGCGCATCTGCTCGACCTGCGGCAATGTCGATACATCGGACCCTTGCATGATCTGCACCGATCCGCGCCGTGATGCCGGCACCATCATCGTCGTCGAGGACGTCTCCGACCTGTGGGCGCTGGAGCGCGCGGCGGCGATGAATGTGCGCTACCACGTGCTCGGCGGCACGCTGTCGCCGCTCGACGGCATCGGCCCCGAGCAGCTCAACATGCGCTCGCTGGTTGATCGCGTCGCCGGCGGCGAGGTCAAGGAGATCATCCTCGCCGTCAATGCGACGGTCGAGGGCCAGACGACCGCGCATTACCTCACCGACCAGTTGTCCGGCTTCGACATCAAGGTGACGCGCCTTGCGCATGGCGTGCCGGTCGGCGGCGAACTCGACTATCTCGACGAGGGCACGCTGGCCGCGGCGCTGCGTTCGCGGACGGCGTTTTGACAAAGTTGCGGCAGAGGATGCGGAGCATGATTTTTGCGTGTCCACCAAGGCTGGTGCCAAGCACCCCCCTCGGCAGGACAGAGGGGGGTGCGAAGGAACGCAAACCTCTCAGATTGGCTCTGTTTTCCTTTTTTGCAGTTCTTCTCTCGGTCTTTTCCACCCCCGCCTCCGCCGCAAAGATCGACGACCAGTTCCGCGCCTGGCTGCAGAACGACCTCTGGCCGCAGGCCAAGGCGAAAGGCATTTCCAAAACCACCTTTGATGCCGCCTTCGACGGCATCAAGCCCAATCTGAAGCTGCCGGACCTGGTCAAGCCGGGCGAGAAGGCGGCCACGCCCCAGAAGCAGCACCAGGCCGAATTCGGCTCACCCGGCGCCTATTTCGCCGAGAAGACGGTTCGCGCGGTGACGGCGGGCGCGCGCGCGCGCGAAGCCGCCAATGCCAGGACACTTGCGGCCATCGAAAAGCGCTATGGCGTGCCGGGCGAAGTGCTGCTGGCGATCTGGGGCCGCGAGACCGGATTCGGCGCGGCGAAGATGCCTTATGACGCCTTCGAAGTGCTGGGCACCAAGGCATTCATGTCGACCAGGAAGGACTTCTTCCGCACCGAACTGCTTGCCGCACTCGAGATCGTCGAGCGCGGGCTGGCTCCGGTCGGCGCGATGAAATCGTCCTGGGCCGGCGCGCTCGGCCAGCCGCAATTCATGCCGACCTCGTTCCTGAAACATGCCGTCGATTTCGACGGCGACGGCCGCGTCGACATCTGGAACTCGACGCCCGACGTGTTGGCCTCGATCGCCAATTATCTCGTCCACTATGGCTGGGTAAAGGGTCGTGGCTGGGGATTCGAGGTGACGGTGCCGGAAAGCGTTTCCTGTTCGCTGGAAGGCCCGGACCAGGGCAAGAAAATCTCGCAATGGGCTGATATGGGCATCAAGCGCGTCGGCGGCAAACCGTTTCCAGTGAGTGAGCTGAAGGCCGAAGGCTTTCTGCTGATGCCGGCAGGGCGCAGCGGCCCGGCCTTTGTCGCCACGCCCAATTTCTACGTGCTGAAGCAATACAACACCAGCGACCTGTACGCGCTGTTCATCGGCCATGGCGCCGATCGCATCGCCCATGGCGATCAGAACTTCGCCGGCAGCTGGGGCGCGATCGGCGGGCTGCACCGTTCGGACATCGCCGCCCTGCAGCGGGCGCTGGAGGCCAAGGGCTATGATGTCGGCAGCGCCGATGGCCTGCCCGGCTTCAAGACCCGCCGCTCGATCGGCATATGGCAAGCCAAGAACGGCCGCGCCGCCACCTGCTTTCCTGACGCCGATCTGGTCGCAGTGCTGAAATAGCTCCGAAATTAGCAGATTTTTCTCGATCGGCAGCCTCGATTGGCTGGCCTATGCGTCGACACCCCACCGGCCTTTCTGGCCCAATGAGCCGTCGTATAAATGCTCGTTGCCCGCCACG
Organism: Mesorhizobium sp. Primo-A; assembly: GCF_003997175.1. Taxonomy (NCBI): domain Bacteria; kingdom Pseudomonadati; phylum Pseudomonadota; class Alphaproteobacteria; order Hyphomicrobiales; family Phyllobacteriaceae; genus Mesorhizobium; species Mesorhizobium sp. Primo-A. The sequence goes on from NZ_RZTG01000002.1 coordinate 299,373, forward strand.
GGGCCGCCGGGTATGGTGTTGACCAACTGGACAAAAACCACGACGGTAAGTGGGCAGAGGGGCCGTCTCCAGGCCCCGAAAAAATTCCGCAACCCTGAGCCGGGAACTCAGGTCAACAAACAACAAAACAGGGAACAATCACAATGATGATGGAAAAGTTTGCTCTACGCTCTCGCTTCCTGCTCGCGGGTGCCGCCATGTCGGCGCTGCTTCTGGCCGGCGCGCCCGCCGGTGCGGTCACGCCCGCCGACACGCTGGTCGAAGGTTTCGCGATCGACGACATCATCTCCATGGATCCGGGCGAGGCGTTCGAGCTGTCGACCGCCGAGGTCACCGGCAACACCTATGATCTGCTTGTCCGTCTCGACCTCAGCGACACCTCCAAGGTCAAGGGCGACCTTGCCGAAAGCTGGACCGTCTCCGATGACGGCCTGACCTACACGTTCAAGCTCAAGCCCGGCCTGAAATTCGCTTCCGGCAATCCGATCACGGCGTCCGATGTCGCCTGGTCGTTCGAGCGCGTCATCAAGCTCGACAAGAGCCCGGCCTTCATCATCGGCCAGTTTGGCATCAGCGGTGACAACGTCACCGAAAAGGCCAAGGCTGTCGACGACGGCACCTTCCAGTTCACCGTCGACAAGGCCTATGCGCCGAGCTTCGTGCTGAACTGCCTGTCGGCAACGGTGGCTTCGGTGGTCGACGCCAAGCTGGTCAAGGAGCATGTCGCTTCGGTCACGCCGAGCGCCGACTACAAATGGGACAATGACTTCGGCAATGCCTGGCTGAAGACCGGCTATGCCGGCTCCGGCGTCTTCAAGCTGCGCGAATGGCGGGCCAACGAAGCCGTCGTTCTCGAGCGCAACGACAATTACTACGGCGAAAAAGCCAAGCTTGCCCGCGTCATTTATCGCAACATGAAGGAAAGCTCGGGCCAGCGCCTGGCGCTCGAGGCTGGCGACATCGACGTTGCCCGCAATCTCGAACCGAACGACCTCGACGCCATCGCCAAGAACGCCGACCTCACCACCACCAGCGCGCCCAAGGGCACGGTCTATTACATCAGCCTCAACCAGAAGAACGCGAACCTCGCCAAGCCGGAGGTGCGCCAGGCGTTCAAGTATCTGGTCGACTATGATGCCTTGAGCTCCACCATCCTCAAGGGCATCGGCGAAATCCATCAGACCTTCCTGCCCAAGGGCGTGCTCGGCGAATTGGATGAGAATCCGTTCAAGCTCGATGTCGCCAAGGCCAAGGAATTGCTGGCCAAGGCCGGTCTGCCCGACGGCTTCAGCGTAACCATGGACGTACGCACCGGCCAGCCGACGACCGGGATGGCGGAATCGATCCAGCAGACGCTCGGACAGGCCGGCATCAAGCTCGAGATCATCCCGGGCGACGGCAAGCAGACGCTCACCAAATACCGCGCCCGCAACCACGACATCTATATCGGCCAATGGGGCCAGGATTATTTCGACCCGAACTCCAACGCCCAGACCTTTGCCTCGAACCCGGACAATTCGGATGGGGCCAAGACCAAGACGCTGGCCTGGCGCAACGCCTGGGACATTCCGGACCTGACCAAGCAGACGGAAGCGGCACTGCTCGAGAAGGATGCCGGCAAGCGCGCCGACATGTACAAGGATCTCGAGAAGAAAATCCTCGACACCAGCCCCTTCGTCGTCATCCACCAGCAGCTGGAAGTGGCCGGCCTGCGCAAGAACCTCAAGGGCTTTGCGCTCGGCCCGAGCTTCGACACCAACTTCGTCGGACCGGTGTCCAAGGAATAGTGCTCGCGGACACGCCGCATGAGCGCGGTTGAAAAAGAAGTGGCGGCGGGGCGCGGCAGCGCCCGCGCCGTCGCTGTTGCATCATCGCTTGGCCGTTTCCTGGTCATTGCGATCACGACCTATCTTGGTCTGCTCGCGGTCACCTTCTTCATCGGCCGCGTCATTCCAATCGACCCGGTGCTGGCGGTGCTCGGCGACCGGGCGCCGGCCAATGTGGTTGAGCGCACGCGCCGCGAGATGGGCCTCGATTTGCCGTTGATCGAGCAGTTCTACATCTATGTGAAGAATGCGCTGAACGGCAATTTCGGCGTCTCCGTGCTGACCACCAATCCGGTCATGACCGACATTCGCCGGGCGCTTCCGGCCACGACGGAACTGGCGACCCTCGGAACGCTGATCGGCGCGTTGTTCGGCGTGCCGCTCGGTGTGCTGGCCGCGGTCAGGCGCGGCAGCCTCATCGACCAGATCGTGCGCGTCATCGGCCTGATCGGTTATTCCGTGCCGATCTTCTGGCTGGGGCTGCTTGGGCTGGTGCTGTTTTACGCCAAGCTGCAATGGGTTGCCTTCCCGGCGAGGCTCGACGTCGTCTACGAATACACCTTTACGCCGATCACCGGCTTCTATCTCCTCGACTCTGCGATGCAGGGGCAGTGGGACGTTTTTTACGACGCCTTCCGCCACATCATCCTGCCGGCCTCGCTGCTCGGCTATTTCTCGCTCGCCTATATCAGCCGCATGACGCGCTCGTTCATGCTCAACGAATTGTCGCAGGAATATATCGTCGCGGCGCGCGCCAAGGGCCTGTCGGAAACCCGCATCATCTGGGGCCACGCGCTGCGCAACGCAGCGGTGCCGATGGTGACGGTGATCGCGCTGTCCTATGCCGGACTGCTGGAAGGTTCGGTGCTGACCGAGACCGTCTTCTCATGGCCGGGCATCGGCCTTTACATCACCAATTCGCTGCAGAACGCCGACATGAATGCGGTGCTCGGTGGCACCATCGTCATCGGCTCGGTGTTCATCGCCATCAACCTTCTCTCCGACCTGCTGTATCGGGTGCTCGATCCGAGGACGAAGTCCGCATGAGCGTCGACACCATCCAGAGCCGTCGCGACTGGCTGCTCAGCGAGCGGCCGGCCTCGCGCATGCAGGCAAGGCTCGGCCGCGCCTATGTGGCGTGGCGGCGCTTTTCCGCCAACCGGTTGGCGTTTCTGGGCCTGCTCATCATCATTGCCCTGCTGGTCGTTGCCGCCCTTGCAGGCGTGCTGGCACCTTATTCGCCAACGTTCGGCGACCTGAAGAACGCGCGCCTGCTGGCGCCGAGCGCCGAGCACTGGTTCGGCACCGACGATCTCGGCCGCGATATCCTGTCGCGCATCCTCTACGGCTCGCGCTGGACGCTTTACGTGGTCATCCTGGTCGCCATCATCGCCGCACCCATCGGCCTTCTGGTCGGCACGGTGGCCGGCTATGCCGGCGGCTGGACCGATGCCATCCTGATGCGCATCACCGACATCTTCCTCGCCTTTCCCAAGCTGATCCTGGCGCTGGCCTTCGTCGCAGCACTTGGCCCCGGCATCGAGAATGCGGTGCTGGCCATCGCCATCACCTCATGGCCGCCCTACGCCCGCATCGCGCGGGCAGAGACGCTGACGGTGCGCAATTCCGACTACATCAAGGCGGTGCAACTGATGGGCGCCTCGCCCTTCCGCATCGTGCTGCGCCATATCATGCCGCTTTGCATTTCGTCCCTGATCGTCAGGGTGACGCTCGACATGGCCGGCATCATCCTGACCGCCGCCGGGCTCGGTTTCCTCGGCCTCGGCGCGCAGCCGCCGCTGCCCGAATGGGGCACGATGATCGCGTCCGGCCGCCGCTTCGTGCTCGACCAGTGGTGGGTGGCCGGTGCGCCGGGCTTCGCCATCCTCATCGTCAGCCTCGGCTTCAACCTGCTTGGCGACGGCCTGCGCGACGCGCTCGATCCGCGGAGTGGCGACCAATGAGCGGCGACCAATGAGCGGAGAAACGAAAACGCTTCTCAACGTAGACGACCTGCGCGTCACCTTCCCGACCCGCACCGGGCTGATCGAGGCGGTGCGCGGCGTTTCCTTTTCGCTCGGCCGCGAACGGCTCGGCATCGTCGGCGAATCCGGCTCGGGAAAATCGCAGACCGGCCGCGCCATCATGGGCCTGACGCCACCGCAGGCGCGGATATCGGCCAACAAGCTCGCCTTCGACGGCATCGATTTGCTCACCGTCTCGCCACGCGAACGCAGGAAGCTGCGCGGCAAGCGCATCGCCATGATCCTGCAGGATCCGAAATATTCGCTCGACCCGGTGATGAGCATCGGTCGCCAGATCGTCGAGACGCTGCGCACCCATGAAAAGGTCGGCAAGGCGGAGGCGCGCGACCGTGCATTGGCCATGCTGGAGGCGGTGCAGATCCGTGATCCCTCTCGCGTCTTCAATTTGCATCCGCATGAAGTTTCGGGCGGCATGGGCCAGCGCGCCATGATCGCCATGATGCTGATCGCCGGTCCGGAAATGATGATCGCCGACGAGCCGACCTCGGCGCTCGACGTCACCGTGCAGCTCGATGTGCTCGGCATCCTCGACCGGCTGGTCAGTGAGCGTGGCATGGGGCTGATCTTCATCTCGCACGATTTGCGCCTGGTCTCGTCCTTCTGCGACCGCGTCATCGTCATGTATGCCGGCAAGGTGGTCGAGCAGCTCAAGGCGTCCGAACTCGGCCAGGCCCAGCATCCCTACACGCGCGGCCTGCTCAATTGCATGCCCAAGATCGGTGCCGACCGCCACCCGCTGCCGGTGCTCGACCGCAAGCCGGAGTGGGCGGCATGACTTCTGCGATTGCCGTCGACAGGCTGGAAGTGATCTTCGACCGTTTTCGCGCACTGAAAGGCGTCAGCCTCGACGTGCAGCCGGGCGAATCCTTCGGCCTGGTCGGCGAATCCGGCTCCGGCAAATCGACGCTGCTGCGGGCCATCGCCGGCCTTGCGCCGGTTGCATCGGGCGGCATCGTCGTCAACGGCAAGACGCTCGGCGCGCGCCGCGACAAGGCCTTCTACCGTGAAGTGCAGATGGTCTTCCAGGATCCGTACGGGTCGCTGCACCCGCGCCAGACCGTCGACCGTCTGCTGCAGGAGCCGCTTGCCATCCATGGCTTTGCCGACGGCGAAAAGCGTATCCAGCGGGCGCTCGACGAAGTCGGCCTCGGCAACGGTTTTCGGTTTCGCTATTCGCACCAGCTCTCCGGCGGCCAGCGCCAGCGCGTGGCGATCGCGCGTGCGCTCATTCTGGAACCGTCGATCCTGCTGCTCGACGAGCCGACCTCGGCGCTCGATGCCTCGGTGCAGGCGGAAGTGCTCAACCTGCTGGAAGAGGTACGCAAGCGCCGCAAGCTGACCTTCCTGATGGTCAGCCACGACCTCGCCATCATCACCCATATGTGCGAGCGGCTGATGGTGATGCAAAGCGGCGAGGCGGTGGAGAATCTGGCGGCGGCAGACCTTGTCGAGCGCCGCGTGACCAAGGACTATACGCGCAATCTGTTGCGGGCCAGCGACGGGTTTGTGAGAACCGCTTGAATTCGTTTTCTCTTTTGCGCCGAACAACCATCTTGGGGAATTCCCATGGAGGAATGGAAGTTTGCGGATCCGCCCAATGTCGCGGTGTTTGTGGATAGGGCAGTCGTTACCCGCGGCGATTGGATTACATACGTCTCACATGACGATGACGACGGCAGTTGGCAATTCCACAACAGCGAAACCGGACCTGTTGACGAAGGCGATATCATGATCGTCAGCTTGCAAAACGTTGTGCAGCGGGACGAAAGCATCCAGGCGTTGGCGGACTTGCCAGAAGGCTGGCACGCTTGGCGCACCTCGAAATCGTCGCCATGGCAACGCGCCAGGTCGCGCCCTGTGCCCTCCAACGACAACGAATGATCAGGCAAAGCCTTAGGCTGAGCCTTGCGCCAGTTCGCCGCTCTCCAGAACGGGTGGCTCTTCCCGGCCCTTCGGCTCCTTGATCCTGAACCACGTCACATAAAGCGCCGGCAGGAACAGCAGCGTGATTGCGGTACCCGCGATGATGCCGCCCATCATCGCATAGGCCATCGGACCCCAGAACACTTCACGCGCGATCGGGATCAGCGCCAGGCTGGCGGCCGCCGCCGTCAGTGCGATCGGCCGCATCCGGTGTTCGGTCGCTTCGATGACCGCCGCCCAGCGGTCCTTGCCCTCTCGAACAAGATCCTCGATCTGCACGATCAGGATGACCGAATTGCGGATCAGGATGCCGATCAGCGCCAGCACGCCCAGGATGGCGACGAAGCCCAGCGGCGCTCCGCTCGGCACCAGGGCCGCCACCACGCCGATCAGGCCGAGCGGCGCCACCGCCACGACCAGGAACAGGCGCTGGAAGCTTTGCAACTGCACCATCAGGATCGTTGCCATGACGAACAGCATCAACGGCACGACGGCGGCGATCGGTCCCTGACTTTTGGCGCTCTCCTCGACCGAGCCGGCGGTGGCGATCGAATAGCCCGGCGGCAGCTTGGCGGTGAAGGCATCGACCGATGGCTTCAGTTCGTTGACGACCGTGGCCGGCAGCACGTCGCCGACCAGCCCGGCGCGCACGGTGATGGTCGGGATGCGATCGCGTCGCCACACCGTCGGTTGCTCCAGATCGTAGCGGAAGTTGGCGACCGCCGCGAGCGGGATCGCCTCGCCGGTGCTGGTCGGCAACTGCATGTTCTGCAACGTCTCGATCGAGCCGCGTTCGGCCCCGCGGGAGCGGGCCACGACATTGATCAGGTAGGTCGCGTCGCGCACCTGCGTGATGGTGGCGCCGCCGACCGTACTGTTCAGCGCGCTGGCGATGTCGGAGGAGGTGATGCCGAGCTGGCGTGCCTTGTCCTGCAGCACGTCGACCCTCAGCACCCGCTGCGGCTCGTTCCAGTCGAAGGTCGGCGCAGCGAGCTTTGGATTGGCGGAGATGACACCGGCGAATTGCTGCGCCAGTTCGCGCACCGTCTGGATGTCGGGACCGCCGACGCGGTATTGCACGGGGCGGCCGACCGGCGGTCCGAGTTCGAGCGGCTTGACGAAGGCGTCGGTGCCGACGAACTCCTCGCGCAGCAGCTTTTCCAGCGCCGGCTTGACCCGGTTGCGGGCCTCGATGCTCTTGGTGACGATGACGGTCTGGCCGAAATAGGGGTTGGCCGGCTGCACGTCATAGGCGAGCACGAAACGCACCGCGCCCTGGCCGATATAGGACGAGAAATGGTCGATGTCGGGATTGCCGACCAGCGCCCGCTGCTCGAACCGCTCCATCTGGTCGCGCGTGTCGGCGATCGAAGAATTCTGCGGCAGGTTCCAGTCGACGATCAGCTCCGGCCGGTCCGATGGCGGGAAGAACTGCTGCTGCACCAGGCCGAAGCCGGCGATCGAGCCGGCAAACAACGACACGGTGGCGATGATGGTCAGCCAGTGATGGCGCACCGAGCCGACAAGCACGCGCCGGAACAGTGAGGTGAAGCGGCCCGGCTGGTCGTGATGCTTGGTTTTCATCGTCGCCGGCAGGATGGTGACGCCGAGCAGTGGCGCAAACAGCACCGCCACGATCCATGACACCAGCAGCGAAACGGCGATGACCACGAACAGGGTGAAGGTATATTCGCCGGCGGCGCTGTTGTTGAGGCCGATCGGGATGAAGCCGGCGACAGTTACCAGCGTACCGGTCAGCATCGGAAAGGCGGTCGACGTGTAGACATAGGTCGCTGCCTTGCGCAGATTGTCGCCGACCTCCAGCCGCGCCACCATCATCTCGACCGCGATCATCGCGTCGTCGACCAGAAGGCCGAGCGCGATGATCAGCGCACCCAGGGAAATACGCTGCAGCGAAATGCCGAGATAGGCCATGACGGTGAAGGTGATGGCCAGCACCAGCGGGATCGACAGCGCCACGACGAAGCCGGCGCGCATGCCGAGACTGATGAACGACACGGCGAGCACGATGGCGACCGCCTCGAACAGCGCACGCGTAAAGCCCGAGACGGCCTCCTCGACGATGACCGGCTGGTCGGCCACCAGATGCACGCCGACGCCGACCGGCAGGTCGGCCAGCACCTTGTCCATCTCCTTGTGCAGGGCCTCGCCGAATTCGAGCAGGTTGGCGTTGGGTTTCATGCCGATGGCGAGCCCGATCGCGTCCTGGCCGTTGAAACGGAACAGTGCCGTCGGCGGATCGACATAGCCGCGTGTGATCGTCGCTACGTCGCTCAGGCGGAAGAAGCGGTCGTTGACGCGCAGATTGATGGCGCGCAGGCTTTCCTCGGAGGTGAACTGCCCGCCGACACGCACGCTGATGCGCTCCGGCCCGGACTGGATGACGCCGGACGGCGTGATCGCGTTCTGCGCCTGCAGGCTGGCGACGATCGCTTGCTGGTTGAGGCCGAGGGCGGCGATCTGGCGGGTTGAGAATTCGAGATAGATCGCTTCGTCCTGGGCGCCGACCAGGTCGACCTTGCCGGCGTTGGGCACGGTCAGGATCTTTGTTCTGGCATCCTCGACATAGTCGCGCAACTGGCGCGGCGTCAGCCCGTCCGATGTGAAGGCGTAGATGTTGCCATAGACGTCGCCGAAGCGGTCGTTGAAGAACGGGCCCTGCACACCCTGCGGAAACTGTGCCCCGATGTCATTGACCATGTTGCGCACCTGAATCCAGTTCGGCACGACATCGCGTGCCTTGGTGGTGTCCTTCAGGTTGACGAAGATGACGGTCTGGCCGGCCGTGGTGACGGACTTGGTGTAGTCGAGGCTGTCGAGTTCCTCGAGTTTCTTCTCGATCCGGTCGGTCACCTGCTGCACGGTTTCCTTGACCGAGGCGCCCGGCCAGTTGGCCTGGATGATCATCGTCTTGATGGTGAAGTTGGGATCTTCTTCACGGCCGAGATTGAGGTAGGAGAACACGCCAGCCACGACGAAGACCAGCATGAAATACCAGACCATGGAGCGGTGGTTGAGCGCCCAGTCGGAGAGATTGAAGCCTTTCATGAGGCCCCTCCCTCGGGCACTGTCACCTTCTGGCCTTCGCTCAGGCTGTGGACGCCCGCCGTGACAACACGCATGCCGGCCTCCAGCCCCTCGGTCACCGTGAAGGTGCCGCCATTCTTCGACGCGACCTTTATGTCGCGTGCGTTCACGCTCGATGTCTGCGGGTCGACGATCCACACTTTCGCGGAACCGTTCTTTTCGAACAGCGCCGACATGGGCAGTTCGATCGTCGGTGCCACCTTGGTCACGCGGGTCGCCGTCACCGTGGAGCCGAGCCGGAAGGCCTGTGGCGGATCCGTGAGCGTCAACCTGACGCGCCGGGTGCGGGTCGAGCCCTCGGATTGCGGTGCGATCTCGCGCAGCTTAGCCCCGGTCTGGATCGTCGGCAGCGACTGCAGGATGACCTGGAAGGGCGTGCCGGCCGCGAGATCACCGGTCAATTGGTCGGGAATGTCGACCACCGCCTCGCGCAGGTCCGAGCGCGCCACGGTGACGACCGTCTGGCCGGGCGAGACCGTCTGGCCAACTTCGGCGCCGACAGCGGTGACGACACCGTCGAAATCAGAGAACAGCCTGGCATAGCCGAGCTGTTCCTGCGATTTGGCAAGCGAGGCCTTGGCCCGCTCGACACCTGCCTCCGCAGCTTTGCGCGCCTGCTGCGCGGCGTCGAAGACAGCTTGCGTGGCGTTGGCCGAGGCGAGTAACTGGCGCTGCCGTTCCTCGCTGGCGGCGGCGTTGGCGAACTGCGCCTCGGCATTGGACAGTTCCGCCTTGGCCGCCTGGAGCGACAACTCCAGCGCGGTCGGATCGAGTGCCGCTATCGTCGTGCCCTTGCTGACGATGTCGCCGACCTGGACGTCGCGCGAGACGACCCGGCCAAGCAGACGGAAGGCCAGATCGGCGCTGACCTGCGGTTCGACGGATCCGGCAAAACCGAAGACTTGCGTGGTGCGCGGCTCGATCACCATCGACAGCACCGGCCGGATGATCTCGGGCGGCTTTTCCTCCGACCTGGAGCAGGATGCCAGCGCGCCGAGCATGAGCACGCCGAGCAGGATGCGCGGCGTCCGGCTCATTGGCCCGCTCCCGATATCTCGATCGTCTGTCCAGGGCTGAGCAGCTGTCCTCCAGCGGTGACGACGCTCTGGCCTTCGTCCAGTCCCCTGGCGATCACGACCGTGCCCGAATTGAACGCCAGCACTTCGACCGGCGCCATCGTCACCGCCTTGGTCGAGGGATCGACGATCCAGACCGCCGGCTTGCCGCCGCTGGACGTCAGCGCCTGCCAGGGCAGCAGGATCGCCTTCGCCGGCTTGGCGCTTACCGAGCCGATGACGGCTGCTCCCAGCGGCATGCCGGCGGGCGTGTCGGGAATGGCGACCTTGACCCGGATCGAGCCCGAAGCCGGGTCGACCGCAGGCGAGATTTCGCGGACCTTGCCCGTTGCCCTGACCTGCGGATCGGACAACAGCGTGATCGTCACCGCAGGCGATGCCGGTGTCTTGGCGATCAGCGTCTCCTGCACGTTGAACACCGCGTCGCGGTCGCCGTCCTCGGCGACGGTGAAGACGGTTTGCGCGGCTTGCACCACTTGGCCGGTTTCGACTTGGCGGGCGGTGATCACGCCGGCGGCACCGGCCTTGAGCTCGGTGAAGGACAGGTTTTGCTGGGCGTTGGAGAAAGCGCTCTGCGCGGCTTCGACGCTGCCTTGTGCCACCTTCAGGGCCTGGTCCGCGGCGTCATAGTCGCGCCTGGTGGTGAAGCCCTGCGCCAGCAGCGTTTTCTGCCGCTCGAAGGCGGCAACGGACTGGGTCAGTTGCGCCTTGGCTGCATCAAGATCGGCCTGCGCCGAGCGCAGGTCGGATTCCTGCTCCTGCGGGTCGATGCGGGCGAGCACCGTGCCTTGATCGACATGCTGGCCGACATCGACAAACCGTTCGGCGACGCGACCGCCGACCCGGAACGACAGATTGTTCAGCGTACGCGCCGCGATCACCCCGGTCAGCGAAGTCCTTGGCGCATAGTCGGCCATCGCCACCGTTTCGGTGCGCACCATGATCTGCAGTTTCTTGTCCGCCGCTTCCTGCTTCTGACAGCCGGCCAGAAGCAGCGCCGCCGTGCAGGCGAAAAGCGCCGGGGCGGCTGGAAAAGACAAAAGACCGGGAGCTTTGACCGATGGCTGCGAGACGGGCGAAGTCACGTTCCTGCTCATGGGCTCTCCCGACCGCGGGCCGCTCGCTGATCGCGGTGCCTCGCGGCCATCCAGAGGATAGTCGATCCCCGGGAAAAGGAAACCGGTCTCGTACGTGTATCGCCCGACTGGCTAAGCGCCGGGATCTGCCCACCGCAGGCCCAATCGCCTGCCGGTGGTGCCGACTTGAGGAAAACGTGAAATAAGGTCAGAAGACATCTCAACGGCATCAAACAGGACGGGCGCCGGCCCGGTGAGGGATACGATGAAGAATTCAGCCATTTCCGAACGCAAGAACCAATCGATTTCCCGCGGCGTCGGCATGACCACGCAGATTTATGCCGACCGGGCTGAGAATTCGGAAATCTGGGATGTCGAGGGGCGTCGCTATATCGATTTCTCGTCGGGCATCGCCGTCGTCAACACCGGGCATCGCCATCCCAGGGTGATCGAGGCGGTCAAGGCACAGCTCGACCGCTTCACCCACACCTGCCACCAGGTGGTGCCCTATGAGAGCTATGTGCGCCTGGCCGAACGGCTGAACGGCATGCTGCCCGGCAAGTTCGAGAAGAAGACGATCTTCGTCACCACCGGGGCCGAGGCTGTCGAGAACGCCATCAAGATCGCCCGCAATGCCACCGGCCGTCAGGCGGTCATTGCCTTCGCCGGCGGCTTCCATGGCCGCACCTTCATGGGCATGGCGCTGACCGGCAAGGTCGTGCCTTACAAGGTCGGCTTCGGCGCCATGCCGGGCGATGTCTACCATGCGCCGTTTCCTGTGCCGCTGCACGGTGTCTCGGTCGCCGACTCGCTGGCGGCGCTCGACCGGTTGTTCAAGGCCGATGTGGATCCGGCGCGCGTCGCCGCCATCATCATCGAGCCGGTTCAGGGCGAGGGCGGCTTCTACGACGCGCCGCGGGATTTCCTGGTTGCGCTGCGCAAGCTTTGCGACCAGCACGGCATGCTGCTGATCGCCGACGAAGTGCAGACCGGCTTTGCCCGCACCGGCAAGATGTTTGCTATGGATCACCATGAGGTGGCCGCCGACATCACCACCATGGCCAAGAGCCTGGCCGGCGGCTTTCCTCTGGCGGCGGTCACCGGCCGCGCCGAAATCATGGATGCGCCCGGCCCCGGCGGGCTCGGCGGCACCTATGGCGGCAGTCCGATCGGCGTTGCCGCGGCGCACGCCGTGCTCGACGTGATCGAGGATGAAAAGCTGTGCGACCGCGCCAATACGCTGGGCGCAAGGCTGAAACAGCGGCTGCAGTCGATCCGCGACGACGTGCCCGAGATCGTCGACATCAGAGGTCTCGGCTTCATGAACGCGGTCGAGTTCAACGACGTCAAGAAGGGCCTGCCCTCAGCCGAGATCGCCAATGCGATCCGGTTGAAGGCGCTCGACAAGGGCCTGATCCTGTTGACCTGCGGCGTCTACGGCAACGTCATCCGCTTCCTGGCGCCGATCACCATCCAGGACGAAGTCATGAACGAAGCACTCGACATTCTGGAAAGCTCGATCCGCGAAGTCTGCGCCGCCTGATCAGTAAGGTGCCGCGCCTGAGGGACGGAATTATCCCGCCGCTCTGGCGGGCTCATTCTCGAGGAAAGCAGCCAGTGCCGCTTTCAGCCCCTCGGGGCCAGCGGCCACCGTCTGCGGCGTCGGCGAGAAGCCGGCGCCCAACATCTTGCGGCCAAGCATATGGTCGCCCGGACGGTTGACCGATTCGATGCCGAGCAGCCGGTCGCCGGCATAGTGGTAGATCGAGAATTTGTTGTCGGGAAGGCCGCCCAGCACGACATGGCTGTCGCCGCCGGCGGTCAGGCCGACCATCTGCAGCTTCATGTCGCCGATGTCGGACCAGAACCATGGCACCGCAGAATAGGCGTCGGCATGGCCTGATATCGTGCGCGCGGCAAGCCGCGCCTGGTCGGTGGCATTCTGCACCGATTCCAGCCGCACGTCGCCGCCGGTGAACCAGTGACGGTAAGAGGCAGCATCGCCAATAGCGAGAATCTCCGGCACCGAAGTCCGCATCTGGTGATCGACGCGGATGCCGTTGGCGATGCCGAGGCCAGCTTCCTGTGCCAGTTCGACATTCGGCACGGCACCAATGCCGACAATGACCATGCGCGCCGGCAGTCTTTCGCCTGACGAGGTGATCGCGGCCACGACATGACCGTTTTCGCCTTCGAGCCCGGCGATCGAGGTGCCGGTGAGGATGCGCACGCCCGTCGCTTCCAGCCGTTGCCGGACGTGGCTCGCCACCACCGGCGCCACGGCGCGGCCGAGCAGCCGGTCCACCGCCTCGACCACTGTCACCGTGCGGCCGGCGGCCCTCAACGTGGCTGCGATCTCCAGCCCGATGAAACCGCCGCCGAGGATGACGACTTCGTCGGTTTGCGCGCTGAGGTCGCGAATCAGCCGCGCATCGGCCAGCGAGCGCAGCGACAGCACCCCGGACAGATCGGCACCGGGCAGCGGCAGCGTGCGCGGGCGCGAGCCTGTCGCCAGGATCAGGTGGTCGAAGGCAAGCGCACCACCGCCGGCAATATCCAAACTGCGGCGTCCGGCATCGATGCGATCGATCCTGACGCCAGGCCGGTAGTCGATGGCGCTGCCGGTGTAAAAGGCCTCGCCGCGCAAGGGTTGTGGCTTGGCCTCGGCATCCTTGATGAAGGTCTTCGACAGCGGCGGCTTGTGGTAGGGCAGTTCGTCCTCATCTCCGACGAGGATTACCGGTCCGTCATAACCGTCCTCGCGCAGACTTGCGGCCGCTTGCACGCCCGCATGGCCCGCGCCGACAATGACCACACCGTTCTTCATCGCACTCAATCCCGATTCTACCCTAGGATGTTCCGCCAGATGGCAATTGTCTGGCACCGCTGCAAGCGAGCTTTTGCGGGTCGCATCCGGGATGGCGGCTGTCAATCGCACAGTTCAGCGGCAAGACCGGTGCAGGAAAATGCATAAAGTTGACAGTCGCAGTTTAGAATAATTCTAAACTGTTGTTTCGATTGACTTTTCTTGCGGATTGTCATTGACATCCGACGGTGTCGCAGCTTTATGGAAGCTCGCGCGTCAGCGCATCCCTTTAATGTCTGGGCCTTGAACCCTTTCGATTGGAGGCATTTTGGTGTCTTTCTTCCGCGAACCGCGCGATGGCGCGGCATCTCTTGCGCCCAATGGCCCGCAGATGGCCTGGCGCCGGTTGCTGCGCGCGCCGTTTACAGAATTTCCGAGAAACTGGAGAGTGATCATGACAGCACGATATGGCAGCAGGCTTGCGGCGATCGGCGCCACTGCCCTGCTGACGGCGGCGGTATTCGTGTTGCCGGCAAAGGCGGAAACCGATGTAAAGGCGGTCATCAAGACCTATTCCGACATCGCGCTCGCGAAATACGAAGATTCGCTGACCACCGCGCAGGCGCTCGACAAGGCGGTCGACGCGCTGCTCGCCACGCCATCGGTGGAAACCCTCAACGCTGCCCGTGACGCCTGGAAGGCATCGCGCGTTCCCTACCAGCAGACCGAAGTCTACCGCTTCGGCAACAAGATCGTCGACGACTGGGAAGGCAAGGTGAATTCCTGGCCGCTGGATGAAGGCTTGATCGACTATGTCGCCAAGAGCTACGGCACCGAATCGGACGCGAACGCGCTCTACACGGCCAATGTGATCGCCAACAAGGAGATCGAGATCAACGGCAAGAAGGTCGATGCATCGAAGCTTTCGCCGGAATTCCTCTCCGGCACGCTGCAGGGAGCCGGCGGCATCGAGGCCAATGTCGCCACCGGCTATCACGCCATCGAATTCCTGCTCTGGGGCCAGGACCTGCATGGCACCGGCCCGGGTGCCGGCGAGCGCCCCGACACCGACTACGACCTCAAGAACTGCACCGGCGGTAATTGCGACCGCCGCGCCGAGTATCTGAAATCGGCCAGCGACCTTCTGGTTTCGGATCTTCAGGAGATGGTCGGCAACTGGAAGGAAGACGGCGCCGCCCGCAAGGCTCTTGTCGATGGCGAGCCGAACACGGCGATCTCGACGATCTTCACCGGCATGGGCTCGCTGTCCTACGGCGAACTGGCCGGCGAGCGCATGAAGCTCGGCCTACTGCTGCATGATCCGGAAGAGGAGCACGATTGCTTCTCCGACAACACCTACAATTCGCATCTCTACGACGCCATCGGCATTCGCGCGGCCTATCATGCGAGCTACACGCGTCTCGACGGCACCATCGTTTCGGGTCCTTCGGTGGCCGATATGGTGAAGGCGGCCGACCCGGCGATCGACAAGGAACTGTCTGACAAGCTCGATGTTTCGGTCGCCAAGATGGAGGCGATCAAGGCGCGTGCACTGGCCGGCGAGGCCTATGACCAGCAGATCGCCGAGGGCAACATTGAGGGCAATGCCACCGTCCAGGCGGCGATCGATGCGCTGATCGATCAGACCAAGTCGATTGAGCGCGCCGTCGGCTCCCTGAAGCTCAGCACCATCGCCTTCGAAGGGTCCGACAGCCTCGACGCGCCGGACAAGGTGTTCAAGTAAGGGGTAAACGACGGAGACTGACCCGGAGCCGGACAACCGGCTTTGGAACGGCCTCCGCCAGAAGATCAAGCCACACGGCGCGGGAGACGCCGTCAGCCAGCCGAGCAAGCCAATGCTGATTTGTCATTGCAACATCATCACCGAGAAGGAGATCGAGCAGACGATCGTCGGGCTGCTGGACCAGGATCCCTGGCAGTTGATCGTGCCGGCGAAGATCTATCATGCAATGCAAAAGCGCGGTCGCTGTTGCGGCTGCTTCCCAAATGTGGTGGAAACGATCATTCGGGTCACCGAAAACTACCACGCCCGCTCGGAGGCGAGCGGCGTGGATGTCGTTTCACACCTGGATCGCGTCAGAGGCCTGCGCATCCAATACGGGAGCAGAATTCATGAAAGGCGATCCGCAGATCATCGAGCGGCTTAACGAGGCCCTTTTTCTGGAGCTTGGGGCCGTCAATCAGTACTGGGTGCATTTCCGTCTGCTTGAGGACTGGGGATACGCGAAGCTGGCAAAGAAGGAGCGGGCGGAATCGATCGAGGAGATGCACCATGCCGACAAGCTCGTCGCCCGCATCATCTTCCTCGAAGGCCATCCGAACCTGCAGTCCGTGGCGCCGCTGCGCATCGGGCAGAACGTCAAGGAAGTGCTCGAATCCGACCTTGCCGGAGAATATGACGCACGTACCGCCTACAAGCGTTCGCGCGAAATCTGCAACGACGCCGGCGACTACGTGACGATGAAGCTGTTCGAGGAATTGCTGGCCGACGAGGAGGGTCACATCGACTTTCTTGAGACGCAGCTCGACCTGCTTGCCTCGATCGGCGAGGAGAAATACGGCCAGCTCAACGCCGCATCGGCAGACGAGGCGGAGTAAGGGCATGCGGGAATGCGGCGCCTGCTAGAATTCGTGCGCCGCTCGCGGCGGGCCAATGGCTCGCCGCCCCCTGAGAAGACGCCAGCCGGATTGGCGCGTCGGCGCTGTGTCATGCTCGTGTTGGCGCTTACCTCTTCGGCGATGGCGGGTGATCTTCAGCCGGCCGGCTTCGCTACCACGCGCACCGACCTCAATGCGAAGGATCAGGCGCGCGCCATCGCCGTCACCAGGCCGACCACGGATTTTTCCAGGCCAGAGCCGTTCGAACTGATGCAAGGTGGCGCCGGCACGTCCCGAAAGGACGTCAGCCGCGATTCCTTCTCGCAATCCTCGGCCAACCTCACCTTCGAGGAACAGGGCGACTTCAAGCTTGGCAATGCCCTTTTCCGCAAGAACTGGGTCTCGTCGCCATCCTCGACGCAGGCGTCGGACGGGCTCGGCCCGCTGTTCAACGAACGTGCCTGCCAGAACTGTCATCTGAAGGACGGCCGCGGCCGCCCGCCGCAAGGCGACGCCGGCACCACGTCGATGTTCCTGCGGCTGGCCCGCGACGCCAGCAGCGTGGAAGAGAAGGCGGCGCTTGCCGACCATGAGGTGCTCAACTTCCCCGACCCGGTCTACGGCAGGCAATTGCAGGAGCTCGCCGTACCCGGCCTGCCCGGTGAAGGCAGGATGCATATCGACTATCAGGAACGTAAGGTAGAGCTGACGGACGGCGCTGTGATCTCCTTGCGCAAGCCGAGCTATTCGGTTGACGGCCTTGGCTACGGGCCGCTTGACCCACGCACCACACTGTCGCCGCGCCTGACCCCGCCGATGATCGGCCTGGGCCTGATCGAACAGATCGCGCCGTCTGATATTCTCGCCCAAGCCGATCCGGACGACAGGGACGGCGACGGCATTTCCGGCAGGCCGAACATCGTGCGCGATAGCCTGAACGGGGAACTGACGCTCGGCCGCTTCGGCTGGAAGGCGCAGACCGCGTCGATCCGCCAGCAGGCGGCGGATGCCTTTGCCGGCGACATCGGCATCTCGACGCTCGAAGAGCCGAGGCATTGGGGCGATTGCACTGCTGCGGAGGCAAAATGCCTCGCCATGCCGAACGGCGTGCAGCAGCGTCTTGGCCCGGTCGAGGCGCCGCCGCCGGTGATGGATCTCGTCACCTTCTATTCGCAGAACCTGGCCGTGCCGTCGCGCCGGGACCTCGACCGGCCGGACGTGCTCGCGGGCAAAAAGACATTCTACGAGATCGGCTGCATTGCCTGCCATACGCCGAAATTCGTCACGCGCCGCGATACGCCCAATAAGGCGCAGGCCTTCCAGTTGATCTGGCCCTATTCCGACTTCCTGCTGCACGACATGGGGCCTGATCTGGCCGATGGCCAGGCCGTGGGCGATGCGACGGGCAATGAGTGGCGCACGCCGCCGCTGTGGGGCATCGGCCTGACCGAGACAGTCAACGGCAATTCCTTCTTTCTGCATGACGGGCGCGCGCGCAGCCTGGCTGAGGCGATCCTGTGGCATGGCGGCGAGGCGCAGAAAGCGCGCGACCGTTTTGCCGCCGCTAACGCGACCGAGCGTGACGCATTGCTCAAATTCCTGGAGTCACTGTGATGTTCAAGCGTTCTGCATTGTTTTTCGCTCTTCCGCTGGCCCTGCTGGGCGTTGTCCCTGCGTCGGCGGCGGTCAAAGCCTCCGACATCATCCAGCGGGCGATCGATGGCTTCGTCCGCCCGGCCTATGCCGGCCTGCACGAGCATGCGGAAGCCTTGACCGGATCCATGCGCAAGCTGTGCGTCACGCCCTCGCAAGGAGAGCTCGATGCCGCACGCGCCGAATTCTCCGCCACCGTCTATGCCTGGTCGTCAGCCGAAATCATCGGCTTCGGGCCGATCAAGGAGAACAACCGGCTGGAACGCATGCTGTTCTGGCCGGATCGCAAGAGCATTGGCCTGAAGCAGGTGCAGGCGGCGCTGTCGGCGAAGGATCCAACCGCCACAGATCCGGCACAGCTGGCCGGCAAGAGCGTCGCCATGCAGGGGCTGGGCGCGCTGGAGTTCGTGCTTTACGGCGACGGCGCCGATGCACTGGCCGGCAAGGATGATTCCTACCGCTGCGCCTATGGCACTGCTGTTGCCGGCAACATCGAAACCATGGCCGGCGAGGTCAGCGCCGCCTGGAACAAACCGGACGGCTTTGCAGCGCTTTGGGCCAATCCGGGGCCGCAGAACCCGCTCTACCGCGACGGCAATGAAGCGGTGACCGAACTGGTCGGCGTCTTCATCAACGAGCTGGAAATGGTGCGTGACGTGCGCCTGAAAGGGTTTTTCGGCGGCAAGCCGGACGCGGACAAGCCGAAACAAGCGATCTATTGGCGCTCGCAAAACACCACCGCGTCACTGGCCGGCAATCTCTCCGGCATCGATACGCTGTTCCAGGCCTCGAAACTTGGCGACGCCCTGCCGGCCGATGCGCGCTGGATGGCCGAAGCGATCCACATCCAATTGGTCAACGGTGTCGCCACCGCCAAGGCCGTCAGCGGTCCAATCGACAAGGCGCTTGCCGATCCGGCATTGCGCGACAAGCTCGATCATTTCGCGCTGATCACCTCCAGCCTGTCGACCCTGATCGGGACCAGGTTGACCGCTGAATTCGGCCTGACCGCAGGCTTCTCCTCGCTGGATGGGGACTGAATTGAAAACCCCGCTGATAGATCGCCGCGATTTCCTGAGAGCTGCAGGCGTTGGCTTCATGGCCGCGATGGCGCCATCGGCCTGGGCAACGACGCTTTCGACCGACGCCGTCTTCGCCACCGCTTTCGTCAAACGCGACGGCAGCTTTGGCGCTGCCGTCCTGTCCGAGGCCGGCAAAGTCCTGCATGCGATCGATCTGCCCGATCGCGGCCACGATGTCACCTTCGATCCCATATCGAAACGCTCGGTGGTCTTCGCGCGGCAACCCGGCACCTTTGCCGTGGTTTTCGACCATTCGGGCCGTGATGCGCCGCTGACCATCGCCAGCATCGCCGGCCGGCATTTCTTCGGCCATGGCGTGTTTTCGGCCGACGGTGCGCTGCTCTATGCCACCGAAAACGACTTCGACAACGCCGCCGGCGTCGTCGGCGTCTACGATGCGCGGGCGAAATTCAGCCGTGTCGGCGAGTTCCCGACCTATGGAATGGGTCCGCACGAGCTTCTGCTCCTGGGCGATGGCAGGACGATTGCGGTAGCAAATGGCGGCATCGAGACCCATCCGGATTACGGCCGCGCCGAGCTCAACATTGCGACCATGAAGCCGTCCTACGTGCTGATAGACCGCGTCACCGGCGACCTCATCGAGAAGCACGAATTGCCGGCCGCACTGCATCAGCTGTCGATCCGCCACATGGACACCGATCCGTCCGGCACGGTCTGGTTCGGTTGCCAGTACAGGGGCCCGGGCACCGATCGTCCGCTGCTGGTCGGCCGCGCGGTGCGCGGCAAGGAATTGCAACTGCTCGACATGCCGCAGGACGTTTTGTCCGGCTTCCGCAACTACATAGGCTCGGTCGCCGCCAATCCGGCTGCCGGCACGGTCGCGGTCTCCTCGCCGGAAGGCAACTCGCTTGTCGTGCTCGATGCGGCCAGCGGACGGGTCGTCGCGAACAGCGCGCTGGTCGAGGTCTGCGGCGTGGCTCCCGATGGAACCGGCTTCATGGCCACCACCGGCGCTGGCGAGATCGTCGAGGGCAGTGGTGCGACACGCTCCGAACCGGACTATGTCTGGGACAACCACATGCTGCGCATCGAGCAGGCCGCATAGGCCACAAGCGAAGCCGCTTAACGAATTATGCACTATCCCCTTGCGGTGGCGGGCCGTGGCGGGCACAGGGAATTGTCTTTCGAACCGGTTGCTTCATGAAATTGCTTGCCATCGACTGTGCCGCCAACCTCTGCGCCGCTAGCGTCTATGACGCGACGGCGAAGCGGGAGCTCGGCCGCTCGGTGCTCGATCTCGGCAAGGGCCATGCCGAGCAGCTGATGGCGGTCATCGCCGAAGCGCTGGAGGCAGGCGCAACCGACTATGCAGGTCTTGGCGCCATTGCCGTGTCTGTCGGCCCCGGTTCCTTCACCGGTCTGCGGGTCGGCGTCTCGACCGCGCGTGGCCTGGCGCTGGCGCTGAAGATACCGGCAATCGGAGTGACGACACTGGAGGCGCTGGCTGCCGAAGCAGCGACGGCATTTCCCGGTCGCGCCGTGCTGGCGGCGCTGGATGCCGGCCGTGAGGAGATCCACGCGGCTTTTTACGACGAAAGGTTAGTCTTGACTTACGGTCCGGCCGTGGCCACGCTGGCCGACGTGGTGGCAATGGCGAAGGCAACGTCTCTGGTGCTTGCCGGCACCGCTGCAGCGCTCATCAGCGCATCGGCCGGGCGCGAATTCGATGTCGGCCCTCGGACGGCCACCGCCGACATTGTCACCTACGCCCGCCTGGCTGCCGCCAAGGGCGCGGGCGAACGGCCGAAACCACTCTATCTGCGCGGCGCCGACGCCAAGCCGCAGGCCGGGTTCATTCTTTCAAGGATCAGACCATGATCCCGAAAAGTGGAAGCCGGTTTTCACGGACAACGGTTCCCGTTTGTCCAGAGATCATGGTCAAACAAGAAAACAAAAATTAGATGCGCATACCTTTTCTCCAATCACGCCGCCGGGACTATGCGCTCGAGCCGCTGAGGATCGCCGACAGTCCGGCGGTCTCGCTGCTGCATCGCGAGGACTTTGTCCGCCCCTGGACCGATGGCGAATTTGCCGCCTTGCTCGAACAGGACACCGTGTTCGGCTATGCCGCGCGCGAAACCGGACAGGGCTCCAAGCCGCCCGTCGGCTTCGTGCTGGCGCGGCTTGCGGCAGGCGAGGGCGAGATCCTGACCGTCGCGGTGGCGCGATCGCATCGCCGGCAGGGGTTGGGCTGGCAATTGATGGACGCGGTGTTGCGCGAACTGCACGCGCAGCGCGCCGAAGCGCTGTTCCTCGAGGTCGACGAGACTAATGTCGCGGCGATCGCGCTTTATCGCCGGCTGGGCTTCCGCGAGGTCGGCAAGCGGCCGAATTACTACAGGTCGGCCGAACACGGACCGACCGGCGCGCTTGTCATGCGCCGCGATCTTCGCTAGCGAGACGGCCGGGATGGGGCGATGATCAAGAAAATCAGGATTTTCCTGGCGCTGGGCCTCGTTGTCGCCGGTTCGCTGGTCCTCGTGCCGTTACAGATACTGTCGATGAAGACCGGCTGGTGGCCGGAAACCTTCATCCTCAAGATCTGGCACAGGCTGATCATCAGGGCGCTCGGCATGCGCATCCATGTCAAGGGGACGCTGTCCGACAAGCGCCCGCTGCTGGTTGCGTCCAATCACATCTCCTGGACCGACATCATGGTGCTCGGCTCTTTTGCCGACGTAAAATTCATCGCCAGGGCTGATATGGAAGGCTGGCCGCTGATCGGCATGCTTTCGAAGCTGCAGCGTACCGTGTTCATCGAGCGCGAGCGCAAGCGTTCGTCGGGCGACCAGGCAAGCGAGATTGCCAGCCGCATGGCCAAGGGCGATGCGATGGTGCTGTTTGCCGAGGGCTCGACCGGCGACGGCAATATGGTCCTGCCGTTCAAGAGCACGCTGTTCGGCGCCGCCTCGATGGCGATTTCGGAAGGCGCGGCGGAACAGGTGTTCATCCAGCCGGTGGCGATCGCCTATACGCGTCTGCACGGCGTGCCGCTCGGCCGCCGGCATCGCCCGCTTGCCGCCTGGATCGGCGATGAGGATTTGATGCCGCATCTCAAGGTATTGCTGGCGGAGGGCGCGCTCGACGTCGAGGTGCATTTCGGCGAGGCAATCGCCTTTTCCAAGGGTTCGAACCGCAAGGAGACGTCGAAACTGATGGAAAGCCAGGTGCGTGAGATGATGCAGGCGGCGCTTGCCGACCCGCGGCCGAGCCGCTAGCCCCGGCATGCCCTTGCTGGCGCGGGCCGAGAATCGTCTGTTTTTTGTCACGGAAAGGCGTTAGAAGCCGCCTTATGGACTTGAACACGATAGAAAGCGACGACATCGGCACTATGGCTGGACAGCCGGCAGTGCTTTCCACGGCAGCGAAAAAAGTCTTCATCAAGACCTATGGCTGCCAGATGAACGTCTATGATTCGCAGCGTATGGCCGATGCGCTGGCTGCCGACGGCTATTCCGCGACCGATGCCATTGGCGAGGCGGACCTGGTGCTGCTGAACACCTGTCATATCAGGGAGAAGGCGGCCGAAAAGGTCTATTCCGAGCTCGGCCGTATCCGCGACATGAAAGCCGAGCGTGCCCTGGCCGGCCGCGAGATGCTGGTCGGCGTCGCCGGCTGCGTGGCGCAGGCCGAAGGCGCCGAGATCATCCGCCGTTCGCCGGCCGTCGACCTGGTCATCGGCCCGCAGACTTATCACCGGCTCCCCGACGTGCTGGCGCGGGTGCGCGGCGGCGAAAAGATCGTCGAGACCGACTACGCCATCGAGGACAAGTTCGAGCATCTGCCGCAGTCCAAGCGCGCCGAGGTCATCAAGCGCGGCGTCACCGCCTTCCTCACCGTGCAGGAAGGCTGCGACAAGTTCTGCACCTTCTGCGTCGTGCCCTATACCAGAGGCTCCGAAGTTTCCCGGCCGGTGGCGCAGATTGTCGCGGAGGCTGAGCGCCTGGCTGAAGCCGGGGTGCGCGAAGTGACGCTGCTTGGCCAGAACGTCAATGCCTGGCATGGCCAGGGCGAGAACGGCCACGAGTGGGGCCTTGGCCGCCTGCTGTTCAGGCTGGCCGAAATCCCCGGGCTGGCGCGTCTGCGCTACACCACCAGCCACCCGCGCGACATGGATGACGAGTTGATAGCGGCCCATCGCGATCTGCCGGCGTTGATGCCCTATCTGCATCTGCCGGTGCAATCGGGCTCCGACCGCATCCTCAAGGCGATGAATCGCCGGCACACGGCGAGGGATTATCTGGCGCTGCTCGACCGTATCCGCACTGCCCGGCCTGACATCGCGCTTTCCGGCGACTTCATCGTCGGCTTTCCCGGCGAGACAGAAGCGGATTTCGAGGCGACCATGGAGCTGGTGCGTCAGGTGAATTACGCCTCGGCCTTCTCCTTCAAATATTCGCCGCGCCCCGGCACGCCAGGCGCCGAAATGGCCGATCATGTGCCGGAAACGGTCAAGGACGAGCGCCTGCAGCGGCTGCAGGCTCTGCTTGTGAAGCAGCAGCAGGACTTCGGCTTGAGCCTCATCGGCAGCACCATCGACACGCTGATCGAGAAGCCCGGCCGCCAGGCCGGCCAGAAGGTAGGCCGCTCACCTTGGCTGCAGCCGGTTATTGTTGATGAAAAGGCCGGCGAAATCGGTGACATTATCCAGGTGCGAATCACGAAGACGGGCTACAACAGCCTGTTCGCCGAATTGGCCTGAGGGTCTCGGCAGATGAGGAGAGACGGTTGAGCGCAGCAGAGCTGAAGAACCTGCCCCCGGTACCGGCATCTGGGGCTTCTGACATGGCGCACATCGTTCTGACTTTCGACAACAACAAGCTTGCCAGCGCCCTCTATGGTCAGTTCGACGAAAACCTCGCCCGGCTCGAGCAGAAGCTTGGCGTCGACATCCGCTCACGCGGCAACCAGCTGACCATCAAAGGGTCCGCTTCTGCCGCCGAGCAGGCGCGCCGCGCCCTGGACAATCTTTACGGCATTCTCCAGAAAGGCGTCGATATCGGCCAGTCCGACGTTGACGGCGCCGTGCGCATGGCGATTGCCGCCGACGATCAGTTGACCCTGCCAACGCTGGAACGCAAGGGCAAGGTCTCCGCCGCCCAGATCGCCACCCGCAAGAAGACGATCTATGCCCGTTCGCTCAACCAGGACGCCTACATGCGGGCGCTTGAACGGTCGGAACTGGTGTTCGGCATCGGCCCGGCCGGCACCGGCAAGACCTACCTGGCGGTGGCGCACGCGGCGATGCTGCTCGAGCGCGGCATGGTCGAGCGCATCATTCTCTCGCGGCCGGCGGTCGAGGCCGGCGAGCGGCTGGGCTTCCTGCCCGGCGACATGAAGGAGAAGGTCGATCCCTATCTGCGGCCGCTCTATGACGCGCTCTACGACATGATGCCGGCCGACAAGGTCGAGCGCGCCATTGCCGCCGAAGTGATCGAAATCGCGCCGCTTGCCTTCATGCGCGGCCGCACGCTGGCGCATGCCGCCGTTATCCTCGACGAGGCGCAGAACACCACGCCGATGCAGATGAAGATGTTCCTGACGCGTCTGGGCGAAAACTCGCGCATGATCGTCACCGGCGATCCGACCCAGATCGACCTTCCCTCGAACACCAAATCGGGTCTGGTCGAAGCCTTGCGGGTGCTGGACGGCGTGGCGGGCGCGGTCACCGTGCGCTTCAACGACGGCGACGTGGTTCGCCATCCGCTGGTGGCGGAAATCGTCAGGGCCTACGACCGGGACGCCAAGCTGGCGCGTGGCCTCGGCGCCGAGAATTGATGTTGGCGATGCGGCTTCATGCCTGAGGACATAATATCCGGCGACGGGAATATTCCCGTCGACATCGACATAGCGGTTGAGGCGGGCAACTGGCCCGACGAGGCAAGCCTGACGCGGCTGGTCGATCGGGCCGTTAAGGCGGCTTTTGCCGAAACCGGCGTGGCGGGCCGTTCCGAACTCAGTCTCGTTTTTTCCGACGACGCCCATATCCAGGTTCTCAACGCCGGCTGGCGCGGCAAGGACAAACCGACCAACGTCTTGTCTTTCCCGGCTTTTCCGTTTGCGCAGGGCGGTCCGTTGCCGCCGATGCTGGGCGACATCGTGCTGGCCGCCGAAACGGTCGCCCATGAAGCGGTACTGGAAGACAAGCCTGTCGAGAACCATATCACCCATCTCGTCATCCACGGCCTGCTGCATCTGCTGGGCTACGATCACGAGACCGAGGCCGAGGCCGAGGCGATGGAAGCCGTCGAACGCGCGGCGCTTGCAAGGCTTGCCATTCCCGACCCCTACGCGTAACTACATCTGACCAATTGACCGGACGACGATGAACGACAAACCAGAGACTGCCGCCCGCCCCGACGCCGGCAGTGCAACCAAGGCTTCCGATACGTCGGAAGAGGGATCAAGTCCGAGTACCGTTGCCTCTGGTGCTAGCAGTACCTCTGCTGCTGCCGGCACCTCTGGTGCTGCCAGCATCGGCAGCGCTGCCAGCGAGACATCGCCTGCCGGTCCCTCCCTGTTCGACCGCGTTCTTGGCCTGTTCAGGCAACGCAACGGAACCAGCCTGCGGGAGGAAATCGCCGGCGCGCTTGCCGAGACAACGAGCGATGCCGGCGCCTTCTCGCCCGGCGAACGCGCCATGCTCAACAACATCCTGCGGCTGCGCGAAGTGCGCGTCGAGGACGTCATGGTACCGCGCGCCGACATTCAAGGGGTCGAAATCACGACGACGCTCGGCGATCTGCTGGGCACCTTCGAGCAATCCGGCCATTCCCGCATGCCGGTCTATTCAGAGACCCTCGATGATCCGCGCGGCATGGTCCATATCCGTGATGTGCTGGCCCACATCACCAAGATCGCGCGCGTCAAGAAGGGCCGCTCGACCAGGAAAGCACCCGTCGCCACGGTTCTCGATCTCGCCCAGGTCGATCTCGCACGCACCATTGGCGACCTCAATCTGATCCGCCCGGTGCTGTTCGTGCCGCCGTCGATGCTCGCCTCCGACCTGATGGCTCGCATGCAGACGACGCGCACGCAAATGGCGCTGGTCATCGATGAATATGGCGGCACCGACGGCCTTGCCTCGCTGGAAGACATCGTCGAGATGGTGGTCGGCGACATCGAGGACGAGCATGACGACGACGAGCCAATGATCACCCAGAGCGGCGACGGCGTGTTCATCGTCGATGGCAAGGCCGAGATCGACGACGTCGCCAAGATGATCGGCGGGGATTTCGCCGCCGGTGAACATGGCGAATATGTCGACACCATCGGCGGCATGATTTTCAACACGCTTGGCCGTGTTCCGGCCCGCGGCGAGGTGGTGCAGGCCATACCCGGTTTCGAATTTCACGTCCTCGACGCTGATCCGCGCCGCGTCAAGCGCGTGCGCATCGTGCAGAGCCAGAAGGGTGAGCGTCGCCGGCGTGCCACGGCGCGCACCGAACAGGCGTGAGCGTTTCGCTCGCACGATGACTATCGACGACCCGTTCAAGCATCCAAGTCTGGGCTCTGGTGTTTTCTACAAGGATCCGCATGCCGCGCTGGACTGGCTCGAGGCGGCTTTCGGCTTCGAGCGCAGCATGGTGGTCAGCGATGCCGAGGGAAAGCTCATCCATGCAGAGATGCGGTTCGGCGACAGCTACATCATCGTCGATTCCGAATGGAGCGATTACGTCGCCAGCCCGGCTTCGCTCTCGGGCAAGAACACGCAGTCGATCTATGTCAGGCTGAAGGGTGGCCTGGATGCGCATTGCGAGCAGGCGCGGGCGCTCGACGCTGATATAATCCAGGAGCCGGCGGATCAGTTCTAGGGTGAGCGCCAGTATCGTGCACGCGACCCCGAGGGCCATGTCTGGACCTTCACGCAGACCATCCGTTCGGTTCAGCGCGAGGAGGCCGAGCGGCTGGGGGGCGTTCAAATCGAGGGTTGGCACCGGTAGGCAGGGCCGGAGCTGTGCATCTCAGCTAGCCCATGCGCCGTTTGGAGCGCGGAGCGCAGCCTGTTAAATCTTGTGTCCTGATTCGCGACTCGGAAGTATGCATGGAGCGCCTCACCGGCCGGATAATTCTGCTTTGGGGTTGGCGGCGTGCGCTCGTGGCGTTTCTCGCAGGCGCCCTCGCGGTGCTTGGGCAGGCGCCTTACGACTTCTTCGCCGCCTGTTTCGTCTCGTTCCCGCTGCTGGTCTGGCTGCTCGACGGCGCCACCGGCGAAGCTTCAGGCAGTCTGTTCCGGCGTCTGCGGCCGGCTTTCGCCGTCGGTTGGTGGTTCGGTTTCGGCTATTTCCTCGCCGGCCTCTGGTGGATCGGCTCGGCGCTGCTGGTCGAGGCCGACAGCTTTGCCTGGGCGCTTCCCTTCGCGGTGGTCGGCATTCCTTTCATGCTCGCCTTTTTCTACGGCTTTGCGGCAATCGTTGCCCGGCTGCTGTGGAGCAACGACATTGGCCGCATCGCCGCCCTTGCCTTCGGCTTCGGCCTGGCGGAATGGCTGCGCGATTTCCTGTTCACCGGTTTTCCCTGGAATGCCGTCGGCTACGCGGCCATGCCCGTGCCGCTGCTGATGCAGAGCGTCTCGGTGACGGGCATGATCGGCATGAACGCGCTCGCGGTGTTCGTCTTCGCACTGCCGGCACTGCTGGCGGCACGTCGGCACCTGCGCCTCGGCGCGGCACTGTTTGTCGTGCTCGTCGCTGCCCATGTCGGCTTCGGCTATATCAGGCTTGCCGCTCCCGAATCGCCAGCTTCACGCAGCCTGGATGTCCGCATTGTCCAGCCGGCCGTGGACCTGTCGGAAAAATGGGATGCCTCGGTGCGCGACCGCATCTTCGCGGTCCTGATGGGGCTCTCGGGCAAGGCGCCGGATCCAGGCCATCAAAAGCCGCAACTGATCCTGTGGCCCGAAACCTCGGTGCCGTTCCTCTTCACCGAGCGTCCGGACGCATTGACGGCGCTGGGGGATATGCTCGGACCCGGCCAGATGCTGATTGCCGGCGTCGTCCGCGAGGAAGGCGGCTCGGCCGCAAATGCCGACAGCCGCTACTACAACTCCGTGGTGGCGATCGACGACAAGGGTGAAATCACGGACGCCGTCGACAAGGTTCACCTGGTGCCGT
Organism: Mesorhizobium sp. Primo-A; assembly: GCF_003997175.1. Classification (NCBI taxonomy): domain Bacteria; kingdom Pseudomonadati; phylum Pseudomonadota; class Alphaproteobacteria; order Hyphomicrobiales; family Phyllobacteriaceae; genus Mesorhizobium; species Mesorhizobium sp. Primo-A. The sequence continues at coordinate 327,721 of NZ_RZTG01000002.1, forward strand.
TCGGCGAATACCTGCCTTTCGCCGATCTGCTCCAGCGTTTCGGCATCGAGCAACTGGTTGCCGGGCCGATGAGTTTCGCGGCCGGCAATGAGCGGCACGCCATCACGCTACCCGACGGCATCCGTGCGCTGCCATTTATCTGTTATGAGGTGATCTTTCCCGATCTTGTGGCAGTTGACGCTGCGTCAGCGCAGCTTATTGTGAACGTTACCAATGATGCGTGGTTCGGCGACACGCCGGGTCCGTATCAGCATTTCAGGCAGGCCCAGATCCGTGCGGTGGAAAATGGATTGCCATTGGTGCGTGCCGCCAACAACGGCATCTCGGCCGTCGTCGATCCGCGCGGGCGCATCGTCGATGCGCTTGCTATCGACGCGCGCGGCGCCATCGATGCCCACATACCGATTTCCGGACAGGCGCTCATATCTCCCGGCCAACGGCGCATTAACGGAATGCTGATCATGTTGCTGTTTGCCGTTGGGGCAGCGCTGTTGAACGTAAGGCAAAGGCTACGGGTGAATTGACAGCCAACACATTAGAAACTCATACTGTAAGTGCCTGAAAATTTCTCGAAGCCGGTGGATCGTTCTGTTGGGGCAGTTGCCTCCGGCTTTGTTTGGGCAGGAAAAAAAATAGAGAAAGCCGAAAAAATTCGGCGAGGAAAAAATGACAGAAGATAACAAGAAGAAACCGAATCCGATCGACATCCATGTTGGCAGTCGCATTCGGCTTCGCCGCAACATGCTTGGAATGAGCCAGGAAAAGCTGGGAGAAAACCTCGGCATCACATTTCAACAGATTCAGAAATATGAAAAGGGCACCAACCGCGTCGGCGCCAGCCGTCTGCAGGCGATCGCGTCCATACTCGGCGTGCCTGTCGCTTTCTTTTTTGAGGATGCGCCCGGCCAGGAGCCTGTGGCGGGCCGTGGATTTGCCGAGGACGCTTCGATGGCTTTCGCTGTCGAATTCTGCGGCAGCCCTGAAGGCCTTCAGCTCAACCGGGCCTTTGTCAAGATCGCCGACGCCAAGGTGCGCCGCAGGATCATAGACCTGGTCAAGTCCCTCTCCGCCGACGATCCCGACTGATCCTCAATCACGCCAGGACCGGCGGCGCCCCGCCGCCGGTGGCACAAGATAACGGCATCGACATTCATGCCAGAGCCGAAGCACCGCTTGACGAGCGGCGCTTCGCCCCGCTAACACGTGGCGCGCCAAAATCGGCAGCCTGCCGATCGTTTTTCAAGAGGGGACACCCGTGACGCGGCAGAACTACTTCTTTACCTCGGAATCCGTTGCCGAGGGCCATCCTGACAAAGTCTGTGACCGGATTTCCGACGAGATCGTCGATCTGGTCTATCGCGAAGCCAAGAAGACCGGCATGGACCCGTGGAAAGTCCGTGTCGCCTGCGAGACGCTGGCCACCACCAACCGTGTCGTCATCGCCGGCGAAGTGCGCGTCCCGGAAACGCTGCTGAAGAAGGACAAGGCAGGCAACATCCTCAAGGATGCCGCCGGCCATCCGGTCGTCAATCCGGCCAAGTTCAAATCGGTCGCCCGCAAGGCGATCCGCGAAATCGGCTACGAGCAGGCCGGCTTCCACTGGAAAACGGCGAAGATCGAGGTTCTGCTGCACGGCCAGTCGCCTGACATCGGCCAGGGCGTCGACAACGCTGCCGACCGTCAGGGCGAAGAGGGTGCCGGCGACCAGGGCATCATGTTCGGTTATGCCTGCCGCGAGACGCCGGATTTGATGCCGGCGCCGATCTACTACAGCCACAAGATCCTCGAACTGCTGGCTGCTGCCCGTCACGAAGGCAGCGGTGAAGCCGGCAGGCTCGGGCCGGATGCCAAGAGCCAGGTCACCGTTCGCTATGTCGATGGCAAGGCCGCCGAGGCGACGCAGATCGTGCTGTCCACGCAGCATCTCGATGCGAGCTGGGATTCAAAGAAGGTCCGCAAGGTCGTCGAACCCTATATCCGCGAGGCGCTGGGCGACCTCAAGATCGCCGACGATTGCATGTGGTACATCAATCCGACCGGCAAGTTCGTCATCGGCGGGCCGGACGGCGACGCCGGCCTGACCGGCCGCAAGATCATCGTCGACACCTACGGTGGTGCCGCACCCCATGGCGGCGGCGCTTTCTCCGGCAAGGACACCACCAAGGTGGATCGTTCGGCAGCCTATGCGGCGCGCTACCTGGCCAAGAACGTGGTGGCGGCGAAACTCGCCGACCGCTGCACCATCCAGCTTTCCTACGCCATCGGCGTCGCCCAGCCGCTGTCGGTCTATGTCGACTTGCATGGTACCGGCAAGGTCGACGAGGCAAAGCTCGAGGACGCGCTGCGCACGGTGATGGATCTGTCGCCGTCGGGCATCCGCCGTCACCTCGATCTCAACAAACCGATCTACGCCAAGACGTCGTCCTACGGCCATTTCGGCCGCAAGGCCGGCCGTGATGGGTCTTTCTCCTGGGAAAAGACCGATCTCGCCAAGGCGCTCAAGGACGCGGTCGCCGCCTGACAGCGGCGCCGCGAAGTCCCGCCATGGATCCGAAGGACAGACCAAGCCGCGCGACCGAAGCCTTTTTCGGTCGCCGGCGCGGCAAGACCATGCGTCCGCAACAGGCGGCCGCGCTGGAAAGCGGCTTCGGTGTATATCGGCTCGATCTGGCGGCCGAGCCGCCGGCCGATCTGCAAACTCTGTTTCAGACCGATGTCAGCGCGGTTCGCCTCGAGATTGGCTTCGGCGGTGGCGAACATCTCCTGCACCGCGCGACCGAGGCGCCTTCGATCGGCTTTATCGGCGTCGAGCCCTTCGTCAACGGCATGGCCAAGATGATGATGGCGGTGCGCGAGAAACCGCTCGCCAATCTGCGGGTTTATGACGACGACGCCACAAGGCTGCTCGACTGGCTGCCGCAGGCCTCGCTCGGCGGCCTCGATCTGCTCTATCCCGACCCCTGGCCGAAGAAGAAACACTGGAAGCGACGTTTCGTAAGCCCGGTCAATCTCGAGCGGTTCGCGCGCGTGCTGAAGCCTGGTTCAAAATTCCGCTTCGCCTCCGACATCGACACTTATGTCAACTGGACCTTGCTGCATTGCCGCGCGCATGGCGCGTTCGCATGGCAGGCTTGCGAGGCGGCGGACTGGCACCGGCCCTATGATGGTTGGCCGGGCACCCGTTACGAGGCCAAGGCCATTCGTGAGGGCCGGCGGCCGGCCTATCTTACCTTCATTCGGAAATAGGCTCGCGGTCTTAGAGCAATTCCAGGAAAAGTGTGAAACGGTTTTCCGTCCGGAATTGCGTCAAAGCTAGAATCGGCGGCCGATGCGATCGAAGGCGGCAGGCTCGACGCCGAGGTTGCGCAGGTCGTCGGCGCGCGGCCTGCGACCGGCTTCTACGGCCCGTGAAGCGGCCACGGCGCTGCCGAATACGGTGAAGAAGTCGCCTATTGCAGAAAATATCTTGCGATTGCTCATGATCATGTCCTTTCGCGCACGTGTGACGCACGGCCACCTTTGTGCAGCGCAGCGTAAGTAGGTGCGTTTCAGCGCCAATCCCATTGGGGCCGCCGCATGGGCGCCATGCGCTCCATGCAACGCTGGCGGGGGCCACCTCGATGGCAGCGTTGCCCGACCAGCATAGCGGGCTTGAAACACAGGCCGCGATCGTCTATATCAGCCTCAAATTCTTGGTCGGTATGACGAAGAGTGGGTCCACCCGGTCCCGCTCTTTTTTATTACCTGCCGATAACTTGGTAGAGAACGACAGGGCTTCAATGACTGCAACGGCAAGCGAGGGCGACGATCGCATCATCCGCGAAAGCGGCATCGATGCGCGCATCGCGCTGATCGTCCAGCCGGTTCTGCGCGGCATCGGCTTCCGCCTCGTGCGGGTGCATCTGTCGGGCCAGAACGGGCTGACGCTGCAGATCATGGCCGAACGCGAGGACGGCACCATGACCGTCGAGGATTGCGAAGAGGTCAGCCGCGCGGTGTCGCCGGCGCTCGATGTCGATGATCCGATCGAAAAGGCCTACCATCTTGAAGTCTCGTCGCCCGGCATCGACCGGCCGCTGGTCCGCAAATCGGATTTCACGACCTGGACGGGTCATCTGGTGAAAATGGAAACATCGATCGTCGTCGCCGACCGCAAGCGCTTCAAGGGCAAGATCGCCGAAGCCGGCGAAGACGATGTGCTGATCGAGCGCGACAAGGCAGCCTATGGCGAGGAGCCGACGGTGCGCGTCCCCTATGACGCGATTGCCGATGTGCGCCTGATCCTGACCGACGATCTCATCCGCGATGCCCTGTCGAAGGACAACAGGGCGCGCAAGGAAGCCAAGAAGCGCCGTGGCGAACCGGACGACGACGAGTCGGGTGCGGAAGCGGACGCCACGGAAGAACACGAACAGGAACTATGATTGAGCTGCCGGGCGCAAAGGTCCGGCAAACAAGCTCGGGAGAAAAACGATGGTTGTAAGCGCCAACAGACTTGAATTGCTGCAGATCGCCGACGCGGTCGCGCGTGAAAAGTCGATCGACAAGTCGATCGTCATCGCCGCCATGGCCGATGCGATCCAGAAGGCGGCGCGCTCGCGTTACGGTCAGGAGACCAACATCCGCGCCGACATCAACCCGAACACCGGTGAGATGAAGCTGCAGCGGCTGATGGAAGTGGTCGAGAAGGTCGATGACTACGCCACGCAGATCGCCATTTCCTCGGCTCGCGAGCGCAATCCCGACGCCCAGCTCGGCGACTTCATTGCCGAACAGCTGCCGCCCATGGATTTCGGCCGCATCGCCGCCCAGTCGGCCAAGCAGGTCATCGTCCAGAAGGTCCGCGAGGCCGAACGCGACCGCCAGTATGACGAGTACAAGGACCGCATCGGCGAGATCGTCAACGGTACCGTCAAGCGCGTCGAATACGGCAATGTCATCGTCGATCTCGGCCGCGGCGAAGCGATCATCCGTCGCGATGAGCTGATCCCGCGCGAGAACTACAAATATGGCGACCGCGTCCGCGCCTATGTCTACGATGTGCGCCGCGAGCAGCGCGGCCCGCAGATTTTCCTGTCGCGCACCCATCCGCAGTTCATGGCCAAGCTGTTCACCATGGAAGTGCCGGAAATCTATGACGGCATCATCGAGATCAAGTCGGTCGCCCGCGACCCAGGTTCGCGCGCCAAGATCGCCGTCATCTCGCGGGACTCATCGATCGATCCGGTCGGCGCCTGCGTCGGCATGCGCGGCAGCCGCGTCCAGGCGGTCGTCGGCGAATTGCAGGGTGAGAAGATCGACATCATTCCGTGGTCGCCTTCTGCGGCGTCCTTCATCGTCAATGCGCTGCAGCCGGCGGAAGTCGCCAAGGTCGTGCTCGACGAGGATGCCGAACGCATCGAAGTCGTGGTTCCCGACGACCAGCTGTCGCTGGCCATCGGTCGCCGCGGCCAGAACGTGCGTCTGGCTTCGCAGCTGACCGGCTGGGATATCGATATCCTGACCGAAGCCGAAGAATCCGAGCGCCGCCAGAAGGAATTCGTCGAGCGTTCGTCGCTGTTCATGGAAGCCCTCGACGTCGACGAGATGGTCGGCCAGGTGCTGGCCTCCGAAGGCTTCACCAGCGTTGAGGAAGTCGCTTATGTCGATTCCGGCGAGATCGCCTCTATCGATGGTTTCGACGAGGACACCGCTTCGGAGATCCAGACCCGCGCCCGCGAATATCTGGAGAAGATCGAGGCCGAGCACGACGACAAGCGCAAGGCGCTCGGCGTTTCGGACGAATTGCGCGAAATCCCCGGCGTCACCACCGCCATGATGGTGACGCTTGGCGAGGACGGCGTGAAGACGATCGAGGATTTCGCCGGCTATGCCGCCGACGACCTGACCGGCTGGAAGGAACGCAAGGACGGCGAGACAAAAGTCTATCCGGGCGTGCTGGCCAATCATGGCGTGACCCGCGCAGACGCCGAACAGATGGTTCTGGCCGCCCGCCTCAAGGCCGGCTGGATCACCGAAGACGAGCTTGCAGCCGAAGAAGTCTCGGCTGACGAAGCCGTTGGTGCGTGAGGTGAAACCGCATCGCACCGAACCCGCCCTTGGACGAGATGAACGATCGCACCTGCATCGTTACGCGCAAACAAGCCGAACCGGATGATCTGATCCGGTTCGTCGTCGGCCCGGATTCGGCCGTCGTTCCCGACATCAAGAGAAATCTGCCCGGCCGCGGTTGCTGGGTGAGCGCCGACCGCCTACATATCGACAAGGCTGCGGCGAAGAACCTCTTTGCCCGCGCCTTCAAGGCACAGGTGGTCGTGCCGCCCGATCTTGGCGGCATGGTCGACGGGCTGCTTTCCAGGCACGCTCTGGGCATGCTTGGTCTTGCCCGCAAGGCAGGCGCAATTTCGCTTGGTGCTACCAAGGTCGAGAGCGCGGTGCGCGGCGGATTGGCGCTTTTCGTGCTGCATGCTTCCGAGGCGTCCGATGACGGCGTGCGCAAGATCAGCCAGGCGCGACGGGCGACGGTCCATCTCGGTGGGCCCGCTATCCTTGCCTACAAACTTTTCTCCGAGGCCGAGTTGAGCTTGGCATTGGGGGGTACAAATGTGATACATGCTGCCGTTCTCGCGGGAGACGCGGGCAGGGCGGTCCAGAAGCGCATGGTTGCGCTCGACCGGTATCGGGGCGGTTCCCCGGACGATCTGGCAATGCTTGCGGCTGTTGCTGACGAAGATGATGCCGCAGAGGATATGGAATGAGCGATACGAAATCGGGTGACGACAATACGCTGAGTGTGACGCCGAAGAAGACCTTGACGCTGAAGCGCCCCGGTATGGAACAGGGCACTGTGCGCCAGAACTTCTCGCACGGCCGCACCAAGCAGGTCGTCGTCGAAACCAAGAAGCGCAAGTTCTCGATGCCCGGCGACAAGCCGGAGCCTGTTGCCGCCCCCGTCTTCACACCGAAGCCGGCGGTCGTGGCCGCACCCGTCGTCGTGCCGGAAGCACCGAAGGCGCCGCCACCCCCGCCGCCCCCGGCCCCGGTCGAGCGCAGCGGCATGGTGCTGAACGAACTGTCGCGCAGTGAAATGGAAGCACGCCGCAGGGCGCTCGAGGGCTCGAAGGTTCGCGAGGTCGAGGACCGCCAGCGCGCCGCCGAGGATGCCAAGCGTCGCGCCGAGGACGAAGAGCGCCGCAAGCGCGAACGCGATGAATCCGCGCGCCGCCAGGCCGAGGAAGAAGCACGGTTGCAGACCGAGGCCGAATCCCGCCGTCGGGCCGAGGAAGAGGCGCGTCGCCGCGCGCCATTGGCTGCCGAACTGGCAACAGTCGATGACGAGGAAGTGGCCAAGCCGAAGCGGGTTGGTGCCGGCGCACCGGTGCGCCGTCCGGTCACGCCTGAAGTGGCGCGTCCGGCCAAGCCGACCAAGAGCGAGGAAGATCGCCGCCGTGGCAAGCTGACGCTGAATTCGGCATTGTCCGACGAAGATGCGCGAGCCCGTTCGCTGTCGTCGATGCGTCGCCGCCAGGAAAAATTCAAGCGCGCGATGCACAATGAGCCGCGCGAGAAAGTCATGCGCGAAGTGATCCTGCCAGAGACCATCACCATCCAGGAACTGGCGCAACGCATGTCCGAGCGCGCGGTCGACCTGGTCAAGTTCTTCATGAAGCAGGGCCAGATCCTGAAGCCGGGCGACGTCATCGACGCCGACACGGCCGAGCTGGTCGCCACCGAATTCGGCCACACGGTCCGCCGCGTCGCCGAATCCGACATCGAGGAAGGCCTGTTCAACATCGCCGACAATGCCGAGGACCTGGTTTCGCGTCCGCCGGTCGTGACGATCATGGGTCACGTCGATCATGGCAAGACCTCGCTGCTCGACGCGATCCGCAACGCCAATGTCGTCTCCGGCGAAGCCGGCGGCATCACCCAGCATATCGGCGCCTACCAGGTCGAGAAGAATGGTCACAAGATCACCTTCATCGACACGCCCGGCCACGCCGCCTTCACGGCGATGCGTGCTCGTGGCGCCCAGGCGACCGACATCGCCATCCTGGTGGTTGCGGCCGATGACAGCGTCATGCCGCAGACGATCGAATCGATCAGCCATGCCAAGGCGGCCGGCGTTCCGATCATCGTGGCGATCAACAAGATCGACAAGCATGATGCCGATCCGCAGAAGGTGCGCTCCGAACTGCTGCGCCACGAGGTTTTCGTCGAATCCATGGGCGGTGAAGTTCTGGACGTCGAAGTGTCGGCGACCAAGGGCACCAATCTCGACAAACTGCTCGAGGCGATCCTGCTGCAGGCCGAAATTCTCGACCTGAAGGCCAATCCGGACCGTACCGCCGAAGGCGTCGTCATCGAGGCCCAGCTCGACAAGGGCCGTGGTCCCGTTGCCACCGTGCTGGTGCAGACCGGCACGCTGATGCCGGGCGACATCCTCGTTGCCGGCAATGAATGGGGCCGGGTGCGTGCGCTGGTCAACGATCGTGGCGTGCAGATCAAGGAAGCGCCGCCGGCGATGCCGGTGGAAGTGCTTGGCTTGCAGGGCACCCCGCAGGCCGGCGATCGCTTCGCCGTGGTCAACAACGAGGCCCGTGCCCGCGAGATCACCGAATACCGCCAGCGTCTGGCGCGCGAGAAGGCGGTTGCCAAGCATGCCGGCCAGCGCGGTTCGCTCGAGCAGATGATGTCGCAGTTGCAGACAAGCGGGCTGAAGGAATTCCCGCTGGTCATCAAGGGCGACGTGCAGGGCTCGATCGAGGCGATCAACGCCGCACTCGACAAGCTCGGTACCGACGAAGTGCGTGCACGCATCGTCCATGCTGGCGCCGGCGCCATCACCGAAAGCGACGTGTCGCTGGCCGAGACTTCGGGTGCCGCGATCATCGGCTTCAACGTCCGCGCCAACGTCCAGGCACGTGCCGCTGCAGCGGCGGCTGGCATCGAGATCCGCTACTACTCGATCATCTACAACCTTGTGGATGACGTGAAGGCGGCTCTGTCGGGCCTGTTGTCGCCGGAGCGTCGCGAGACTTTCATCGGCAATGCGCAGATCCTCGAAATCTTCGACATCACCAAGGTCGGCAAGATCGCCGGCTGCCGTGTCACCGAAGGCAAGGTCGAGCGTGGTGCGGGCGTGCGCCTGATCCGCGACAACGTCGTCATCCACGAAGGCACGCTGAAGACGCTGAAGCGCTTCAAGGACGAAGTTTCGGAAGTCCCCGGCGGCCAGGAGTGCGGCATGGCCTTCCAGAACTACGAGGACATGCGCGTCGGCGACGTCATCGAGTGCTTCCGCGTCGAGATGGTGACCCGGACACTCTGAGTTCGAGTGACTTGTCCATACCGGGCGGTGGTCGAAAGGCCGCCGCCCCAAGTCTATTGAGAATGCCCATATGAGACATGCGGCACGGTTCCATCCCGCGCCTCACGCTTTCAGGATTGAGAAAAATGCCCCGTCCAACCGCATCCAGCCCATCCCAGCGCATGCTGCGCGTCGCCGAACAGGTGCGCCATGCGCTATCCGAAACCCTGCAGCGCGGCGAGATCATCGATCCGCTGATCGAGAACACCGTGGTGTCGGTCTCGGAAGTGCGCATGTCGCCCGATTTGAAGGTCGCTACCGCTTTCGTCTCGCCGCTCGGCGCCAAAGATGCCGATGCGGTGGTCGAGGCGTTGAACAAGCATGCGAAATTCGTCCGTGGCCGTGTCTCCGGCGCGCTGCGGCAGATGAAGTTCATGCCGGAGTTCCGCTTCAAGCTCGACACCTCCTTCGACAATTTTGCCAGGATCAACGACCTCTTGAAATCGCCGGAAGTGGCGCGCGATTTGGGTCCTGAGGACCAGGAAAACGCAGACCAGGACAAAGACGACAACAAGGACACCGAATAGTGGCGCGTCGCGGCAAGAAGAAGGGCCGGCCGATCTCGGGCTGGCTGATCCTGGACAAGCCGGTCGGCATGGGCTCGACCGAAGCCGTCTCCAAGATCAAATGGCTGTTCCAGGCGGAAAAGGCCGGCCATGCAGGCACGCTCGACCCGCTGGCGTCCGGCATGCTGCCGATCGCGCTTGGCGAGGCTACCAAGACCGTGCCTTACGTGCAGGACGGCGCCAAAATCTATCGCTTCACCGTTGCCTGGGGACAGGAGCGTTCGACCGATGACCTCGAAGGTCCGGTGACGAAAGAATCCGACCTGCGTCCGTCGGAAGCCCAAGTGCTCGCCCTGCTGCCGAAATACACCGGCGTCATCATGCAGACGCCGCCGCAATTCTCGGCCATCAAGATCGCAGGCGAGCGCGCCTATGATCTGGCCCGCGACGGCGCGACGGTCGACATACCCGCGCGAGAGATCGAGATCGGCCGTCTGGACGTTGTCGAGCATGGCGCCGACCATACTGTTTTCGAGGTCGAGTGCGGCAAGGGCACCTATGTGCGCTCGCTGGCCCGCGACATGGGCCGCGACATCGGCTGCTTCGGTCACATCTCCGAATTGCGCCGGGTCGAGGTCGAGCCGTTCACCTCGGAAGACTTCGTCACCATCGCCGAACTGGAAGCCGCCCGTTTCGGTGTGGAGGAGGTCGACAGCTCGGACACGACAGAAGCCGCTGACAAGGCAGAGGCTGCCGACAAGGTGGAAGCGCCAATCGACTTCGACGCCATCGATGCGCTTCTGGTCGACACATCGGCTGCCCTCGATTGCCTGCCGCAGATCGCCATCAGCGATGACGCGGCAACCAAGATCCGCCTCGGCAACCCGGTCATCATCCGCGGCCGCGACGCACCGGTGGAAGCCGAAGAAGCCTGCGCCACGGCGCGCGGCAAGCTGGTCGCCATCGGTGCCATTGAGCAAGGCATGTTCAAGCCCAAGCGGGTCTTTGCCGGTTGATTCCTGTCGTCTAATGTCGAGGCGAGGACTCGCACGAGGGGAATATGGCAAAGGCTGAGACCGTGAAGACGCGGGCACCGGCGAAAACGCGGCGGCCGCCGGTCGGTGCGTCGCCCGGCACGCTGATCGCCGACCCGTCGGCGCGTCGCTCGGAACTGCGTCTGACGCTGATCTCGCCCGAAAAATTCAAGACTATCGAAAATGCCAGCATCGACGACCTCAACACCCATTGCCACAAATGGCCGGTCCTCTGGCTCGACTGCACCGGCCTCGCCAACATCCCGCTGATCGAGGAGATCGGCCGCATTTTCAGCCTGCATCCGCTGGCGCTGGAGGACGTCGTCAACACCGGCCAGCGGCCTAAGGTCGACTTCTTCGAGGACCATGCCTTCGTCGTCGTCAGGATGATCGACGATGTCACCTCGCACCGCTATGAGCAGATCGCCGTCTTCTTCGGCAGCAACTTCGTCGTTACCTTCCAGGAGCGGGAAGGCGATCCATTCGATCCGGTGCGCAAGCGCATTGAAAGTTCGGCGCCCAACCGGCTGCGCGCCCGCGGCGCCGACTATCTTGCCTATGCGCTGATCGATGCCATCGTCGACAGCTATTTTCCGCCGATCGAGGCCGCCGGTGACATGGTCGACAGCATCGAGGACCAGATGCTGCATTCGCCGCACAAACACCAGATGCGGCAGCTGCATGAATTGCGGCGTGACGCCAACGTGCTGAAAGGCGTGCTGTGGCCGATGCGCGATGCGCTGGCGACGCTGATCCGCAACGATGTGCCCTATGTGAAGGCCGAGACCAAGATCTTCCTCAACGACACGCTCGACCATGCGCTCAGGCTGATCGAGCTGGTCGAGACCCAGCGCGATATGCTGACCGGCCTGATCGAGATGCACCTGTCGCTGAGCCAGGCGCGCACCAACGACGTTATCAGCTATCTCACCATCGTCTCGGTCATCTTCATGCCGCTCACCTTCCTGGTCGGCATCTGGGGCATGAATTTCGATCCGGAGTCTTCGCCCTGGAACATGCCGGAACTGAAGGCCTACTACGGCTATCCCTTGTCGCTGCTGTTCATGGCGCTTGTCGCGTTCGGGCTGATCGCCTTCTTCAAATGGAAGAAATGGCTTTGACAGGGATAAACCTGCCATTTTGGCCTGAAAAGCCGGCTTGTGAATTGGGCTGGTGTTTTCCGGGGAATTGCACTATATGCGCCGCAGCTTAGCGCTATGACGCTTTGCTTGCACCGGCCCCTGCTGGACGACATCCCGGCTGAGGGCGACCCGTTTCCTCAAACAGATAAGGAAAAACACGATGTCGATTACTGCCGAGCGCAAACAGGAATTGATGGGTGAATTCGCAACCGCCAAGGGCGATACCGGGTCTCCGGAAGTCCAGGTGGCCATCCTTTCCGAGCGCATCAAGAACCTGACCGACCATTTCAAGGACCACAAGAAGGATAACCATTCCCGCCGTGGTCTGCTTGCTCTCGTCTCCCAGCGCCGCAGCCTGCTTGATTATCTCAAGCGCAAGGACGACGCGCGCTACCAGACGCTGATCGAGAAGCTCGGTCTGCGTCGTTGACGAATTGACCGGCGGGCTTTCGAAGGAGAGCCCGCCGGTCGCGCATTCTGCCAGTCGTATCGACTGGCCAGACCCGGTTTCGATCGTGCAGAGGGCACTCGAAACCGCCCATGGACGGTCATGGGGCAGGATTGCAGGACGCTCGCGCGCGCACCGCGCCGAAATCACCCGAGCCTCCCGTTGTCTTGCCCGTGGCTGCCCGAGAAAGGAAGCCAGGGAAAGGGCATCTCCGCGCACCGTGAAACGGCGCGGCCCTTTCCTCATATTAAGGACAAGAGATGTTCAATCACCACAAAGTGGAAATCGAATGGGGCGGTCGTCCGCTCATCCTCGAAACCGGCAAGATCGCGCGCCAGGCTGATGGCGCGGTGCTCGCCACCTACGGCGAGACCAAGGTCCTCGCCACCGTCGTTTCGATGAAGGAGCCGAAGCCCGGCCTCGATTTCTTCCCGCTGACCGTCAACTACCAGGAAAAGACCTACGCCGCCGGCAAGATCCCGGGTGGCTATTTCAAGCGTGAAGGCCGTCCGAGCGAGAAGGAAACGCTGGTTTCCCGCCTCATCGACCGCCCGATCCGCCCGCTCTTCGCCTCCGGCTACAAGAACGACACCCAGATCGTCGTCACCGTCGTCCAGCATGATCTCGAGAACGATCCCGACATCCTGTCGATCGTTGCCACTTCGGCCGCCCTGACGCTCTCCGGCGTCCCCTTCATGGGCCCGGTCGGCGGCGCCCGCGTCGGCTACATCAACGGCGAATACGTTCTGAACCCGCATGTCGACGAGATGCAGGAATCCAAGCTCGACCTCGTTGTCGCCGGCACCGCCGACGCTGTGCTGATGGTTGAGTCCGAAGCCAAGGAATTGGGCGAAGAGCTGATGCTCGGCGCCGTCATGTTCGGCCACAAGGGCTTCCAGCCGGTCATCGACGCCATCATCAAGCTGGCCGAAGTCGCCGCCAAGGAGCCGCGCGACTTCACCGCGCCGGACTATTCCGCGCTTGAAGCCGAGATGCTGAAGATCGTCGGCGACGAACTCAGCAACGCCTACAAGAACGTCGACAAGCAGAAGCGTTACGCCGCCGTCGACGCCGTCAAGGCGAAGGTCAAGGCAGCGTTTGCCCCGGCCGAAGGCGAAGATGCCAAGTACACTTCCGAGCAGATCGGTTCGGTATTCAAGGAACTCCAGGCCAAGGTCGTGCGCTGGAACATCCTCGACACCGGTTCGCGCATCGATGGCCGTGACCTCAAGACGGTCCGCAAGATCGTCTCCGAAGTCGGCGTCCTGCCGCGCACCCACGGTTCGGCGCTGTTCACCCGCGGCGAGACCCAGGCGCTGGTCGTTGCCACGCTCGGCACCGGCGAGGATGAGCAGTATGTCGATTCGCTGACCGGCATGTACAAGGAGAAGTTCCTCCTTCACTACAACTTCCCTCCCTATTCCGTCGGCGAGACCGGCCGCATGGGTTCGCCGGGTCGCCGCGAAATCGGCCATGGCAAGCTCGCCTGGCGCGCCATTCGCCCGATGCTGCCGAGCGCCGACCAGTTCCCCTACACGCTGCGTGTCGTCTCGGAGATCACCGAGTCCAACGGTTCGTCGTCGATGGCCACCGTCTGCGGCACCTCGCTGGCGCTGATGGATGCCGGCGTGCCGCTGGCCAAGCCCGTCGCCGGTATCGCCATGGGCCTGATCAAGGAAGGCGAGCGTTTCGCCGTTCTATCCGACATCCTCGGTGACGAGGATCACCTCGGCGACATGGACTTCAAGGTCGCCGGCACCGCCAACGGCATCACCTCGCTGCAGATGGATATCAAGATCGAAGGCATCACCGAGGAGATCATGAAGATCGCGCTGGACCAGGCCAAGGATGGCCGCCAGCACATCCTCGGCGAGATGGCGCATGCTCTGACCGGCGCGCGTTCGGAACTGGGTGAGTTCGCACCGCGCATCGAAGTGATGCACATCCCGACCGACAAGATCCGTGACGTGATCGGCTCGGGCGGCAAGGTGATCCGCGAGATCGTCGAAAAGACCGGCGCCAAGATCAACATCGAGGACGACGGCACGGTCAAGATCGCTTCGTCCAATGCCAAGGAGATCGAGGCGGCGAAGAAGTGGATCCACACCATCGTCGCCGAGCCGGAAGTCGGCGAGATCTACGAAGGTACGGTCGTCAAGACCGCGGACTTCGGCGCTTTCGTCAACTTCTTCGGCCCGCGTGACGGCCTCGTCCACATCTCGCAGCTTGCCAACGACCGGGTCGCCAAGACCTCGGACGTGGTCAAGGAAGGCGACAAGGTCTGGGTCAAGCTGATGGGCTTCGACGAGCGCGGCAAGGTCCGCCTGTCGATGAAGGTCGTCGACCAGGCCACCGGCAAGGAACTCGCCCGCGACAAGAAGACCGAAGGCGAAGAAAACGCCGCCTGATTGGTCTGAGATCATGAATCGAAACGGGCGCGGCTTATGTCGCGCCCGTTTTCATTTTCAGCCTGGGTTTCAAAGCGCTTAGACAAGTCGAGATCGAACAATGTCCGCCGAGCCGTTGAAGACGCTTTTCCATCCCTTCGAGGCGGAGGCTGTTGCTTTGCCGGGAAAGGGCACGCGCGCCCTGTTTTTCGGCGCTGAGCCGGGTTTTCGCCTGCCTGAAGGCTTTGAGGCGACGCTTCACCTCGTACAGGGCTTCCGGCCGCATTTTAGCGTGCTGCAGGCGTCTGGCTTCGTCGTCACCGCGCAAGTGGAAGGCGATGGCTTCGATATGGCACTTGTGCTTGCCGGCCGGCATCGCGGCTTGAACGAAGTGCGCATCGCGCAGGCGCTTGAGTGCGTGGCGCCGGGCGGCCTGGTCGTCATTGCCGGCGGCAAGGACGATGGCATTGCCAGCCTGCGCAAGCGCGTTGACGAGCTTGTGCCGCTTGAAGGCCATTTGCCCAAATATCACGGCATTGCCTTCTGGCTGCGACGTCCCGCCGATCTGGCCGCCGCGGAAGAATTGCGCGCTGCCAACCCCGCTCTGCTGGTTGAAGGCCGGTGCCACACCGCGCCCGGCATGTTCTCGTTCGACCGGATCGATACCGGATCGAAATTGCTGGTCGAGAACCTGCCCAATGACCTGCGTGGCAGCATTGCCGATCTCTGCGCCGGCTGGGGCTATGTGGCGGCCGAGATCGCCGCCCGCTCCCCCGGCGTTCAGGCGCTCGACCTCTATGAGGCCGATTTCGCCGCGCTTGAAGCCGCGAAGCTCAATCTGGCAGCGGTCAGCCAGCCGACCGCCAGGAATTTCTTCTGGATCGATCTGCTGAAGGAACCAGTCGAGAAGCGCTACGACGCGATTGCCATGAACCCGCCCTTTCACCGCAGCCGGGCGGCCGAGCCGGAGATCGGCGCCGGCATGATCCGAGCGGCGGCCAAGGCCTTGAAGCCGGGTGGGCGGCTGTTCATGGTCGCCAACCGTCAGCTTCCCTACGAACCGATCTTGGCGGCTGTCTTTTCGAGCCATGCCGAACTCGCTCGTGACGGCATGTTCAAGGTGCTTTCCGCTCGTCGTTGAAGCATGATCCCGAAAGTGGATACCGGTTTCGGAAAAGATCATGCTCAAAAACAGATATCGCGTCGCACTCAATGCAGATTGGCAACGCGCCGGACCTCATCGGTGATATGCACGTCGCCGACCCTGATCTTGAGGGGGGCGGGCCTGCCATACAGGTAGCCTTGCACCACCTCGCAGCCGGCTGCCCTGAGCAGTGTCGCCTGGCTTTCGGTCTCGACGCCTTCGGCAATGATGCTGACGCCGAGCGCGCGCGAAAGCCCGACGATGGTCGAGACGACCGCGCCGGAGCTGGAATCTGTGTCGAGGCGGCTGACGAAGGACCGGTCGATCTTCAGCTTGCCGAATGAGAAATCGATCAGGTAGCTCAAATTGGAATAGCCGGTGCCGAAATCATCGACGGCGACCGAAATGCCGATATCCGCAAGCTCCTTCAGGATGGCGGCGGCGCGGTCGCGATCCTGCATCATCGCCGTCTCGGTCACTTCCAGTTCCAGCCGTGACGGCTTGATGCCGGTGCTCGTCATGGTGTCGCGCACGATGCCGACGAAGTCCTTGGTCATGAACTGGACGGGCGAGATGTTGACGGCGACGAAGCAGTCGTCGGGCAGATGCCGGGCGTCGCTGCAGGCTTTGCGCAGCACCCATTCGCCGATCGGGCCGATCATGCCGGTTTCCTCGGCGATCGGAATGAACTCCATCGGCGGGATCATGCCGCGTTCCGGATGCCGCCAGCGGATCAGCGCTTCGTAGCCGACGATGCGGCCGGTCGGGAGATCGAGCTGCGGCTGGTAATGAAGGTCGAAGTCACCGCGCTCGAAGGCTGTATGCAGTTCGGATTCGATCCACTGGCGATGGTCGGCGACCCTGCCCATTTCGGCATGGAAGACGGACCAGTTGCCGACGCCGCTGGCGCGCGCGTTCTGCAGCGCCAGATTGGAGCGGCGCAGGATGAGGACGGGATCGACACCGTCCTTTGGCATCGCCACGATGCCGACCGACAGGCTGACCGATTGCAGGTGCGTACCGAGATCATAGGGCTCCATCATCTCGTCGATGAGCCTCTCTATGGTGCTTTCCAAGGACCCTGCGACTTGGTTGTCGGGGAGCAGGATCGCGAATTCACCGGCGCCGATGCGTCCGATCAGCGCGCGCGGCGGCACGCACGTCTTCAAGCGCTTGGTGAAGGCGCGGATCAGCTCGTCGCCCTGGCTGTAGCCGATGGCGTCATTGATCTGCTTGAACCGGTCGATGTCGATATCGATGAGGAACATCGGCTCGCCGGTCCGGCTGGTCGCGCATGCCGCCTCGGCAATCTTGCCGACCATCGCCGGACGTGCCACCAGGCCGGTCAGCTTGTCGAAATGGGTTTCCGTGAAGACGAAATCCGCCGATTCATCGACGCCGGCGAAGAAGGACATCGCGGCGACCGACGCCGCCAGTGCGCAAAGAGCGGCCATCACCGAGACCATCATGTCGGCGGAGATGCCGGCAAAGCCATCGCCGAGACCGAGCTTCAGGCCCCAGAGCCCGAGGACGAAACTGCCGAGACCCGAACTCGCTATGGTGAGCAGTCGGAACACCGGTGTTCGCTTCGGGTTGCTGACGGCGAGCATTGAAAGTTCCCCTGAGTACGGAGCTTTCTACCGGATATCTCCTTAAAATGAGTTTCCGCGAATGAATCCAATTTTATTGGACCGGAAGTATTTCTTGAGCGGATCAATGCGACTGGCGCTGAAACGGGGTTTAGCCGCGCGCTTTAAGCTTCGTGTTTTCAGATGTCCGCCATTTCAAAACCGTCGCGCACCTTTGGCCGACAGGCGTTAGTCTCGCCCGCCGTCGGTCTGCTTCAATTCGTCGAGCGTCGGCATGGAAACGATGTGATAGCCGGAATCGACATAGTGGATTTCGCCGGTAACCCCGGAAGACAGATCCGACAACAGATAAAGCGCCGAACCACCGACCTCGTCGATGGTCACCGTGCGGCGCAGTGGCGAGTTTCGCTGCTGGTAGGAGAACATGTGGCGGGCGTCCGAAATGCCGGCGCCGGCGAGCGTGCGCACGGGCCCAGCCGATATGCCGTTTACCCTGATGCCGCGCGGACCGTAATCGTTGGCGAGGTAGCGCACGCTGGCCTCCAGTCCGGCCTTGGCGACGCCCATGACATTGTAGTTCGGCATGACGCGGACGGAGCCCGCATAGGTCAGCGTGATCATCGATCCGCCGTCCTTCATCAAGGTGGCCGCATGGCGGGCGACCTCGGTGAAGGAGTAGCAGGAGATCACCATGGTGCGGACGAAATTGTCCCGGCTGGTGTCGGCGTAGAGGCCTTTCAACTCGTTCTTGTCGGAAAAGCCGATGGCGTGGACGATGAAATCCAGCCCGCCCCATTCGTTGCCCAGGGTCTCGAACGTGGCGGCGACCGAAGCGCTGTCCTCGACGTCGCACGGCACGACCAGCGAGGCGCCGAGCTTGTCGGCCAGCGGCTTGACCCGGCGTCCGAAGGCATCGCCCTGATAGGTGAAGGCGAGTTCCGCCCCGTGTTCGGATAATTTCCGGGCGATGCCCCAGGCGATCGAATGATCGTTGGCGACACCCATGACAAGCCCGCGCTTGCCCTTCATCAATCCGTCCATGGCCGGCAAATCCTTATGCGGAATAGCGCTGGAAAACGAGCGTGGCGTTGGTGCCACCGAAGCCGAACGAATTGGACAAAACAGTGTCGATCCTGGCGTCGTCGATGCGCTTTCGCACGATCGGCATGCCCTCGAATTCGGGGTCGAGGGTCTCGATATGGGCGCTTTCGCCGATGAAACCGCCCTGCATCATCAGGATCGAGTAGATGGATTCCTGCACGCCGGCCGCGCCCAGCGAATGGCCGGTCAGCGACTTCGTCGAGGTGATGTACGGCATCTCTGGGCCGAACACCTCGCGGATGGCGCCCATTTCCTTGGAATCTCCCACCGGCGTCGAGGTGCCATGGGTGTTGATGTAGTCGACCGGCGTGGAAACCGTGGCCAGCGCCTGGCGCATGCAGCGGACCGCGCCTTCGCCTGAAGGAGCAACCATGTCGTAGCCATCCGACGTCGCGCCATAGCCGACGATCTCGGCATAGATCTTGGCGCCGCGCGCCTTGGCATGCTCAAGCTCTTCCAGCACCAGCACACCGGCGCCCCCGGCAATGACGAAGCCGTCGCGATTGACGTCATACGCACGGGAGGCGGTCGATGCCTTGTCGTTGAATTTCGACGACATGGCGCCCATGGCGTCGAACAGGTCCGACATCGTCCAGTCGAGATCCTCGTGGCCGCCGGCGAAGACGATGTCCTGCTTGCCCCATTGGATCAATTCATAGCCATTGCCGATGCAATGCGCCGAGGTCGAACAGGCCGACGAGATCGAGTAGTTGACGCCGTGGATCTTGAACCATGTGGCAAGCGTCGCCGATGCGGTCGACGACATTGCCTTCGGCACCGCGAATGGACCGATGCGCTTGGGACTGCCGTTCTTCAGCGTCGTTTCGGCAGCTTCGACGATGGTGCGGGTGGATGGTCCGCCCGATCCCATGACGATGCCGGTGCGCTCATTGGTGATGTCGCTCTCGCCGAGGCCCGCATCCGCGATCGCCTGGTCCATGGCGACGTGGTTCCATGCAGCACCCTGGCTCAGGAAGCGCATCGCACGGCGATCGATCATCGCCGATGGATCGAGCGTCGGCGCTCCCCAGACCTGGCAGCGGAAGCCGTGTTCGGCGAAGGAATCCGAGAAGCTGATGCCTGATCTGGCGTCATGCAGCGAGGCTTGCACCTCGTTGGCATTGTTGCCGATCGACGACACGATGCCGAGGCCTGTGACTACGACACGTCTCATTCGCAACTCCTTCCAGGGATGCTGGCCAAAGGGGGCCGGCCAGGGGTGCCGGTCAGCCGACCGCCGACTGCTTGGACAGACCGACTTTCAAATCCGTTGCCGCGTATATGGGTTCGCCATCCGCCTTCAGCCAGCCATCGGCGATGCCGAGCACCAGCCGGCCCCGCATCACGCGCTTGAAGTCGATGCCATATTCGACCTTCTTCACCGAAGGCGTGACCATGCCCTTGAATTTCACTTCGCCGGTCGACAGCGCCATTCCCTTCCCGGGTTCGCCAAGCCAGCCAAGATAGAAGCCCGTCAGTTGCCACATGGCGTCGAGGCCGAGGCACCCCGGCATGATCGGATTGCCGATGAAATGGCAGGCAAAGAACCACAGGTCCGGCTTGATGTCGAACTCCGCGCGGATGAAACCCTTCTCGAAGGCGCCGCCGGTCTCGCTGATCTCGGTGATGCGGTCGAACATCAGCATTGGCGGATAGGGAAGCTGGGCGTTGCCCGGTCCGAACAGTTCGCCGCGGGCGCAGGCCAGCAATTCGTCGTACTCGTAGCTGGATTTACCCGCCATCAATCTCATCCCATATCGTTCCGGGCCATCGGGTGCCCTTGTCGTTGGTTTCCTAACACAATCTGTTTCAGGCCGGAAACCGGCGTTTGCGCTTAGCCTGCTCGTCTGCCTGGGTCAATGCGCGCTATTGATCGCATTCGGACGACAGAATATATGTCCTGAGAGGTCCGGTTTCGGCAGACGTTCATTTTTTTGCCATTCTGGGCGTGTCTTGGGGCGGAACTGTGGGGTTCGACGAGAAGATGGACCTGGACGGCCGGAAGGAAAATGTCGCTGTGGACAAGCGGGTCCGTGAAGCCGGGCTGAGGCCGACGCGTCAGCGCATTGCGCTGGCCGATCTGCTTTTCGCCAAGGGCGACCGGCATCTGTCGGCCGAGGAACTGCACGAGGAGGCGGTTGCCGCCGGCGTGCCGGTGTCGCTGGCCACCGTCTACAATGCCCTTCACCAGTTTACCCAGGCGGGACTTTTGCGCATCCTCGCCGTCGAAGGCGCGAAAACCTATTTCGACACCAACACCTCCGACCACCACCATTTCTACATCGAAGGCGAAAACCGTATATTCGACATCGACAGCGGTCCGGTGACGGTTGCGAACCTGCCGGAGCCTCCGGAAGGGATGGAGATCGCCAATGTCGACATCGTCGTGAGGCTGCGCCCCAAACGCCGCGAATGACTGGCGAGGCCGGAATCATCTGCCAAGCCAGAATTATCGGCCAGGGATGAAACCCCTCGATCTCGTAATCCGGCTCGAATGGGCGATCGTGGCACTGGCTGCCGTCATTTTCTACGGTTCGACCGGCATCTCCTGGTGGCTCTTCGGATTGCTTATCCTGGCGCCTGACCTATCGATGTCGGGCTATCTGGCCGGTCCGCGCGTCGGTGCCCTTGCCTACAACGCCTTGCACATCCTGATCGTGCCCGTGCTGCTGCTGCTCGGCGGGCACATGTGGGGCAATGCGGCCGCGATGGCGGTTGCGCTGATATGGATCGCCCACATCGCCATCGACCGTGCGCTGGGCTACGGTCTGAAGCTGCCGACCGGCTTCCAGGACACCCATCTCGGCCGTATCGGGCATAAAGCCAGGACCGCGAAAGAGAATCAGTCCTTGACCCGTTCGCCGGGATAGGCGCCCCAGACGACCGACTGGGCAAGCCAGCCGGTGTGGCCGTCGAACGTCATTTCGCACCACTGGCCGTCGCAGGATTTGATCGTACCCATGACGCCAGGTTCGATCATCGCGACCACCCTTGCATCCTTGTCGGGGCTGTTGAGAAGATTGATCCGGGTGCCCTTGCCACGCTGCCATGGTGCGACGATTGCCGTGCGTCGGCCGGAAAGCAGCGACTGGTTGATCCAGCCTTCCGAACCATCGGCATCGCGCACGCGGCGCCATGTGTCGAATTCCTGGATGATCTCCATCGGCAGGCCGGCCTTCATGTACATCCAGTCGACCGAGTAGTTGGCGCCGGGGCCGACGCGCGAGTTGACGCGGCCGGATTTCAGGCTGACGAATCGCGGCAGCGGCAGGCCGCTCGGCCCGAGCGTGACGACGCTCTGGGCAGGTGCAGCCGCACTCTGTGCCGCCGTAAGCGGAGAATAAAGCAGAGCGCCGAAAAATGCTGCACTGAGGGCCAGGCGAAGCGACGCGAAACCAGACACTTTCATTCCTTTCGGCGCTTGCCTCGGCGCCCCTTTTTCTTTGTCTTCGGCGGCACCGCTTGTTACATGGGTAATCGGCACCGCGACCGGCTTTCAGTTTCGCCGGTCTTGGTTAAAGAGGTCTCAACGAGATCGGGTTAGAGCAATTCCAGCAAACCTGTGAAGCGGTTTTGCGTTCGGAATTGCGGCAAATACTCGAGAGGGAAACAATGGCAGGCAAAAAAAGGCCTCTCGTCGTCATCACGCGCAAGCTGCCCGACCCGGTCGAGACCCGCATGCGCGAACTGTTCGACGCAAGGCTGAATGTCGAGGACCGGCCGATGACGCAGCCGGAACTGGTCGCGGCGGTCAAGGAAGCCGACGTTCTGGTGCCGACCATTACCGACAATATCGACGCGGCGCTGATCGCTCAGGCAGGCGACAACCTCAAGCTGATCGCCAATTTTGGCAACGGCGTCGACAAGATCGATGTCGCGGCTGCGGCCAAGAGGGGCATCACCGTCACCAACACGCCGAATGTCCTGACCGAAGACACCGCCGACATGACGATGGCGCTGATGCTGGCGGTGCCGCGGCGGCTCGCGGAAGGCGCCAATGTGCTCACCGGCGACAAGAAATGGGCCGGCTGGTCGCCGACCTGGATGCTGGGCCGGCGCATCTGGGGCAAGCGGCTCGGCATTGTCGGCATGGGGCGGATCGGCACGGCCGTAGCCAGGCGGGCCAAGGCCTTCGGACTGTCGATCCACTATCACAACCGCCACCGCGTGCTGCCGGCCGTGGAAGACGGGCTGGAGGCGACCTATTGGGAAAGCCTCGACCAGATGCTGGCCCGCATGGATATCATCTCGGTCAACTGTCCCTCGACGCCGGCAACCTTCCATCTGCTTTCGGCGCGGCGGCTGGCGCTACTGCAGCCCACCGCCTATGTCGTCAACACCGCGCGCGGCGACATCATCGACGAGGAAGCACTGGTCAAGCTGATCCAGGACGGCAAGATCGCCGGCGCCGGCCTCGATGTCTACGAGCACGAGCCGGCCTTGAACGGCAAGCTGCTGAAGCTCGCGGCCAAGAACAAGGTCGTGCTTTTGCCGCATATGGGCTCGGCGACGCTCGAGGGCCGTATCGACATGGGTGAAAAGGTCATCATCAACATCCGCGCCTTCGTTGACGGCCACCGCCCACCAGACCGCGTGCTGCCGCTCAGGACCTGACACTGTCGCGGTGCGATATCCGTGGCCCACAAACCGTAAGATAAGACTTACGGGAGAGCTTTGCGCATGGTGATCGAGGTCGGCCTGGCATAGCCGTCATGCGCCGTCCGTCCAGTTTCGCGAAAGCCGAGGCGAGCAAAGGCCGCGTGGTTCGCGGTCAACTCGATCCGCGTCTGAAGCTCGATGGCGGCCTTGCCGCGGCCGCGGGCAAGGTCTTCGACCGCCTGCATCAGCCGCCGGCCGATGCCTTGTCCCTGGCAGTCCGGCGCCACGGCGAGCTTGCCGACATAGAACTCTGCCACCTTTTCAAGGGCAAAGACGCAGCCGACGATCCGATCACCCCTGAGCGCCACGAAGCCGGTCTCCCGCCGCGCCTTGTCCCGCAGAGTGTCGGCGGTCAAAAGGTGGGCCGAGGAGGGCGGGTCGATGACGTCGTCCATCGAGGCGAAGGCACGCATGATCAATGCGAGCACATCGTCCCAACGGTCGAAATCGGTCGGGATCCGCCTGATGGAGACTGCTTCGATCAGGTCCAAGAATTCAGCTTCTCTTGTAACGGATGGTGTCGAAGCGCGCCGCCAGCCCATCATAAAGCAGCAGCCGGCCGACCAGCGGTTCGCCCACGCCGGTGATCAGCTTGACCGCCTCCATGGCCTGCAGCGTGCCGATGACGCCGGTCAGCGCGCCAAGCACGCCGACTTCGGCGCAGGACGGCACCAGGCCCGGCGGTGGCGCCTCGGGAAACAGGTCACGATAGCCTGGGTTGGGCTTGCCGTCCTTGCCGTCTTCGAATGGCTTCAGCACCGTGACCGAGCCGTCGAAGCGTCCGACGGCGGCATGCACCAGCGGTTTCCCAGCGCTCGCGCAGGCATCGGCCACGGCGTAGCGCGTTTCGAAATTATCGGAACCGTCGACGACGATGTCATAGCGGGCGACGAGGGCAGGCGCATTGTCCGTGGTCAGCCGGAACGTATGCGGTTCGACTGTGGTATTGGGATTGATGCGGGCGATTGCCGCCTTGGCGCTGTCGGTTTTCAGCAGGCCGACAGTGTCGGTGCCGTGAATGACCTGACGCTGCAGGTTGGAGAGCGAAACGGTGTCGTCATCGACCACGCCGAGCGTGCCGACGCCGGCGGCGGCAAGATATTCAAGCACCGGGGCGCCCAGCCCGCCGGCGCCGATGACCAGCACCCGGGCCTGCTTCAGCCTCTGCTGTCCGGCGCCGCCGATTTCCGGCAGCACGATGTGGCGGGCATAGCGTTCGATCTCGTCTGCGGTCAGGGCGGCAGTGGTCATTGCCTGATCATACAGGCACGGAAAAACCTTGTCAGGGGTCTTCGGTTGGCCCAACCGTCCCGTGGTCGACGGTCAGGAATTGCGCACGGCCCTGGAGACTGGAAAACAGCGCAGCATCGGTTCCTGTCATGAATGCCTGGCAGTTCAGTTCCTCCAGGATGGAAAACAGCGCCGCGCGCCGCCCGCTGTCGAGATGCGCAGCGATCTCGTCGAGCAGCAGGATCGGCGTCATGCCCGACATTTCGCCGGTCAGCCTCGCGTGCGACAGCACGATGCCGACCAGCAGCGCCTTCTGCTCGCCGGTCGAGCAGAGCTCGGCCGGCATCGCCTTGGGGCGGTGCCGAACCACCAGGTCCGAACGGTGCGGGCCGTCGAGCGTACGTCCGGCGGCGCGATCGCGCTCGCGGCCCTCGGCAAGCGTCCGACGGAAGCGTTCCTCCACATCGACCGCCGGCGCCACGGCAATCTCGGCTTCCAGCTCGCCTGAAAGGCCGATATCGGCTTGCGGAAACGGTCCCGTGTCGGGCAGCCTGTCGATCATGGCGGCCAGCAGGCGCACCATCTCGGCGCGCGCCGCGGCAATCGCCACACCGGTTTCGGCCATCTGCGTCTCGATAGCGTCGAACCAGCGGTCGTCCCGAGAGCTTTCGGTAAGCAGTCGGTTACGACCGCGCATCGCCTTCTCGTAGTCGATCGCACGTTGCCCGTGGCCGGGGTCGATCGCCAGCACCAGCCGGTCGAGGAAGCGCCGGCGATCCGCGGCCGGTCCGGTGAATAACGCGTCCATGGCTGGCGTCAGCCAAACCACGCGCAGCCATTCCAGCATGTCCTCGGCCGAACGCGCCGAAGCTCCGTTGATGCGTACCCGCCTGCCGCCTTCGCCGGCGGTGTCACCGCCGGAAATGCCTGTTCCGATCTCGACCTGGCCATCAGGTCCGTCGAGCCGGGCATGCAGCGCAAAGCCGCCGTCGCCGCCCTCGCGCGCGACATCGGCGTAGGGCGCGCGGCGCAAGCCACGTCCCGGTGTCAAAAAGGAGATCGCTTCGAGGAGATTGGTCTTGCCGGCGCCGTTGTCGCCGGAAAAAACCACGGCACCTGGCGCCAGATCGATCGTCAGCGCCGCATAGTTGCGGAAATTAGTAAGTGTTAGCTTACTTATATGGTTCTGTGCCGGCAACCGCTATCCGCCTATAGAAGTCGCCGTAAATATCGCGCTTGCCGCCGGTCCACAACAGGACCGAAGTGCTGACACCGCGCCGCTACACGCGCATCGGCATCAGCACATAGAGTGCGGTCTCGTCGGCCATGTCGTGGATCAGCGTCGGCGAACCGGCATCCGCCAGCATGAACTTGGCCTCCGTGCCGGTCAGCTGCGCGGCAACGTCGAGCAGGTACTTGGCGTTGAAGCCGATCTCGATCGGATCGGATGAATAGTCAGCGGACAGTTCTTCGGTGGCGCTGCCTGAATCCGGATTGTTGACCGCAAGCGTCACCTGACCCTCGCTGATCGACAGCTTCACCGCGCGACCGCGTTCGGAAGAGATGGTCGAAACACGATCGACGGCGGCGGCAAAGCTCTGGCGGTCGATGATCAGCTTCTTGTCGTTGCCTGTCGGAATGACCCGCTGATAATCGGGGAAGGTGCCGTCGATCAGCTTCGAGGTCAAAACCACGCTGCCGATGGTGAAGCGGATCTTGGTGTCCGACAGTTCGGTGGTCACCGCAACATCCGGATCGTCGACAAGCTTCTGCAGCTCGCTCACCGTCTTGCGCGGAATGATGATGCCCGGCATGCCCTCGGAACCCGCCGGCGCGTCGATCTCGGCGCGCGCCAGGCGGTGGCCGTCGGTCGCCACCGAGCGCAGCTTCAGCTTGCCGCCAACCTCATGCGTGTGCAGGTAGATGCCGTTCAGGTAATAGCGTGTCTCCTCGGTGGAGATGGCGAACTGGGTCTTCTCGATCAGGCCTTTCAGGGCAACCGAGTCGAGACGGAAGATATGCGAGAAGGATCCGGCCGAAAGCTCCGGGAAGTCGGATTGCGGCAGGCACTGAAGGCGGAAGCTCGAGCGGCCGGACGTCACCGTCATGGCGTTGCCGTCCTCGTCCGTCTTCAGCATCACCTCGGCGCCATCGGCGAGCTTGCGCACGATGTCGTAGAGCAGATGTGCCGGGACCGTCGTCGCCCCGCCGCGCTCCACCTTGGCGGGCGTCGCTTCGGTCACCTCGAGGTCGAGATCGGTTGCCTTCATTTCAAGGCTGGCGCCTTCGGCGCCGAGCAGCACGTTGGACAGGATCGGTATGGTGTTTCGCCGCTCGACCACACGATGGACGTGGTTGAGCGACTTCAGGAGATTTGACCGTTCCAGGATAACACGCATGACGAAACAGGCTCGCTTGAATGAATGACGGGTCACCAGTGAGCGGCGTCCCGCGAAAGGTCTGAATAGGCTCAGAATCTGCGTAAACTGACAGGAAAAAACCAGCAAACGCAAGCCCGCGCCGCCGGTTCAGGCCGGCTACGCGGGCTTTCTGGGGATAACGCGCCCGAAGTCCGCGAGCCAGTGTCGAAAAACCGAAATCCAGATCGCTTCCAGGCGATGCCACGAGCCCGATGCAGGCCCGGCGCCGCACTGGCAAGCCATTGAATCCCGGCGTTGTTTCGGTTCGGCCCTCCCGGAGGGTCAGGCCTGATCGTTGATCAGCCGCCTCAGAAGCTCAAGTTCCTGCGCCAGCGTGTTGTCGTTGCCGGAAAGGTCCTCGATCTTGCGCACGGCATGCAGCACCGTGGTGTGATCGCGGCCGCCGAAACGCCGTCCGATCTCGGGTAGCGAGCGCGGCGTCATCACCTTCGACAGGTACATGGCGACCTGCCGCGGCTTGACGATGGTGCGCGTGCGCCGGTTGGACAGCAATTCGGTCTTCGACACATTGTAGTGACGCGCCACGATGCGCTGGATGTCCTCGATACGGACACGCTTCGGCTCGCCTGTGCGATAGATGTGGCCGAGGATTTCGTCGATCCGGTCGATGGTGATCTGCGGCTCGAAGGATTGACGGAACAAAAGCTGATTGAAGGCGCCTTCCAGCTCGCGTCCGCTGCCGGTCACGGTGCGGGCGACGTGATTGAGGATCTCCTCCGAAATGTCGAGGGATGCGTCGTCGCTCCTGGCCGTGGCAAGGCGCAATTTGAGCATGCCGAGGCGCATGGCGAAATCGGGCGCCGACATTTCAAGCGCGACACCGCCATTGAGGCGCGAACGGACCCGCGGTTCGAGCGATTCCAGTTCCGATGGTGGCCGGTCGGCAGCGACGACGACCTGCTTGGCGCTGTCGAGCAGCATGTTGATCAGGTGGCAGAATTCATGCTGGATCGACTTGCCCTGCAGGAACTGCATGTCGTCGATGATGAGCAGGTCGATGTCGCGCAGCTGCTCCTTGAGCGTCAGAGCGTTGTTGTCGCGGATCGCGGTGGCAAAGCGCCACATGAAATACTCGGCCGTGAGATAGACGACGCGCGACTTGGGGTTCTGCTTCAGCGATTCCGCGGCGATGGCCTGCAGCAAATGGGTCTTGCCGAGCCCGACGGTTGCGTGAAGGAAGAGCGGATTGAAACGCACCGCGCTCGATTGCGATTCCGCCACTGCCTTGGCGGCGGCGAAGGCCACCCGGTTCGACGGCCCCTCGATGAAAGAGCCGAACGTGTAGCGTGGATCGAGCGGTGACCCCAGAACGTTGTGGCGGAATTCGCTCTCGATGGGTGTGCCCGGACGCGGAGTCGATGCGCGCTCCACCCGGCTGGGGCTGACTGTGCCTGCGGCAAGCGCCGTCTGCGTCTGCCGTGTCACCTTGCTGCGTGCCGGCGTTACCTCTGGCTCGGCCTGGGCGCGTCCCTGACGGGTTGCCGTGCGCACGACGATGTCTATCTTGAGAAGATCGGGATCCTCCTGCTTCCACAGCTCGGAGATGAGGTCGAGATAGTGGCCGTTGATCCATGAGCGCAGGAAGGCGGTAGGCACCGAGATGCGGACAATGCCCTTGGAAGCCTCGGCGACTTTCATGCGGCCAAACCAGCTCGAATAGACTTCGGTTCCCAGGCGCGCCTTCAACTGGGTCTTGACCCGGTCGAATTTCTGTTCCGCGTCGCTGGACACCGCCATGTCGTTTGCTCCGATCAAAGTTCCAGGAAATGGGAGGTCGCCCGTAAGTTCCCTTTCGATGCCGCTCTGCATGATCTTTTCCTTGTCCTTCCGTACCTGTTTTCCGCCGGGGATGCGCCTCCTGCATCCGGTTCCGGCGACCTAAGTCTTTGCTACGATGTCCGCTGCCGCCGCCGGCAGGTGAACGTCGCCCATTATCCGTGGGAACCGGTGCCGGCCCATGGAAGCCAGTCCGCGTTGGGTATGTCAGGGCAATACAACACCGTCCGGCGAAAAGAGCGCCGGCGCGCCGTCTACCTGCCATGTCTAGTTACGCCAGTCCCCTACCGTATCGAAAAAGACAAACCAAAGCCGTCCGCGGACTTGATCCGCGTTGCAAATCCCGCCAATTTAAGCTGGCCGATTCAGGCTTGGGTTAAGAGCCAGAGCCCGTCCCTTTCGATAGATCGACACTACCGAAATCGCTGTGGATAGGGCAAGGCCACGTCTAACGGATTTTTAAGGAATCTGGTTAGTGGAGGCGGGTTCGAGTGGCATGCCGCGACGGCACATTTTAACAAAGCCATTGTGATTCAAACCCTTTTCCGGCGAATATGAAAAACCGGGCGCTGACAGAAATATTCTGAAATAATTCGCTTGACAGCGACTTCTCCCCGATCGGGCCAGTCCGGTGTGGACAAGCTGTGGATCACCATCTGTAAGCGTTTGAAAAATATAAGCTATTTTTGACAGCCAAGAATCATTAGGCCGGCGATTTTCAAGCGTGCCGATCAACAGCAGGCATGCATATGCCGGCAAACTATTCCCTATTGTGAAATCCGCATAAGACGCCGTTTCCGGACATTCTTTTTAAGTGCTTGCCGGCAAACGAAAAAACCCGGCACAAACGGCCGGGTTCGAAGAACGTCAGTCTAGGCAAGTAATGTCAGGCCGACAGTACCTTGACCCGCTGAGCCAGTCGCGACACCTTGCGGGACGCCGTGTTCTTGTGAATCACGCCCTTGGTTGCGGCGCGCATCAATTCCGGCTCCGCGATCTTGAAGGCAGCCTGTGCGGCAGCCTTGTCACCGGAGGCAAGCGCCTCTTCGACCTGGCGGATATAGGTGCGGACGCGCGAGCGACGGTTCTTGTTGATCGCTGCGCGGCGGACGATCTTGCGCGTTGCCTTTTTGGCCGAGGATGTATTGGCCATGATGCCTCTCTTCTGATCTGGTCGGCGCATGCGGGATGCCGCAGGGCGCAAAAAACAAACGGGCTGCCACAGGGCCGCCTCGGTTGGTGCGGCTTATAGTTCAGCTTTTCCGGCGCGTCAACGCTGCCTGGCCTTCTTTTTGGCGGCCAACAACCATCTTCTTCGAAGCCAAGGGATTGGCGTCAGCGGTTGGTGAAATTCGGCTTCCGCTTCTCGGCAAAGGCCGCCATGCCTTCCTTCTGATCGTCCAGTGCAAACAGCGAGTGAAACAGCCGGCGCTCGAACCGCAATCCCTCGGCAAGCGTCGTCTCGAAGGCGCGGTTGACAGCTTCCTTTGCCATCATCACCGATGGCAGCGAGAAAGCGGCGATCTTGGCCGCGGCCTTCAGCGCCTCCTCGACAAGTTCACCGGCAGGCACGACCCGCGACACCAGGCCAGAACGCTCGGCCTCGGCGGCATCCATCATCCGCCCGGTCAGGCACATGTCCATCGCCTTCGACTTGCCGACAAAGCGGGTCAGCCTTTGTGACCCGCCCATGCCTGGAATGACGCCGAGCGTGATCTCGGGCTGGCCGAACTTGGCCGTGTCGGCGGCGATGATGAAATCGCACATCATCGCCAGCTCGCAACCGCCGCCGAGTGCATAGCCCGCCACCGCCGCGATAATAGGCTTTCGCGCCCGCGTCAGTTCCTCCCAGCCGACGAAGAAGTCTTGGGCGTAGGCGTCCGCATAGGAGATGGACTGCATCTCCTTGATATCGGCGCCCGCCGCGAAAGCTTTTTCGGAACCGGTGATGACCATGGCGCCGATACCGGGATCGGCGCTGAACCCGTTCACGGCTGCCACCACCTCGGTCAGGATCTGGGAGTTCAGCGCGTTGAGCGCCTGCGGCCTGTTCAGCGTGATCAGCCCGACCTTGCCGTGCGTCTCGGTGATGATCGTCTCATAGCTCATGGCTGCTTCTCCTTGCTTACGCTCGTCTAGAGCGGTTCATCGTTTCACGGAAACGCAGAACCGCTCCATCTCCTTGTCTTGACCAATTTCGGACGGAAAACCGCCCCCGCTTTTGCTGGAATTGCTCTGACTCATCGCTGACATGTCCGGCAATAAAAGGTCGATCGGCCGCTCTGCACGACACGCTCGATGTGGCCGCCGCAACTGGGCTTGGAGCAGGCCTCGCCTTCGCGGTCGTAGACGGCGAAGGCGTGTTGGAAATAGCCCAGCGACCCATCGGTCTGCATATAGTCCCGCAGTGAGGAACCGCCGGCTGCGATCGCATCCGATATCACCGAACGAATGGCTTGCGCGAGGTGTTCGCTTTGGGCCTGGGCTTTCTTTCCGGGCCTGGCGATCGTGCCCGCCTCGCGCAGCGGCGACAGGCCCGCACGCCACAACGCCTCCGACACATAGATATTGCCGAGCCCGGCGATCAGCCTCTGGTCGAGAAGCGCTGCCTTCAGCGGTGATCTCCGCCCCTTCATCAATGAGGAAAGCAGCGCACCGTCCAATGTGTTGCCCGTAGGCTCGACGCCAAGTCCAGCCAGCATCGGATGAACGTCCGGCAGTCCTTCCGCAAACAACATGAAGCCGAAGCGGCGCGGATCATTGAAGATCACGCGCGATCGGGTACCGGCCGGAGACACGACATGGAAGACGACGTGGTCGTGATTGGAGCTCTTCGAGCGGTCGTGCCGGAAGATGCCGGGCATGTCGCTGCCATCGGCCGTCTCGATGCGGAATGAGCCCGACATGCCGAGATGGCAGATCAGCGCGGGGCCGCCTTCCAGGTCCATCGTCAGATACTTGGCCCGGCGGCCGAGTGCCGTGATCGTCTTGCCGGCCAGTCGCTGCGCGAATTTCTCGGGAAATGGAAAGCGCAGATCCGGTCGGCGCGCCTCGACGCGGGCGATGGTGGCGCCTTCCAGAACCAGCTGAAGTCCGCGCCGGACGGTTTCGACCTCCGGTAACTCAGGCATGACCGCCGATCGCCGCATAGAAAGAAGTGCCGTAGCGTCCGGGCGCCAGCCCGAGATGCTCGGCCACGGTTTCGCCGATGTCGGCGAATGTCGTTCTCAGTCCGATGTCGCCGCCCTTGAGACCCGGTCCAGTGCCGATCACCGGAACGCGCTCGCGCGTGTGATCGGTCCCGGCCCAGGTAGGGTCGTTGCCGTGGTCGGCCGTCAGGATGAGAAGATCGCCCTGCCGCAGCCTCGCAAATGCCTCCGGCAGCCGCAGGTCGAAGGCCTCGAGCGCTGCAGCATAGCCCGCGACATCGCGGCGGTGACCGAATTCGGTGTCGAAGTCGACGAAATTGGCGAAGACGAGGTCACCGTCGCCGGCATCATCCATCGCACCCAGCGCTTCGTCGAACATAGCCATGTTGCCTGCCGCCTTGCGCACTTGCGAAATTCCGCGATGGGCGAAGATGTCGCCGATCTTGCCGACGGCGATGACACGGCTGCCACGCGCCGTCAGCCGGTCGAGCAGGGTCGGTTCCGGCGGGGGCACGGCGTAGTCATGACGGTTGTATGTCCGCTCGAAAGTGGCGGTGGTTTCGCCGACGAACGGCCGCGCGATCACCCGTCCGATCCTGAGCGGGTCAACCAGCCTGCGCACCACCTGGCAGAATTCATAAAGCCGATCGAGGCCGAAATGGACTTCATGCGCGGCGATTTGCAGGACCGAGTCGACCGACGTGTAGCAGATCGGCTTGCCGGTCCGGATGTGTTCCTCGCCAAAGCGCTCGATGATTTCGGTGCCCGGCGCATGGCAATTGCCGAGAATGCCCGGCACCTTGCCTTCGCGGATCATCGCCTCGGTCAGTTCGGCCGGAAAGGCGGGAACCGTATCCGGGAAATAGCCCCAGTCGAGGCGCACCGGCAGGCCGGCGATCTCCCAATGGCCCGACGGCGTGTCCTTGCCGCTCGAAACCTCCTGTGCGGCGCCGTGAAAGGCAGTTGGGAGCAGATCCGTCCCGCTGCTGGCAAAGCCCAGCCCCGTTGCGGTTTCGGCAGCCTTGCCAAGCCCGAGCGAGGCCATCTGGGGGACAAACAGCGGTCCACTGCGAAGCCCTTCGCGATCCGCGCGGCCCTCTGCACAGGCTTCTGCGATGTGCGCGAATGTGTTGGCGCCGGCGTCGCCGTAGCGGTCGGCGTCGGCCGCTCCACCGATGCCGAAGGAGTCCAGAACGAAGAGGAAAGCGCGTGCCATCGAGTTGTTGCCAGTTTGACCGACCAGACATAGGGTTCCGCGACTTCATTGGCAATTCGGAAACCAAACGGCAACGGCTTGGCGTGATAGTCTGGTGCATGTCGCCCAAAAGTGCGCAGCGGTTTTGGGATAACGACATGCACAAACAGAGATGCATGTCGCCCAAAAGTGCGCAGCGGTTTTGGGATAACGACATGCACAAACAGAGATGCATGTCGCCCAACGGTGCGCAGCGGTTTTGGGCTGCGATATGCACAAATGCTCCGGGCATGGGCATGAATCGAGGACAACAGACCGTGGTTCCTGTCATGAGGGTTGCGCTGAAGACTTATGCCGCTCTCATGCTGGCGCAGGTCGCGCTCTGGTCAAATCCGGCGCATGCCGACTGGCGCGACGATATCGGCACGTTTCGCATCGGCATCGTTGCCGAGCCAGGCGCCGGCAACTCCGTTCCGGGGCTGGCACTGTTGACCGACGCCTACACCAAGGCCTTGGGCATGAAGGTCGAGTTTGTCGTTGCCCGCAACTATGCCGCGCTGATCGAGGCGCAGGCCA
Source organism: Mesorhizobium sp. Primo-A (assembly GCF_003997175.1). Taxonomy (NCBI): domain Bacteria; kingdom Pseudomonadati; phylum Pseudomonadota; class Alphaproteobacteria; order Hyphomicrobiales; family Phyllobacteriaceae; genus Mesorhizobium; species Mesorhizobium sp. Primo-A. Next base: position 361,468 of record NZ_RZTG01000002.1, read on the forward strand.
ATGCCCGCATCGAATATGCGATCTATTCGGCCACCGCATATGCGACGGCCTCGCAGCGCTGCTTATGTATCGAACCGCTTGTGGCTCCGGTCGATTCAGACGGCGCGATCGGCATCCGCTCGGTTCTGCTGACGCGGGACGGCAAGCTGCCCGACCTTGCGGCGATGGACAGCCATCGTATCGCCATGGCGCCTCCTGACAGCGTCGGCGGTTCTCTCTTGCCATTGGCGGCGTTGGCGGCGGAAGGCCGCAAGATCGCGGAAGATGCACCGTTTCTGGTCCATGCCGATTCGGCCGCGGCGGCCGAGACGATGCTGGTCGACGGCAAAGCCGATGGCCTGTTCGGCTGGGTGACGGCCGCTGCCGACGGCCCGCGAGAACCGTCGGGCACGCAGGCGAGGTTGGAGGCGGCAGGGCTCTCGGTGACGGCGCTTCGGATCGTATGGACGTCGGGCCTGTTGAGATACGGCCCCCATGCGGTCCGCAGCGATCTCGACCCCGAAGCCAAGCGCCGGCTTGCCGTGTTCCTCACCAACCTCAAGTCGACGACGCCCGATATCTACGATCTCCTGGAATCGAAACATTCCGGCGGCTTCGCCACCGTGGCGCCAAAAGACTACGAGATGGCCGCTGCTATCGTGCGCTTCGTTTCGGACCGTGGGCCGCAGCAGTAGCTGGAGCGGCCTGCGCACGCCTGGCTGCCTCTGTTCAACAGTCGCTGCAAGGGATCGTCACGCTTCTGCGGGGGCGCAGAAAATAGGTTTCGCCCATGGTTATGTTGCTGAAAGCCGAGGTCAGCCCAAGCTTCTGTTGACTGCTCGCGCTCCACGCGATGACCGGCGTATAGCCGAGGTTACTTTCAACGCGGATGAGAAAAGTGTTGGCGACTCTGAGCGACGCCGGGATCGTTGTCTCGGTGGTGGCGGCGGCGCCAGGGCTGGCGACGCCGGCTACCAATTTGCGTGACCACACCACCAGTGCCCTCGTCGCATCGGCCGAGACCTGGATTGCCGTGACGGTGATGGTCGGATTTGAGCGGTTGTAGGGCTGAAGGGTGACGCTGCCGATCTGCATGATGGCGTCGACATCTGCCTTGAGGACGCTTGTCTGCTGGGTGACGAGATCGGCCACCATGCTGCCGATACGGCTGACCTTCTTGCTGGTCTCGATGGCTTGCGACGCTTCCATTGTGAGGAAATACATGATCAGCAGAATTGGCATGATCAACGCGAATTCGACCGCCGCGATGCCACGACGATCGGACCAGAACAGACTTGTTTTCCGCCAAACTCCCGTAATCATAAGATGTGCCCCCGCACGCATCATGCCCATTGCCCTTTTCTTATACTGCTCGTGCATTCCGCTCAGTTGTCGAACGGTTCGTTCTGCCAGGTCACCGATGCGAAGTGCAGCGTCTTGTTGCCGCCCATTGATTTGGCCAGCAGGTCGGTCATGATCGGCCATTTGTAAAAGACCCGCAGCATGTTCCTCGACTCCGCCGCACCCGCTGTCACTGAAAACGACTGGGTTGCGGTGCCTTTCGTCAATACGACATCGCCGTTCTGGATCTTGAAGCCGGCCGTGGCCGCATCCGCGAACGATGTATATTGGCGAAGATCCACCAGCAGTTGATTGGGACAATCCTGGGAAACGATGATCTGCAGTTTTGTGCAGATCATGTCCCGCAAGTTGGTTCCGGCGACGTCAACCGCCCTCAACTGGCCGGTGCGAAGCTTGCGCGCGACATCGTCGGTGATGTTGGCCATCACTTCCTGCGCGGCAAACGAGATGCAGCTTTCCAGAATGGCGAAGACAAGCAGCGCGAAGGGGACTGAAAGGATCGCGAATTCGATTGCCGTGGCGCCGCGCCGGTCACGAAGAAAACGGGCGAAAAACCTTGGGCATCTCACTTTGTGGTCGCCTGCGCGGCCGTATCCCTTGCTCATGTCCGATCCTGCCGATCTCTATGCGGTCTCGGAAGGACCATTAACGCAAACCGATTGAGGTCCGGTTTGGATGATCGTTAAAGTCGGCGCAGGCCTCTTAACCGGCCAATAACCGCACCGGCAGCCGGTCACGCCACCTATCGGCTGACGCTCATCTCCGCCTCGGAAGACTTCTCCGCTTCGCTCTTGTAGGAGCTTTCGCAATACGGCGTGCAGGACATCGTCTGGATTTCGGCACGCCGATAGATGCGCACCGACGAAGCAGCCTGCCGCACGACGGTAACCTGCTCATCGACGATGGGACTGCCGTCGGTATCGAGCACGACCAGATTGGTGACGCCGAAACCTTTGCCGGTGAGCACGATCGTCGAAGCGTCCTGCACGGAAGCGTCGGCGATTGCCGGGTTGCCGACCACGATGGTGTCTGCGGGACGCGACAGTTTGACGATCTTGGCCTGGTTCATCGTGACCTCGATGCCGGCGCCGGCCATGGCGGGCGCGACGAAGCTCGAGACGGCAAGAAGCGCGGCAATCAGGATTGACGATCTCGGCTGGGCCATTGAGGCGCTCCACGCAGGCGGACTGATCAACGGAACATGAACGAGATTGGTGAACCAACGGTTAAGCCTGCGATGTTGCCAATCCTGCAATGGCCGATAAGGGCGCCCCGCGAGGCGCGGTCCAGTCGGGGCGCAAGCCTGCCAAACCTGGGACTGGAAGGCGCGGCGGTACTTTAGCCCGAAGTTAACCACGCAATATGTTCGAACCGGGAAAGGAATCGGTAAGGCTGTTTCTTAAGCCGATCGAAAGAGCTTCTCCCTAGATTGGCAGCATCCGATCAACCATCACAGAAGTTGACGGAAGTGCTGTAACACGTGGAGTAGGAGCTCTCGAATGTCTAATCTCATCGCACGTTTTGTGAAGGACGAATCCGGCGCGACCGCTATCGAATATGGTCTGATCGCCGCTCTCATCGCGCTCGCCATCATCACTGGCGCCGGCACGCTCGGCAATGCGCTGAATGCCAAGTTCACCAACATTGGCAGCACCCTGAACAACGCGCCGACCGGCAGCTGATCGGCTTATCGCCGAGCACTTGCATCGCATTTTCTGGAAAAGGGCCGCCGCGTGGCGGCCTTTTTTATGCCGCTGCCAATATAGGTCGTCTTTTCGTTCCTGGCCTCATCAATCGTTAATCGAACATATCTTAGATTGAGCCCAATAAAATCGGACAATAGGCGTGGCGCCGATGCTTGAAGCCCTGATCTTCGTCGTCTTTCCGTTCTGCATGCTGTTTGCCGCGATCTCCGACATGCTGTCGATGACGATCGCCAACCGCGTGCCGGTGCTGCTCGTCGTCGTTTTCGCGCTGGTCGCGCCCCTTACAGGCATGGACTGGGCGGCCTATGGCGGACATTTCGCCGCCGGCGCCCTGGTCCTGGCCGTGACGTTCGGCCTGTTTGCAATAGGCGGCATGGGCGGCGGCGACGCCAAGCTTCTGGCCGCAACCGCGATGTGGATGGGCCTCAATGTCAATCTCGTGGAGTATCTTGTCGCCTCGACAATCATCGGCGGCCTGCTGACGCTCGCGATCATCCTCTACCGGAAGTCGATGCTTGCGGCCGTTACCGGCCAAAATCCGTTTCTGCGCCATTTCGCCGACGAGGCAAAAGGCGTTCCCTATGGCGTCGCGCTCGGCCTTGGCGGGTTGCTGACCTATCCGGACTCGCCTTTGATGATATGGGCGCTGGCCAGGCTGGCGGCCTGACCACGATATTATTTTATTGTCTGTCAGCATTGCCGAGACCCCGTTCTCAACGGGGTCGGCCCGGCTGTTTTGGCCGGTCCGGCTATAGTCCGGCTAATTTATGTAAACGTTAAATTAATCACGATCGTAAGCATTACATTAACCTTGTTTTGACGATTGCCGCTGCAAAGTCCGGCTTGGCTACGTGGTTTGCCAGGGCAAGGGTTCGGACAGATGCCAGCATCGCGATTGATAATTCTGAGCGTGGCGGTGGCCGCGGCGGGTGGCGCTGGCTATGTCGCGAAGAACATGGTGGCACCGCCGCCCCAGGTCGTCGTTGATTCCGCTCCCCAGGCCCCGGCAGTGGCACTCCAGGATGTGCTTGTGCTTTCAGGCGACGTTCCGATGGGCAGCCCGATCCAAAACAACATCGCCTGGCAATCCTGGCCCGCCGACGGCGTCAACGCGAATTTCATCACCCGCACCGCCGAGCCCGAGGCGCTGGACAAGCTGAAGGGTTCCATTGCCCGTGTGGCGATGTATGCCGGAGAGCCGCTGCGGCGTTCCAAGCTGATCGGGGAGGGGCAGAGCTTCATGTCGTCGATCCTGCCTTCCGGCATGCGGGCGGTCGCCACGGCCATCTCGGCCGACACGTCGGCCGGCGGCTTCATTCTTCCCAACGATTTCGTCGACGTCATCATGACCCGCAGGGCCGATGCCGCCAGCGGTGCCGCCGGCTTCAACACCGAGACCATCCTCAAGAACATCCGCGTCCTGGCCATCGACCAGACCATTCAGGAGGACGAGGAAGGCAAGAAGACCAGGGTGGGCCAGACCGCCACGCTGGAACTGACGCCCAAGCAGGCGGAGATTATCACCGTCGCCCAGCAGATGGCGGATCGCCTGACCCTGGCGCTGCGGGCGGTCGCGGACACGCAGGAAAAGAATGTGGGTGAGGCCGACTATCTCGTTTCCGGCAATGGCCGCAGGGGAACGGTGAGGCTGATCAAGTCGGGCGAAGTTTCCGAAGTGGGAGCAAGGAAATGAAGCTAGGTGGCAAACTGCCGGCAATCGTAGCCGCGGCATTCGGCCTGCTGCTCGTCGGAACGAATGTGCAAGGCAGCGTCGTCGAGGCAAAGAACGCGCAGGTCACGGCATCGACGGCCACCCAGCGCGTCAAGCTCGGCCTCAACAAGTCGGTGGTCATCGACCTGCCGAGCGATGCCTATGACATTCTCGTCGCCAATCCGGCGGTTGCCGATGCGGTGACCCGCACCGCAAGGCGCATCTATCTGTTCGGCAAGGCGGTCGGCGAGACGAACATCTTTGTCTTCGGCCCCAATGGCGAGCAGATCGTCAGCCTGGACCTGGCCGTCGAACGCGACGTTGCCGGCCTTGAAGATTATATCAGGCGCTTCCTGCCGACGTCGGCTGTCAAGGTGGAACTGCTGAACGACAACGTCGTTCTCACAGGAACCGTGGATACCCCCCTGGATGCCAAGCGCGCCGAACAGTTGGCGAACATGTTCGTGTCGGGTGGTGAAGCGACGACGGGACAATATTCGCAGACCGCGGCTGGCGGCTCGGCCCAGAGCGGTGTCGACATCAACAATCCGGACCAGGAGCGCCGCACCAGCCAGATCGTCAACCTGATCCAGATCATTGGCGACGACCAGGTCACGCTGAAGGTCACGGTCGCCGAAGTCAGCCGCTCGGTGATGAAGCAGCTCGGCGTCAACATGGTTGGCAGCGGCGGCAGCAACGGCATTAGTTACGGCGCAATCAGCGACAACTTCACGGGTCTCGGCAAACAGCTGTCGAATTCCGGCTTTCAAATCGGCGCTTCAGGACTGCAGGCTTATGTGAACGCTATGGAGCAGTCCGGGGTGATGAAGACCTTGGCCGAGCCGACCTTGACGGCTGTGTCGGGCGAGAAGGCAACCTTCAAGGTCGGCGGTGAATACAATATGGTCACGGGTGTCTCGGCAAATGTATCGCAAGACAACCAGACCGGCCTGAAGACCTACAGCGTCGAAAAGATCGAGTACGGCATCGGCCTGGAATTCCAGCCGGTTGTGTTGTCTCCCGGCCGCATAAGTTTGAAAGTCAGGACGTCGGTTTCCGAGCCGACAACCGAGGGATCCGTATCGTTCTCCTCAGGCGTGACGAGTCCCGGCATGAATGCCCTGTCGCTGCGCAAGCGCCTTGCCGACACAACGGTGGAATTGCCATCCGGTGGCTCCATGATGATCGCCGGCCTGGTTCGCGACGATGTCAGGCAAGCCGTCAACGGATTGCCTGGATTGACAAAGATCCCGGTGCTTGGCGCGCTCTTCCGCAGCAGGGATTTCGTGCGAAACGAGACCGAGCTCGTCATCATCATCACGCCCTATCTGGTTAAGCCGGTGGCGCGCAACGACCTTGCCAAGCCGGACGACAATTTCAACGCCGCCAGCGATGGCGCCGGCATGTTCCTTGGCCGCGTCAATCGCGTCTACGGCACCATGCAGACCGACAAGCCCAATGGCCGCTACCACGGCGTTGTCGGCTTCATCTACAAGTAAGCGGGGAAGCGGACATGTCTCAGTCAGCATTGAAGGCAAGCACCATCGCCGCAACGACCCGTCTCGGCCGTTCACGGGTCTGCCGGCGAGCCGTTCCTGTCCTGGCGGTTGCGGTGGCGGCGCTGCTCGCCGGCTGCGCCCAGCGCGACAGCATCACGGTCGGCGCCATTCCGGACGATTACCGCACCAACCATCCGATCGTCATCGCCGAGAAGAATCAGAAGATCGACCTGCCTGTCGGCGCCGGTGACCGCGGCATGACCGGCTCCCAGCGCGATACGCTTCTTGGCTTCCTGGATGGCTATGACAGAAGTGCCGCCCCGACGCTGACGATCCAGGTCCCGAGCGGATCGGCCAACGAGGTCGCCGCGACCACGGCGGCCCGCGATTTCGCCCGGCTGGCGGTTGCCAGCGGCATCAAGCGCAATCGGATTGTCGTGACCTCCTATCAGTCCGCCTCCGCCGAAGCCTCTGCCCCGATTCGCGTTGCTTATATCTCGGTGAAAGCCCAGACCGATAAGTGCGGCCGCTGGCCCGAAGATCTTATGGAGACATCGGAGAACAAGCACTATGCCGACTTCGGCTGCTCCTATCAGAACAATCTTGCCGCCCAGATGGCCAATCCCGCCGACCTGCTCGGCCCGCGTAAATCTGCCAATATTGATCCGGCAAATCGTAGCCAAGCCATCGATGTTTACCAAAAGAGAGGCATTTCGGAAGAGTTCCTCGGCAATTCGGAAGTGACGTACTGAGCCGCAAATCTCGGATAGAACAGGCCACGGGAGAGAGCATGACGATGAGCAACCTTGCCTACGACGCCCCGGTGGACGGCAGCGATACCTCGCAGCAGGACATCGCCGCGATGCAGGCGTTGCGGCCGATCCCGCGCATCTCGATCCAGGCATTCTGCGAGACCGAGGGTGTTGCCAACCCGGTCGAGCGCGCCGGCGAGGACCGTCGCATGACGAAGGCGCATCTCAAGGTCCACATGGGCGGTGTTCCCACTGCCATCGAATTCTACCAATCGGCGCCGACGCCCAATCTGATCCTGCTGGAATCGCGCAGCGAGCCCAAGCAATTGCTGGAACAACTCGCCCAGCTTTCGGAATATTGCGATCCGACGTCGAAGGTGGTGGTGATCGGCCACTACAATGATGTCGGCCTCTACCGGGAACTCATCCGCAACGGCATTTCCGAATATGTGATCGCTCCGGTCTCGATGGCCGACATCGTCAGCGTGGTGTCGTCGATTTTCATCGATCCGGAAGCCGAGCCGCTCGGCCGCTCGATCGCCTTCGTCGGCGCCAAGGGCGGTGTCGGCTCCTCGACGATCGCCCACAATGTGGCTTGGGCGATGTCCTCCCTGTTCAAATCCGAAGTGGTCGTCGCCGATCTCGATCTGGCTTTCGGCACCGCCAACATCAATTTCGACCAGGATCCGGCGCAAGGCATCGCCGAGGCGGTGTTTTCACCGGAACGCATCGATGAAGTCTATCTCGACCGGCTGCTGACCCAGTGCGCCGAGCATCTGTCGCTGCTGGCGGCGCCTTCGACGCTCGAACGGGTCTATGATTTCGATCCAGAGGCCTTCGTTCAGCTCATCGACACCGCCCAGCGCAGCGTGCCGCTTCTGGTGCTCGACGTCCCCCATGCCTGGACGGGCTGGACCAAGAACACCTTGGTCAAGGCCGACGAGATCGTCATCACCGCGACACCGGAACTTGCCAATCTGCGCAACACCAAGAACCTCATCGATATGCTCAAGCGGCTTCGTCCCAATGATCCGCCGCCCAAGCTGATCATCAACCAGGCCGGCGTCCCGAAACGCCCGGAGATTTCGCCGGCCGATTTCGCCGAGCCGCTCGGTCTGTCGCCAATGTCGGTCATTGCTTTTGATCCCTTGCTGTTCGGCAATGCCGCCAACAACGGACGCATGCTTGGCGAAATGGATGCCAAGAACCCGATCGTCGCAATGATCAACGAAATGGCGCATGTGCTGACCGGGCGCAGCGAAATCAAGATCAGGAAGAAGGCCGGGCTCGGCAGCCTGCTCGGCAAGCTCTCGCGCAACAAGAAGTGACGCTTCAGCAGTGGAATCGGTAGTCGATCATGTTTGGTAAAAGAGGCAGCGACGACGGCAACCGGTTCACGCCGGAATTTCGCCAGCCAGCACCGGCGCCTGTTGCGCCACCGGCTGCAGGTTCCGTGGACACGGCGGTTCTGACACGGCCCGCGGCGCCAAGCGCGCCTGTCGCGCCGCCGGCGCGCCGTGCGGTCGAGGCACCGCCATTGGCGCCTGAGCCGAAGCGGGCACAGCGCGAAAAAAGCGAAACCTATTACGATACCAAGAGCCAGGTCTTCTCCGCACTCATCGACACCATAGATCTGTCGCAGCTTTCCAAGCTTGATCCTGAAAGTGCGCGCGAGGAAATCCGCGATATCGTCAACGACATCATCGCGATCAAGAACTTCGCAATGACGATCGCCGAGCAGGAAGAGCTGCTCGAGGACATCTGCAACGACGTGCTCGGCTATGGGCCGCTCGAGCCGCTGCTCGCCCGCGACGACATCGCCGACATCATGGTCAACGGCTCCAGGAACGTCTACATCGAGGTCAACGGCAAGGTCGAACAGACCGGCATCCGCTTTCGGGACAACCAGCAGCTCCTCAACATCTGCCAGCGCATCGTCAGCCAGGTTGGCCGCCGCGTCGACGAATCCAGCCCGATCTGCGACGCGCGCCTCCCCGATGGCTCGCGCGTCAACGTCATCGCGCCGCCGCTCTCCATCGACGGCGCCACGCTCACCATCCGCAAATTCAAGAAGGACAAGCTGACGCTCGACCAACTGGTCAAGTTCGGCGCCATCTCGCCGCAGGGCGCCGAAGTTCTCAAGATCATCAGCCGTGTTCGCTGCAACATCGTGATCTCGGGCGGTACCGGTTCGGGCAAGACCACGCTGCTCAATTGCCTGACCAACTATATCGACCGCGAGGAGCGCGTCATCACCTGCGAAGACTCGGCCGAGCTGCAATTGCAGCAGCCGCATGTGGTGCGCCTCGAAACCCGCCCGCCCAATCTGGAGGGTGAGGGTGAGGTGACGATGCGCGACCTGGTCAAGAACTGCCTGCGCATGCGGCCCGAGCGCATCATCGTCGGCGAAGTGCGCGGACCCGAAGTGTTCGATCTTCTGCAGGCGATGAACACCGGCCATGACGGCTCGATGGGAACGATCCACTCGAACAGCCCGCGCGAATGCCTGAACCGCATTGAATCCATGATTGCCATGGGTGGTTATTCGCTGCCGCAGAAGACAGTGCGCGAAATCGTCGTCGGCTCCATCGACGTGATCATCCAGGCAGCGCGCCTGCGCGACGGATCGCGCCGCATCACCCACATCACCGAGGTGATCGGGATGGAAGGCGACGTTATCATCACGCAGGATATCGTCCTCTACAACATCAAGGGTGAGGACGCCAACGGCCGGCTGTTGGGTGAGCACGTATCGACCGGCATCGGCCGTCCGCATTTCTGGGAGCGTGCACGCTATTACGGCGAGGAGCAGCGTCTCGCCATTGCGCTCGAGGCGATGGAGAAACGCGCTGACTGACGTCTGCTGGGGTGTAAGGGTTCGGGCCAATGTTTGGAATTGACGGCACAGTACTGGCGTTTGTCGTGCTCGCCGGCTTCAGCGCCGGCGCCGTCGCTTATGCATTTCTGTTCACCCGGATCAGCAACGAGAAACAGGTCGGCAAGCGGCTCGAAACAATCAGGACCGCCGAGACGGATCGCTCCGTCGTCAAGGCCTCGCGCGACCGCGTGGCGGAAGCCGCCAAGCGGCGCAAATCGGTTCAGGATTCTCTCAACGAACTCGACGCCAAGCAGAAAACCAAGGACAGCCGCGTCAAGAAGCCGCCGCTGAAAGCCCAGCTTCGTCAGGCCGGCCTCAAGACCACCATCGAGCGTTTCTATATATATTCCGCAATATGCGGCATCGTTTTGACGATGGCCGCTTTCGTGGCCGGAGCCCCGCTGATCGCCTTGCCGGGCGTGCTGCTGGCCGGGGGGCTGGGCCTGCCGCGCTGGTTCGTCACGTTTCGCCGCGCCCGCCGGGTCAAGGCATTCCTCAACGAATTTCCAAACGCGCTCGACATCATCGTGCGCGCGGTCAAATCCGGCCTGCCGCTGAACGATGCCGTGCGCCTGATCGCCAACGAATCGCCCGAACCCGTGAAGACCGAGTTTCGCCGCATCGTCGATTCACAGCAGATGGGCCTCTCTATCCCCGACGCGACCTTGCGCATGCCCGAAACCATGCCTTGCACCGAGGCAAGCTTCTTCGGCATCGTTATCCAGATTCAATCGCAAGCCGGCGGGAATCTCTCCGAGGCGCTGGGCAATCTTTCGCGCGTGCTTCGCGATCGCAAGAAGATGAAAGCCAAGGTCGCGGCGCTGTCGATGGAAGCGAAGGCATCCGCCGCGATCATCGGTGCGCTGCCCTTCATCGTCGCCTTTCTCGTCTACCTGTCGAGCCCGGCCTACCTGATGCCGCTCTTCAACACCAGCGTCGGAAACCTGATCCTTGGTTGCTCTGCGGTCTGGATGTCGATCGGCATCCTGGTGATGCGCAAGATGATGAACTTCGAAGTCTAGGATGCTGGCATGACCGAGCAAGTCATCAAGACCCTGACGGATCCGAGCTTCCTGATCGCGATGCTGGTCGCGATAGCGGTGTTTGCGACCGTCTTCACCTTGCTGCCGGCGTTTGGCGGAAACCAGCTCAAGTCACGCATGAAATCCGTTGCGCTGGAGCGCGACGAACTGCGTGCGCAACAGCGCGCCCGGCTTGCGGTCGAGGCCGACCGCCGTCGCAAGGGCTTGCGTGAGGAACAGTCGATCGGCATGCGCAACATCGTCGACCGGCTGGATCTGAGACGCGCGCTCGCCGATGAAGGCACCTTGCAGAAACTCAAGGTGGCCGGTTTTCGTGGACAGAATCCGCTGACGCGGTTTCTTTTCTTTCGTCTCGTGCTTCCTTTTGTCGGTTTCGCGCTGGCCGCAATCTACATCTTCGTGCTCGGAGGACTGCCCGACAAGCCATTGGTCATCAGGCTGTTCGTCTGCATCCTCGTTGCTTACGGCGGCTTCTACGCGCCGGTCATCTACGTCAACAACCGCGCCACCAAGCGCAAGCAGTCGATCCAGATGGCATGGCCGGATGGGCTCGATCTGATGCTGATCTGCGTCGAATCGGGCATGTCGGTGGAAGCAGCATTGCGCAAGGTCGCCGACGAGATCGGCGCGCAATCGGTGGCGCTGGCGGAAGAGTTCATCCTCACCAATGCCGAGCTTTCCTATCTGCCGGAGCGCAAGCAGGCCTACGAGAACCTGGCAAGCCGCACCGGCCTGGATTCGGTCAAGTCGGTGTCGCAGGCGCTCGTCCAGGCCGAGCGTTACGGCACGCCGGTGGCGCATGCACTGCGCGTGCTTGCCGCCGAAAGCCGCGACATGCGCATGAATGCGGCCGAGAAGAAGGCGGCCGCCCTGCCGCCAAAACTTACCGTGCCGATGATCCTGTTTTTCCTGCCGGTGCTTTTCGCCATCATCCTGGGTCCCGCCGGCATTCAGGTCAGCCAACGCGGTATCTTCGGCGATCATGCGGCGCCGGCAACAAACGCCCAGTAGCGGCAAGGCAAATTCCTGCAGTACACTTCAAACGAAGAGGCCGCGCTGCATGCAACGCGGCCTCTTCGTTGGGGCATCGGAATTGTGGTCTCAGTTGGTTGCGGATTTCGGCTTGTCCTGGTCCTTGAGCTGGCTCCAGGCGTTCTGTTGGGCCAGCATCTGCCTGAGATAGGCGACATTTGCCTGCGCCTGTTCGGGCGACAGTTCCTGTGAGGCGATCTTCTCGGCCTCGTCGAACCGGCCTTGCAGGCCGACGACCAGCGCCAGGTTCTGGCGGACCCGGCTGTCCGCATTCGGCTGTTGCGCGGCCGAGCGCATATAGGTTTCGGCGGTGCGCAGATCACCTTCCAGCACATACGACATGCCAAGATTGGAGAGCACGGAAGGCTCGTTCGGCTTGAGGTCGAGCGCCTTGCGGTAAAGCTGGCGCGCATCGTCCTTCTGGCCGGTCTGGTCGAGAATGGCCGCTTCCGCCGACACCAGCCTCCAGTCGGGATATTCCGGTGTCTGAGCGCGGCGCACGGCGTCGAGCGCCGCCTCGAACTGGCCATTGGCGGCCAGCGCCTTGCCGTAGGAGGCAAGCACGTCACGATCCTTGGGCAAAGCGATGGCGAGTTTGCGCATCACGGCCAGCGACTGGTCGGCGTCGCCATCCATCTGCAACGCCGCCGCATAGTTCGTCGCTATCCGCTTGTCGTTGGGGTTCTTCGCGTAGGATTGGCCAAGTGCGCCGGTGGCATTGTGCAGTTCGCCGGCCGACATGCTTTCAAGCGGTTTGCCGCTGGTGCGTGCGATAGAGCCGGTGGAGAGCTTGTCGGTTCCGCAACCGGCGACGCCCGCCGTCAGCGCCAGCACAAGAGCCATGGTGATGAGCCGTTTTCCCCTGATATTGATCCTGCGGTTGGTCGGCATGGCACCCTAAGCCTCCATTCATGCGCGGCCATTGCGTGGCCGTCTTCCCTCTCGCAGAAATATTCTGTTAACCCTAACGGACGGTTAAGAACGGCGACTCACACGGAGAACATCGCATGCCTGTCGAACTCGTCGGGAAGACATTGCCGGGCGCGTTGCCGGTCCATCTGGTCGCCAGGGACGGTCTGGACGCGGCCGGTCTTGCGCCGGCCGCCATCGCCTGGGCCAGGGCCAACGGCTTTTCCGGCGAGGCAGGCAGGACACTGGTCGTGCCCGGCGAAAACGGGGCGCTCGGCGGCGCCTTGTTCGGTATCGGCGATGGCGAAGGCGCGCTTGCCCTCGGCGCATTGTCGAAAGCCTTGCCGGAAGGCGACTGGCATTTCGCCTTGGCGCCGGCCGAGGCCGAACTCGCGGCGATCGCGCTGCTGCTCGGCGGTTATGTCTTCACCCGCTACGGCAAGAAGCCAGGCAGGGCGCTGCGCTTCGGCCTGCCGGCCGACGTCGATGCCGGGCGCGTTCGCCGCATTGTCGATGGCGTCTTCCTGACACGCGATCTGGTCAACACGCCGACCAGCGATATGGGTCCGGAAGATTTGGAGCAGGCGGTGCGGACCCTGGCCGCCAGGCACAAGGCCGAAGTCTCGGTGATCAAGGGTGACGATCTCCTCGACCGGAACTTCCCGATGATCCATGCGGTCGGCCGTGCGTCGACCAGCGCACCGCGCTTGATCGACATGCGATGGGGACAGCAAGACGCACCGAAGGTGACGCTGGTCGGCAAGGGCGTCTGCTTCGACACGGGCGGCCTCGACATCAAGCCATCGTCCGGCATGCTGCTGATGAAGAAGGACATGGGCGGTGCCGCCAATGTCCTTGGCCTCGCCTCGATGATCATGGCTGCCGGGCTGAATGTGCGGCTGCGCGTGCTCATTCCCGCGGTGGAAAATTCGATTGCCGGCAACGCCTTCCGGCCTGGCGACGTGCTGATGAGCCGCAAGGGCATCACTGTCGAGATCGGCAACACGGATGCCGAGGGACGGCTGGTGCTGGCCGACGCGCTGGCGCTGGCCGACGAGGAGGAGCCGCAGCTTCTGGTCGACATGGCGACGCTGACCGGGGCTGCCCGTGTCGCGCTCGGCCCCGATCTGCCACCGTTCTACACCGGCGACGAAACGCTGGCATCCGATCTGGCGGAGGCTTCCGTCGCGACGGAGGATCCGCTGTGGCGCATGCCGCTGTGGCGGCCCTACGATGCAAAACTGTCGTCGAAGATCGCCGACATCAACAATGTCACCACGGACGGTTTCGCCGGCTCGATCACAGCGGCGTTGTTCCTGAAGCGCTTTGTCGAAAAAACCGCGGGCTGGGCGCATTTCGACATCTTCGCCTGGAATCCGGCTGATCGTCCGCATGGCCCCGCCGGCGGCGAGGCACAGGGCATCCGCGCGCTGGAGCGGATCATCGCGAAACGCTATGGCTGACAGTCGCAGGCGAAAGACGGCAATCGCTTTGACTGAAACGGAACCGAAACAATTTGCCGTCATGCTGGCGCGATGTCGATTGCGATGCGCCCGAGCCAGGCCTTGCGACTGTGGCAGCAGGTGATGCTGTCGCAGGTGCGCGACGACGCGCCCGATCTGACCATGCGCCAGACGGCAATCCTGTTCACCATCTATCTCGATCCGCCGCCGCACACCGTGCGCGGGCTCGCCGCCCGGCTCAATGTCACCAAGCCGGTGATCACCCGCGCCCTTGACACGATGGGCGCTTTGAAACTCGTCTCGCGCCATCGCGACGAGCTCGACAAGCGCAATGTTCTGATCAGGCGCACGGTCGAGGGCGCGCTCTTTGTCGAGCGCTTCGGCGATGGTATCATCGCCAAGGCGCTCGAACTGCCGATGTGAGCGACCTTTTCAACAGAGTGCTCGATTTGACTGCCAGGGATGCCCGCCTTCACGCTTTTCGCTCGGACCTTGCCGATGCACGGCTGAAGGGTGAGGTCGCCGCTGACCGCTTCGTCGCCGGCCGGCCGGCGCGGGTCATCGCGTCAGTGGCCGATATGCGCAAGGCGCCGCGGGCGGATGCCGGCGTCAACACGCAAGCCCTGTTCGGCGACGATGTCCTGGTCTTCGATGTCGCTGAAGGCTGGGCCTGGGTCCAGGCCGAACGCGACGGCTATGTCGGCTATGTCGCCGACACGATGCTGGGCAAACGGGACCATACGCCGACGCACATCGTCTGCGTGCCGCGCACCTTCCTCTATCCCGCGCCGGATCTGCGCTTTCCGATCGCCGGACAATTGTCGATGGGATCGACGGTGACAGTGACGGAGGCGGCCGAGACGCGCGGTACGCACTATGCGGTCCTGCCGTCCGGCGAGGCGCTGATCGCAGGTCACCTGCGGCCGCTCAGTGAAGCTGTGTCCGACTATGTCGCGGTTGCCGAGGCGTTTCTAGGAACACCCTATCTCTGGGGTGGCACTTCCGGTTTCGGCATCGACTGTTCGGGGCTGGTGCAACTGGCGATGCGCATGGCCGGCAGAGACGTGCTGCGCGATTCCGACATGCAGGCTGCGGCCCTTGGCGAGCCGCTGGAACCGGGACCTGATTTCTCCGGCTTGCGACGCGGCGATCTGGTGTTCTGGAAGGGCCATGTCGCCGTCATGACCGATGCCGACACGATGATCCACGCCAACGGCCACACCATGCTGGTGTCGCGCGAAGGCCTGAAGGATGCGGTTGACCGCATCGGTTATCTCTATGGTGGCCCGACAGGGTTCAGGAGGCCGTAGCCTTTCTTCCTTCGCCCCGTTCACGGGGAGAAGGTGCCCGAGGGCGGATGAGGGACAGCGCCAGCATTGAGAGGTTCGCGCCGCCCCCCACCTGCCTGCCGGCATCCTCTCCCCGTACCGGGGCGAGGAAAGCTCACCTCGATCACCTTTTGTTCCGATTTTCCTTGGCGTTCGCGCGCCGTCGCGCTACCTCTGGCGGGTGACAGTTGAGCCGCGCCTTGCCGAACAGAATGCCGCCGTGGCCCTGCCCGAACCATTCCTCAGATGGTTTGGCGAGAAAGGCTGGTCGCCGCGCGCCCATCAGATCGAACTTCTGGCGAAGGCCCAGGCCGGTCAGTCGGTCCTGCTGATCGCGCCGACCGGTGCCGGCAAGACGCTGGCCGGCTTCCTGCCTTCGCTGACCGAACTGGCCAACCGGCCAAAGAGAAAGCCGGGCCAGGCGCAGCGCGGTATCCACACGCTCTACATCTCGCCGTTGAAGGCGCTTGCCGTCGATATCGAGCGTAATCTCGGCAAACCGGTGGAAGAGATCGGGCTGCCCGTCACCATCGAGACGCGCACCGGCGACACGCCGGCGCACAAGCGCCAGCGCCAGAAACTGGTGCCGCCCGATATCCTGCTGACCACGCCCGAACAACTGGCGCTGCTGATTGCGGCCGGCGATGCCAGACGCTTCTTCGAAGATCTGCGCTACGTCGTGCTCGACGAACTGCATTCGCTGGTGACATCGAAACGCGGGCATCTGCTCGCGCTCGGCCTGGCACGGTTGCGCAGCTTTGTCCCTGGTCTGCAAACCATCGGGCTATCGGCGACGGTGGCCGAACCTGACGAGTTGCGGCGCTGGCTGGTCAGCCAGAATCCACCCAAGGGTTCGACAGGCCATGACATGGCCGAACTGATCGTCGTCACCGGGGGTGCGAAACCGGAGATTTCCATCCTCGACTCCGAAGAGCGCGTGCCATGGGCGGGACATTCTGCGCGCTACGCCACGCCGGAAATCTATCGCGAAATCAAGCGCCACAAGACGACCCTGCTGTTCGTCAACACGCGCAGCCAGGCGGAGCTGCTGTTCCAGGAATTGTGGCGGGTCAACGAGGACACGTTGCCGATCGCGCTGCATCACGGTTCGCTCGACGTCGCCCAGCGCCGGCGGGTCGAGAAGGCGATGGGCGAAAACGCGCTGCGCGCCATCGTCGCCACCTCGACTCTCGATCTCGGCATCGACTGGGGCGATGTCGATCTGGTGGTGCATGTCGGCGCGCCAAAGGGGGCGAGCCGACTGGCACAGCGCATCGGCCGTGCCAACCACCGCATGGACGAGCCGTCCAAGGCGATCCTCATCCCCGCCAACCGCTTTGAGGTGCTGGAATGCCGGGCCGCCCTCGACGCGAACTATCTAGGCGCGCAGGACACGCCTCCGTTGATCAATGGCGGGCTCGATGTGCTGGCCCAGCATGTGCTCGGCTGCGCCTGCGGCGCGCCGTTCCGTGCCGATGACCTGTACGAGGAGGTGCGAACGGCAGCACCCTATGTCAGCCTCGACCGGCCGACATTCGACCGCGTCATCGACTTCGTTGCCACCGGCGGCTATGCGCTCAAGAACTACGAGCGCTATGCCCGCATCCGTTTGAACAAGGACGGGTTGTGGCGGGTGTCCAATCCGCGCGTCGCCCAGCAATACAGGCTGAATGTCGGCACCATCATCGAGGTGCCGGCGCTGAATGTTCGATATGTGCAGGCCGGCAGCAAAGGCGCGGCTTCGCGTGGCGGCCGGGTCCTCGGCAAGATCGAGGAGGCCTTCCTCGAAACGTTGACGCATGGCGACACGTTCATGTTCGCCGGCAAGGTGCTGCGCTTCGAGGGCATCCGCGAGAATGAATGCTTCGTGTCGAACGCGCCGGGCAGCGATGCCAAGGTGCCCTATTATGGAGGCGGCAAGTTTCCGCTTTCGACCTATCTCGCCGAACAGGTCCGCATCATGCTCGATGACCCGCAGCGATGGAAAAAGCTGCCCGAGCAGGTCGCCGACTGGCTGCGCTTCCAGGCCGACAAATCGGTGCTGCCCAAGCGCGACGACCTGCTGATCGAGACCTTTCCACGCGGCAATCGCCACTATCTGGTGGCTTACCCGTTCGAGGGCAGGCTGGCGCACCAGACGCTCGGCATGCTGCTCACCCGCCGCCTCGACAGGGCAGGAGCCAGGCCGCTCGGCTTCGTCGCCACCGATTATGCGCTGGCTATATGGTCACTGGGCGACATGGGCGCGATGTTCAAAGCCAGGAAGCCTTCGCTGAGCGCACTTTTCGACCAGGACATGCTGGGCGACGACCTCGAAGCCTGGCTGGCCGACAGCTGGCTTCTCAAGCGCACCTTCCGTAACTGCGCGCTGATTTCCGGATTGATCGAGAAACGCCACCCTGGCCAGGAGAAGAGCGGCCGCCAGGTCACCGTCTCGACCGACCTGATCTATGATGTGCTGCGCAGCCATGAACCGGACCACATCCTGCTGCAGGCGACGCGTGCCGATGCGGCGGCCGGCCTGCTCGATGTCAGCAGACTTGCCGACATGCTCTCGCGCATCCAGGGTCGAATCGTGCATAAGGCACTCGAACAGATATCGCCGCTCGCCGTGCCGATCATGCTCGAGATCGGCAAGATGCCGGTGAACGGCGAAGCCGATGAGACATTGCTGATGGATGCGGCGACGCTGGTCGCAGAGGCCATGGGGCCGGAGATGGTCGAGGAATGAATTTTTCGCTGGCGCGCACATCGCTGATCGCCGAGGCCGATCTTGTCGGCATCGCCGGCAAGCGCGCCGTCTGCGACCCGCGCGGCGTGCTCTATTTTCCGGATCTGCGGCTTCTGGCCGTGTCCGATCTGCATCTGGAAAAGGGTTCGTCGCTGGCACGCCGCGGCACGCTGATCCCGCCCTACGACACCGGCGCGACCTTGCTGCGATTGCAGGCCGTCATCGCTGACTACCAGCCGTCTATCGTCATCAGCCTGGGCGACAGCTTTCACGATGGCGGTGGCGCCCAGCGCATGCATGCAAGCTTCCGCGAGCGGCTGGAGGCGTTGATATCAGGCCGGCAATGGTTCTGGGTCGCCGGCAATCATGACCCGGAAGCGCCAGCCGACCTGCCTGGCGAGACGGTGCGTGAACTTGCCATCGGCTCGCTGCTGTTCCGGCATGAGCCGTCGAAGCAGCGTGTCGAAGGCGAAATAGCGGGCCATCTGCATCCCTGCGCCCGCATCGTCCAGCAGGGCCGCTCGGTGCGGCGGCGCTGCTTTGCCGGCGACGGAGGCCGCATGATCATGCCGGCCTTCGGCGCCTATACCGGTTCGCTCAACGTTCTCGACCGCGCCTATGCCGGGCTGTTCCGGCTGGACACGCTGATGGCCTATATGCTGGGCGCCCAACGCATCTTTGCCATTTCCGGCTCGATGCTGCGGCCGGGCTAAACAGCCCTACCTGCCGTAATAAAGCGTAACCGTGTGCTTCGCCTCTGCAAAAAACAGCCAGCGCTCGACCAGCATGCCGGCGAACTGGATTGCAGCAGCGAGTACCGACAGCAACGCTGCCGGCGGCCAGGGCAGGGCGAACACAATGGCGAGCAGCCCCAAGGGCAACGCGAAGGCCAGAAGCTGCGTGATCTGACGCAGCCGCGCGCCATGCTTGCGCGCGATGCGGAAACCCATTTCCTTGAGCAGGTAATTCTCTTCGGTATGCGGCCATTCCAGCGACCGCACCGTACCTCCCGCCAGCCCGGTCGCGGTGTTGGCGGTGGTCGGGATCTCCAGCCGGTCATTGTAGCGCCAGGTCGCCAGCTTCCAGCCCCAGCCGGTCAAGGTCAGCAGCAGGCAAGCCGCCAGCTGCACCTTCGAACCAAGCGCAAAGCCCTGCAGCAGCGCGTTCAGCAGCACGCTGCCGGTCATTGCCGAGAAGATGAGATAGCCGGGCAGGGTGAAGCGGCTATGCCATTGGGCGATCGGCTTCAGCGACGCATAAATCATGCCGGTGGTGCAGACGGTGATGATTGCGCCGATGGTGGCCAGAGATCCGGCGATGCCGACCCAGCCATCGGTCTTGCCGAAGAATATCCAACCGATGCCGAACAGTCCCGCCGGAATGAAGGTGATGACCGAGGCAACACCTTCGCGCGACAGCCATGAACTGCGCCATTGTGAGAACGCCCGCCAGGCGCGTTCGGGGCGGCCGAGATGACCCGTCGAGGACAACAGGCCGGCTACGATCAGGCCGAGCGCCAGCCCCATGCCGATGAAGCCCAGCCAGAAATCGGGTGGGATGATCTGGAAGCCTCCGAGCGTGCCCAGCAGCGCGAGCAGGCCGTAGCCCGCGCCGGTGGCAGTGGTGAAGAAGACGACGGAGAAGGCTGGATGCATGGGTCAATTCGAAAGCATGCGGTCGACCCAGCCGAGGAAACCGCCTTCGGCCCGCACCGGTTCCAATGCCGGCGCGGCCACCGATGCGGCGCGCGCGGTGTGGGCGCGCGGCGGCAAATATTTGTTGGTCGGGCGATAGCCGAGCTCCGGCATCAGGTCGACGCCGCCACGCTCGGCCACCAGTTGCGAGACCGCCGACAGGGGATCGCCGAGATCACCGAAATGCCGGGCGCTGGTCGGGCAGGCGGCGACGCAGGCCGGCACGCGGTCTTCTTCGGCCAGATTGTCATTGTAGATGCGGTCGACACACAGCGTGCATTTCTTCATCACCCCGACATCGGTGTCGAATTCGCGTGCTCCATAAGGACAGGCCCAACTGCACAATTTGCAGCCGATGCACTTGTCCTCGTCGATCAGCACGATGCCGTCCGAAGCCCGCTTGTAGGAGGCGCCAGTCGGGCAGACGGTGACGCAGGCCGGCGTCTCGCAATGCAGGCAGGAGCGCGGGAAGTTCACCGTCCGTCCGCCCATCTCGGTGGTGTGCTCATAGCTGTGCACGCGGTTGAACCAGACGCCGTCGACATGGCCGCCATAGGGATCGATGTCGGTCAGCGGCGCCATGTGGCCGCCGGTGTTCCATTCCTTGCAGGCGGTGACGCAGGCCTGGCAGCCGACGCAGGTGTCGAGATCGATGACGAGGCCGAGCTTCTTGCCGCTTTGACTTGGCAGACAGGTCATTTGGTCGCCTCTCTCGCCCTGCGGAATTCGGCGCCGAAAGTCAGTCTGTCGGGCGAGGATTCGAAATGCGGCGGCTGCAGGAAACGCTGGAACTGCGGCTCGGTGAACCCGGCTTCTTCGGCTGCGCATTTGACGATGCGCACGCGCAGGTCGAACCACGCAGCCTGGCCCGTCACTGGATCGGAATTCGAATAGCGTTTGCCCTGAGCGTCGGCCGAGGTCTGGTCGCCGATGATATGGTTGAGCAGGAAGCCGCGGTTGCTCTCGGCCGCGTCGTCCTTCAGCCCCCAGCTGCCGCGCCTTTTGCCGATGGCGTTCCAGGTCCAGACCGTGCTTTCGTTCACCCCGTCGATCAGCTTGATCTGCCCCTTCACTCTGCCGTTGATGCTTTCGATCCACACCCAGTCGTCATCGACAAGGCCGAGACCGGCTGCCGTCCGGTGATGCACGAACAGCCGGTTCTGGCTGGTGATCTGCCGCAGCCACGCATTCTGCGAACCCCAGGAGTGGTACATGTGCATCGGCCGCTGCGTCAGCGCATGCAGCGGATATTTTTCGAGGTCGACGACCGCTTCCTCGAAGGGCATGTGCCAGAAGGGCAGCGGGTCCATGTAGGTCTCGATGCGCTGGCGATCGCCTTTCGGCGGCACCACACGGCCATGGCCACGCGCGGCGAGCCTGAAGCGCTGCATAGGCTCCGAGTAGAGCTGGAAAACGATCGGTTCGGCTTTCGGGATAAAACCCATCTGCACTGCGAAGTCGAGATAGGAGCGGTTGGCCATCTTGTAATAGCGCTGGTCGTCCGCGAAATCATGATGCCAGAAGCCGCCATTGTCGATGTAGCGCTGCAACTGGTCCGGGTTGGCCTCACCCCTGCCGGTCGAGGTCCCATCCTTGCCGCGCCAGCCGGCGAGCGGGCCGATGCCGGGCGTGCGCTCATGGTTGACGATGTAGTCGGCATAGTCGCGGTATCTGGCCGAGCCGTCCTCATCGACGAAACCAGGCAGGCCGAGCCGGGCGCCGAGTTCGATCAGCACCGACTGGAACGGCCGGACGTCGCGGTCGGGCTCGATGACGGGATGGCGGATGGCGTCGCCCGGTCCGTCGGCATGACTGATCGGCCGGTCGAGCAGGCTGATGCAGTCGTGGCGCTCGAGATAGGTCGTGTCCGGCAGCACCAGATCGGCGAACGGCACGGTCTCGGAATAATAGGCGTCGGAATAGATGATGAAAGGGATCTTGTAGTTGCCCGCTTCGTCGCTGTCGGTCAGCATCGCCATGGTCTCGACGGTGTTCATCGAGGAATTCCACGCCATGTTCGACATGTACATCATCAGCGTGTCGATCTTGTAGGGATCGCCTGCCCAGGCGTTGCGGATGACGGTGTGCATCAGGCCGTGCGCGGCCAGCGGCGCGTCCCACGAATAGGCCTTGTCGATGCGAAGCGGCGTGCCGGCCTCGCCGACCAGCAAATCGTCCGGCCCGCAGACGAAGCCGAGCGGCATGCCGTCGAGCGGCGTCATCGGCTTGACGGTCTTGCCCGCCGGCTTCGGTCCGGGCGGCGCGGATCGAGGGTAGGGCGGCTTGAAGCGGAAGCCGCCGGGGACATCCACCGTGCCCAACAGCACCTGAAGGAGATGGATGGCGCGGCAGGTGTGAAAACCGTTCGAATGGGCAGAGATGCCGCGCATGGCGTGCATCGAGACAGGCCGCCCCTTGATCGTCTCGTGGCGGCGCCCGGCCCAGTCGGTCCAGGCGATCGGCAATTCGATCGTCTGTTCGAAGGCGACATGGGCGAGTTCGGCGGCGATCCTGCGGATCGTGTCGGCGGCAATGCCGCAGCGCTCGGCGACCGAGTCCGGTGCGTAACTCTCATCGAGGTAGCGGTCGGCGATCAGCTGGAACACCGGGACGCAGCGGCGCCCGCCGATCGTGAAGCTGCCGGTCAGCGCCGGTTTCGCACCGGCATCGGCGGCGCTGACCGGTGTCTTCGCCACCCTGTCCCAAGCCAGCGGATTGCCGTCGGCATCGCGCACGAACAGCCCGTCATCGGCAGCACCTGGCTCCTGCACGACGAGAACATGGGCATTGGTGTAGCGCAGCAGATACTCGAGATCGACGCGACCCGCCTTGAGCAATTCGTGGATGAGGGCGAACACGAACAGGCCGTCTGTTCCGGGCCGGATGCCGATCCAGTCATCGGCAATGGCATTGTAGCCGGTGCGGCACGGATTGATCGAGACGACCTTGGCGCCGCGCGCCTTGAGCTTGCCGAGACCGATCTTGATCGGGTTGGAATCGTGATCCTCGGCGACACCGAATAGCATGAAATACCGGGTGTTGTCCCAGTCGGGCTCGCCGAACTCCCAGAACGAACCGCCGATCGTATAGAGGCCGCCGGCCGCCATGTTGACCGAACAGAAGCCGCCATGGGCGGCGAAGTTCGGCGTACCGAACTGGCTCGCCCACCAGCCGGTCAGCGACTGCGACTGGTCGCGGCCGGTGAAGAAGGCGAGTTTCCTGGGGTCGGTCCGGCGGATGTTCGACAGCCGTTCCGTAGCGATAGAAAACGCCTCCTCCCACTCGATCTCGCGGAACTCGCCGGAGCCGCGCGGGCCGGCGCGCAGCAATGGCTTCTTCAGCCTTGCCGGGCTGTAATGCTGCATGATGCCGGAGCTGCCCTTGCCGCAGATCACGCCGCGATTGACCGGGTGGTCCTTGTTGCCGTTGATGTAGCGGACCTTGCCATCCTTGATGTGTACATCGATTCCGCAGCGGCAGGCGCACATGTAGCAGGTCGTCTTGGCGATGCTGTCGGAAACGGCAGGCGAGGTGTCGACGCCGTCGCCTTCATCGGGCGCTCGCGTGTCGGCAAGCGGGCGTTGCGATGGTGCCGAATTCGCGCCGCGCGGCGGTCCCTGCATCATG
The DNA here is from genome assembly GCF_003997175.1 of Mesorhizobium sp. Primo-A. Classification (NCBI taxonomy): domain Bacteria; kingdom Pseudomonadati; phylum Pseudomonadota; class Alphaproteobacteria; order Hyphomicrobiales; family Phyllobacteriaceae; genus Mesorhizobium; species Mesorhizobium sp. Primo-A. The sequence goes on from NZ_RZTG01000002.1 coordinate 385,182, forward strand.
ATCCGGTGGCGCCTGTACGGCGCATGGATTTGGCCCGCGTCTTCGGCCCGGGGCCGCGCATATAGTGCTCTTCCGGGTGATAGCGATCGCCGGCCAGCCGCCGCCTTAAGCCGCGGGTCCAATGCGCAAGCAGGGATCTGAGCCGCCCGATCATTCTGCTCTCTGCGATCTTTCGGCGAATTTTTTCTAACTTCGCCGGAAAACTTAGAATAAAGGTATCGATCTGTCTAATCAGTTGTTCTTGTAAATTCGATCGATATTGGTTCTTAATGTGGACATGACCCTGGATCAGTTGCGGATTTTCGTCGCCGTCGCCGAGCGCGGCCACATGACCAAGGCGGCGGAACTGCTGGGCATTTCGCAGTCGGCGGCATCGGCGGCCATCCGGGCGCTTGAAGAACAGCACGGCGTCCACCTGTTCAACCGGGTCGGCCGCAACATCGAGCTTGCCCAGACCGGCCACCGGTTCCTGCCGGAGGCCAAGGCCGTGCTCGAACGGGCCGCCGCCGCCCGCAATGTGCTGGAGCATGTCTCGCAGACCGTCACCGGCAGCCTCTCGATCGCCGCCAGCCAGACCATCGCCAGCTACTGGCTGCCGCGCCGGCTGGCTTCCTTCCATGAAGCCTATCCGGCCGTCAGGCTGAGCGTCTCCATCGGCAACACCAGGCAGGTTGAGGCCAATGTCCTCGATGGCGCGGCGGATCTCGGCCTGGTCGAGGGGCGCACCGAGTCCGACATCCTGCGCCGCACCAAGGTCGACGTCGACAGGCTGATGCTGGTGGTTGCCAGCACGCATCCGGAGATCGCCGAAGTTGCGCCCGGCCACTCCGACATCAAGGACCTGCGCTGGATCATCCGCGAGGGCGGTTCGGGCACACGCGAAGTGCTGGAGGATCTGGCGCGCCACGAAGGCATTTCGCTCGCCGACTTGCAGATTTTTTTGGTGCTGCCGAGCAACGAGGCTATCCGCCAGGCGGTCGAGGCGGGAGCCGGCGCCACCATCATTTCGGAGCTTGTCGTGGCCCGCGCCGTGGCTGAAGGCAGTCTCAGATCCGTGCCGCTCGAATTGCCGAAACGCGACTTCGCCATGATCACCCATCGCGATCGCCAGGCAAGCCTGGCCCAGATGGCGCTTAAGGCGCATCTCGACGGCAAGGCGGATGCCCCGTCGGCGGGCTAGAGTATCAGAGTTTGCGGCTTTGCCGTTGGCTCGGAGGTCTTGGTACTTTGTATCGAGTGGCTGATTGAAACGCCTCACCACGACCTTCCTCCCCAGATGGGCTCGCTAGCGCTGTCCGCCTCGACGCCCAGCCGTCACTCTGGCAATCCGGCGTCCCGCAGCGCGCTTCCCAGAGTCTCCGCGAGCGCTGGCGCACAGCGCACGCCAGCAAATTGGCGGCTGTAGCGGAAGCCCGGCTGAAGCTCGCGCACGCGCGCGGCGGCGGCCCTCGCTTCGTCCAGCCGGCCGAGTTTGGCGAGCGCAGCGGTCAGTTGCACGTAGGTGATGCTGTGTGCCGGATTGGCTTGAACGGACTTGTAGGCTGCGCGACAAGCTTCTTCGTAACGCCCGCGCAGCAAATGGCTCATTGCTTGGGCGTCAAACGCGGCCCAAGCCCACGAATCGAACGGGCTTAGCCGGATACCCTTCTCGCTCCATTCTATCGCGCGCTCTGCTTCGCCGGCCCATCCGAGAACGACGCTGCCAAGAATGTAAGTCAGCGCCGATGACGGGCTAATGGCGAGGGCTGCGTCTAATGCCGTGAATGCAGCGGCGCGATCATGCACGAGATCGTATGCGTCGAGACTCTCTGGGCGCTTCCGCCTGACACGTTCAATTTCCGCTTTTCGCAAGCTTGGAGCAATCGCGCCCACCGCTGATAGCGCGATTTCGTCCTGAAGCGCGAAAATGTCCTCCGAACTGCGGTCGTAGCGCTCGGCCCACACGTGCGCGCCGGTCGATGCATCGATCATCTGAGCGGTTACGCGCACACTACCGCCAGCTTTGCGCACGCTGCCTTCGAGGACATATCGTACGCCAAGCTCGCTGCCGACCTGCTTCACGTCCACGGCGCGGCCTTTGTAAGCGAAGGTCGAGTTTCGCGCGATAACGAAAAGCCATTTTATGCGTGCCAGGCCGGTGATGATGTCATCGACCATTCCATCGGCGAAGTACTCCTGTTGCGGATCTCCGCTCAAGTTCGAGAACGGCAGGACCGCCACGGAAGGCTTCTCAGGCAAGGTCGGCGCCGACGCGGTGCGGGCGGCTGCAAAACGATCAGGGACACTCGTCGCAACAGCCGGTCCTACATAGCGATAGCCTCGGCGCGGCAGTGTTTCGATCCAGCTCTCAGCATCCGCTGCGTCGGCCAATACCCGGCGCAAGGCCGCGATCTGGACCGTCAGGTTGTTGTCGGCAACCGCCAATTTGCCCCAGCCGGCTTCGACCAGCGCGTCTTTGGATACCGGTACGCCCGCGTTTTGGAGCAGCAAACGCAGAAGCGAAACGGCGCGTTGCCCAAGCATGGTTGGCTCGGTGCCGTGATACAAAATGCCCGCCACCTGATCGAGACGGAACGGGCCAAACTGATAAAGGTCGCCTCCGATTGTCATCCAACGCTTTTAGCAAATTTTTGGGAACGAATTCACGACTTTCCCGGCATCGACGGCCAATGTCGCACAGGTGCTTGCCGGAAGTAAGCACCCAGTCAAAGGAGGATCCTATGAGCGCCAATGCCATTATTCGCATGCCCGACGAGAAGAAGGGGATCATGCTGCGTGGTCAACCTATGGTCTTCCTCGTCACCGGCGAAAACACCAAGCACACGAGCATGTTCGACTGGACGATCCCAGCGGGATTCGCCACCGGACGGCATGTTCACCGTGTGCAGGAAGAGACGTTCTACCTGCTCGAAGGCGAGTGTGCGTGGCATGTCGGCGACAAGACGGTTCGCGCAACGCCCGGAACCTATCTGTTCATTCCACCGGGAGTGCCGCACGACATCACGAATGTCAGTGAGAGACCCGCCCGCGTGCTGATGACCGTCTCTCCGCCTGGCCACGAACGCTACTTCGAAGAACTTGCCAAACTCGCGGCGCAGGGTGCGCCGGACCCAAAAGCCCTCGCTGAGCTGCGGAACCGCTACGATACTGACCAGCTCTCGACTTTGACGACACGCGGGTAGGCATCTGTCACGGCGGCCCCACGACAGCTTCTGGCCCATTGCGACATATCGCGCTGGCGCACGAGCTTGGTCGCTATCGGCGCAAAGCGGACGTGATCTTCATCGCATCACGCCGAAGGTTATGGGTACACGACCTGGCCTAAAGCGGATCAGTAATCTCTGAAAAGCTGGACCGCTCGAAGAAAGCCTCAGCCGAACTTGCGTTGCGCATCCAGCGCCAGGCCAAGTCCGACCGAGCCGAACATGTCGCCTTCGATGACGGATGCCTGCGGCACCAGCGACAGGATCTCTCGTTTGGCCAGCGGGATCGCGGTCGATCCGCCGGTCAGGAACACCGCGGTGATGTCGGACGGCTTCACCTCAGCGTCCCTGATAGTCTGCCCGACCGTTGCGGTGACCCGCTCGATGTCCCTGGCAATCGTCGCGTCGAGCCCGCTGCGCGTGATTTCGGCGGTGAACTCCGCACCCGGCAGCTTCACAGCGACCTCTGCGGATGACCTGTCGGTCAGCTCTATCTTGGCCTTCTCGACACGTGCGGCCAGCGCGTGTCCGTAGCGGTGTTCGACGACGTGGATGAAACGGTCGACGAGGTCGGCGCGCTCGGCCTCGTAGCGGATCTGGCGCAGATGCGTCATCGCCTTGGCGGTGTAGACCAGGTTGATGCGCTGCCATGTGGCGAGGTCGATGAAATAGCTTGCCGGCAGGTTGCGCTTGCCGTCCTTGGTCGGCGTCAAATAGCCGAGCTGCGGCATGACATGGGCGATGCTCAGCAGCCGATCGAAATCCGTACCGCCGATATGGACGCCCCGGCTGGCCAGGATGTCGTCCTTGCGGTCGAGCGAACGGGAGCGCTGCGGCGAGACCCGCACGATCGAGAAGTCCGACGTGCCGCCGCCCATATCGATGATCAGCGCCAGTTCCTCGCGTGTCACCTTCTGCTCGTAGTCGAGCGCCGCCGCGATCGGCTCGAACTGGAAAGCGATGTGCTTGAAGCCCTGGGCACGTGCGGCGTTCTCGAGTTCGCTTTGCGCCTTCGCGTCGGCCTCGGCATCGTCATCGACGAATTGCACCGGCCGGCCAAGAACGACGGTCTCGACCGTATCGCCGGCATCGGCTTCCAGCCTCTTCTTGAGATGGCCAAGAAACATGCCGACGATCTCCATGAAGCCGATCGACCGCGATTTGATGCGGGTCTTTTCATGGGCCAGCGAACTGCCGAGCACGCTCTTCAGCGAACGCATCAGCCGGCCTTCGATGCTGTCGGTGTAATTGGCGATGGCCTGGCGGCCAAAGCAGGTGCGGTTGTCCTCGAAGTTGAAGAACACGGCACTGGGCAGCGTGACCTGGCCGTTCTCCAGCGCGACGAGGCGCGGCTGCCCGTTGCGGACCACGCCCACGGTGGAGTTCGAAGTGCCGAAGTCGATGCCGCCGAAGGCTGGTCGCATGACAAGTTCCTGCATTTGTCGTCGGCGAGCCGACAGGCGCCATGAGAAATCGCGCGCTGTCCGGGGACGGGCTGCTCTGCCGAACCGAATTGTTTGTGTCTGCCATTTGGCTGGGGAGCGCGATCTACCGCATGCCTCGGCAAAGGGAAACCACTTTTCGGGGAAAATCCTAATCTCGCCGGAAGATCAGCCTTCCGAGCCAGCCGGTCAGCATGGCCAGCGATATCGCGAAGACGCCGTAGAGGAAGGAATAATTGTGGGCGACACGGAAGATCGACTGCTCGAAACCGGATTTGCGGATTTCGAGCTGGGCCGAGCTTTCCTTGATGAACAGACCGCTCTTGAACAGGAACGCGCGGGCTTTGTGGGTTCCAACCGGCACATTCGGCGCCAGCCTGACGGTGGCGCGGAAAAGGTTCTGCGACAGGAATTGCACGCCGCCGACATTCTCGCTGTAGAGGCCGGTCGCTGACTTGCGCTCCCGCAGTGCTGCCGTGAACTCCTCGATCGTCGCCGGGCTGTCGCCGGCATCGGCGGGCTGCATATAGAGGTTGGAGGCGCCGAGCGACAGCTGCTTGTAGCTGTTGGGTTCGGTGATGTCCTGCAGCGGCCGCGTCGTCGCCACCGAATAGGAGACCGGCACGTTTTCGAAGGTCTCAGAGTCCAGATTGACCCAGACGCCGAGCACCCTGTCCTTGCGGCGCACCACCACCGGTTTGGGCGGACCTTCGAGCACGACGATGACGTCGTAGCGGCCCTGGCGCGCGACGAGTGGATCCGGGTTTTCCAGCGAACCGAAGATGGTCAGATCGGCCCCGGAAAAACCGGCGGTGATCGAGACGTTGTCGGTGGAGAGACCGATCTGGATGCCTTCGGTCAGCGGGACCTGTGCCTTCGCCGGCACGGCGGCCGCAAGCAGCGACAGGACAATGGCGGTTGCGAATGTGCTGCGAGCCTTCATCAGTTGAGGCCCGCGGCAGACAGCGAATAGAGGTTGGGCGGGGTGACGAAAAGATCGATCGCCAATCGTATCGCCACCGCCAGCACCAGCAGTGCCAGCAAGGCCCTGAGCTGCTCGCCGCGCAGCCTCTGGCCGGCCTTGGCACCGTACTGCGCGCCGGCGACGCCGCCCGCCATCAACAGGAAGGCCAGCACGACATCGACTGTCTGGTTGGTGGTGGCGTGGACCAGCGTCGTATAGGCGGAGGTGAAGATGATCTGGAACAGCGAGGTGCCGATGACGACATTGGTCGGCACTTTCAGCAGATAGATCAGTGCCGGCACCATGATGAAGCCGCCGCCGACGCCCATGATCGACGACAGGAAGCCGATGCCGGCGCCAAGCCCAAGTACGGGGATGACGCTGACGAACAGTTTTGACGCCCTGAAGCGCATCTTCAGCGGCAAGCGGTGGATCCAGTTGTGCTGGCCGGATTTCTTCAGCACCGGCGCCGCACCGCTGCGCGTCGCGCGCAGCGCATTGACGCTTTCGACCAGCATCAGCCCGCCGACGGTGCCGAGCAGCACGACGTAGAGCAGCGAGATGAACAGGTCGAGCTGGCCGAGCCTGCGCAGGAAGGCGAAGACGTAGATGCCGCCGGTGGAACCGACAATGCCGCCGGCCAGCAACACCCCGCCGAGCTTGAGGTCGAGCGTACCGCGCTTCATGTGCGAAAGGACGCCGGAGACGGAGGAGGCGATGACCTGGTTGGCGCCAGTGGCGACAGCGATCGCCGGAGGGATGTTGTAGAAGATCAAGAGCGGCGTGATGAGGAAGCCGCCGCCGACGCCGAACATGCCCGACAGGAAACCCACCGCCGCGCCCATGGCCAGCAGGACGAAGATATTGACGGAAATTTCCGCGATCGGGAGATAGATGCCCACCCGTCAGTCTCGATCAGTTCTGCCTGTCGGCGAATGCAACCGTTGCGGGCATCTTGGACCGACAAGCCAATTCGTTCTTGCGCCGGAGGTGCTGCGAAGTCAAACCGCGCTACGCCGCCGAAACAAAAAACATCTCAATCAGTTAACAGGCGAATGTGTGGCAAGGGCGTCGTGGAAGCGACGCCTCTGCCGTTATTTGCGCGCCAGCAGTGCCTTCACCAGGTTTTCGTCGACTTCGCCGGTCGCCGCCATCTTGTTGTCGGTCTGGAAAGCCATGATCGCGGTCTTCGTTTTCTGGCCCATCTTGCCGTCGGCGCCGCCGGCGTCGTAGCCGTTCTTGTTGAGAATGCGCTGGATGTTCTGGACGGCCTTCTTCATGTCGATGCTGGCGGTCGTCTGCGGCGCGCCGTCCTGCCAGGACTCGGGAATGTCGGCCGAGTTGGCTGCCGCATCCAGCGGCTTGGCCTTCCACAGCTCGGTCGCGGCGCGGGCGCGCTCGAGCTGCTCGGGCCGCAGCGCATTGGCGATCTCGTCACGCTTGGCCGCCGCATCCTTGTCGCCTGTCTTGGCGACGAGCGCGAACCATTTGTAGGACTCCTCGAGGTTCTGCTTCATGCCGACGCCCTTGGCGGCGAGGATGCCGAGATTGAACTGGCTGTCCTTGACGCCGACGTCGGCCGCCGCCTGGAACCAGTGCGCGGCCGATTCATTGTCGGTCACGCCGTCAGCCGCCATGGCAAACAGCACGGCCAGATTGTGCATGCCGCTGGCGTTGCCCTGTGCCGCGGAAAGCTGGTACCAGGTCTTCGCCTTCTTGATGTCGCGCGCGACGCCGATGCCCTTTTCGTAGAAATTTCCGATACGGTATTCGGCCGGCGCGAAGCCGAGTTCCGCCGATTTCTCGTACCATTTGGCCGCTGCCGCCATGTCTTCCTTGACGCCGCGCGACTCGGCATAGCGCGAGCCGATTTCGAACAGCGCCTTGGCGTCGCCGCTGGCAGCGGCATCACGCAAGGCGGCCGGGCCGGCGTCAGCGGGAATGTCGAATTTTGCCGTCGTCGCCGGCGAAGCGTCCACCGGCGGAACCGCGCCCGTGGTGTCCTTGGCGGTGGTCGGCTCTGTCGCCATAGGCTGGATGCCGGTGGCGGTATCGGTATCGGCAGGTTCGGCGGCGACCGGAACGGTCGAGGCCGGCGCAGCCGAAGCTGTCGTCGTCTCGGACGCCGCTGGGTTTGCATCGGCCGATGTAGCCAAGGCGACGGGGGCGGGAACCGGTTCTGCGATCGGCGCGGCACCCATCGACGGCTCGGCGCCTGACGGCGTGGCAATCATGCTTTGCGCGGCCATGTCGTCCTTGGTTGCCGGTGCGGATGGCTCGGCCTGTCTGACGGCATGGTCCGGCGCGCTTTCCACTGCCGCGGGCTGCGCGTCCGTCTTTGGCTGGCTCGCGGCATCGAGCGAGGCGGTTTGCATCGGCTGCGAGGCGACGATCGGCACGACATCGTTGCTCGCCACCTGGGCCGGATCGGCGAAAAAGGCCTTGCCCAGTTGCAGGGCGCCCAGCGCCAGCAGGATCGCGGTTGTCCCCATCAGGATCGGCTTGCGCCGTGCCTTGAGCAGGTCGCCGATCCGCAGTGCCTTCACCGGTCCGGTCACCGTCGACTGGCGCTTCAGCGCATCGGCCTCGGCGGCCGCGGCCTGCGCCGCGCGCCGGGCAGCGGCGATGAAATCCGATTTCGCGGCATCGGTGTCGCTGGGCTTGGCCGGCTGGCCGCGCTCGTCACGCACGCGCTTCATGATGGCATTGAGGTCAGGTGCGCCGGAGCCGGGCTCCAGCGGCCGGTTGGCCATTTTCGGATCGAGCGGCTCGTCGAGATCGACGCTCGGTATTGGGGCACTCGGCGCTGAGCCGGCCAGTGGCGGGATATCCGCCTCCTTCTTGCCCTTGAAGGCGCGGGCCAGCCCGCCGAACAACGATTTGCGGCCGCCGGCCTGTCCGCCTTTCTCGGCGATCGTGTCCGAACCGAGCGCGGCCATGGCCGCCGCCGCGGCAGCCTCGGCCGGCGTGCGCGTGCCAATACCAATACCGAGGTCGCTACGCATACCCAGGTCGCCGCGTGCACCCGGCTCATTGCGCAGGATGGCGGCGGCACGGCCATCGAGATCTGCCATGTCCCCAGTCAATGGCAGGGGCTGATCGATATCCATCGACGGCGCGTCGACGGCCATTTTGGGTCGGCGCACGCCGCGCCAGTTGCTCGGCTCGGCCGGTGCCGCATCCAGCAATTCGCTCATCGCCTCGACCGGCTCGCCGGGTTCGAGCGAACCCAGCCGGTCGACGATCTTGAGCAACGTATCGTGGATGGCCTCGAACGTTCTCGAATTGCGTTCGTCGGAGCGCCGCGTCAGTGTTTCAAGCGTCTTCAAATCCTGGGCGAGGCCGGAAACCGCGGTCGCATTGGCGCTCGAACCGGCCAGCGATTGCACTGCGTTCTCGGCCGCTTCGCGCGCCGCGCCGAGAATGGAATCGCGGGTTCCTGCGAGCGACTTTTCAATTTCGTTGAGACGCGGGCTGATGTCCTCGAATTCCGGCAGCGGGGTGCTGGGCTTGGAAAGATGAGCCGACAGGCCGGCAACCTGTGCTTCCAGGCTGCGGATCAGCGCCGGATCGATGCCGGCGACCTGTGCGGCCGACGCGTCCAGCCGGCTTGAAATGTCTTCGAGCCGGCTCTCCAGTCCGCGGATCGCCGCTTCGCCCGCGGGATCGGGCACACGCGTTTCAAGGCGCTTGGCGAGCGCCGTAAAGCGGGCATCGATGGCTTCCATGATGCCGACGCTGTCGACCTGCGGCATGCGCTGGTCGAGCCTGTCAGCAACCTCGTCCAGCCTGCGCTCGAGATCGCGGAACAGCATGTTGCCCTGTTCGATGGCGTCACCCTGGCGGCGTTCCATCATGCTCGACAGCACGTCGAAGCGTTGCTCCAGCCCATGGAAGATGTAGTCGGCGTCAGGCATGGCGGGTGCCTGGTCGATCTTGTCGGCGATGAATGCGATCTGCTTGGCCAGGCGCTCCATCGCCTGCTCCGGCAGATTGGCGCGGCCGGCGAGTTCGTCGACCCGGCCCGACAGCGTGCTCAACCGGTCCATGACCGCGTTGCCGGGACGATCCTGCGCCACTTCCTGGATCTGGCCGGCAAGCGAGTCGATCCGTCTCTCTATGCGCTCGAAAGCCTCGTGGTCGAATGAATTGGCTTGCGCGGCGACCGTCGATGCCACGATGGCGCGGGAAATCTCGTCCAGCCGCTCGTCGATCATGCCAAGCGTGTCGCTGCCGCGATTGTCTTGCTGGCTGGCGAAATGGTCGACAGCGCCGGCAAGCGTCCGCACCTTCTCCTCCAGCGAGCGCAGCGACAACGATTCCGGCAAATTGTTGACGGCATTGCTGATCTGCTCGAGCCGGGCGGTGAGAGCAGACAGGCCCGGGTCGTCCGAGCGCTTGCGCTGGTCGGCGTCGAGGCGGTCTTCGAACGCCGTCCAGCGGCGATCGAAATCGTCCCAGCGGCGGTCGACCTTCTGCACGCTCTCTTCGCGTGCCAGCGTTTCGAGTGCGGCTTTGACCTGTTCGAGCTCGAGGCGCAGCATGTTGACGCTTCTGTCGTCGCTCTTCTCGGCCAGGGTCTGGATGGCGCCCGAAAGACGCTCGAACTCAAGGCCGAGTTCAGCACTGCCCTTGGCCGAAGCACCGGGCCTTGCGCCTGACTGGAAGGCCCGCTCGATGTCCTTGCGCAGCGCTTCGAATTCCCGCTGCAGGCCTGCGGTCATCTGGTGGCGCAATTCCTCGCGCATGCCGCGCAATTCGCCGGCGATCTTGCCGACCATGGCAACGCCATCCTCCTGGCCGCGCACGCGATCGATATCGCGGGCAATGGCCTGGTAATTCTGCTCGAAAGCGGCGGCTCCCTGCATCGGGCTCTTCGGACGCGACGCGGGCTGCGGGTCCTCATACCAGCGCTGCTGGCCAGAGGGCCGGGCGGCGGGGTAGCGCGCATCGGCACCATATTGGCGGGGATCGGGTTGGCGGAGTTCGGGACGTGCCATCGGATCCTCGCGCGTCCGCTCCAGCCGCTGCTCCAGTGTCTCCAGCGACTGGTTCAACTGATCGAGCGTGGTCTGCGGCCTGCGCTGCCTGCCGGCATTGAGTGTATCGAGATAGGACCGCTTGCTGTTCATCGGTGCGTCCGTCTTTCAGAATGGCTGGCTCGCGGCCAGTTCCCCCAGGTCCCTATCGGAACGAAGGCGACCGGCGGCGATGCCGCGGCGGAAGACGAGCTTCCCGGGCTCTCGCCCGCGCTCCGAAAAACCGTGAAAAATTCGATACAGGATAAACACGGGTAGCCGACGCGCCCACATTTCCCCCAACGTGGTAAACAACGCGTTAACCAAACTTAAGAAATCGAAAGGATGTTGGCTGCTGGCCTGACGGTGCGGCATAAAGGGCGGGGCGCAGAACGCCCTTGCGTCATCCTGCGGCAATCGGTATAGAATTGACGTAAACGTAAAAGGCGCATTGAGCGCATGTTTGCGATTTGTTTGTTGAAACCACGACTGGAAGCAGGCCCCCGCTTCCAGTCAGGCGACGCACGGTCCAGGACCGCGACGCCACCAGACGGGGAAAGCCAGTGACCATGAAGCTTATCTCGGCCGGCGAGACCGCGGCCAATACCAATATGTCTGCCGAAGCCGGCGAGGACCTCGTCCGCATCGGCGAGATGGCGAAGAAATATGGAGTGACGCTGCGCACGCTGCGTTTCTACGAAGACAAGGGCCTGCTCAACCCGCAGCGCGACGGTTCGACCCGTCTCTACACGCGCCGCGACAAGGCCCGCCTCAAGCTGATCCTGCTTGGCCGCAAGGTCGGATTCTCGCTGCGCGACGTCAAGCAGATGATGGATCTCTACGATCCCACCGGTTCAAACACCAAGCAGCTCAAGCTTGCGCTGGACAAGTCGGAAAAGCAGCTTGCCCGCCTGCAGAAGCAACGGGCGCTGATCGACGACGCCATCAACGAGCTCAGCGGCTCGATGTCGGCGGTGCGCCAGATGCTGAGCGAGCGTTCGGCGCCGCAGGCGAGCGCCGCCAGCTGAAGCAATTCCGTCAGGAATTGCGCCAGACACCAAGTCGTCTGCTGATTGTCCGAGTTCTGTCTAGCCGCGTGGCCTGCCACGCGGCTTTTCGTTGTCCTGGCCCACTCTTATGGCCTTTCGGCGCTGGCTTGCGCAACGTCGCGCCGCTACGCTCATTGCTCCAGGGGGCGGGGAATCTTGTCGCATCGAGAAAATTGACGTTTACGCAAACGTCAATTTTTGCTATCCCGCTCCCAATATGGGTCCGCATGCCGCCCTGGCTTGTCTTCGGGGCATTCGGACCGGGTTTGCAGGGTGGAGAAAAAGCATGCCGACATACAGGGCTCCGGTCCAGGATACGCTGTTCGTGCTCAACGAGGTTCTGGGTTACCAGCGTTATTCGAACCTTCCCGGATTTGCCGACGCCACGCCCGATGTGCTCGAGGCGATCCTCGCCGAAGGCGCCAAGCTCGCCGAAAACGTCATGCATCCGCTGAACCGTGTCGGCGACATGGAAGGCTGTGTGCGTCACGACGATGGCTCGGTGACCACGCCGAAAGGCTTCAGGGAGGCCTTCGACCAGTACCGCGAGGGCGGCTGGATGGGATTGGCCGCACCCGTCGAGTTCGGCGGCCAGGGCCTGCCCTATGCCGTGCACACCGCCGTCGCCGAATATATGGTCTCGGCCAATATGTCCTTGATGATGTATCCGGGCCTGACGCAGGGCGCGATCGCGGCAATCATCACCCACGGCACCGACGAGCAGAAGGCGACATGGTTGCCGAGGATGATCGAGGGTGCCTGGACCGGCACCATGAACCTGACCGAGCCGCATTGCGGCACGGATCTCGGCCTGTTGCGGACCAAAGCGGTGCCGAACGGCGATGGCACCTATAAGATTTCAGGCCAGAAGATCTTCATCTCGGCCGGCGAACACGACATGTCGGACAACATCGTCCATCTGGTGCTGGCCCGCATCGAGGGTGCGCCGGAAGGCGTCAAGGGCATCTCGCTGTTCATCGTGCCGAAGCTCAAGCTCGACCCGTCGGGCAATCCGGGCAACAGGAACACCGTCTCCTGCGGCTCGATCGAGGAGAAGATGGGCATCCACGGCAATTCGACCTGCGTCATGAACTATGACGAGGCTGAGGGCACGCTGCTCGGCGAGCCCAATGGCGGCCTGAAGGCGATGTTCACGATGATGAACGAGGCGCGCCTCGGTGTCGGCCTGCAGGGGTTGTCGCTGTCGGAGATCGCCTATCAGAACGCTGTCGGCTACGCCAAGGACCGTTTGCAGGGCCGCTCATTGTCTGGGCCGAAGGCGCCGGACAAGAAGGCCGATCCGATCATCGTCCATCCCGACATCCGCCGCAGCCTGATGACCATGAAAGCCTTCAACGAGGCCGGCCGCGCGCTGGCGCTGTGGACGGCGATCAAGTCCGACATCGCCCACCGCTCCGGCGACGACAAGGATCGCCAGGCCGCCGACGACTACACCGGCCTGATGACACCGGTGGTCAAGGGCGTGCTCACCGACAAAGGGTTCGACCACGCCGTCATGGCGCAGCAGGTGTTCGGCGGTCACGGTTATATCGAAGAGCACGGCATGAGCCAGTTCGTGCGCGATGCCCGCATCGCTATGATCTATGAAGGCGCCAATGGCATCCAGGCGCTCGACCTCGTCGGCCGCAAGCTTGGTTTGCATGGCGGCCGCGCCGTGCAGGCCTTCTTCAAGGAGGTTGGCGAATTCTGCGAGGAGAACCGCGCTAACGAGAAGATGGCGCCGTTCACCAAGGCGTTGAAGAAAGGTCTCAACGATTTGCAGGCAGCGACCATGTGGCTGGTGCAGAACGGCATGGCCAAGCCCGACAATGCGGGTGCCGCCTCGACCGACTACATGCATCTCTTCGGCCTGGTCGCTCTGGGCTATATGTGGGCGCAGATGGCCAAGGTGGCACTTGGCAAGACGGACGCCAATGGCGCGCAATCCTTCTACGACAACAAGATCGTGACGGGGCGCTTCTTCATGGAGCGGATCATGCCGGAGACATCGGCGCATCTCGCCCGCATTTCGAGCGGCGCTGACACATTGATGGCACTGCCGGCGGAAGCGTTCTAAGCTCGACTTCACTGGCCTTTCTGTCTGTCGATACGCGGAGGAAATCGTGGCGACAAATCCCGCCGAAGTGCTCTCTTTGCCGAAGCCCGCCTGGGCGGCGGACGAGGTCGGCATGCTCTACGACATGGCGCATCGCTTCATGTCGGAGGAGATCGCGCCGCGCTACGACGAGTTCGAGAAGAACGAGATGGTCGATCGCGAAAGCTGGCTGAAGGCAGGTTCCGCCGGCCTGCTCTGCGCTTCTATGCCGGAGGAATATGGCGGCTCCGGCGGCACCTTCGCGCATGAGAGCGCCATCATCGAGGCCATTGGCCATGTCGGCGTCGACGGGTTCGGCATCGGCCTGCACAATTCGATCGTCGCCCCTTATATCCTCCACTACGGCTCCGAGGAGCAGAAAAAGAAATGGCTGCCGAAGCTGGCGACCGGCGAGCTGATCGGCGCCATCGCCATGACCGAGCCCGGCGCCGGTTCCGATCTGCAGGGCGTCAAGACGCGGGCGCAGAAGGATGGCAACCACTACAAGATCAATGGTTCCAAGACCTTCATCACCAACGGCCAGCTTGCGAACTTCATCATCGTCGTCACCAAGACCGATCCGGAGAAGGGCGCCAAGGGCACCTCGCTGATCGTCGTCGAGACCGACGAGGTCGAAGGTTTCCAGCGCGGCCGTAACCTCGACAAGATCGGGCTCAAGGCCAACGACACGTCGGAGCTGTTCTTCAACGACATGCGCGTGCCGACCTCCAATTTGCTCGGCCACGAGGAAGGGCAGGGCTTCGTCCAGTTGATGCAGCAACTGCCGCAGGAGCGGCTGCAGATCGGCACGGGCGCCATCGCCATGATCGAGCGGGCGCTGGCGCTGACCATCGACTACGTCAAGGAGCGCAAGGCGTTCGGCAAGGCGATCATCGATTTCCAGAACACCCAGTTCAAGCTGGCCGAACTCAAGACCGAGGCCACCATCGGCCGCGTCTTCTACAATGATTGCGTCGCCCGCCACATCGCGGGCGGCCTCGATCCCGTGACAGCGTCGATGGCCAAGTACTGGCTCAGCGACCTGCAGGGAAAAGTCGTCGACGAATGCCTTCAACTGCATGGCGGCTATGGCTACATGAATGAATACCCGATCGCCCGCATGTTCCGCGACGCCCGCGTCCAGCGCATCTACGGCGGCACCAACGAGATCATGAAATTGCTGATCGGACGCTCTCTCTGAAGGCGACATCAGGCAAACCCAAGGAGCAAGCAAATGGCTGAAGCTTATGTCTATGACGCCGTGCGCACACCGCGTGGCAAGGGCAAGAAAGACGGATCGCTGCACGAGGTGCCGGCGGTGCGGCTTGCCGCCAAGACGCTCGAGGCGCTGCGCGACCGCAATGGGCTGGACACTGCAAACGTCGACGACATCATCTTCGGCTGCGTCGATCCGGTCGGCGAGGCGGGTTCGGTCATTCCGCGCGCCGCCGCCTTCGAGGCCGGCTACGACACCAAGGCGCCCGGCATGCAGATCTCACGCTTCTGCGCTTCCGGGCTCGACGCCATCAATTTCGGTGCCGCCAAGATCGCGCAGGGAGCGGACGAGATCGTCATTGCCGGCGGTGTCGAATCGATGTCGCGCGTCGGCATGGGCGCCTCGGGCGGTGCCTGGTTCATGGATCCTTCGGTCGGCCTGCCCGGCTGGTTCGTGCCGCAAGGCATCTCGGCCGACCTGATCGCCACCAAATACGGCTTCAGCAGAGACGACGTCGACGCCTATGCGGTCGAGAGCCAGAAGCGCGCCGCCAAATCCTGGGCGGATGGCCGCTTCAAGAAATCCGTCATTCCGATCAAGGACCAGAACGGCCTGACCATCCTCGACCATGACGAGCATATGCGCCCGTCGACCGACATGCAGTCGCTGGCCTCGCTCAACCCGTCCTTCGTCATGCCCGGCGAAATGGGCGGCTTCGATGCGGTCGCGGTGCAGAAGCATCCCGAAGTGGAAGAGGTCAACCACGTCCATCATGCCGGCAATTCGTCCGGCATCGTCGATGGTGCGGCGGCCGTGCTGCTCGGTTCGAAGAAGGCCGGCAAGGCGATGGGGCTGAAGCCCCGCGCGCGTATCCGCACCTTCGCCAACATCGGCTCCGAGCCTGTGCTGATGCTGACCGGTCCGGTCGACGTCACCGAGAAGCTGTTGAAGCGCGCCAAGATGAAGCTCTCGGACATCGACCTGTTCGAGCTCAACGAAGCCTTCGCTTCGGTGGTGCTGCGCTACATGCAGGCTTTCGACATTCCGCATGACAAGATCAACGTCAATGGCGGTGCCATCGCCATGGGTCATCCGCTCGGCGCCACCGGCGCGATGATCTTCGGCACGGTGCTGGACGAACTCGAGCGGCGCGATCTCAACACCGCTCTGGTGACGCTGTGCATCGGCGCCGGCATGGGCACCGCAACCATCATCGAACGCGTCTGACGGGGAGAGAAACGATGA
This sequence comes from Mesorhizobium sp. Primo-A, assembly GCF_003997175.1. Taxonomy (NCBI): domain Bacteria; kingdom Pseudomonadati; phylum Pseudomonadota; class Alphaproteobacteria; order Hyphomicrobiales; family Phyllobacteriaceae; genus Mesorhizobium; species Mesorhizobium sp. Primo-A. The sequence continues at coordinate 401,414 of NZ_RZTG01000002.1, forward strand.
GCTACACCAATTTCGCCCTCGACACCGACGCCGACGGCATTGCGCTGGTCACCTGGGACATGCCCGGCCGTTCGATGAACGTCTTCACCGAAGAGGCGATGCGGGAATTGAACGCCATTGTCGACAAGGTGGCTGGTGACGCCGCCATCAAGGGCGCCGTGATCACCTCCGGCAAGGATACCTTCTCCGGCGGTGCAGATATCTCTTTGCTGCAGAAGATGCTGACGACCTTCGCCGCGGAAAAGGGCAAGGACGCCGAAAAGGCGACCAAGGCGCTGTTCGACAATGCCGGCATGATGACCGGCCTGTTCCGCAAGCTGGAAACATCAGGAAAGCCGTGGGTGTCGGCGATCAACGGCACCTGCATGGGCGGCGCCTTCGAATTGTCGCTCGCCTGCCACGGCCGTGTCGCCGCCGATAGCGACAAGGTGAAGATGGCGCTTCCCGAGGTGAAGATCGGCATCTTCCCGGGCGCCGGCGGCACCCAGCGCGTGCCGCGGCTGACCGATCAGCAGCAGGCGTTGCAGATGCTGACCTCCGGCCAGACGCTGTCGCCGCAGAAGGCCAAGTCGATGGGCCTGATCCATGAGATCGCCGAGCCGACAAGGTTGGTCGAGACCGCCAAGGCGATGATCAGGAATGGCCTGAAGCCGGTGGCGCCATGGGACGAGAAAGGTTTCAAGCTGCCCGGCGGCCAGATCTATTCGCCGGCCGGTTTCAATCTGTGGCCGCCGGCCATCGCCATCCTGCGCCGCGAGACCTATGGCAACTATCCGGCCGCCGCCGCGATCCTCAAATGCGTCTATGAAGGCCTGCTGGTGCCATTCGACACCGCCTTGCGCATCGAGCAGCGCTATTTCACCGAGATCATGCAGACCAGGGAAGCGGCGGCGATGATCCGCTCGCTGTTTGTGTCGCTGCAGGAACTGAACAAGGGCGCCCGCCGCCCGGCCGGCGTGCCCGAAACCAAGTTCAAGAAGATCGGCATTCTCGGCGCCGGCTTCATGGGCGCCGGCATCGCCTATGTCACCGCCAAGGCCGGCATCCCGGTGGTGCTGCTCGACCGTGATCTGGAGTCGGCCGCCAAGGGCAAGGCGCATTCCGACAGCCTGGTCTCGGATCAGGTCAAGAAGGGCCGCGCCAAGCCGGAGGACAAGGACAAACTGCTGTCGCTGATCACGCCGACGGCGGACTACGCCGACCTTGCCGGCTGCGATCTGGTGGTCGAGGCGGTGTTCGAGGATTCGGGCGTCAAGAAGAGCGCCACCGAACAGGCGGAAGCCGTGTTGAAGCCATCGGCGATCTTCGCGTCGAACACCTCCACCATCCCGATCTCGTCGCTGGCCAAGAATTCGGCGCGGCCGAAGAATTTCATCGGCATCCATTTCTTCTCGCCGGTCGACAAGATGATGCTGGTCGAGATCATTTTGGGCAAGAAGACCGGCGACAAGGCGCTGGCCACCGCGATCGACTTCGTTCGCGCCATCAAGAAGACGCCGATCGTCGTCAACGACACGCGCGGCTTCTACGTCAACCGCTGCGTGCTGCGCTACATGTCGGAAGCCTACAAGATGCTGATCGAAGGTGTGCCCGCGCCGATGATCGAGAACGCGGCGAAGGCAGCCGGCATGCCGGTCGGCCCCCTGGCACTGACCGACGAAACGGCCATCGACCTTGCCCAGAAGATCATGAAGCAGACCATCAGGGATTTGGGCGACAAGGCGGTCGATCCCAAGCAGATGGCGCTGATCAACACCATGGTCGACGATCACGGCCGCTTCGGCCGCAAGAACGGCAAGGGGTTTTACGATTATCCGGCAAAGCCCGCCAAGAAGAAGCTGTGGCCGGGCATCAGGGATCTCTATCCGCAGCTTGCGCCCGAGAAGGTCGATTATGAGGAACTGCAGCAGCGGCTGCTGGTCACCATCGCGCTGGAAGCGGCCCGGGTGATGGAAGAAGGCATCGTCACCGACCCGCGCGAGGCCGATGTCGGCTCGATCCTCGCCTTCGGCTTCGCTCCCTATACCGGCGGTGCGCTGTCCTACATCGACGGCATCGGCGCCAAGGCGTTCGTCAAGATCGCCAGAAACCTGCAGAAGAAATACGGCGCCGAGTTCAAGGCGCCCAAGCTGCTGCTCGACATGGCCGAGAAGGGTGAGAGCTTCTATCAGCGCTTCGATCCCTATGCGAAAGGCGAGACCAGGAAAGCGGCGTGAGTAAGCCTTGCACTGTGGACAAGATGGCGGTCCGGGGTTAGAACAGGGAAGGTATTTTTTCCTGTTCAAAGGAGAGCGACACATGCTCTCGCATGACCGTGTCTGGGCTGCCATTGATGCTCTTGCCGAGCGCTATTCGCTTTCGGCCTCGGGGCTGGCCAAGCGTGCGGGGCTCGATTCCACCGCCTTCAACAAGTCGAAGCGCCTGTCGTCGGATGGCCGGCCGCGCTGGCCCTCGACCGAATCACTGGCAAAGATTATGGAGGCAACGGGCGCTTCCCTCGACGAATTCACCGGTTTGATTGAAGGTCGGGCCGGGGCCAGCCATGCGGCTTCGGTCGCCCGCCGAAGCTCCGTGCCGCTGCTCGGCTTTGCCCAGGCCGGCGCCGGCGGCTTCTTCGACGATGCCGGCTTTCCAGCCGGGCAGGGCTGGGATCTGATCGAACTGCCGACGCAATCGACCGAGAGTTCCTATGCTTTGCAGGTGCAGGGCGATTCCATGCTGCCGCTCTACCGCAATGGCGACGTCCTCATCGTCGAACCGGGCGCCGTTACCCGCAAGGGCGATCGCGTCGTCGTCAAGACCACATCAGGCGAAGTGATGGCCAAGGTGCTCGAGCGCCAGACCGTCAGGTCGATTGCGCTGGTCTCGCTCAATCCCGATCATCCCGACCGCGATATTCCCATGCGCGATGTCGAATGGGTGGCGCGGATTGTCTGGGCAAGCCAATAGGTCAAGCTGGTGCGGCTTCTCCATCATGCGCTGGCGGTTCTGATGGTCCCTGTGATGGCAGCCATTGTCGTCACTGGCGGTCACACTCTGAAAGGTAGTGAAAGCGTCATCACCGTGGACCAGCTTGATCCGGGCGCCGATGCGATGGCGCAGCAGGCTGCCGGGACGCTGCCCGAGGAGCCGGCCACATCGGCCATCGCAGCTCCGCAGCCGGCGACGCATTCGAGGGCGATCGATCCCGAAATCGTCGCGCCGCCGGAACTGCCCGCCGACGGGCTTGAACGGATCGAGCCGCGCGAGCCGCTGAGCAAACTCGCGCTGGCCGTGCCGCCCAAGCCGAAAATGCCTGACGACTGGAACGGCACAAAGCTGTTCCAGCCGGTTGCGCCGGCCGCCGGCTTGATCGAGGCGAAGGGCTACTCGGTCGCGGTTTCCGGCATCGACATCGTCAGGCAGGACGAGATTTGCAGCGAGGACGGCAAGTCCTGGCCGTGCGGCGTCCGGGCGAGGACAGCGTTCCGCGCCTTCCTGCGCGGCCGCGCGGTGGTCTGCACGGTGCCGCCGCAGGGCGGCCGCGACCTGATCGCAGCCGAGTGCCGGATCGGCAAGCAGGATGTAGGTCAGTGGCTGGTCGAAAATGGCTGGGCGCGCGCCGCCAAGGGCGGCCCCTATGTCGAGGCCGGCGACAAGGCGCGCATGGGCAAGAAGGGCATTTTCGGATCGGCGCCCGATCTGTCGGGCATGCCGGCGATGCCGGCCGCGCCAGGCCCGGCACCTCAGGCGCCGGGTTCGATCCTGGAAGAGGTCGACGGCGTGCTCAAGCCAGCTGACCAGCCAGCGCCCGCTCAATGAGCGCACGCGTCTCGGCAACGCCGTAGAGTGCTGCGAACGAGCCGAAGCGCGGGCCGCGCTCCTGGCCGATCAGCACCTGGTAGATCATCTGGAAGAAGGCGCCCGATACGCCGGGGCCGCCTTCCGGGCTCTGCTTGGAATGATCCTGATAGCGCTCGATCCTGCGTGCGACGTTGAGCGAGGCGTTCTGGATCGCTTCGCCGCTGGCGTCCGCCGGCAGCGCGCCAAGTGCTTCGTCGAGGGCTGCCAGCGCTTCGCGCTCGACCTCGTCGGCGGGCCGGAAGGTTTTCGTCGGCTTCACGAAATCGTCGAAATAGCGGATCGCATGGCCGACCAGCCGGTCGAGCTCTGGATGCGTCGCCGGCGTCACGCCTTGCGTATGACGTGAAATGAACCCCCACAGCACATCCTTGTTCTGCGCGTTGGAAGCGCTGACCAGATTGAGCAGCAGAGAGAACGGCACCGGCATGTCGATCGCTGGCGGGTTGCCGTCATGCATATGCCAGACCGGGTTGCCCAGCCGCTCCTTCCAGTCCTGGCGGGGATAGGCGGCGAGGAACGTGTAGTATTCATCCACGGCCCGCGGGATAACGTCGAAATACAGCTTCTTGGCCTGCCGCGGCCGTTGGTACATGTAGAGCCCGAGGCTTTCGGTCGGCGCATAGGTCAGCCACTCGTCGATGGTCAGCCCGTTGCCCTTCGACTTCGAGATCTTCTGGCCGTTCTCGTCGAGGAACAGTTCGTAGACGAAATGCTCCGGCGCCCGTCCGCCCAGAATGTTGCAGATACGGTCGTAGACCACCGCATTGGTCTGGTGGTCCTTGCCGAACATTTCGAAATCGACGCCAAGCGCTGCCCAGCGCATGCCGAAATCCGGCTTCCACTGCAGCTTCACGCGGCCGCCGGTGATCGAAAGCGTGGTCTCGGTGCCCTCGTCGTCGAAGGTGATGGTGCCGGCTTTGGCGTCGACATGCTTCATGGGCACGTAAAGCACGCGGCCGCTCTTCGGCGAGATCGGCAGGAACGGGCTGTAGGTCGCCTGCCGCTCGGGCCCGAGCGTCGGTAGCATCACCGCCATGATCTGCTCATAGCGCTCGGCGGCGCGCTTGAGCATCGCGTCGAAACGGCCGGCCTTGTAGTATTGCGTCGCGCTGGCGAACTCGTAGTCGAAGCCGAACGTGTCGAGGAAGCGGCAGAGCATCGCATTGTTGTGGTCGGCGAAGCTCGCATAGTCGCCGCCGAAGGGGTTGGGGACCGACGATAGCGGCTTGTGCAGATGCGGCTCGAGTGCGGCGCGGTCCGGCACGCTGTCGGGTATCTTGCGCATGCCGTCCATATCGTCGGAAAAGCACAGCAGCTTGGTCGCGACCTTGTCCTGCGTCAGGACACGGAAGGCATGGCGCACCATCGAGGTGCGCGCCACCTCGCCGAACGTGCCGATATGCGGCAGGCCGGACGGCCCGTAGCCGGTCTCGAACAGGACTGTTTGCGGAAAGTCGGCGCCTTTGTAGCGCTCGATGATCTTTTTGGCTTCCTCGAACGGCCACGCCTTGCTTTCGGTCGCGGCCGCCAGCAGCTCGGGGTTGAGATCGATGATGTTTGATCCCGCCATGTCACAGTTTTCCAAATCATCTGCCGGCCCGAAGGCGGGCCGCAGCAAGGGTTTTTCAACCGGTCTCTAGGCGTGCAGCGCCGGAGCGTCAACGCGTGCGGCGCTTTTTCCTTGCGGTGCAGAACGGGCGTTCCTAACTTCGAGGCCCGGTTCAAGGAGAAAAAATTGCCGACACCTCATGAAGCCCTGATCTATCTGATGGTCATCACCTCGGCCTCCGACCGCGACATGACCGATGTTGAACTGGCGCGGATCGGCGAGGTCGTCCGCTCCTGGCCGGTGTTCGAGGACTTCAACCACGACAGGCTGGTCGGCGTCGCCCAGGGCTGCCAGAAGCGCCTGCACGAAAAGGATGGGCTGGAGGGCGTGCTGGCTGAAGTCGCCGAGGTCTTGCCCGAGCGGCTGCGCGACACCGCCTATGCCGCCGCCTTCGAGGTTGCCGCCGTCGACCTCGAAATGCGCATGGAAGAGGTGCGGGTGCTGCAGCTGATCCGGCGTCAGCTCGATCTCGACACGCTGACGGTTGCTGCCATCGGCCGCGCGGCCAAGGCGCGGCTGCGTACCCTGACCTGAAAGTCCTTGGCTTTAGAAAAAACTGACGGGGAAATAGCGCAGATAAAATTCGGCGAACGTGCCTTTCATTGAAATTTCCTGCAGCGCGTAGTCGATCGCTGCGGCCAGCGCCGGATTGTCAGCCTTGGTGGCGATGGCCATGCCCGTGCCCAGATATTCGGGCGCCAGATAGGGCCCGCCGGCAAAGCGGCAGCAGCCCGCCGCGTCCGAGCCGCCCAGCCAGAAAGCCAGGCGCATGCCGTCGCCGAAGGCGGCGTCGACCTTGCCGGCCTTGAGATCGGCATACAGTTCTTCCGGCCTGTCGAAAGGGACGACCTGGACCGTGTTGAAATAGTCGCGCAGCATGCGCTCATGCGCCGAGCCTGATATCACGCCGACACGCTTGCCGTGCAATTTGTCAAAGACGGGCTCGGTCAGCGCCTTGCCCTTCGGCATGATGAAGCGCGCCGGAAACTGCAGATAGGAGCGTGAGAAGGCGTAGGTCGCGCGCGATTCCGGTGTGGCGGCGATGCCGGCGATGATCGCCTCGCCTTCGCCTTTCCGCAGTGCGCCTTCCAGCTCGGCCCAGGGCAGGGCCTGGATCTGGCATTTTTCGACAATGCCAAGCTCGGCGCAGATGGCGCGTGCCAGATCGATGTGGAAGCCGGACAGCTTTCCCGCACCGTCGAGGAAGTTGAAAGGCGGGAAGTCCGTGGTGGTGAGGAATCTCAGCCGGGGCAGCTTCGAAAGGTCTGGCTTGGGCAGCCGCTCCTTGGCATCCCACAGCACCGGAACCTGAGGCGCCGCGGCGCGCGCACCGTCGGCGAACGACAGCAACCCGATCAGCATCGCAAAGGCGAAGGACCTCCACCGGAACGCCAAGATAAAACTCCGCCACAGTCGTGCTCGCACCGGTTTTGGTACGAAAATGGTACAGGCACAATGGTTTTTGATTTCAACACGCCGATTTCAGGATATGATTTAGCCGGTTTGCAAATCAGCTTCGGTCGCCTCGATGAGAGGGAGCCACAAAATAAGTATGCGATTTGCAATCCGTGGTCGGTGGCGAAGTGTAAATCAGGCACGCATCATTGGCCGCAATGCACAAGGCAACATGGGGTTGATGTTGCGATGGGTCAGTTCGATCGCACGCTGGAATACATAGACCAACTGCAGCACGCCGCAACGGCGGCGGCGGTCTGCGAAAGGCTGCTGGGCATAACATCGGATTTCGGTCTCACCGCACTGATGGCGGGAACCGTCCCGCAGCCAGGCACGCCGGCCGGCCAGCAAAAGCAGCATGTGCTTCTCTGCGATTGGCCTGGCGAGTGGCTGGAGCGCTATGTCGCGCGCAACTATGTCGATCATGACCCGGTCGTCAGCCATATGAAACAGTTGCAGGCGCCCTTCCAGTGGCACGAAGCGTCCCAAGGCATCCGCATAGACAAGAGCAGCGGCGAGGTGATGGGCGATGCCGGCGCCTTCAAACTGCGCGATGGGTTGGCCTTTCCGCTGATCACGCTCGACGGCCAGATCGTCATGGTGTCGCTGGGCGGCGAGGCCGTGGAATTGTCCGCCGCCGAATTCGGCCAGGTGTCGCTGGTCTCGACCTACGCGGTTGGCCGCGCCATGCAACTCCACACCATGGCGAACAGGACCATCGATCATATCGTGCTGACGCCGCGCGAGCGCGAATGCCTGCAATGGGCCGCCGTCGGCAAGTCCGAATGGGAGATTTCGCAAATCCTCGGCATTTCCGAACACACCTCGGAGAAACATCTTCTTAACGCCAAAAGCAAACTAGGTGCCGTCAACAGGGTGCAGGCCGTCGCGGAAGCGATACGGCGCGGCTACATTAGTTAGGTCGGCCGTGCCGACCTGAAATCCTTGCCTACGCGATCACGCAATTTTCTCATCAAAGCACGGCCGTATCTTCCTCTGAACGCAGGAGACGGCGGAATGCTTTTTTCCCTTACAACCCAGGAATTGATGGAACGTCCCGACCTTTGGGAGGCCGTCCATCGTTTGCGCTACAAGATATTCGTCGAGGAGATGGGGTGGGATGACCTCAGACGCCCCGACGGGCTCGAACTCGACCAGTTCGATCACGACGAGGCGGTCCATCAGATCGTCATCAGGGGCGGTGAAGTGGCGGGTTATCAGAGGATGTTGCCGACGACGCGGCCACATCTGCTGACCGAGGTCTTGACCGATCTTTCCGAAGGAACGCCGCCGTCGGGTCCAAACATCTGGGAATTGACCCGCTATGCGGTGGCTCCCGGTTTTCGCGATGGCCGTCGCGGCGTTTCGACCGTCGGCACCGAACTGATTGCCGGTTTCGTCGAGTGGGGGCTGAAGCGCGGCGTCGACAAGGTGATCATCGAGTTCGAGCCGATGTGGGTGCTGCGCGCCTTGCAACTGCATTTCCTGGCGACCCCGCTTGGCTATCAGCGCACCTATGGCAACCAGCAGGTGGTCGCCACCTTGCTGACCTTCAACGAGCACACACTCGATGTGGTGCGGTCGCGCCGCAATCATTTTGCTCCCGTGCTGGCCAGGGGATATCCCGACATGCTCGGGCAAAGGCGTGCGTCATGAGATCGGAGACAGTCATGAGCACACATCCGCAACCTGAACTTCGCAACCACACGCTGGTGGTCACCGTGTCGTCGAGTGACGGCCGGCCGGTGCTGGACAGGAGGGCCTATGAAAGCCTGGCAAGGACCTTCCATGAAGCAGCCGACAATGAGGAGGTTCGCGTCGTCGTCTTGCGCGGCCTGGCAGGCTGTTTCTGTCTGGGCGGCGACTTCTCCGAATTCCTCGACGCCACCAAGCACCAGAAACTGATCGCCGCCGTCACCGACCTGTTCCGCACGCTGGCGACGTTTCCAAAGCCCATCCTTGCCTGCGTCGATGGCGATGCCGTCGGTGTCGGCTGCACCATCCTGTTCCATTGCGACATGGTGATCGCGTCCGATGAGAGCACGTTCAGGGTGCCGTTCGTCGATTTCGGCCTGGTGCCGGATGCGGCGACCAGCATCCTGGCGCCGCAGAAGCTCGGCTACGCCGGTGCCTTCCGCTTCTTCTGCCTCGGCGACACGCTTCGCGCCGAAGATGCCAGGGCGCTCGGCCTGGTCGCGGAGATCGTGCCGGGAGGCACCGTCGAGGAGGCGGCCCTTGGTCGGGCAAGACAGCTCGTCAAGAAGCCGGTCGCCGCCCTGCTGCAGACGCGCGGCCTGCTGAAGGGGAACACCGAGGCCCTCTGCGATCGCATCGATCAGGAGATCTCGCTTTTCCAGCAGGCGCTGCAGGATGATACGACGCTGCGGCGATTGCAGCGTATCGCCAGGCTGGCGGCTTAAGCATCATGATTGCGTCGCGCGGTTCCTGCCGCGCGACGCAAAAAAGCGTCAATCCTGTTTTCCCAGGAATGACGGCCCTTCGCCGATGATCTTCTTGTCTTCCTTGCCGATGATTTCGAGATCGCGCCCCTCATAGGGCAGAGACGACAGGATGCGCCGCATGACCGCAAGCCGCGCGCGCCGCTTGTCATTGGCCCGTACGATGATCCACGGCGCGAATTCCTTGTGGGTGCGCTCGAACATTGTGTCGCGCACCTTGGTGTAGTCGTCCCACTTGGTGATGCCCGCAACGTCGATGGGCGAAAACTTCCAGCTCTTCAGCGGGCTGTAGCGGCGGTCGTGGAAGCGCTCGAGCTGCGTTTCCCGGCCGATGTTCAGCCAGAATTTGAAGAAGTGAATCCCCTCGTTGGAGATCATCCGCTCGAAATGCGGCGTCTCGTCGAGAAACTGCTCGTGCTGCTGCGGCGTGCAGAAACCCATCACCGGCTCGACGCCGGCGCGATTGTACCAGGAGCGGTCGAAGGTGACGAATTCGCCTGAAGTCGGGAAGTGGTCGACATAGCGCTGGTAGTACCATTGCCCCAGTTCGGTCGGGGTCGGCTTGGTCAGCGCCACGTTGCGTGCCGTGCGCGGATTGAGGTACTGGCGCACCACGAAGATCGTGCCGCCCTTGCCGGCAGCGTCGCGGCCCTCGAACAGCGCCATCACCCGTTTGCCGGTCGACTGCAGCCAGGCCTGCGCCTTGACCAGCTCGATCTGCAGCTTCTCGAGCGTCTCGTCATACTCATCACTTTTCATCTTCTTGTCGTAGGGATAGCCGCCGGCAGTCAGCTTGTTGTCCTCGACCCAGTCGGGAAGCACGGGGTTTTCGATGTCGAACTCCCGTTCCTTGCCGCCGATCCTGATCTTCAGCGGCCCCGAAGTTGGCGCGGCGGGACTTTCCTTGGCTTTTTTCATCGAGACGAACCCTTTCCAGCTTCCGGACTCATGCTATGGGGAGCCTCCGGAACGGTCTAGTGGAAGTTTTTCCGCCACCGTGGACCGGGTGCGAAGGCATGGGGTGCGGGCCCGCGGGCAGATGGCTGACCTGGACACAGAGCAGAGAGGCATCGCGCAAACCATGGCCGCACGGCTGTGGAACAGCCGCTGGCTGCTTGCGGCCGGCGTCGTCGCGGTCGTCGCCGTTTATGCCTTGGCCGGGATTTCAGCCTATGTCGTCCTCGCGGCGCTGCTGTTGCTATTTGCAGCGGCAATACTGCCGGCCGCCGGCGCGCGCCAATCCACTGGCAGCGGAGCCGCCATCGAGGCCACCGGCCTGCAGAGGCTCTCGGGTGAATATCTGGCCGCCGCCGTCGCCGATCCGCTGATCATCTTCGACCGGGCTGCCACCATCGTCCATGCCAACGCCGCCGCCTTCGCCGCTTTCGGCGGCATCGCGCCAGGCATGTCGCTGTCGCTGAAATTCCGGGCGCCGGAAATGCAGGCTCTGCTGGATGGCGTGCTATCGGGCGATGTCGCCTCCGATATCGTCGACTATACGGAGAAGCTGCCGGTCGAACGGGCTTACCGGGTGAGCGTGTCCTCGGTCGGTCACGCCACCGATCTCTATGTGCTGGTGTTCAAGGACCAGAGCGAAACGCGCAGGATCGACCGCATGCGCGCCGACTTCATCGCCAATGCCAGCCACGAACTGCGCACCCCACTTGCCTCCATCGCCGGCTTTATCGAAACGCTGCGCGGGCCAGCCCGCAACGACGCGGCGGCGCGCGACCAGTTTCTGCAGATCATGCAGAGCCAGACCGGCCGCATGGCGCGTCTGATCGACGATTTGTTGTCGCTGTCGCGGCTCGAGATGAAACCCTATCTGAAGCCGGGAACCGAGGTGGACCTGCGCCAGACCGTCGACAGCGTCATCGACTCGCTCGGACCGCTGGCCAGCGAAAACGCCGTTGCCATCGAGCGGCGCTACGCCGACGGACCGCTTCATGTGCCTGGCGATCGCGATGAGCTTTTCCAGGTTTTCGAGAACCTCCTGGAAAACGCCTGCAAATACGGGCAGTCGGGTGGGCGCGTGGTTGTATCCATAGCGCATAGCGATGCCGGACCAGAGCCGGGCATCGACGTGACGATCAGGGACTTTGGCCCTGGCATTCCCGAGGAGCACATTCCGCGCATTACCGAGCGCTTCTACCGCGTCGATGTCGAGACCAGCCGGACCCAGAAAGGCACCGGCCTCGGCCTGTCGATCGTCAAGCATATCCTGACGCGCCACAACGCCCGGCTTTCGATCAAGTCCGAAGTCGGCAACGGCGCGGCATTCTCGGTTCATTTGCCGGCGCACTGATATCGCCCTAATTCAAGGGCACTGTTTCTTTTTTCTGTCATCCGGCTAGCGTATCAGCGGGGATTCGAGGAAACGACTCAAAATCAAAACACCCCGTGGGAAGGCATTTGCCATGCAGTCCGTGCACATCGTCAGCGCTTATGACGAGGAGTTGAAATATCTGTCGAAGCGCATCGCCGCGATGGGTGGCCATGCCGAGCGCATGGTCGAACAGGCGGTCACCGCTCTCGTCAATGCCGACCCGGGCCTTGCCCAGAAGGTCATCCGCGACGATACCGTACTGGACGAGGGCCAGCGCGAAATCGACGACAAGGCGATCATCATCATTGCCAAGCGTCAGCCGATGGCGGCGGATTTGCGCGAGATAGTCGGGACCATCCGCATCTCCGCCGACCTCGAACGGGTTGGCGATCTCGCCAAGAACGTTGCCAAGCGGGTTGTCGCCGTCACCGACGGACGCCAGCCGACCAGCCTGTTCCGCGGCCTCGAGGCTCTGTCCAACCTGGCATTGACCCAGCTCAAGGAAGTGCTCGACGTCTACGCGTCCCGTTCGGTGGAGAAGATCGGCTTCGTGCGCGATCGTGACGACCAGATCGACGCCATGTACACATCGCTGTTTCGCGAATTGCTGACCTACATGATGGAAGATCCGCGCAACATCACGCCCTGCACGCATCTGCTGTTTTGCGCCAAGAACATCGAGCGTATCGGTGATCACGCCACCAACATAGCCGAGACCATCTACTACATCGTCACCGGCGATCAGTTGCCGGCTGAGCGGCCCAAGGGCGACAAGACCGACAAAATCAGCCTTTCCGAGACGCAGCCGGTGAAGTGAACGCCGCCTCTCGAACCGTCACCCGATTTACGATAAGCTTTCCGGGCTTTGCCTCTATCCTCGTCCGTGGATTTGCTCCGGGAGGTCGTGATGGAAAATGTTCGGAACCTGACCCCGGCGCCTGCGCCGATATCCGGCATTATCGCTTGCGGCGTTTACACCGCGGGCCGCCGCATCGCCGACATTCCCATCGAGGAAGCCGGCGAATGGGCAAAAAAATCCGGTCACGTCGTCTGGATCGGCCTGTTGGAGCCCGACCGTAACCTGTTGCTGCGCGTCCAGGCGCAGTTTCACCTGCATGAGCTGGCGATCGAGGATGCCGAGCACCCGCACCAGCGGCCGAAGATCGAGCAATATGGCGACGCCTTGTTCATCGTCGCCCGCACCGCGCAGCTGATCGAGGGCCGGGTCACCTTCGGCGAGACCCATTTGTTCGTCGGCTCAGGCTACATAGTCAGCGTCAGGCACGGTCCCTCGACGTCCTATGCCGCCGTTCGTCAGCACTGGGAAAGCTGCCCGCACTCGCTGGCCAAGGGCGAGGATTTCGTCCTCTATGCCATCCTCGATTTCATCGTCGACAATTACATGCCGGTGCTCGAGCAGATCGAGGACGAGGTCGAGGCGATCGAGGACAAGGTTCTGCTGAAGCCGATGACCGCTCCCGACATAGAGCGGCTCTATATGCTGCGCCGCGATCTCCTGCGCCTGCGCAATGCCGCGCTTCCGCTGGTCGAAGTCTGCCGAAGGCTGACCAGCGCCGAGCTGCCGCAGATCCACACCGCCATGCATCCGCTGTTCCGCGACGTCACCGATCACATCCGCACCGTTCAGGAGAAGATCGACAGCCTGCGCGAGGTGCTGGCATTCGCTTTCGAGGCGAGCTTGCTGGTCGGCCAGAGTCAGGAAACGGCCAACACCAAGAAGCTCGCTTCCTGGGCCGCAATCCTGGCGGTGCCGACGGCGCTCGCCGGCATTTACGGCATGAACTTCAGCGACATGCCGGAACTGAAGATGGAATACGGCTATCCGGTGGTTCTGGCCACGATCGCGCTGATCTGCGCGTTTCTGTATTGGCGGTTCAGGAAGAATGGCTGGTTGTGAAGTAGGGCAGTAGGGCAGTAGGGCAGTAGGGCAGTAGGGCAGTAGGGCAGTAGGGCAGTAGGGCAGTAGGGCAGTAGGGCAGTAGGGTGGCATTTCGTGAGCGCGACTTTCCGCGCACATACTGCCCTACTGCCTTACTCCCCTATTCCCTTATCTACCTGCTCCGCCGCCGCTCCGATGCCGGCTGGAATGCCACGCGGGCGTGGTACTTGCAGTAGGGACCGGTTTCGGCGGCATCGTTGCCGCAGAAATGGAAGTCCTCTGAAAGCGGATCGCCGTTCGGCCATTTGCAGGTCCGCTCGGTCAGCTCGACCAGCTGCAGATGCCGCGAGATCGGCAGCACGACATTTTCGACCGGGCGGATGTAATGGCGTGCCACGGGTTCGGCGTCGAACTGCGTCTGCAAAGCGGTCGCGCCGACCGATGTCGTGACATGGCGTGCCGTGGTTGCGGCGCGTGATACCGATTTCTGGACAGTCGATCCTTGCGCTGCCTTCTTCTGGCGTGTTGGCGTGGCGGTCGAGCGACCGCGGCCCGACAGTTTCAGCCGATGCACCTTCCCGATGACCGCATTGCGGCTGACCCCTCCAAGCTGCGCAGCAATCTGGCTTGCGCTCAGACCCTCCGACCACAGTTTTCTCAAGAGTTCTACCCGCTCGTCAGTCCAGTTCATGAGACCGCGCTCCTCTAAGCGTGCGGCAATCGGAATCCTTCTCCCGACCCGGCAACATTTGCCAGGGCAGACACCACATATATCTGGTGATTAGGTCCGCCGCACGAAATCTAGTTATTTCTCGACTACAACTACTCTATGCGCTGACTCGGTGACAAGAGTCCCAAGTGCAACACGAATCGGTTTTTTCGGTTTTCCCCAACTTGCCCGGTCGCTTATGAGCCGGCGTCCCGTCGGGGGGCTTGCCGCGCGCCACTACGCGACGTTTTCGTTGACTTCATGGCCGAAAAACAGGATAAGCCGCACAGGCCGCCGCTTTGGCGGCTTTTTTGATTTTCCGGTACCGGAGACGCATATAATGAGCGGTTCGGCGCTTTACGAGACCTTTGCTCGCGCACCCCTGGCCTTCGACCACGGGGAAGGCACATGGCTGATTACCGACAAGGGCGAGCGATATCTCGATTTCGCCGGCGGCATCGCCGTCAATTCGCTGGGCCACAGCCATCCGCACCTGGTCGCCGCACTCACCGAGCAGGCAGCCAAGCTGTGGCATGTCTCCAACCTCTACGAGATCCCCGGGCAGAGCCGGCTTGGCGAACGGCTGGCCGACGCCACCTTCGCCGACAAGGTGTTCTTCACCAATTCCGGCGCCGAGGCGCTGGAATGCGCGATCAAGACGGCGCGGCGCTACCATTTCGTCAAAGGCCATCCCGAGCGCTTTCGCATCATCACCTTCGAAGGCGCCTTCCATGGCCGCACGCTGGCGACCATCGCGGCTGGCGGCCAGTACAAGTATCTCGAGGGCTTCGGCCCCAAGGTCGAAGGTTTCGACCAGGTCGGCTTCGACGACATTGACGCCGCCGAAAAGGCGATCACGCCGGAGACGGCCGCGATCCTGATCGAGCCGGTGCAGGGCGAGGGCGGTATCCGCCCGGTGCCGACGCAGTCGCTGAAGCGGCTCAGGCAATTGTGCGAGCAGCACGGCCTGCTGTTGATCTACGACGAGGTCCAGTGCGGCATCGGCCGCACCGGCAAGCTGTTCGCACATGAATGGTCGGGTGTAACGCCCGACATCATGGCGATTGCCAAGGGTATCGGCGGCGGCTTCCCGATGGGCGCCTGCCTTGCCACGGATGAAGCGGCGGTCGGCATGACCGCCGGCGTGCATGGCACCACGTTCGGCGGCAACCCGCTTGCCATGGCGGTCGGCAACGCCGTGCTCGATGTCGTGCTGGAAGACGGCTTCCTCGAAGATGTCCAGCGCAAGGCGCTGCTGATGAAGCAGGGTCTGGCGTCGGTCGCCGACGAGTTTCCCGAAATCATCGAGGACATCAGGGGTGCCGGGCTGATGCTCGGCCTCAAATGCGCCATGCCCAACACCAAGGTGAACATGGCCTTGCGCGACCAGCACCTGTTGACGGTTCCGGCCGGCGACAACGTCATTCGCCTGTTGCCGCCGCTCACCGTCACCGACGCCGAGATCCATGACGCGCTCAACCGCATCCGCGCCGGCGCCAAGGGCCTGGCGGAGGCGATCGCTTCCGCCGCGGCGAAGTAATCCCGGAATCATTGCTGATGTCAGTTCGCCATTTCACCGATCTTTCCACCGTTTCCGAAGGCGACCTGCGCTTGATGCTGGACGACGCGGTGGTGCGAAAGGCGCGGCTCAAGGCCGGCGAGCGCACCAAACCGCTCGAAGGCAAGGTGCTGGCGATGATCTTCGACAAGCCGTCGACGCGCACGCGCGTCTCCTTCGACGTCGGCATGCGGCAGCTCGGCGGCGAGACCATCATGCTGACCGGCACCGAGATGCAGCTCGGCCGTTCCGAGACCATCGCCGACACCGCCAAGGTGCTGTCGCGCTATGTCGATGCGATCATGATCCGCACCACCTCGCATGAGCGGCTGCTGGAATTGACAGAGAACGCCACCGTGCCGGTGATCAACGGACTGACCGACGATACCCATCCCTGCCAGCTGATGGCCGATATCATGACCTTCGAGGAACATCGCGGTCCGGTAGCCGGCAAGACCATCGCCTGGACCGGCGACGGCAACAATGTGCTGCATTCCCTGCTCGAGGCCTCGGCCCGGTTCCGCTTCAACCTCAACGTCGCCGTTCCCGAAGGCAGCGAGCCGGCGCAGAAGCATATCGATTGGTCGCAGGCGCATGGCGGCAAGCTGCACTTCACCCGCTCGCCCGAGGAAGCCGTCGATCAGGCCGACTGCATCGTCACCGATTGCTGGGTGTCGATGGGCCAGGAGCATCGCGCCCGCGGCCACAATGTGTTCTCGCCCTACCAGGTCAATGCCAAGCTGATGGCGAGAGCCAAGCCGGACGCGCTGTTCATGCACTGCCTGCCGGCGCATCGCGGCGAGGAAGTGACAGACGAGGTTATCGACGGACCGCATTCGGTGGTCTTCGACGAGGCCGAGAACCGGCTCCATGCCCAGAAGGCCGTGCTTGCCTGGTGTCTAGGCGCTTGAAGTGTCTGGGCGCTTGATCCCTGGGAGCTTGATCTGCGGGCGTGTGATGCCTATTTGCGCCGCATCACGCAAATCAAGCGCGTTTCGACGCATGCGCCCCGGAGGGCGGCATGGCCGCGCCCTGGAGCTTTGTCATGTTGGAAACCTATCAAGTGACTGAACATCACCCCAAACTCGGCGAATTCGGCTATGCCGGCGACGATCACGTCGTGCCGTTCGAGGTCGGCCCTCTCGACGTGCGCGGCCGCACGGTCCAACTCGGGCCGATGCTGGACGCCATCCTCAGCCGCCACGATTATCCCGAGCCGGTCGCCCGCCTGCTGGCGGAGGCCTGTGTGCTGACCGTGCTGCTCGGCACTTCGCTGAAGTTCGAGGGCAAGTTCATCCTGCAGACCCGCACCGACGGACCCGTCGACATGCTGGTTGCGGATTTTTCCACGCCCTCGGCGCTGCGCGCCTATGCGCGTTTCGATGCCGACCGGCTGGAAGCGCTGGTCGCGGCGGGCGAAACCTCCCAACAGACGCTGCTCGGCAGTGGCGTGCTGGCGCTGACCATCGACCAGGGCGCCCATACGCAGCGCTATCAGGGTATCGTCCAGCTCGATGGCGAGACCCTGGAAGACGCGGCACGCACCTATTTCCGTCAGTCGGAGCAGATCCCGACGGATATCAGGCTGTCGGTGGCCAAGCTTTTGACGCCCGGTCCCGGCGGCGCCCGCGAGCAATGGCGCGCCGGCGGTATCCTGGCGCAGTTCCTGCCGCAGTCGCCCGAGCGCATGCGCGTCCCGGACCTGCCGGGCGGCGATGGCGATCCGCGTGAGGAGATCCACGATCCGGTCGACAATTCCTGGCAGGAGTTGCTGGCTCTGCTCGGCACCATCGAGCCGACCGAACTGATCGACCCGACGATCGGCGCCGAGCGGCTGCTCTACAGGCTGTTCCACGAGCATGGCGTGCGCGTCTTCGGCGGCGTTCCGGTCGCCGACCAGTGCTCGTGCTCCAGGGACAAGATCCGCGGCATCCTCGAGGGTTTTTCCGCCCAGGAGATCAAGGACAGCACCGAAGACGGCGGCATCCACGTCGCCTGCGAATTCTGTTCGAAGCAATATGATTTCGACCCGGCGGAATTTGCGGCCCAGTAGAGTAGAAACCACGCCTCACCGGTCGCTCCGCGGCCGGTGAGGCGAAATCAATTCACCGTCCGCCGCGTCCCCGGCAAGTCCAGCGAAAACGCCGGAATGGCGATGTCGAACGTCTCGCCCCGCTTGTTGCGCATCGTGTAATGCCCGACCATGATGCCGGACGGTGTCGAGAGCGGGCAACCGGACGTGTACTGGTAGCTGTCGCCGGGATTGAGTTCGGGCTGGTCGCCGACCACGCCGGGGCCGCGCACTTCCTCGACCCGGCCGGTGCCGTCGGTGATGTGCCAATAGCGCGACAGAAGCTGCACGAAATCGTCCGACTGATTGTCGATCGTTATCTGATAGCCCCAGACATAGCGGTTCTCCGAGGGATCCGAACGGTCCTCCAGATAGAACGGCCTGACCTGCACTTCGATGTTGCGCGTGACGGCGCTATACATAAGCGGCTCCAAAAAACGGTTCCAGCGGAACTTTCGGCGCTCCGTGCGGTTAGGTCAACCGATCGAAGCCTCCTCTGGCCGGCCTCGCGGGCAGGTGCCGACAAAGAATGTCATTTAAGTGACATATGACAATGATGGTGTGCGCGGACTGGTGACGCGCGACTCGGGCGCTCTGCTGAACTGTTGAAACCGGTCATCTTGCGGACCGGTTTTCCTGGAGTGACCGGATCTCGATGCAACTCACTCTCATAGCCGCCACGCTTTCAACCGTCCTCATCCTCTCGAATCTCGCCAGCATCGTGCTCGCCGTGTCGCGTCTGAGACGGCGTCGCACCATTGCGCCGCCGGCCGGCAAGCCGCGGCCGGTGTCGATCGTCGTGCCGTCGCGCGGCGTCGAGCCGTTCACGCAGGAGACGCTGGAGCGCGCCTTCTCGCTCGACTGGCCGCGCTATGAGCTGATTTTCTGCGTCGCCCATGCCGACGATCCGGTGATCAAATTGATAAACAGGACGATCGTCCGGTTTCCGAAAGTGCCGGCCTGGCTGCTTGTCGGCGATGACCGCATCAGCGCCAATCCGAAACTCAACAATTGCGTCAAGGGCTGGGAAGCGGCGCGGCACGACTGGGTCGTCCTGGCCGATTCCAACGTGCTGATGCCGAGGGACTACATCCAGCACCTGATGGCTGCCTGGCGGCCCGGCACCGGCCTTGTCTGCTCGACGCCGATCGGCTCGCGGCCGGCCGGCTTCTGGGCCGAGGTCGAATGCGCTTTCCTCAACACGCTGCAGGCGCGCTGGCAATATGCCGGTGAGGCGCTCGGCCTCGGCTTTGCCCAGGGCAAGAGCATGCTCTGGAACAAGCCGATGCTCGATGCCAATGGCGGCATCCGCGTGCTGGCCGCCGAGATCGCCGAGGATGCCGCTGCGACCAAGCTGGTGAACAGTCTCGGCCTGCGCGTCAATCTCGTCGCCGCCCCCTTCGAGCAGCCGCTTGGCCGGCGCTCGTTTGACGAGATCTGGTCGCGTCAGGCCCGTTGGGCGCGCCTGCGCCGCGTCACTTTCCCGCTGTTCTTCGCACCCGAAATCCTGACGGGCGCCGTGGTGCCGCTGGTGCTTGCGCTGATTGCAGCGGCAAGCGCCGGCTTCAGCCTCTGGGCAACCGCCCTTGCCGTGCTGGCGGCCTTCTATCTTCCGGAGTGCGCCCTGGCCTGGTCCAAGGGCTGGTACCTGTCGCCACGCATGGTCGCCGCGATCATGGCGCGCGACCTGATCCTGCCGGCGATGTGGGGGCGCGGTTGGCTCGGCGGCGCCGTCGACTGGCGCGGCAATGCGATGACCATCGGCACCAAGACGGCCGAGCTGGAAGAGACGCCGTCCGGCGCCTGAAGGCCTCCTACCTGGCCTTCAGCGCCTGCGCGATGTCCTCGAGCAGATCGTCGGCATCCTCCAGGCCAACCGACAGCCTGAGCGTGCCCGGCCCGATGCCGAGCTCGGCGCGCGCCTCGTCGCTGAGATTTTTGTGCGTCGTCGTCGCCGGGTGGGTGATCAGGCTCTTGGCGTCACCGAGATTGTTGGAGATCAGGACGATGTCGAGCGCGTTCTGCAAGGCGAAGGCCGCCTGCTTGCCGCCCTTGACGTCCAGGCAGATCAGCGTCGAGCCGCCCGACATCTGCTTCTTGACGATGTCGGCCTGCGGATGGTCGGCGCGGCCGGGATAGATGACGCGCGCGATTTCCGGCCGTTCGGCCAGAAAATCCGCGATCCGGCCGGCACTTTCCGTCTGCTGGCGTACGCGCAGCGGCAGCGTTTCCAGGCCCTTCAGCAGCGTCCAGGCGTTGAAAGGCGAAAGGCTTGGGCCGGTATGGCGGAAATAGTCGTGCAGGTTCTCGTCGATCCACTTCTTGTCCGACAGGATGACGCCGCCGAGACAGCGCCCCTGGCCGTCTATGTGCTTGGTCGCCGAATAGACGACGATATGGGCGCCGAGCTGCAAGGGCTTCTGCTGCAGGGGCGTGGCGAAGACATTGTCGACGATCAGCCTGGCGCCGATCGAATTGGCAAGCGAAGCGACAGCGGCGATATCGACCACTTCCAGCGTCGGATTGGTCGGGCTTTCCAGGAAGAACAGCTTGGTGTTCGGCTTGATCGCCTTTTCCCAGTTGGCGATGTCGGTGCCGTCGACCAGCGTCGCCTCGATGCCGTATCTCGGCGCCAGCGTCTCGACCACCCAGCGGCAGGAGCCGAACAGCGCACGCGCCGCCACGATATGGTCGCCGGCCTTGGCGCTGCACAGAAGGGCGGCCGTCACCGCGGCCATGCCCGACGCGGTGGCGCGCGCGTCTTCCGCACCTTCCAGCGCGCACATGCGCTTCTCGAACATGTCGACGGTCGGATTGGCGTAGCGCGAATAGATGAAACCCGGCTCTTCGCCCTTGAAACGGGCTTCGGCGGCTTGCGCCGTTTCGTAGACATAGCCTTGGGTGAGATAGATCGCTTCTGACGTTTCGCCGAAACCGGAACGCAGCGTTCCGCTGTGCACGAGTGCCGTCTGAGGCTTCCAGTTGCGCTTCTTGGTGCTCATCGCTTTTCTTCCAGACACAAAAAAACCGGCCGCGAAAGTCGCAACCGGTCCATACGGCCTTGCGGCCCGACGGTCCTTTAGCGACTTGTTTAACGTGGCTGCAAGCCGACCGGCCAAATCACCACGGGATAACGACCCTTTAGACCCGCACCGCGCTTGCGTCAATTGCCGGCTTCATTAAGAGGTTTGTACCAAGCAGGAGTGGAGCCTTGCGGCAGACAGGCATTCTTCCCGACCAGGACATATCGGCGCTGCTCCAGTCCGGCGCGCTGAAGTCGGCGCGTGCGCTCGACACCGACCAGATCCAGCCGGCCAGCCTCGATCTCAGGCTCGGCGACAAGGCCTGGCGGGTGCGCGCCTCCTTCCTGCCCGGCCCCAATCACAAGGTCTCGGAAAAGCTCGACCGGCTGCAGCTGCACGAGATCAATCTGGCCGAGGGCGCGGTGCTGGAGACCGGCTGCGTCTACATCGTGCCCCTGCTTGAAAGCCTGGCGCTGCCGGCGGACATTTCAGCCTCGGCCAATCCGAAGAGTTCGACCGGACGGCTCGACATCTTCACCCGCGTCATGACCGATCGCGGCCACGAGTTCGACAAGATCGCGGCCGGCTATCATGGCCCGCTCTTTCTGGAAGTCAGCCCGCGCACCTTCCCGATCGTCGTCCGCACCGGGTCGCGCCTGTCGCAGATCCGTTTCCGCACCGGCAATGCGCTGCTCTCCGAAGCCGAGTTGCACGACCTGCATCGCACGCAGATGCTTGTCGCCACCGAGCCGCCGAACATTTCCGGCGGCGGCATCGCGCTGTCGATCGACCTCAACGGCGATCAAAGCGGCTTGGTCGGCTATCGCGGCAAGCATCACACCGGCCTCGTCGATGTCGACAAGCGCGCGGCCCAGGAAGTCGTCGACTTCTGGGAACCGATCCACAAGAGCGGCGCCGGCGAACTGGTGCTCGACCCCGATGAATTCTACATCCTCGTCAGCCAGGAGGCGGTGCATGTGCCGCCGCTCTACGCCGCCGAGATGACGCCCTTCGATCCGCTGGTCGGCGAATTCCGCGTCCATTATGCCGGCTTCTTCGATCCGGGCTTCGGCCATTCCGCATCCGGCGGCACCGGCAGCCGGGCGGTGCTGGAAGTGCGCAGCCATGAAGTGCCGTTCATCCTCGACCACGGCCAGATCGTCGGCCGGCTGGTCTACGAGCATATGCTGAAGCGGCCGCAGGCGCTCTACGGCACCGATCTCGGCTCCAACTACCAGGCGCAGGGCCTGAAGCTGTCCAAGCATTTCCGCGCCGCGCGCTGACCCTCATTGCCCCAAGGCAAAATACTTGCCTGTACCGGCTCGCCATGCTTGGCTGCCTTGCCGCCCGTCAAGCTGGCGGCGTTCAAGGGGAACCAAGAAAATGCGATTTTCGAAATGGGTCATATCGGCGGCGGGCGCTGCCATGCTGGCAACACTGGCCGGCTCTCTGTCGGTGCAGGCGGCGGAGAAAATCAAGATCGGCACCGAGGGCGCCTATCCGCCGTTCAACACCATTACCGCCGACGGCAAGGTCGAAGGCTTCGACATCGACATCGCCAATGCGCTGTGCGCGCAGATGAAGGTCGAATGCGAGATCGTTACCCAGGACTGGGACGGCATCATTCCCGCTTTGCAGGCCAAGAAGTTCGACGCCATCATCGCCTCGATGAGCATCACCGAGGAGCGCAAGAAGCAGGTCGCCTTCACCAACAAATATTATACGACACCGCTGGCTCTGGTGGCGCCGAAGGACACCGATCTCACCTCGACCGAACCGGCGGCCCTTGCCGGCAAGACGGTCGGTGCCCAGGCTTCGACCACGCAGGCCGACTATGCCCAGAATGAATATGGCAAGGCGGGCGCGGAGGCCAAACTCTATCCCACCCAGGAAGAGGCGATCACCGACCTGACCAACGGTCGTCTTGACGCCGTGATCTCGGACAAGTTCGTGCTGATGGATTGGCTGAAGAAGGCAAGCGACGGCTGCTGCAAGCTGGTCGGCGACGTCAAGGGCACCGAGACCCAGGCCGGCATCGCCGTGCGCCTGGACGACACGGCCCTGCGCGACAAGCTCAACGCGGCCATCGACGCGATCGTTGCCGACGGCACCTACAAGAAGATCCAGGCCAAGTATTTCGACTTCGATATTTATTGAGGCAGAGGCGCCTTTTCCTTCTCCCCTTGTGGGAGAAGGTGTCGCCGGAGGCGACGGATGAGGGGTGTTCCAGGGAACGCCAACGTTTCACTCCGCTGGAACACCCCTCATCCGTCTCGGCGCTAACGCGCCGATCCACCTCCCACTTGGGGAGAAGGAAAAGGCGCGCTCTCAAAGCGCCTTCACAGCCACCTTCACCGGCTGCTCGATCTCGAGCGGGTTGCGCAGCGGCAGGCCGAAATCCCCGGCCTCGATCTCGAAGACATCGCCGGCCTCGGTCGTGATGCCGTCGGCGAAGGACAGCGTCGCCGTGCCGAACATGTGCACATGCACGTCACCCGGCTGGCGGAAGGCCGCGTATTTGAAATGATGATGTTCGAGATTGGCGATGGTGTGCGACATGTTCGCTTCGCCGGACAGGAACGGCTTTTCCCACAGCACCTCGCTGTCGCGCACGATGCGCGAGGTGCCGCGGATGTCGGACGGCAGGTCGCCGATCAGGATCTCCGGCCCGAACGAGGCGTTGCGCAGCTTGGAATGCGCGAGGAACAGATAGTTCACGCGCTCGGTGACGTGGTCGGAAAACTCGTTCGACAGCGTGAAGCCGACGCGGAAAGGTGCGCCGTCGTCGCCGATGACGTAGATGCCGGCGACCTCGGGCTCTTCGCCGGCGTCCTTGGCAAAGGCCGGTGACAGGAGTGCGGCGCCTGGTGCCACCGCCATCGTGCCGTTGCCTTTGTAGAACCATTCCGGCTGCACGCCGATCTGGCCTTTCGCCGGCTTGCCGCCCTCCAGCCCCATGCGGAACATCTTCATGGAATCGGTGAGCTGCTCCTCGCCGTCGGCGCTCAGCTTCTTGTGCATGGAATCGCGCGTCGCGGCGGAGCCGAGATGCGTCAGCCCGGTGCCGGTCAGGTGCAGATGCGCCGGATCGGGGTGATTGATCGGCGACAGCAGCCGCCCCTTCTTGTAAGCGGCCTCGAGATCGACCGTCTCGCCAAGCCCCTTGCGTTCGATCAGCGCGACGAGGCCGACGCCGGTGCGGGCGGCCTCCATCGCCAGCGAATAGACGCTGCGGGCGCCATTGATGATCCGGGTCTTGCCGCCATTGCGGGCGACGACGCGGATGGTCTCGGCGTCGTCAAGGATCTGGGAGATCAGCATGATGAATCCTCTCTCATTTGCCTTGGCAGGGCTGCCAAAACGGCAAACCTTGCTCAGCGCGGCCGGGACCTCGTCCATGCCACGGTTTAAATTCTCAGTTCGGATTGCGCTCGCGGGCCTGGTCCCTCAGGGACTTCTGTTACCGGCGGGTTGCCGGCAGCGTCGCGATCGTATGCCTCCTGCTTTCCTCGATCAGAGCAGTTCACCGTTTCACGGAAACGGCGAACCGCTCTAACTCATTGTCTTGGCGCAATTCCGGGCGGAAAACCGTTTCACACTTTTCCTGGAATTGCTCTTAAGTCCGTTCAAGCCTTGTTCTTGTTGTAGACGTCGAAGATCACGGCGCCGAGCAGCACCAGGCCTTTGACCACCTGCTGCCAGTCGACATTGACGCCCATGATCGACATGCCGTTGTTCATCACGCCCATGATGAAGCCGCCGACCACCGCGCCGATGACCTGACCGACGCCGCCCATCGCCGAGGCGCCGCCGATGAAGACGGCGGCGATGACGTCGAGCTCGCTGCCGAGGCCCGCGGCCGGCACCGCCTGTCCCAGTCGCGCCGCGATGATCAGGCCGCCGAGCGCCGACAGCACGCCCATATTGATGAACACCATCAGCGTCAGCCGCTCGGTGTTGATGCCTGACAGCTGCGCGGCCTTGGCATTGCCGCCCATGGCGTAGATACGGCGGCCGATGGTCATGCGCTTGGTGACGAAGACGAACAGCGAGATCAGCACGCCCATGACGAGCAGCACGACCGGCAGGCCTCTGTAGCTGGCGAACTCATAGACCAGGAACAGCGCCAGGGCGCTGGCGACCAGCGTCTTGACGACGAACAGGGCAAAGGGCTCGGCCTCATAGCCATGGCGTTCGCGCTTGCGACGCGTCCTCACCCCGAAATAGGCATAGGCCAGCACGGCGATCAGGCCCAGCACGATCGTCGTCATGTGCAGCGTCAGGCCGCTGCCCATGATGGTCTTGCCGGCCGCGTTCACCGTCGGCGGGATCAGCGTCAGCGGGCCGATGACATCCGGGATGAAGCCCGAGCTGAGCATTTTGAAGTCGTCGGGAAGCGGACCGACCGAGGATCCGCCGCCCAGCAGCGCCTGGCAGATGCCGCGGAAGATCAGCATGCCGGCCAGTGTCACGATGAAGCTCGGTATTCTGTGATAGGCGATCCAGTAGCCTTGCGCCGCCCCGATCAGGCCGCCCACGACGAGGCAGATGATCGAAACCACCAGCGGATTGCTGAGCGGTCCAAGTTGCCAGATGACCATCATGTTTGCCGCCAGCGCGCCGATGAAACCGGCGACCGATCCGACGCTGAGGTCGATATAGCCGGAAACGATCACCAGCAGCATGCCCAGCGCCATCACGATGATGAACGAGTTCTGCTGCACCAGGTTGCTCAGGTTCACCGGCTTGAACAGCGTTCCCGACGTGGTGAACTGGAAAAACAGCATGATGACGATCAGCGCGATGATCAGGCCGTATTCGCGCAGGTTCGTGGCCAGCGCCGAGACGGCGATGCGTGCGCGCTGCTCTTCGGCGACATTGCCGTGCGGGGCGGGGGCGCTTTCGGTGCTCATGCTGCTTTTCCTTCTCCACGAACGATGGCGCGCATTATTTTTTCCTGGCTTGCTTCCGCGGCGGGCATTTCGCCCACGATGCGCCCTTCGTTCATGACGTAGATGCGGTCGGTGATGCCGAGCAATTCCGGCATTTCCGACGAGATGACCACGATCGCCTTACCCTCCGAGGCGAGTCGCGCGATGATCGTGTAGATTTCGTACTTGGCGCCGACATCGATGCCGCGTGTCGGCTCGTCGAGGATCAGCACGTCCGGGTCGGCGAACAGCCATTTCGACAGCACCACCTTCTGCTGGTTGCCGCCGGAAAGATTGCCGGTCAACTGATAGACGCTGGAAGCGCGGATATTGGTCTTCTTGCGATAGTCGTTGGCAACGGCGAGCTCGCGCATGTCGTCGATCACGCTGTGGCGGGCCACGCCGCCGAGATTGGCCAGCGTGATGTTGTGCTTGATATGGTCGATGAGGTTGAGCCCGTAGGTCTTGCGATCCTCGGTGACGTAGGCGATGCCGTGTTGGACCGCCTTGCTTACCGAGGACACATCGATCGGCTTGCCCTTGAGCAGCACCTCGCCTGTGATGCGGCGGCCGTAGGAGCGGCCGAACAGGCTCATGGCGAATTCGGTGCGGCCGGCGCCCATCAGCCCGGCAATGCCCACCACTTCGCCCTCGCGCACATTGATGTCGATACCCTTGATCACCTGCCGCTCGGCATGGAGCGGGTGATAGACCGACCAGTTCTTCACCTCGAACACGATCTCGCCGATATCAGGCTCGCGCGGCGGATAGCGGTCGTCGAGGGAACGACCGACCATCGAGGTGATGATGCGGTCTTCGGAGATGTCCTTCTTGGCCAGCGTCTCGATGGTGCGCCCGTCACGGATCACCGTCACCTTGTCGGCGACCCGGTTGATCTCGTTGAGCTTGTGCGAGATCAGGATCGAGGTCATGCCTTGCCGCTTGAATTCGAGCAGCAGGTCAAGCAGCGCCTGGCTGTCCTTTTCGCTGAGCGATGCCGTAGGCTCATCGAGGATCAGGAGCTTGACCTCCTTGCTCAGCGCCTTGGCGATCTCGACCAGCTGCTGCTTGCCGACGCCGATATTGGTGATCAGCGTCTTGGGGTCCTCCTTAAGGCCCACCTTCTTCAACAGCGCACTGGTGCGCTCCTCGTTGGCGTCCCAGTCGATGACGCCGAATTTCGCGTGCTCGTTGCCGAGGAAGATGTTTTCGGCGATCGACAGCATCGGCACCAGCGCTAGCTCCTGGTGGATGATGACGATACCCTTGTGTTCGCTGTCCTGGATGCCCTTGAACTGGCATTCCTGGCCTTGGAAGATGATCTGGCCGTCATAGGTGCCGGAGGGATAGACGCCCGACAGCACCTTCATCAGCGTCGACTTGCCGGCGCCGTTTTCGCCGACCACGGCGTGGATCTCGCCTTCCTCGACGCTGAGATTGACGTTCGACAGCGCCTTCACGCCGGGAAACGTCTTGGTGATGTCGCGCATCTCCAAAATCGTCGGGGCCATGGGGACTACCGCTCCTTGAGAGCTCGGCAAATATTGCCGGCGAGGTCGGTGACAATACCGGGCTCGCTGGTGAACGAAAAGGGGCCCTGCGTTGCGCAGGACCCCCTGACTTTGTAACCGGGATTACTTCAGTTCGTCGGCCTTGATGTAGCCGGAGTCGACGACCAGCGCCTGGTAGTTCGACTTGTCGACTTCATGCGGCGTCAACAGGATCGAGGGAACGACCTTGACGTCGTTGTTGTAGGTCTTTTCATCGAGTCCGTCCGGCTTGCCGCCCGAGAGCACCTTGTCGACGAGCTCGACGGTGGCCTTGGCCAGTTCGCGGGTGTCCTTGAACACGGTCGAGTACTGCTCGCCCGAGATGATCAGCTTGACCGAAGCGGTCTCAGCGTCCTGACCGGTCACGATTGGCCAAGGCTGAGCCTCGGTGCCGTAGCCGACGGCGCGCAGCGAGGCGGTGATGCCGCGCGACAGGCCGTCATAGGGCGAAAGAACGCCATCGACGCGGCTGCCATCCGAATAGTTGGCCGACAGCAGATTGTCCATGCGTGCCTGGGCGGTGGCGGCGAGCCAACGCAGCGTGCCGACCTTGTCCATGCCGGTCTGGCCGGACTTGATCTTGATCGAGCCGTCGTCGATCAGCGGCTGCAGGACGGAGATGGCGCCATTGTAGAAGAAGAAGGCGTTGTTGTCGTCGGGCGAGCCGCCGAACAGTTCGACGTTCCACGGCTTGGTGTTCGGGAAGCGTTCCTTGAGGCCCTTGACCAGCGAATTCGCCTGGATCACGCCGACGCCGAAATTGTCGAAGGTGGTGTAGTAGTCGACATTGGCGGTCTTCTTGATCAGGCGGTCATAGGCGACGACGACGACGCCCGCGTCAGCGGCCTTCTGCAGAGCATCCGACAGGGTGGTGCCGTCGATAGAAGCGATGATCAGCGCCTTCGGGCCTTTGGTGATTTCGTTTTCCAGCTGGCTGAGCTGGTTGGGGATGTCGTCCTGCGCGTATTGCAGGTCGACGGTGTAGCCGAGAGCCTCGAGCTGGGACTTGACGGCATCGCCGTCATTGATCCAGCGCTGCGAGGTCTTGGTCGGCATCAGCACGCCGACGAGACCCTTGTCGGCTGCGTGCGCCGAGTAGGTCATGGCAGCGATGCCAAGGGCCGCGACGGCGGCCAGTGTCTTGATGATTTTCACTTTAACTCTCCCTGTTTGATGGACGCGGCACCCCGGGGGTCGCGGGCCGCGCAATCGTGCAGAAGCGCCAAGGCACCGCTGCCGTCATATCGATCTCCGGTATCCTCCCATGGCCCCGAGACGCTGATTCAATCGATACGATTTTTCTCGTCGGCGACCGTCACGTCTTGGAACGCGCGGAGGGTGTGGGTCTTTGCCATAACTGTCAAATGCGATCTTTGATGGTTGCTATATCATGGTTGGTATATGTATTGCGACGTGACGGGCTGACCCCGATGTCGGTCGTACACGAGCAGAAGGCAGGGAAAGCGATGGCGCGGCCAGCGAATCCGACAACAGCTTCAGATGGTTACAGAGAAGCACCGGGCGATGGCGAAACCCTGCTGCGCAGCGGTCTCAGTCTGCGTCACATGCGCATGATCGTCGCGCTCGACGACCATGGCCGGGTCAGCGCGGCAGCCCAGGTTCTGAACATTTCGCAGCCGGCGGCCTCGCGCATGATCGCGGAGATGGAGGCGGTGCTGGAGGTCAAGCTGTGCGAGAGGCTGCCGCGCGGCATCACCTTGACGCCATACGGCAAGGCTTTGGCCAGGCGCGCGCGCTCGATCCTGCTGGAGATGCGCGAGGTCGACCGCGAGATTTCCGAGCTCAAGGCGGGCAAGGGTGGTTCGGTTTTCCTGGGTGCCGTGACCGCGCCGGCAATCGAGCTGGCGGTGCCGGCAATTCGTGAAATCCGCCGCATCTATCCGCGCATCGAGATCACCATGCAGGTCGAGACCTCCAATGTGCTGGCACGCGAGCTGATCGCCACGCGCCATGACTTCATCATCGCGCGCATCCCGGACGACCTCAATCCGCGGCTGTTCGAGTCGCGCGTCATCGGCGTCGAGAAAGCCTGCCTGATCGTGCGCCGTGGCCACCCGCTCACCAGGGGCAGCGTGGTGCGGCTGGAAGACACCGCCGCCTATGACTGGGTCTTCCAGTCGGGCGGCTCGCCCTTGCGCCAGGCGATGGAGAGCAACTTCCTCAACCGCAACATCGCTTTGCCGGACCGTATCCTGAACACCAGTTCGCTGCTCCTGACCCTGGTCATGGTCGCGCAATCCGATGCCATCGCACCGGTCTCTGTCCAGGTGGCGAAATTCATCCAGAACCCTGACGGGCTGGCCGGCGCCATCGACGTCGTCCAGACCGAATTCGACATCGAGGTCAGGCCCTACAGCCTGATCACGGTGAGGAATCGCGCGCTGTCGCCGGCCGCCAAGATGCTGCACGACTTCATTCTGAGGGAAGTGGGATGATGGCTGGATCAGGTAAGCTTCTCCGGCGAAAGCGCCGCCAGGCCGAGGCCAGCGAAAGCGAACTGGGAACATTATTTCCCGCCGATGCGTTCATGATCTTGCAAGGGACGATTTCTTCTGGAGGCTGAACATGCGCAGCTTCGAAATCATCGACCTGCTTTGCGTGATCGAGGCCTGCAAGCACGATCGATCGGTCGGCAATTTCGTGTCCATGGCTGAAGGCGTGGAAGAATTGCGGGTGTTGACCGGCGACTTCGTTTCATCGGATGACGCGGCGGCAAACGCCCTCGCAACGGTGGCGCTGGCGAGAGGCTGCTCGGTTGTGTTCGACGAACAGGCAGGCGCTGAAATGGTTCTGACGCCTTAGGCTGGAGCGGGTAGCGGGAATCGAACCCGCGCGTTCAGCTTGGGAAGCTGACAAGCTACCATTACATCATACCCGCGTGCGCCCTCGTTAGCATGAGGGTTGGCCTTCGGGCAATCGCAAAGCGGTCCGTTTCGGCACGACGCCGTCGTGCTGCGGATCACGGCGCGCCTGCGGCCGTGAATTGCCGGTTTGCCTTCGCGGCCTTGTCGCTGGTGGCGAAACTTGGCCAGTATTTCGAGATGGCCAGCGTCGCGCCGGCGGAAGAGAAGTGGCCATAGTCGAAGTAGAGAAATTCATTGGTCTTGGCGTCGGCGTATGAACAACCGGCCGAGTCGCACAGATACGTCAGCGGATCTATGAAATCGGCCCCTTTGGTGAACGGCAGAACCCGTGCGTTGATGCCCGGATCCATAGCCATAGGCCAGGATGTGGTTCCGGCATGCTCCCGCTTCACCAAGAAAGCGATCTTCTGGACGTCGGCGATGAATTCCGGAGACTGGCCGACGGTATAGACCTTGACCCCCATCTCGCGAAGCCGGTCGATCGTCTTCTGCAGGCCGGCGAAGCCCCTGGCCTGGTAGTCGGTCCATCGGCCGCTCAGGATCACCGCCTGGATGTTTGCGTCGCGAATGATCGACAAGGCCCGTTCGTTGAAGCGGGTGCAGGCGGGCCGAGCATAGGAAAAATAGGTCAGGTCGGGCGGACAGCCGGCATAGGTGTATTGGATGACATTGGCCTGGATTTTCTGGGCGTTGGGCTCAAGTCCCGATACATAATGGGCAGCGAAAGAATCGCCCCACAGCAGCACATTGGTGGCAAAGCCCGTTGTACGGGTGCAGTCGGCGAGATTCCAGTCTTCGATGCGGGTCCCGTTTTCGTTGAAGCAGATGCCGTTGCGCCAGTCGCCGACCCGGATACGTTCGGTCGAGAAGTCCGGGAACCGTTGCGGGAAACCGTTGCCCAGTGCACCGGCCAAACCACCGGCGCACAGCAGCGCGATGGCCGTCGCCGAAAAAGCGAAGATAGGCAGCGGTGCGGTATAGGCTCGTTTCTGGCGGAAGGGCTGCTCGACATATTTCCAGGAGAATGCCGCCAGGGCGAAACTGGCCACCGTCATCGCGACAATCGTTGGCACACCGACGGTCTTCAGCGAGAGATAATGGACGAACGAGTTGATTGGCCAGTGGACGAGGTAAAGCGAATAGGAAATCAGGCCGACCCAGACCAGCGGCGCCAACCGAAGCACGCGAGTGGCGACAGGTGCCGGCCTGTCCGCGTTATCCTGGCCAGCATAGATCAGCAGTGCTGTTCCGATGCAGGGGAATAGGGCATTGTAGCCGGGAAACGGATCGCTGTCCGAAATCATCACAAAGCCAAACGCAATCAGGGCAAAGCCGGCGAGGCCGATCAGTTCCACCGCCAGCCGACCGGCTAGGACCGGAGGCTTCCGCAACATCAGCATGGCGCCCAGCGCCAGCTCCCATATGCGCGTCGGCAAGAGATAGAAGCCTGCCGTCGGTGCCAGCGAGGTTGCTATGACTGCCAGGGCAAAGCTGCCGACGGCCATCGGCAGAAGTACCGTCAGCCAGCGCTTCGAGACGTATCGGTGGATCAGATAAAGCAGGATCGGCGCGAAGATATAATACTGCTCTTCCACCGAAAGCGACCATGTGTGCAGGAGCGGCCGCAGTTCTGCGTCGATGGAGAAATAGTTCATCGTTCTCCAGAAATAGATATTCGACCAGAAGGTCGCGGCGGCGATCACGCTAAGGCTGAATTCGTGGAGATCCGAAGGCAGAAGGATGAACCAGGCGGCAATGCTCGAGAGCAGGATGACGAAGGTCAGCGCCGGCAGGATGCGCCGGGCGCGGCGCCAGTAGAAGCGGCCGATCGAGAACTGGCCCCGCTCAAGATCATCGAGCAGGCTGCCGCTGATCAGATAGCCCGATATGACGAAGAAGATGTCGACACCGGTGAAGCCGCCAGGAATGGCGGACACGCCGAAATGGAAGAGCACGACGGGCAGCACCGCAACGGCCCGCAGGCCGTCGATGTCGCGCCGGTAGTTCATCCGGCCGGCTCGCGCGCGACCACCATGATCCGTGCGGCCGCACCCGACACGCTCATGCGGCGATGCCTTCGGTCGTGCTGAAAATCCCGGCTCGTCGGTCTCACAGGCTTACCCTCAGGCAGCAATTTTGCTGCGCTGCAACATGGGTGTCAAGGCATATATTGGCTGTCGCGAAATCCGCCAGGAACGCACAGGATCAGGCGCCGGGCAGATAGATTACCGCGTAATCGTCCGAGTAGGCCCGTTTCCAGCCCAACTGGTCGAAGAAGGGAATCCGGCTGTCGTCGGCCGACAGCAGCGCCCAATCTATTGCGTATTTCTTCAGGCGGGCTTCGAGGAGCGGCTTGCCGTCTCCGCGTCCGGTGTCGTTGTCGCTCTTTGTGAAGCCGCCCAGGAACAGCTGGTCCGTCCGTCCGTCGATATAGGTCTTGAACCCATGGAAAATCAGCGTGCCGCCGAAATTGTAGGAATTCAACACATTGCCGGACAGATGATGGCTTTGCGCGAAGGCCAGCGCCCCGCTGGCCGATGTCTTCGGGCTCGGCGCGACCTGATAGGCGCTGCCGAGCACGGCGATCCCGCCGATCAGCAGAACGGCTGCCGTGCCGCAGATGGCGTAGAACCGTCTGGCTAAGAATCTCTCCAGCCCGTCGCGCTTTTCGGCCAGCCATGCGGTGGCTGAAAGCGAGTGATATTGCTGTGCGACCTCGGCCGCCATCACCAGCGGAATCAGCAGGAAGAACAGATACATGAAGCGCACATGGGCGAGATAGACATGCAGGGTGAAGACGACGAACAACGCCTTGGCCCAGCCAATTCGCAACCGGGACACCAGAAGCCCGAAAAGCGCCAGCAGCATCGCCGCTTCCTGGACAGGACTGTCCGGCTGACTGAACGGTTTCCATTCCATGATCAGCGACACCGCCTCATTGCCGTAGGCCACGGCGAGCGTCGCGAGGATGGCCTGGACGCCGTAGGGGTGGATCAGGCTCACCAGCGGGCAAAGCAGGCCGAACGCGATCCACTTCGCCAGCAGGGACGGTTTCGACAGGCCCGTGCGCGCCAGCAGATCGAGACCGGCGAAAGCCGCGATGACGAAGCTCAAGGTGAAGGTGGCGTGCAGGTTCGCCCATAATACGACCAGCACAAGCAGCCACCAGGGCGGCGCCCGTTCTTCCCTTGCCGCACCGAAGAGGACCGCTGTCCAGATGACGATGATCGGGAAGGTGAAGACATGCGGACGCGCCGTGAAGATCGGGTTGATCAGGAACACCGCGGCGAACGCCAGTGTAATCGCCAGGATCGGCTTCAGCCATGCGCTGAGAAACCACCCCATCAGGAAAACCGTCAGGGAGATCGAGGCGATGATCGCGTTGACGACCCCGTTCCAGCCGCCCGCCCGGTAGGCAAGAGCCAGCAGGACCTGCCCCAGCCATTCCTTGGCAATCCAGGGCTGGCCGGCAAACGTGTAGGAATAGGGATCGACGGTCGGAAATGTCCGGTTAGTCAGGAAATCCAGACCGACCTTCACTTGCCACCAGCTGTCGGGATCCTGCAGGGTGGCGCCTGCCTGGGCACCCAACGCACCCGCCATCGCCAAGGCCGCGAGCAGGCAGAAGATCAGCCTGCTCCGCTCGTTGTATGTCGCGGCCGCCGCACTGGCCTGAGCGTCGTTCATGCTGCGCCGCCTCTAATCGGTTCCGGTGACAGTTGGGTGTTCAAGGTGTTGGATTGGCGGGCTGCCGCCGAGGCTTGTCGGCCACCCGAACTGTGCGGTCGGTGCTGTCGTCCCCACGCCCCACAAACACGAAGCGAGCCGAGCCAAGATAGAAAACAACCGAATAGACGCAGATTCCCGCGAGGTGGACCAGCGGGTTTTCGACGATGCCTGCTGAACGGGCGGCGATTACGACGGCCAGATTGATGCTGTAGGCGACCAGAAAGACACCCCCATAGCGCAGCGCGGTCCCGGGCTTGAAGCCATCGGCTCTGCTGAAGGTCCATTGGCGGTTGAGGAAGAAGCCGAGGACAAGGCCGGCGGCATAGCCCGTGGCGTTGGCAAGGATGTCGCCCAGACCCAGCGCAAGCCCGGCCAGAATGACCGCGTATCCCAGCGCCGTGTTCAACAGACCGACGGCGCCAAATCGCAGCATCCTCGGGAAGTCAAACGGCAGGCTTGACCACATGCGCAAAATATTGGGCTCCGACAGGTACCTTGGTGAGGAAGCGCTCGAACGGCCTCAGTCTCGCAAGCATCCGAGGAAAGAAAATCCGGTAGACGATCCTCGTATTGGCAAGGCCCGCCTCGGCCATGCGCCCGCGCATCTCGCGCGAATTTATCAAAACCGCGTTTTCGTCGAAGGCACAGTTCCTCACCGCGTGCGTGGTCAGCGGGTTCCAAGGATTGTGTTCGAAGACGAAGAAGCTGCCGCCATAGGCCAGCACCCTGCCGATCTCGGCGAACAGTCCGATCTGCAGGTTCTCGGGGATATGGTGGAAGACGCAGGCCGCGAAGGCCAGGTCGAAGCTGCCGTCGGCAAAGGGAATTGTCTTGCCGTCGAAATGCGTGAAGGCGGCCTGGCCGGGAAAGCGCTTGCTGGCGATGTCGAGCGATTCCCGCGAAGGATCGAGCAAGGTGATCTCCGCGTCGGGAAACGCGTTGCGCATATGGCCGAGCGAATTGCCGACGCCGGCGCCGAAATCCAGTATTCGTCGCGGTTTGACACCGGCCCGCCGCAGCGTCGCGGCGACGTCGTCGATCTTGTACCTGGCGAAGAAATCCGGGTTTTCGCCGCTCAGCCTTATGCTTGCGGCATGCTGCTCCTGATATTCCCGCGCAAACTGGTCGAATTCCGCCTCAAGCACGTGCGGCCCTCTTTGCCATCTCCTGCAGGCGATGGACCGGCAATTCGCCGTCCTCCACCGCCTGGCTGCGCGAAACGATCTCGTTGACGAAGTAGAGCGGCCGCCGCTTTGTCTCCATGTACATGCGCCCGAGATACTCGCCGAAGATTCCAAGCACCATAAGCTGGACGCTGCCGAGGATCAGCACGATCGCGGCGAGGCTGGTCCAGCCGGGCAACACGTTTCCGACCGACCATTCGAGCAGCGTGTAGCCGAGCACGACCAGCCCCAGAAGCCCGAACATCATTCCGAGCAGCGAGGCGAACCGCAAGGGCACGATGGAGAAGCTGGTCATGGCGTCGACCGCCAGAAGAAGCATTTTCTTCAGCGGATAGTGGGTGGTGCCGGCAAAGCGGCGGTGCCGCTCATAGGGGAAAGCCACCTGTCTCAGCCCGATCCAGCTCACCATGCCGCGAATGAACCTGTAACGTTCTGGCATCGCGTTCAGATGGTCGAGCGCGCGACGGTTCATCAGTCGGAAATCACCGGTATTCGGGGCTATGTCGACGTCGACCATCCGGCGCAGCAAGCGATAGAACATGGATGCGGAGGCGAGCTTGAACCAGCTTTCGCCATCGCGCGTCAGCCTCTGGCCGTAAACCACATCGAAGCCTTCGTTCATCTTCGTCATCATCGCGCCGAGCAGTTCAGGCGGATCCTGCAGGTCGGCATCGAGAATGAGAATGCGCTGGCCGCGACAGAATTCGAGCCCGGCGCTCAACGCGATCTGGTGGCCGTAATTGCGGGCAAGGTCGATGGCGACGATATGGTCGTCCTTTTCGGCCAGCTGCAGAATGGCCTCGCGCGTACCGTCGGTCGCGCCATCGACGACAAGGACGATCTCGTAGGAAGGGCCTTGCCCAAGGCATGCGGCCGTTACCCGCCGATGCAGTTCGGCCACGCCATCCAGCTCGTTGTAGCATGGGATGACCACCGACAGCATGACGCCGCGTCGCGCGGTGTTTCTCTCCGTCTCCACCAAAGCCTTGCTCCCGCTATCCGATTGGGAATAGCGGCAATTGGTTAGAAAACAGATAAGCCAGCGGGATCGGCCGCAACCGTGGGCCGGCCATCATTTCTGCCGCACGCGGCCACCGCCCGAACCGGCAACTCCATGCGGATGCGGGCGCCTTGCCAGGAGCCGGCCAATATCCGGATGGAGCCATCGTGCAGCAGTGCGATCTGCCGGGCAAGGTTCAATCCCAGGCCCGCGCCGCGCGATTGCGGCCGCAGTCGGTAGAAGGGCTCGAAAACGTTCTCGTGCTCATCGGCTGGAATGCCTGGGCCTTCGTCGCGGATTTCGACGCCGCCGTTTTCATCGATCGCTATGGTGATCGTGCCGGAACCGCCGCCATGATCGATGGCATTGCGCACGAGATTTGCCAGCGCCCGCTCGATCTGCAGCACGTTGATCTCGACATGGACCTTGTTGGCTGGCGGCTCGAAGGCAAGATCGTAGCCTGCTTCGATGGCGAGCGGGGCGAAGTCGGCGGCGACCCGGCCGACAAGATCGCAGAGGTCTATGATCTGGCGCTGGTCCGCCGGGCGGTCGAGCAGCTGGTGGTCGAGCAGCTGTTGCGCAAGATGCGACAGGCGCTCGATGTCATGCAGCAGGCGCGCGCTTTGCGGTTCCTGCTTCAGCAATTCGGCGCGCGTGCGCAGGATGGCGATCGGCGTGCGCAGTTCGTGCGCCGCGTCGGTGAGGAAGCGGTTGTGCCGGTCATAGCCCTGGGCGAGGCGCGCCAGCGTCTGGTTGAAGGCATGCACCAGCGGCGCGATCTCCTGCGGCACATTCTTGACCGGCAGCTGCATCGCACGGGTGCCGATGTCGATGCGCGCGGCCTGCTGGACGGTGTCGACGAGGCCGGCAAACGACCGGCGCACGACGGCTGGCGTCGTCACCAGGGTCGTGGCTCCCATGACGAGGACGATCGGCAGCAGCAGGATGACGATGATGGCCGCGAGAGCGGGAAGCGCCTTCTCCCAGTTCCTGCTGCCGTCCGGGTTCTTGGCGACGTCGATGGTGGCCGAAATGGTGACTTCGAGGCCGTCGGTCTCTTCCCGCGACGATCGCGTCGCGGCAATGATCTGAACCGTGCCAGCCTTGGTCGAAACTTTTTCGAGGTAGGCCTCCGGCCTCAAATCATCTTCGGAAAATCCGATGGTGGCGTGATCGGCCTGGCCCAGCAGATCGCCAAAATTCCTGGTGTAGACGTCGGGTATGCTGCCGAAGCGGATGCTCTGGCCGTTGTTGTCGCGGATGATGTACCAGACATTGGGGAACCCCTTACGAAACGAACGCAATCCATCGGTCTCATGGACGATCAATCTGCCGTTGCCGTCACGATCGACGGCATCCTTGAGGGTGGCGACGGCAGCCTCGTTGTCGACAAGAAGCCGTGGATCGGCGATCCACAGCGCGGCCGCGCACAGCACGATGAAGACAAGAAGCGTCGCCGCCTGCAACAGGATCATCCGCCGCACCAGCACCCATTGCAGCGATCGCGTGCGCGACTTCTTCACGAGGCGGCCCGCAAGAGATAACCGAGGTTGCGGATCGCCCTGATCTCGATGCCGGCAGCGACGTCGTCGAGCTTGCGACGCAGCCGCGAAATGTGCGCATCCAATGCATTGGAGCCGATCTCGTCGTCGAGAGCATAGACGGCTTCTTCCAGCGCCCCGCGCATGATCGTCCGCCCCGGCCTGCGGATGAGCGTTTCGAGCACCAGCCGCTCGCGCCGCGGCAGTTCCAGCGCCTGGTCCTCGACAAGCGCCTCGCGATGGCGGAAATCATAGGTGAGGCGGCCGACCATCACCTGATTGGCACGCGTGGTGAACGAACGCCGGTGCAAGGCATTGAGCCTGGCGACCAGTTCCACCGTGGCGAACGGCTTGACCATGTAGTCGTCGGCGCCGGCGTCGAGCCCCGCCACGCGATCGTCGAGCCCGCTGAGCGCCGTCAACGCGATCACCGGCACGTCCAGATGCAAGGCCCGCAGGCGCGGGATCAGGCTGAGGCCATCGCCATCCGGCAGCCGGCGGTCCAGCACCACCGCGTCATGGTGGCCGAGCCGCGCCACGGCTTCGGCATCCGCCAGTGTCGCGGCATGGTCGACGATGATGTCCTGGCGCTCGAGCGCGGTCTTCAGCACCGAGGCCATTTCCGGCTCGTCCTCGATCAGCAGGATGCGCATGCGCACTCTCCGTCACAGGCAGCCGGCACGCTGTGGCAATTCATTCGCATTCCAGCTTCGGTTGACGAAAATTGGTGATGAACCATCTGCCGCCCGAGGCGCGGGCATAGAACGTATAGAAGCATTCCTGGCGCTCGATATAGCCAGGCGTTTCGGTTTCTTCGTAGACGGTTCCGTGTTTTGTGTGGCGAACTTCGCCGCTGGAGCTTCCGGAAACCGCATTGGTGGATATTTTCCGCCACTGATAGGCCCGCTCGCCCCGGCCGAGATCAACGACGGCGGTCGGCGGCCCGTAGTCCAGAATGACCGATTCGACCGGTTGCCCGATGTAGTTCTTCATGATGTCGGAGGCGCATCCCGTCAGCACCAGCACGATCGCGATGAAGAACGCCTTGGAGATCCACACCAGATGGTTTGCGCTGCGTTTGGACATATCCGATTCCCGTCATCAAGGTCATCCGCGGCACCGAATGCATGTCGCCCAAAAGCGGTCCCGGTTTTGGGACAACGACATGCACAAAACAAAACCTGAAGCGGGCCGCATGATCCGTTTCGATGCGACGCGCTTTAGGACGTGAAGATTGCATCGGCATTACGCAGGACCTGGCACCCAAATGCGGTCTGCCGACATGCGTCGATGACGGTGCGGATGGAGGCAAAGCAATCGCGCGGCCCCGTTGCATCCGGGCGCCGCGCAAGGTCGTTCAAGCAGAATACAGAACAGGTTCAACGGAACCCATGGCCTGCCCTAGAACCGGTAGTTGATGCCGGCCTTCAGTTCATGGCTGCCGATCGTCGCCTTGGATTTGCCCAGGGCGGACGTCGTTTCGACGCCTGGGGTGCGCACATAGTCATATTCGACCTTGGCCGAGAGGCCGCCGGCAAAACCCTGCTCGATGCCGCCGCCGACCAGATAGCCGAGTTTCCATCCGTCGATATCGTTCACCTTGTCGCCCTTGTCGAATTTGGTCATGGCGACGCCGCCGGTTCCAAACAGCAGCGTCTGGTCGAAGCTCAAGCCGGCCTTGGCCTTGGCGGCACCGCGCCATTTTTCCTTGATCTTGCCGCCCCGGACGTCGTGCTCGGCGCCGCCCAGATAGGAGCCCTCGATCTCGGCACCGAGAACCGCTGGACCCATCTGCTGGTTGTAGCCGGCCTGAACGCCGCCGCTGAGACCATTCCTGCCGGCAAACGGGTTCGGCATCCCGGTGAACGCCGTGCCGCCATGCACGCCGACATAGGCGCCGCTCCACTGGAACGCGGGGGGATCATTGTAGGCGGGCGAAAGGTCGGCGGCCATCGCCGGCCCCAGGAGGTACATGGCAAGGGCACTTGCCGTCAGGATGATCTTTGCTTGAGAGAACACTGCATTACTCCAACACACGCGCGCATCCGGCAATCGATGCGCAGGTTTCCCGAAGAACTCGACCGTTGAGGCGGTCGGGCTCCGATTTGGTGTCTTTCAGGGATGGTTGCGCGGTCCTGGGACTGGCTTTCGCCAGTTGTGGTAGGGGGTCAGATCGCCCGCGCGGCCAATCGCCTGAAAGACGCCGACCGTCTCGCAGGCGAAAATTGCACGCACATTGCGGGAAATCGAAAAATGAAGGTTTTTCGCTTTGTTTTCAATAAATTAAAGCGATGTTGTTTACGCAAATTTAACAGTCTGGCGCGGGTTTAGTCCGTTTGGCAGCACAAGCCTGCCATGCAATCGCGCGGTGCAGGCCGTTGGCATCCCGCAAAACTCCCGGCTTGAAGCGGACAAGCCAAGTGCGTATGTCTGGCCGACGCCCTCGAGCCTGGGTGCCTCAATCGGGAGACGAGCCTTGTCCGCACTGACGCGCTTTCTTGGCGACTCGCCGCTCAAGGTGATCCTGAAACTGCTGGTGGTGTCTTTCCTCGTCGGCCTGGTCATGAATGCCTTCGGCTGGTCGCCGATGGATGTGCTCTACGGCATCCGGAAGTTCTTCATGGACCTGTGGAATCTCGGCTTCCACGCCATCGACCGCTTCCTCGGCTATATCCTGCTGGGCGCGGCTATCGTCGTGCCGGCCTTCATCCTGCTCAGGCTT
This sequence comes from Mesorhizobium sp. Primo-A, assembly GCF_003997175.1. Taxonomy (NCBI): domain Bacteria; kingdom Pseudomonadati; phylum Pseudomonadota; class Alphaproteobacteria; order Hyphomicrobiales; family Phyllobacteriaceae; genus Mesorhizobium; species Mesorhizobium sp. Primo-A. The sequence goes on from NZ_RZTG01000002.1 coordinate 441,909, forward strand.
GCCAACTACCGGAAGTAGAGCATGATCCCGAAAAGTGGGAACCGGTTTTCTCGGACAAACGGAAACCGTTTGTCCCGAGATCATGCTTGAAGAACTACCGGGCGTAGCCTGCGGCGACCTCGAACAGGATGGCGTGGCGCGCGGCAAGGGCGGGCACATCGGTGGAATAGCCACCGCCGATGACGCCGCAGACCGGAACGCCCTGCGCGCGAAAATGGCTGATGACCATGTCGTCACGGGCGCGCAGACCGTCATCCGACAGCGACAGCCTGCCAAGCCGGTCATCTGCATGGACGTCGACGCCGGCATTGTAGAACACGATGTCCCAATGCGCCTGGGCGGACAGCTCCGGCAGGATGGCGGCGAGCCTCTCGAGATAGGCAGCGTCACCCGTGCCATCGGGCAGCGCGACATCGAGGTCGGAGGCGATCTTGCGCACGGGGTAGTTGCGGTCGCCATGCATGGAAAAGGTGAACACGCGCGGGTCATCGGCGAGAATATCCGCCGTGCCGTCGCCCTGGTGCACGTCGAGATCGACGACCAGGATGTTTCGTGCCGCGCCTTCGGCCAGCAGCACCAATGCGGCGACGGCGACATCGTTGAAGGTGCAGAAGCCCGCGCCTTGCGCGCGCCGCGCATGGTGGCTGCCGCCGGCAGTGTTGCAGGCGATACCGTGGCGCAAGGCCAGCCGCGCCGCCAGCACCGTGCCGCCGGTGGCAAGCTGCGCGCGCAGCGAGACGCGGGGGCCGATCGGAAAACCGATCTCGCGTTCGATCTTTTCGGGCACGCGGCAGTTGACGACCTGGTCGACATAGTCCGCCGCATGGGCAAGCTCCAGCCATGAAGCCGGCGCCGGTTCGGCGGTGCTGAGCGCCTCGGGGCCGGCGAGGCCGCGTGTCCGCAGCGCCTCCATCAGCAGGGGATATTTGCTCATCGGAAAGCGATGGTTGACGGCGAAGCCGGCGTCGTAGTCGGGATGATGGACGATCTGCAGAGGCATGAACTCGTATCCGGCTGGCTCACGCCAGACCGGGATTTCGGTTGGCCGTCAAGGGATAGGTGATTGCGCGGTGGCCGGAAAATGGGGCACATCGACGGTTCCATCAAGCCGCAATCAGCAAGGCAGCAATCCTTGGACAAAGGTGCAACCCCAGCCGACGCCGGATCCCCGATCCTCTCGGGATCGCCGATTCACTCCGGATCATTTGTCGTCACCAACCGCTCCGTGCTCGCCATCGCGGTGCCGATGACGCTAGCCTATCTGACGACGCCGATGCTCGGCCTGGTCGACACGGCTGTCGTCGGCCAGTTCGGCGATGCCGCCTTGCTTGGCGGCCTGGCGGCCGGCGCATTGATCTTCGACGTCGTCTTCACCTCTTTCAATTTCCTGCGCTCGGGCACCACCGGCCTTGTCGCACAGGCGTTCGGGCGTGGCGATGCCCTGGAGGAACAGGCGGTGTTCTGGCGCGCCGTGCTGATCGCGGTTATCGCCGGCATCGTGCTCGCTGCCCTTGCGCCGCTGGTCGCCATCGCCGGGCAAAAATTCATGGGCGCCGAACCGCGCGTCAGCGAGGCGATGGGCGTCTACATCAGGATCAGGCTGCTTGCAGCCCCCTTTTCGCTGATCAACTACGCCATCCTCGGCTACGTGCTGGGGCGGGGCGAGGGCGGGCTTGGACTGGTGCTGCAATTGGTGCTGAACGGCATCAACATCGCGCTGTGCTTCCTGCTTGGGCTGGAACTTGGCTGGGGCGTCGCCGGCGTTGCCTGGGCGACCGTCACCGGTGAGTTCCTGGCCATGCTGCTCGGCCTGGCCATCGTGATCCGCCGGTTTCGCGCGGCCCCGCCCTTGCCGCGCCATCGCCTGCTCGACATGACCGCCTTCCTGCGCATGCTGTCGCTCAACCGCGACATCATGATCCGTTCGTTCTCGCTGCTCGCCGCCTTTGCATTGTTCACCCGCCAGGGCGCGCAGTTCGGCACGGTGACGCTGGCCGCCAACGCCGTGCTGATGAATTTCTTCCTCGTCGCCGGCTATTTCCTCGATGGCTTTGCCACCGCCGCCGAACAGCTGGCGGGCCGTGCCGTCGGCGCACGTGCCGCCGCACCGTTCCGCCAGGCCGTGCGGCTGACGCTGTTCTGGGGTTTCGGGCTGGCGGGAGCCGCGACGCTGGTAATGCTGTCTGGTGGCGCCAATCTGGTCGCTCTCGTGACGACATCGGAGGACGTCCGTTCGGTGGCCGACATCTACCTGCCATGGGCGGCATTCACGGCGCTGAGCGGTGTGCTGGCGTTCCAGATGGATGGCGTCTTCATCGGCGCGACCTGGTCCCGCGACATGCGCAACATGATGCTGCTGTCGTTCCTGGTTTTCGCGGCCGCGCTGCTGACCCTTGCGCCGGCCTTCGGCAACACTGGACTTTGGGCGGCGCTGCACGTCTTCCTGCTGGTGCGAGGCTTCAGCCTGCTGACGATCCTGCGGCTCAGGGTGCGGACGGCGTTTTAGACGGTGTCCCCCGGAAGGCCCTGCGCCGTCCAGGACACTGAGCGGCAGCTTCGCGATAGGAATTTTTTCTTGACTCGGTGACCTCAGCTGTGGTAGATTTTTGCCCATGGTGCTGATTTGCGCCAATGACCCGCCGCACTGGCGGGTTTTTTGTTTGATGCGCCGTCAGCCAACGCCCGGCGAAAGCTCCGAAGGAACCCTTTGACCCGAGTTCGTTGCACCATCTGCGAGCGGGCCGTCAGCCGCGACCTGCGCTCCTGAGAGCAGTTCAGAGTTGCCTGGACGCCCAGAAGTCGAGGCGGCTGTCGCGCAACTCGCAAATCGACTTCAGCCGTTCTTTTTCGACGAAACGGGCCATTCCGGAAAGAATACGGCCTGGCAGCGAAGGCCCGGCATAGATCATGCCGGTGTAGAGCTGCACCAGATCGGCACCCGCACGGATCTTGTCCAGCGCCGTATCGGCGGAATCGACGCCGCCGACGCCGACGATGGCAAGCTCCGGCCCGAGCAGTTTGCGCATCTTCGCCAGCACGATGGTCGAACGCTCGAACAGCGGCTTGCCGGAGAGCCCCCCGCTCTCGCGCGCGGTGTCGCCGCTGCGCAGTGGCGGTCGGGAGATGGTGGTGTTGGAGACGATGACGCCGTCCACCCGCTTTTCCGTGACTTCGGCGGCGATGTCCTCCAGCTCTGCCTCGACCAGATCCGGCGCGATCTTCAGGAACACCGGCGGCTGGGCGCTTGCCGCGGCGCGCGCTGCCATGACCCGCGACAAGAGCTCGCCAAGCTGCTCACGCGCCTGCATGTTGCGCAGGCCCGGCGTGTTGGGCGAGGAGATGTTGACGGTCAGATAGCTGGCGTATTGCGCAAACCGGGCGACGCCGCGCTCATAGTCGCCGATGCGGTCGCTGCTGTCCTTGTTGGCGCCGATGTTGACGCCGACGATGCCGCCACGCCCCTTGCGCGCGGCAAGGCGCTTTTCGGCCGCCGCATGGCCTTCATTGTTGAAGCCCAATCGGTTGATCACCGCATCGTCGGCCGTCAGCCGGAAAATGCGCGGCTTCGGATTGCCGGCCTGCGCCAGCGGCGTGATCGTGCCGACCTCGGCAAAGCCGAAGCCCAGGCCAAGCAGCGCGTCGGGCACTTCGGCGTTCTTGTCATAGCCGGCCGCCATGCCGAGCGGATTGGGAAAATCGAGGCCGCAGATGCTGACCGTCAGCCTGTGGTCGCGGATCGCTGGTGCACCAACCGGAACGCCGCATCGCAAGGCCGCGATCGACAGGCCATGCGCGGTTTCCGGATCGAAGGCGAACAGCAGCTTCTGGCCGAGCCGGTCGAGCACGCTCATTGCCCCTCCAGTGCCGGGAACTGGTGCACACCATCGGAGCCAAGCGGCAGTGGCCGGACCCACAGCACAGCCTTGAGGCCGAGCGGACCATAAAGATGCGGAAACAGCGCACCGCCGCGCGAGACCTCGTATCTCAGCGCAGCACCCAGGCTGGCGCCGTCGATGGCGACCAGCAGAAGGTCGGTCTGGCCGGCAAAGTGCTTTGCCGCCGTTTCCTTGACCTGCGCCGCCGTGGAGAAGTGGATGAAGCCGTCTGCGACATCAATCGGCGCGCCGGTGAAGCGGCCATGCGTTTCGGCCTCGCGCCAAAGCGCCTGCGGGGTTATCTTGTAGATAATCTGAGACATGGTTGCGCTATAGAGCAGTTCCAGGAAAAGTGTGAAACGGTTTTCCCGGGAAAAGCGCATAGCGCTTTCCCTTGGGAATTGCTTCAAAAGATTCCGAACCAGCCATTCGGGAAAGGCCACGCCAAGGGTCTTCCCCATTTCCGGCGCAAACATGCGATATCTGAGGCCTTTGCCATGGAGGACAACATGCGTCTGCAGCACATCTTGATCCCCGCCGCGCTCGTTTCGCTGGTCGCGGCTTCAGCTTATTCGGAAGAAACCGACCGCTACCGGCTGGAAAAGTCGGCCACCGGCTATATCCGCATGGACACCCAGACCGGCGCCATGTCGATCTGCGACGAACGCTCCGGCCAGCTCGTCTGCAAGATGGCGGCCGACGAACGCGCCGCTTTCCAGGACGAGGTCGACCGCTTGCAGACCTCGATGAAGGCGATGGACGAGCGCGTCACCAAGCTCGAGAATTCGCTCTCCGCCCGCCTCGAATCGAAACTGCCGAGCGAAGAGGATTTCAACAAGACGATGGGCTACATGGAGCGCTTCCTGCGCGGCTTCATGGGCATCGTCAGGGATATGGACAAGGACAACGGCGCCCAGCCCAATTCGCAGAAGACCTGAGCGTTTCAACCACGGGAGGCGGCGCACTGGCTTTGCCGCTTGAAAACAGCGCGCAGCCGCTCATAATCGTCCAGTTGAACCCGAAAAGCCAAAAATCATCGGGGATTCGGGGAGGGACATTTGCCGGCAGGCTATTCTTTCGTCATCGCCGACGATCACCCGCTGTTTCGCGGTGCGCTGCGCGAAGCGCTCGCCGGCATCGGCAATGTCGCCGCCATCCATGAAGCCGGCGATTTCGAGAGCGCCAAGGCGCTGGTCGTGGCCAACGAGGACGTCGATCTGGTGCTGCTCGACCTGTCGATGCCGGGCGCCAGCGGCCTCTCCGGCCTGATCTCGCTGCGTGGCATCCATCCGGCGGTGCCGCTGGTCGTGGTGTCGGCGCATGACGATCCGGCGACCATCAGGCGGGCGCTCGACCTCGGCGCTTCCGGCTTCATCTCCAAATCGGCCAGCATGGAAGAAATCCGCAGCGCCGTGCAATCGGTGCTTGCCGGCGATATTGCAGCACCCGTCGGCGTCGATCTCGGCATCGAGCGCGACCCTGAAATATCCGACCTGATCAAGCGGCTGCAGGCGTTGACGCCGCAGCAGACCCGGGTGCTCGGCATGCTGGCCGAGGGCCTGCTCAACAAGCAGATCGCCTATGAACTCGGCGTCTCCGAGGCCACCATCAAGGCGCATGTCTCCGCCATCCTGCAGAAGCTCGGCGTCGACAGCCGCACCCAGGCGGTGATCCTGCTGTCCAAGATCGGCAGCGACCCGCTGCAGCCGGCGGGTTAGACCCCTATTCCGCCGCCGGCGCCAGCGGCCTGACCCTGGCCATCATCGAGCGCAGTACCGCTGGTTTGAGCGGTTTGTTGATCACCGCAATCTCGAGCCCGCCGGCGGTCGTGCGCACCTCGTTGGAGCGGTCGGCGGTGACCAGCACGGCCGGCAGGGTGTCGCCATGGATCGCACGCAGCCTGACGACGAGTTCGAGGCCGGTTTCGCCGTCGAGATGGTAGTCGGCAAGGACGATGTCCGGGCGATGTATCTTCGCGGTCTCCAGATCCTTTGAACCGGACGCGGTGTCGACGTTGCAACCCCAGCCTTCGAGCAGGAGCCGCATGCCTTCGAGGATGCGGGCGTCGTTGTCGATGCACAGCACGTGCAGACCGGCCAGCGAGGCTGTCGCGCGGGCGGGAGCCCTGGCTTCGATCTCGCGTCGTGCCTGCACGGCCGCGACGGGCAGGATAACGGAGAATCGCGTGCCCTTGCCCGGACTGGAAAAGATGCGGATCTCCAGGCGCAACACCCGGGCGATGCGGTCGACGATGGAGAGGCCGAGACCGAGGCCCTCGGCCTCGCGCGCGCCCTCGTCGAGCCGGGTGAATTCGCGAAAGACGGTGTTCAGCTTGTCGCCGGCGATGCCGATGCCGGTGTCGATCACCTGGATCTCGGCCAATTCGCCGCGCCGCCTGACGCCAACCAGCACGCGGCCGCGGCGCGTGTATTTGATGGCGTTGGAGACGAGATTCTGGATCAGGCGGCGCAGCAAATTGCGGTCCGTCGTCACCGTCAGCGATGACGGCATGATGGTCAGCTCGAGCTTCTTTTCGGCGGCCAGCGGCCGGAAGTCGTTGCCGATCTGGCGCAGCAATCCGTCGAGGTTGAAGGCGGTGTCATCCGGCTTCATCGCGCCGGCATCGAGGCGGGAGATGTCGAGCACGGCGCCGAGAATGGTCTCGACGGATTCCAGCGAGGATTCGATGTTCACGGCCGCCTTGCCGGCAGGTCCCTTGCCGGCCTTCTCGATCAGCGAGGAGCAATAGAGCCGGGCGGCGTTCAGCGGCTGCAGGATGTCGTGGCCGGCGGCGGCGAGGAAGCGCGTCTTGCCGAGATTGGCCTCCTCGGCCAGCATCTGTGCCTGCGCCAGTTCCTCATTGACCCGGGTCAGCTCGATGGTGCGCGTCTTGACCCGCTGCTCCAGCGATTCATTGGCCCTTTTCAGCGCAAGATCCTGCTCGACGCGCCCGGAAATGTCGGCATAGGTGGCGACGATGCCGCCGTCCGGCATCGGGTTGGAGCGCAGTTCCAGGATGCGGCCCGAGGTTTTCAGCTCCATCTGCCACGGGCTGACGAAGCTGGTCAGCCGGTTGAGCATGGCCACACGCTGATCGGCGGGAATGTCGCCGCGCTCGGCGAGATGGCGCAGGATGCGGTCGAGCGAGACGCCGACCTGGCCCATCTCGTCGGGCAGGTCGAACAGCGCCCGGTACTGGCGGTTCCAGCAGATCAGGCGGAAATCGCGATCGAAGACGGTGATGCCCTGTTCCATCTGGTCGAGCGCGATCTGCAAGAGGTCGCGGTTGTGCTGCAGCGCCTCGGTGGCGTCGTCGAGCAAGCGGAAGGCATCTCGGGATTCGCGGTCGTGGCGCCGAAACAGCAGCGACAGGATCAGCCGTGCCGAGGAGGAGCCGACGGCGCTGGCCAGCAGCTGCTCGGAAAAGCGGATGACGTCCATGCTCGCCTGTTCGTTGCCGTGCAGCGAGGTTCCGTTGGTCTTTTCGAACGACTGGAAAGAGCGCTCGGTGCGCTCGACGCCGAGATAGCGCCCGATCGTGTCCTTCAGGTCGTTGACGGTGATGGCGGTGCGGAAACGGCGCAGGCTGGGCATCGGGCCGGCATCGCGCGGCACGAAGATCGACGCCTGGATGCGTTCCAGCGGCACCGACGCGCGCGACAGCGAGCCAAGCACGAAAAACACCGCATTGATCGACAGGCTCCACAACACGCCGTGGTTCAGCGGTTCGGCGACGGTGCCGAACAGGGCCTGCGGCCGCAGCGCCTCGAAGCCGAACAGCCCGTGCACGATGATGCCGGTATCGGCCGCGGCAAGCGACGGCAGGAGCAGTGTGTAGCCCCAGACGAGGATGCCGGCGACCATGCCGAGTGCCGCACCCCGGCCGTTGGCGCCGCGCCAGATCAGCCCGCCGATCAGGGCGGGGGCGAACTGGGCGATGGCCGCGAACGACATCAGGCCGATCGACGACAGGCGCGCGCTGTTGGTGCTCTCGCGGTAATAGAGGAAGGCGATGAACAACAGGATGAAGATCGCCCCGCGCCGCACATTAAGGATCAGCGTCGACCAGTCCTCGGTCTCGGAGGTCGAGGTCTTGAGCAGGCGGCGCACGAACAGCGGAATGACGAGATCGTTGGAGATCATGATCGACAGCGCCACGCTTTCGACGATCACCATCGCCGTCGCCGCCGACAGGCCGCCGATGAAAGCCGCCATCGCCAGCACATCATGGCCGCTGAACAGGGGCAGCGACAGCACATAGAGATCGCTGCTGGTTCCGGTGCCGACCAGCGACAGGCCGGCGAAGGCGATCGGCAGCACGAACAGGTTGATCGCCACGAGGTAGAGCGGGAACACCCATGTCGCGGTGCGCAGTTCGGCCTCGCCGCGGTTTTCGACGATGGTGACGTAGAACTGCCGCGGCAGCATGATGATGGCAAAGCCGCTCAGGCACGTCAGCACCAGCCAGGTGGCGAGCGAGGTGTTGTAGCTCATCGCCTGCCGGACCTGCGCGTTCTCGGCGAGCTTGTCGAACATGTCGCCCGGGCCGCCGAAGATCAGGAAGGTGACCATCAGGCCGATCGCCAGGAAGGCGGCGAGCTTGACGACGGTTTCGACCGCCACCGCCAGCACCAGTCCGTCCTGGTGTTCGGTGGCGTCGGCGTGACGGGTTCCAAACAGCACCGCGAACAGCGCCAACAGCATGGCGACGACCAGCGAGATGTCGCTGACGAAGGGATCGAACGAAGGCGGCGATCCCGTATAGTGCTCGACCATCAGGCTGACCGAACCGGATATCGCCTTCAACTGCAGCGCGATATAGGGCACCGCGCCGATGGTGGCGATCAGCGTGGCGATCGCCGCGACGGTGAAACTCTTGCCGTAGCGTGCGCCGAGGAAATCAGCGATCGAGGTGATCTTCTCGGTCTTGGCCAGCCGCACGATACGGTTGAGCAGCGGGAAGCCGAAGACGAAGACGAGCACCGGGCCCGTATAGATGCCGAGGAATTCGAGGCCGCGTTCGGAAGAGAGACCGACCGAGCCGAAGAAAGTCCAGGATGTGCAGTAGATCGCGAGGCTGAGCGCATAGATGAAAGGCCGCCCCCGGCTCGGCTCGGAGATGGCCGAGCGGCGGTCGCCGAGGCTGGCGATGGCAAACAGCAGCGTCACATAGGCGACCGCGATGATGACGATGAACAAGCCCTGCACGCTTGGACTTTCCTCCTCTGCCGTCTTTCTATCCGGCTTGCCCGGACGCAACCACAGCTTGGCGTCCGAGTCCATTGCAGAGCTGTGCAGGACGGCTATCAGGGCGGCGCGTCGGTGTCGTTATGGTGAAGATCGCCGCTGAGCGCCGTGGAAAATACGGCCAATGACGACCTCCTCCAAACCCATGCGATAGAGGATGATGTGCTTGCCGTGGACGAACTGATGGGTCCTGCCTTCATAGAGCCGGCCCATACTCGGATAGTCGCCGAGCAACTCAAACACCGCGTCGAGTTCGCGCAGGTACTTTTCGGCCTGAGTGTGGCCGAAGTTTTCGAAGGTGTGTCGGTAAATGTCTTTCAGATCGCGTTCGGCGCGATGCGTTATCCTATGGCGCATGCGGGAGTTCGGCACGCGCTTCCCGAATAATGTCGTCGATCGACTTTTCGCTGACCGGGCTCTCAAAACCTTCGTTGATCGCCGCCTGAATCGCTTTCCGCTTCTCGTCGGGCGAAAGCGCGTCAAACCAAGCGCGCTGCTCCTTTGTTGGAGCCGCCCACGGATAAACATCAATGCTGATGGTTTCGAGCATGTTCATGAGAACATTATAGGCGAAAACGCCTATAATTTCCAGAAATTCAATGCTGGCTTTGCCGTGCCGTCAATGCGGGAAACCTTGCAAAGAGCGATTGATCGCTCGCGTCAACAACCAGGGGCCCATGCCGTGCTCGGCGGCAATCTGGTCCAGCGTGGTCGTTTTGCAGTGATTCGGCGGCATCTGTGTCGATTTGCATCGCGGGGATATGAAATTTCACGCCCTTGTACGCAACGCGTCAAATTCGGCAGAGCTGCCGCCCAAAGTGCCGTAAGGTAAGGAGAAAGCGGTTGTTTTCTCCCTTTTACCCATGTTGCGTCAGGAGGTTTTTGTTATGTTGCCTCAGGTCGATGCCGCAAGGACGGAAACGGCAGCTCGGCCAGTCACGACAAGGAGGGTCGAATGCTGAAAGAATTCCAGGAATTTATTTCCAAGGGCAATGTGATGGACCTTGCGGTCGGCGTCATCATCGGCGCGGCCTTCGGCAAGATCGTCGATTCCCTTGTTAACGATATCATCATGCCGATCGTCGGCGCGATTTTCGGCGGCTTGGACTTCAACAATTATTTCCTTGGCCTCTCCTCGGCCGTCAACGCCACCTCGCTGGCCGACGCCAAGAAGCAAGGCGCGGTCTTTGCCTACGGCAGCTTCATCACTGTCGCGTTGAACTTCCTCATCCTCGCTTTCATCATTTTCCTGATGGTCAAGGCGGTGAACAACATGCGCAAGCGGCTTGAGCGCGAGAAGCCCGCTGCACCGGCGGCTCCGCCGCCAGCCGACGTCGCGCTGCTCACCGAAATTCGCGATCTGCTCGCCAGGCGCTGACCACGGGCAGCATTGCTGGACCAAAACCCCGGTCGTTGGCGGCCGGGGTTTTCTGTTTTCGCATCTGGTAAGGACCGCTGACGAAAACCGCAGACCAAAAACGGATCCGCCCATGACCCTGATCGACAGCTTGCGCACCGAGGCCCGTGCGGCACCCGAAAGTGGCATTGTCGCCGTCGTCAATTACGGCCGCCTGCGCGAAGGCATGATTCCGCTCTGGGCCGGCGAAGGCGACCTGCCGACGCCAGCCTTCATCACCGATGCCGCGTCGAAGGCGCTGGCCGGCGGCGAGACATTCTACACCTGGCAAAGGGGCATCCCCGATCTCAGGCAGGCACTCTCCCGTTACTATGCCAGGCATTTCGGCAAGAATTTCCCGGAGGAAGAATTCATCGTCACCGGCTCCGGCATGCATGCCATCCAGCTGGCGCTCGACGCGCTCGCCGGCGCCGGCGACGAGGTGGTCTACCTGTCGCCGGCCTGGCCGAATTTCGATGCCGCAGCAGGGATAGCGGGAGCCGTTCCAGTCGCGGTCACGCTCGATCATTCCGGCAATGGCTGGTCCTGCGACGTCGAGAAGATCGCCGCTTCGATCACGCCGCGCACAAAGGCGCTGTTCATCAACACGCCGTCGAATCCGACCGGCTGGACCGCCGATCACGAGACCTTGCAGGCGATCCTCGCTCTGGCGCGCGCGAAAAACCTCTGGATCATCGCCGACGAGATCTATTCACTGTTCCACTACGGCCACGGCCGCGCGCCGTCCTTCCTCGACATAGCGTCGGCGGAAGACCGTATCCTGTACGTCAACTCCTTTTCCAAGAACTGGGCGATGACCGGCTGGCGCGTCGGCTGGATCAAGACGCATCCGAGCTTGCAGCAGGTGTTCGAGAACCTGATCCAGTATTCGAGCTCCGGCGTCGCCCAGTTCATGCAGCGCGGTGCGGTCGCCGCCCTTGACGAGGGCGACGCCTTCGTCGCCGAACAGGTGGAGCGGGCGCGCAAGGCGCGCGACCTTGTCTGCGGCATCCTCGGCGCCACCGGCCGCGCTGGGTTTACGGTGCCGCAGGGCGCGTTCTATCTGTTTTTCACCGTCGAGGGCATCACCGATTCACGCACCGCTGCCTTCGACATCGTCGACAAGGCCAATGTCGGCCTGGCGCCAGGCACCGCTTTCGGCCCCGGCGGCGAGGCGTTTTTGCGGCTGTGCTTCCACCGCCGTCTCGACCAGATCGAGGAAGCGGCACACCGGCTGGCGAAGTGGATGAAGAACGCCTGAGCCGCTGACGAAGCCCGAATTGAAATCGCTCCGGCGAGCCAGATGGCCGCCGGAGTAGAGTTCCAAACGGCATCAGCCGCCTGACTTGGGCACCAGCAATGGAATGATGCGGTCGCTCTTGGCCACCGAAGGCCGACCGGCGGAGCCGTAGGGGATACCGAGCGCATCCCAGGTCTCGACCAGCGCATCCTGCAATTCGGCGATCAGCGCATCGGAATGGAACGGCGTTGGCGTGATGCGCAGCCGCTCGGTGCCGCGCGGCACGGTCGGGTAGTTGATCGGCTGGATGTAGATGCCGTGCACGCCGAGCAGGCGGTCGCTGGCCATCTTGCAGGCCTCGGGATCGCCGACCAGCAGCGGCACGATGTGCGTCGGCGAATCCATCACCGGCAGGCCGGCGGCCGACAGGATGTGTTTGGTTCTCGCGGCCTGCTGCTGCTGGGCGTCGCGCTCGGCCTGCGAGCGCTTGAGATGGCGGATCGAAGCGGCCGCGGCGGCAGCGATCGCCGGCGGCAGTGCCGTGGTGAAGATGAAGCCCGGCGCATAGGAGCGCACGGCGTCGATCACAGCGCTGGTGCCGGTGATGTAGCCGCCCAGCGTGCCGAATGCCTTGGCCAGCGTGCCTTCGATGATGTCGATGCGGTCGGCCAGGCCTTCGCGCTCGGTGATGCCGCCGCCGCGCGGCCCGTACATACCAACGGCATGGACCTCGTCGATATAGGTCATGGCGTTGTAGCGCTCGGCGAGTTCGACGATCTCTTTGATCGGCGCGATGTCGCCATCCATCGAATAGACGCTTTCGAAGACGATCAGCTTGGCACGTTCGCGCCCCGCCGCCTGCAAAAGGCTTTCCAGATGCGCCACGTCATTGTGGCGGAAGATCTTCTTTTCGGCGCCGGAACGCCGCACGCCTTCGATCATCGAGGCGTGGTTCAATTCGTCCGAGATGATCAGGCAGTTGGGCAAAAGCTTCGCGATGGTCGAGATCGAGGCCTCGTTGGAGACGAAACCGGAGGTGAAGACCAGTGCCGCTTCCTTGTCGTGCAGATCGGCAAGCTCCACCTCAAGCTCGACCAGCGGGTTCGAGGTGCCGGAAATGTTGCGGGTGCCGCCGGCGCCCGAACCCATCTTGCCAGCGGTATTCTGGAACGCGGCGATGACGTCGGGATGCTGGCCCATGCCGAGATAGTCGTTGGAGCACCAGACGGTGATTTCCTCGGCACGGCCATTGGAACGCCAGATGGCGCGCGGGAACTTGCCCGCGATCCGCTCGAGGTCGGCGAAAACGCGGTAGCGACGCTCGGCATGGAGCTGGTCGATCGCTTCCTCGAAGAACCGCTGATAGTTCATGTCGACTTCCCAATTTTTGCGCGGGATCATAATCATTGGCCCGTTGGTCGTCCACCTGGCCTTTTTGGTCAAAATGCCACGCCCCGGACCTGTTCCTAACGACCGCGGATCGTGGCCTATTCCCTTGATGTGGATGAACTTTGTTTCAGGACAATGCCACTGGCCGGCAATGCCGGTTACCAGGGGGTTCCAATGGCCATGCGGCGGGCTTTCCAGTAGAGCGGGGTTGAGACAGTTTCCGATAAATCTTGGATAAGCGAGGACGCGGATGACAGTTTTGGTGACAGGCGGCGCCGGTTACATCGGCAGCCATATGGTCTGGGAGCTGCTGGATGCCGGCGAAAGCGTGGTCGTTCTCGACCGTCTTTCCACCGGTTTCGAATGGGCAGTGGCGCCGGAGGCCAAGCTGGTCGTCGGCGATGTCGCCGACAAGGAATTGGTCGGCGCGGTCATCAGGGAGAACAAGGTCGACGCGATCATTCATTTCGCCGGCTCGATCGTGGTTCCGGAATCGGTCGCCGACCCGCTCGGCTATTATGAGAACAACACCTCGAAGACGCGCACGCTGATCGAAACCGCGGTGCGCGAAGGCGTGCCCAATTTCATCTTTTCCTCGACCGCCGCCGTCTACGGCGGCGCCGGGCTGGAGCCGGTGCGCGAGGACGCCCGCCTGGCGCCGGAATCGCCCTATGGCCTGTCCAAGCTGATGAGTGAGTGGATGCTGCGCGACGCGTCGATCGCGCATGGCCTGCGCTATACGGCGCTGCGCTACTTCAACGTCGCCGGCGCCGACCCGAAGGGCCGCACCGGCCAGTCGACGCCGGGCGCAACCCATCTGATCAAGGTCGCCTGCGAGACGGCACTCGGCAAGCGGCCGTTCATGCAGGTGTTCGGCACCGATTATCCTACGCCGGACGGCACCTGCATGCGCGACTACATCCATGTCAGCGACCTGGCGGCGGCGCATCGCCTGGCTTTGCAGCGGCTGCGCGCCGGGGGACAGAGCCTCGTCGCCAATTGCGGCTACAGCCATGGCTATTCGGTGCTGGAGGTCATCGACAGCGTGCGCCGCGCCTTTGGCCATGATTTCGAGGTGAAGATGGGTGATCGCCGCCCTGGCGACGCCGCGGCGGTTGTCGCCAATTCGGATCTCGCCCGCGCCGAGCTCGGCTGGACCCCGCAACGCGACGATCTCGACCAGATCGTCGCCGATGCGCTCGCCTGGGAGCGCATCCTGACCGGCAAGAACTCCGCGCGCGGCTGAGCCGGGTTCTCCCAAGGGCTCGCAAGCCGGGCAGTGAAGCGCTATTGAAGGCGTTCGCGGCAAGGCGCGGACGCGCGGCGCCGCGAGGAGATCTTGGGGGGATGGCATGAAAATAACGGTGCTCGGGGCCGGTGTCGTCGGTACGGCGGCCGCCTATTATCTGGCCAGCGACGGCCATGAGGTGACGGTGATCGAGCGCCATCCGGCGGCGGCACAAGGCACCAGCCAGTCCAATGCCGGCCTGGTGTCACCGGGTGACGCCACCGCCTGGGCCTCGCCGGCGGCTTTGAAGACCTTCCTGCGCGGGCTCTACAACCATGATCTCGGCATCAAGGTCAGGTTGCGCCTCGATCCCTATTTCCTCGCCTGGAGCCTGCGTTTCCTGCGCCAGTGCACGGTGGCGCGCCTGCGCGCCAACACCGACATCAAGCTCAGGCTCGCGCTCTATTCGCGCGACTGCATCAATGCGCTTTCGGAAGCGACCGGCATCCATTACGACGAGCGCAAGAAGGGCATTCTCTATTTCTTCCGCTCGCAAAAGAGCCTCGACACCGGCACCGACAATTACCGTTATCTTGCCAAGCACGGCCTGCCGATCGAAATCGTCGGCCGCGACCGGCTGGTCGAGCTGGAACCCGGCCTTGCCGGCGTCAAGGACAAGATTGCCGGCGGCGTCTATTCGCCAACCGACCAGACCGGAGATTCCAAGCAGTTTGTCGACAGGCTGGCCGCCTATGCGGCCGAGAAGCTCGGCGTCGAATTCCTGTTCGGCACGACAGTCGAAGGCCTCGACATCGAGGGCGACCGGGTGCGCGCGGTGATGACTTCGGCCGGCCCGGTCGCCGGCGATGCGGTTGTCATCTCGATGGGGCCGGAAAGCGGCCTGCTCGGGCGCCGTTACGGCATCGACCTGCCTGTCTATCCGGTAAAAGGCTATACCGCGACGATTCCCCTGGAGGACGAAAGCAGGGGACCGACCATGGGCGGCGCCGACGAGGACCGGCTGATCGGCTATTCAAGGCTGGGCAACCGCTTGCGGATGTCCTCGACGGCCGAATTCACCGGCTTCGACCGCACTTTCAAGCCCGCCGATTTCAAGACGATCATCAGCACCGGCAAGGATCTTTTCCCGGGTGCCTTCGACGAGAAGAGGGCTGTGTTCTGGGCGGGTCTGCGCCCGATGATGCCGAACTCGGTGCCGGTCATCGGCCAGGCGCGCTACAAGAATCTCTATCTCGACACCGGCCACGGCCATGTCGGCTGGACGATGGCCTGCGGTTCGGGAAAATTCCTCGCCGACCTCGTTTCGGGCCGCAAGCCGGAGATCGACCCGCAGGGGCTGGTTTACGGGGGCTAGGATGTCGGGACCGCAAGTCGCCATCGACCTTGGCCGCATCGAGCGCAACGCGCGCACCATCGTCGAGCGCTGCGCGCTGTCGGGCATAAAAGTGTTCGGCGTCACCAAGGGCACTTGCGGCATGCCGCAAGTGGCACGCGCCATGCTGCGCGGCGGTGTCGCCGGCATCGCCGAATCGCGTTTCGAGAACATCCGCCGGCTGCGCGACAGCGGCATCAACGCACCGATCATGCTGCTGCGCAGCCCGCCGATGGCGCGGGTCGAGGAGGTGGTGCGCACCGTCGACATCAGCCTGCAATCGGAACTCGCCACCATCCGCGAAGTTTCGCGCATCGCCGAGCGCATGGGCCGCGTCCACGACATCATGCTGATGATCGATCTCGGCGATCTCCGCGAAGGCATCTGGCCGAACGACCTGATCCCCACGGTTGAGCAGATCCTGCAGTTCAAGGGCGTGCGCATCGCCGGCATCGGCACCAATCTCGGCTGCTTCGGCGCCATCATGCCGACGCCGGAAAACCTTGGGCAGCTCGTCGCCCATGCCTACAAGACCGAGCGCCTGTCCGGCAAAAGCCTCGACGTGATTTCCGGCGGCGCCTCGTCGTCGCTGCCGCTGCTGCTCGAAGGCAGGCTTCCGGCCGGCATCAACAATCTGCGCGTCGGCGAGGCGATCCTGCAAGGTGGCGTCGAAACCTTCCGCGATGTGCCATGGGCCGAGCTCGAGCCCGATGCCTGCCGGCTGACCAGCGACATCATCGAGGTCAAGCTCAAGCCGTCACGGCCGATCGGCCAATCGGGCTACGACGCCTTCGGCAACCAGCCGGTCTTCCCCGACGAGGGCGATAGGCTGCGCGCCATCGCCAATATCGGCCGCGAGGACGTGCTGGTCGAGGGGCTGACGCCGATCGCCAGGGGGATCCGGGTGCTGGGCGCCTCCAGCGACCATCTGCTTTTGGATGTCGCCGATGCCGACCCGCCGCTGGCCGTCGGCGACCGCGTCGCCTTCCGCATGAGCTATGGCGCCATGCTTTTGGCGATGACCTCGGAATATGTCGAGAAGGCCCCGATGCACGATGTCGAGGATTTTTCCGGCCGCAAGATGGTGCAGATCTCCGCCGGGCCGGGGGCTGCCGGCATCCTGGCCCGGGAAGGCACCGGCGCGCGGCTGGAGGCGATGAATTTCGATGTCGTGGAACTCGCCGATGTCGAGCGGCCGCCATCGGGGCTGATCCGGCTGGCCGCCGGCACCGACCGTCGCGTCGCGCATAAGGCTCTGACCGCAACGGCGCGCGCCACGCATTCCTTCGGCCTGATCTGGATCGATTCCATCGCCGCCCTGATGCCTGAGGACGAGGACGGCATCGACCTGCCGGAAGGCTCGGTCCTGGCGCGATCGCTTGGCCTCGACCACAAGGCGGGCGCCCTGCAGCCGCAACTGTCGCCGGAGAATGTCGTCATCGTCGGCTTGCGCCACGCCGATCCGGCCGAGGCGCGGGTGCTGAAGGATTCGCGCGTCTCCGCCTTCACCATGACCGATATCGACGCCATGGGCATGCGCGACCTGATGCATGAAGCGATCCGTATCGCCACATCAGGCACGCAAGGCTTTCATGTCAGCTATTCGCCGACCGCGACCGAATTCGCCGGCTGGGCTGCGGGCTCCGGTGGGCTGACCGTGCGCGAAACACATCAGGCGATGGAGGCGATCGCGCTCTCCGGCGGCTTGCTGTCGATGGATGTTTCGGGCCTGACGGCGGATCTGGAGCCGCGGATCGGCACCGACGCGGTCAACTTCGTCATGTCTGCCTTCGGCAAACGGATTCTCTGATCAGCCCTGCACTTCCACTGCCGCCCGCCATGCGCTGACATAGTCGACCCATGCTGGGTCTATAGGCCGTTCTATTCTTTCGCCCTTGCCGTGCGTCGCCGGCCGATCGCATGCCAGCAGCGCCGCGCCGATGCTGGTGCCGGTGGCGGCCTCCGACGCAACCACGGCGCGCGCCGTGGCTGCCGCCAGCATGCCGACAAAGAGCCGGTTGCGGGCAAAGGGGCCTTCGACCGTGGTCGGGCCGTCGGCACCGATCAAGTCGAGGCAGGTCGCCGTCATCAGGGCCAGATAGAATGAGATGGCGGCAAAGCGCTGGCCTTTGTTGATGCCGTCGGCGTTGAGCCATGCCGCGGCATGGTGCGGGAACGGCCCCGAACCTTGCTGGGTCGACGGCAGCAGCAGCATCTTTCGCGCCAGCACGGCGCCGACATCATCCTCGGTCCACGGCTCCGGCTGATCCTTTGTCAGCACCGAAAACTCGCGGCCACCCATGAAGCGCGCAGAGGGAACGGGATCGCCGAGCGCGTTGACATTGACCAGCGTGTCGCGCGCCGCATCCAGCACAATCTGCTTGCCGCCGACCGCCATCGACACCACCCAGGTGCCGGTCGAGACCACCGAGAAAGGCGGTTTGTCGGACAGCAGATGCGGCAGCAGCGACGCGTTGGAATCATGCAGACCGCAGAACACCGGCGTTTGCGGATCGAGTCCGGTTCGCACCGCAACAGCGGGCAGGATCGGGCCGAGGCGGTCCCCGGCTGGCCGCACCGGCGCCGTCAGGCTTCGCCACTCCAGCCTCTCGACCAGGGATGAAAAATCCGCTGTCCACGGGTTCCACAGGTCGGTGTGGCAGCCGAGCGAGGTGACCTCGTTGGCGGCGATGCCGGTCAGGCGCAAGGCCCAGTATTGCGGGTACATCAGCAGCGCCGCGGCCCTGGCGAATTCCGCCGGGAAGCTCTTCTGCTGCCAGAAGAATTGTGCTCCGAGATTGAGGCCGAGCGGCAGGCGCGGCGTGCCGGTCTCGGCAAAAGGCGGGCGGATCGCGTCGTAATCCTCGGCCATCCCGTCGGGGCCGTCGAACTCATAGTCGAGCACCGGCAGCACCAGTTCACCCGCCGCGTCGACCAGCACGCCGGTCGCGCCATGGGTGGTGATCGAAATGGCGTCGATGCGCTGTTCGCGGTTGAGGCCGGCAAGGCTTTCGAGGATGAATGCCCACAAGGCCTCGACATCGTGATGTGGGTAAGGCGCCTGCCGCACCGGCGCATTCGCCATGCGGCGCAGCGCCACCTCGCTCAACGCAGCGAGGTCGACCAGCGCCACCTTGGCGTTGGTCTTGCCTATGTCGATGACGGCGATGTGGCGCATCGCAGTCATGCCATATGGAACATTGTTTCCAGCTTCACGGCCACCGGCTCGTTGTCCGGCCTGGTTTCCATGATGTCGGCCATGTGGGCCCACCAGCGCTGCATCACCGAATGCCCGGGCAATTCGTCCATGCGGTGGTCGTCTTGCCGCCACAGCACACCGAACAGGATATTGGTCTCCTCGTCGAGATGGATGGAATAATCGGAGACGCCGGCCTGCTTCAGCAGCGCGACCAGCGACGGCCAGATCTCGTCATGGCGCTTCTTGTACTCTGCCTTCATGCCGGGCTTCAGCTTCATCTTGAACGCGTATTTCTCGGCCATCAACGCCCTCCGCGCAGCCGCCGCCAGACGATCGGCAAGGCGATGACGATGATCAGCAGCAGGCCGATGAAGATCGACATGACGATGCCCGGCACATTGAGCAGGCCGAGCCCGAAGGTCACCAGCCCCATGATGAAGGCGGCGAGCACGACGCCCAGAATGCTGCCGGCGCCACCGAGGATGCTGACGCCGCCGAGCACCACCATGGTGATGACTTCGAGTTCATAACCCTGCGCGATCGAGGGCCGCGTCGAACCGAGGCGCGAGGTGATCAGCACCGAGGCGATGCCCGACATCAGCCCGGTCAGGCAAAACAGGATGAACTTGGTGCGGCCGACGCGCACGCCGGAAAATTGCGCAGCGACCGGATTGTTGCCGATGGCGAAGACGCGTCGGCCGAAACTCGTGCGGTGCAAGAGGAACCAGTAGACGACAGCCGCGATCAGGAACAGCACCAGCTCGAACGACACCACCCACCAGACATAGCCCTGGCCGAAGAAGGCGAAGCTTGAGGGATAGCCTTTGTAGGCCTGGTCGCCGAGGATGATGAAGGCGATGCCGCGAAACAGGCTCATCGTGCCGATGGTGACGACGATCGAGGGCAGGCCGAGCCTTGTCACCAGCAGACCGTTGAAGGCGCCGCAGCCGAGCCCGACAACGATGCCGATTGCCACCAGCACTGGCGTGCCGGCGCCGGCCTGCACCGCCATGCCCATCATGGTCGACGCCAGCGCAATGATGGCGGCCACCGACAGATCGATCTCGCCCGAGATGATCAGCAGCGCCATGGCGAAGGCGATCAGGCCCTTCTCGGTGAAATTGAAGGTCAGATCGGACAGCGAGTACGGATCGAGGAAATAGGGCGAGGCGAAGCTGTTGATGGCGAAGATGGCGACGGCCACCACGACCAGCAGCGCTTCCCAGGAAAAGATCGCCGAACGCAGCGGCTTGTCGAGCCGGTCGGGAATGTGGCGCGGGGCAGGGCTGTCGGTCACGCCTCCACCTTTCTGAGGATGATGCGGCCTTGCTGGCGCTCGCCGCGCGCATTGAGCACGACGGCCAGAATGATTGCGCTGCCCGAAATCGCCATCTGCCAGAAGGGTGAGATGTTGATGACCGGCAGCGCGTTGGAGATGATGCCGAGGAACAGCGCCCCTAATACCGCGCCGCCGACCGAGCCGATGCCGCCGGCGATCGAGATGCCGCCGATGACGCAGGCGGCGATGATGTTGAGCTCATAGCCATTGGCGACCTCGACCGAGGCGATCACGTAGCGCGAGATCCAGAGATAGCCCGACAGGCCGCCAATCATGCCGGAGATGCAGAAGACGATGAATTTCGTCCGGCCGACATCGATGCCGGCATAGACCGACGCCGTCGGGTTGACGCCGATTGCGTAGATCGAGCGGCCGAGCGCGGTGCGTGTCATCACAACGAAGAACAGCGCAATGACCAGGATGGCGATCCACGACAGCACCGGAATGCCGAGGAAGGCCGCGCGCTGGAAGCCGATGAACTCCGGGCTCATCTTGTCGGCATTGACCCAGGCACCGCCGGACAGGACGAAGGTGGCGCCGCGATAGATGGTCAGCGTGCCCAACGTCACCACGATCGAGGGGATGTTCAGCCGCCAGACCAAAAGGCCGTTGATGGCGCCGAGCACCAGGCCGACGACCAGCGCAATGACGATCAGCAGCGGGATCGGGATCGCCGGATGCGCGGCGTTCAGCATCGCCACCACCATGCCGGTGAAGCAGAGGTTGGACGCCATCGACAGGTCGATCGACCGGGTCAGGATGACCACCATCTGGCCAAGCGCCAGGATCATCAGGATCGAGGTGTCGTTGAACACCTGACGCAGATTGGCCGGATCGGCGAAGGCCGGAAAACGCGTCGAGATCAGCCCGATCAAGACGATGATGGCAGCAGCCAGCCAGATTTCGCGGTATTTGAGGAAAGCCTTCATGCCGCGATCCCCGCTGCCGTCCGAACCAGCGTCTCGGCGTCCAGCCCCTTGTTGTCGTAGACCGCCGCGACTAGCCCCTCGCGCATGACCACGACACGGTCGGACATGCCGAGGATTTCGGGCAGCTCGGACGACACCATGATCACCGACAGGCCTTGCGCCACCAACTCGGCCATGAAGCCGTGCACGGCGGCCTTCGAGCCGATGTCGATGCCCTTGGTCGGCTCGTCCAGGATGATCACCTTGGGCGACGTCGCCAGCCATTTGGCGATGACGATCTTCTGCTGGTTGCCGCCCGACAGCGTGCCGACATCCTGGCTGAGCGAAGAGGCCCTGAGGTCGAGTCGCTCGGTGTAGGAGCGGGCCAGATCGAACTCCTCCGACAGCCGCAGCAGGCCGGATTTCGACGTGCGCTTGAGCGAAGGCAGCGAGACGTTATGGAAGATCGGCAGGCCGATCACCACGCCTTGCTTGCCGCGTTCTTCCGGTACGTAGACGATGCCGGCATCGATCGAATCCGCAGCCGATTTCGGCGCGATCGTCTTGCCTTCCAGCGTGATCGTGCCGGCTGAGGTGCGGGTGATGCCCGATATCGCCTGCATCACCTCGCTGCGGCCGGCGCCGACAAGGCCGTAAAAGCCGAGGATCTCGCCCTTGTGCAGTTCGAAGCCGATATCGTTGAATTCGGTCGGATGCGACAGGCCGGAAACGGAGAGCACCGGTGCGCCGATCTCGGCCTTGCGCTGCGGGAAGATGTGATCGACCGCGCGGCCGACCATCAGGCGCACGATCTGGCTCTGGCCGGCATCCTTGATCAGGCCTTCGCCGACCATCTCGCCATCGCGGAACACCGTGTAGCGGTCGGCGATGCGGTAGATCTCGTCGAACTTGTGGCTGATGAACAGGATCGCCTTGCCATCGCTCTTGAGGAATTCGATCAGCAAAAAGAGCTCCTCGATCTCCTTCATGGAAAGCGCGGCGGTCGGCTCGTCCATGATGACGATCTGCGCGTCGATCGACATGGCACGCGCAACCGCGACCAGATGCTTGTTGGCGATGCCGAGGTCCTTCAGCCGCGCGTCGGCGTCGATATGGCCGGCATGCATGGTGTCCAGCACTTCGCGCGCATTCTTGCGCATCGTGCGCCAGTCGATGGTGCCGAAACGCGTGCGTGGCGCGTGGCCGAGAAAGATGTTTTCGGCGACGCTCAGATCGTCGAACAGCACGGTTTCCTGGTGGATGGCGGTGACGCCATGGCCGAAGGCGGCATGCGCGCTGGGCAGGGTGACGGCGTGGCCGTCTATGCTGATCGTGCCCCCGTCGGGCTGGTAGATGCCGGTCATGATCTTGACCAGCGTCGACTTGCCGGCGCCGTTCTCGCCGATCAGCGCTGTCACCTGGCCCGGATAGAGCGACAGGCTGACATTGTGCAACGCGCGCACGCCGGGAAAGCTCTTGGAGATGCCGGACAGCGTCAGGCGTGGAGCCGGGGCCGGAGGCCGCTCCTTCACCGCGCCGTGTTGGGCTGTCGTGTCCATAGTCGTATCAAGCCCTGAAACAAGGTTCGTTTAAAGCCGCGGCGGGACGTGAGCCCCGCCGCGTCAGCTCTAGAGAACTCCAGATCAATAGATCTTGGAAAACTTTTCGATGTTCGACTTGTCGAACTGGAAGGGCGGAGCCATTGCAGCCGAGTTGGTGTCGTCGAGCGTGACCTTGCCGACGCGGCCGATCGACAGCGTGGCGCCGGGCTTGGCCTCTTCCTTCTTCACCGCCAGATCATGGGCGAGGTAGACGGCCGAGTAGCCGAGGTCGATCGGGTTCCACAGGGCAACCGCCTGGCTGGAACCGTTGTCGATGAACTTCTTGAACTCGGACGGCAGTGCGAGACCAGTGACATTGACCTTGCCGATCAGGTTCTCGTCGGTGACGACCTGGGCGGCGGCAACGACGCCGACGGTGGTCGGCGCGATGATCGCCTTCAGGTTCGGATAGGACTTCAACAGGCCCTTGGCTTCGTCGGTGCTCTTGGCCGAATCGTCATCGCCGTAGACGGTGGCGACGAGTTTGATCTTGGGGAACTTCTCCGGCAGGATCTTCTTGGCCGCGTCGATCCAGGCGTTCTGGTTGGTCGCGGTCGAGGAGGCCGACAGGATGGCGACCTCGCCGCCTTCCGGCAGGTGGTCGGCGGCGAGCTTGATGATGGTCTCGCCGATCAGGCCGGTGTCGGACGGGTTGAGGTGAAGCTGGCGACCTTCCTTGGCGACGCCCGAATCCCACGAGATGACGGTGATGCCGCGTTCCATGGCCTTCTTCAGCACCGGCACCAGAGCGTCGGCGTCATTGGCCGAAATGGCGATGGCGTTGACCTTCTGCGCGATCAGCGAATTGACCACTTCGATCTGCGCTTCGGCGGTCGCCTTGGTCGGGCCGGTGTAGATGATGTCGACATCGCCGAGTTCCTTGGCCGCCTCTTCGGCGCCCTTGTTGGCGGCATCGAAGAAGCCGTTGCCGAGCGACTTCACCACCAGCGCGATCTTGACGTTTTCGGCATAGGCGGCATTCACGAACATGGCGGCCGAGAATGCAGCCGTCACCATCAATTTCTTCAAGAAGCTCATCGAATTTCCTCCCTTGAGCGTTGCATTCCATCGCCGCTGCGAGCGCGAGTTGGCCTCAGGCCTGCAGTGAAGATTCTTCCTTGTTGGTTGCGGATGTGCGGGCGACGATCAGCGTCACGCCGGCGGTCTCCAGCATCTTGGCTTCACGATCGTCGATGCCGTCATCGGTGATGACGGTGGCGATGCGCGACAGGCCGCACAGGATGAGGCTGGAGCGTTTGCGGAATTTCGAGGAATCGACCAGCACCACCAACTCGTCGGCCTGGTCGATCAGTTTCTGCTCCGCCTGGATCAAGAGCGGATCGCCCTCCATCAGGCCGAGCGGCCCCAGACCCTGCGCACCCATGAACATGCGGCGCGCATAGAAATTGCGCGTCACGTCGTTGTCGAAGGGCGACAGGATGATGTTCTGCTCGCGATAAATGGTGCCGCCCGACAGCATCACCGTATTCTTGGAATGCTTGAGCAAATGCTCGGCGATGGGGAACGAATTGGTGAAGATCGGCATGCGGCGGCCGGTCAGGAAATGCACCATCTGGAAGGTGGTGGTGCCGCCATTGATGATGATCGGTTCGCCGTCGTTGCACAGCTCGACCGCTTCACGCGCAATCGCCCGCTTCTGCGAGGCGTTGATGGTTTCGTTGACGGAAAAGGGCCGGCCGGCCAGCCCGATGAACTGCGGCGGCGAGATTGCCTCGGCGCCGCCGCGCACGCGGCGCAGGCGCTTCTGGACGTGGAGAGCCGCGATATCGCGCCGGATCGTCGCCTCGGAGGACTCCGTCAGGTCGACCATCTCCTGCACCGTCACCACAGGCTTTTCCTGGACGGCGGACAGAATGATCCTGTGGCGCTCTTTTTCGTGCATGGTTCCTCCCTGCCCGGGCATCTAGGCACCCAAAACGCGCAGTGTCAATCATTTCCGATCATATAATTTCATTGTGCAGTGCAGTATGATCGATATTGATCGTTTGTGATTGACAAGCCGAGCGCTTCCGTGGAAATTCGGGGCCAAATGGCCGCGCCTTCTGCGTGCCTTCGGGAGGATTTCTTATGCTCGACAAGCGCACCGGCGCGCGCCTCGCCAATCTGTGGGACGAGGCCAAGGCTCACGCCATGAGCGGGCCGGAACTTCTGGTCTACCGTTCGAACACACTTGGTTCCGACAAGCGGGTCACCAACTATGGCGGCGGCAACACGTCGTCGAAGATCTGGCAGAAAGACCCGCTCACCGGCGAGGATGTCGAAGTGCTGTGGGTCAAGGGATCGGGCGGCGACAGCGCCTCGATCAAGCTGGACGGCTTTGCCACGCTCTACATGGACAAGCTGCGCGCGCTCAAAGGCCTCTATCGCGGCGTCGAGCACGAAGACGAGATGGTCGGCTTCCTGCCGCACTGCACCTTCAACCTCAATCCGCGTGCGGCTTCGATCGACACGCCGCTGCATGCCTACGTGCCGAAGCCCTTTGTCGACCACATGCATCCCGATGCCATCATCGCCATTGCCGCGGCGAAGGATTCGAAGGCGCTGACGAAAGAAATCTTCGGCGAGGCCATCGGCTGGCTGCCGTGGAAGCGCCCTGGCTTCGAACTTGGCCTGTGGCTGGAGAAATTCTGCCTCGAACACCCAGCCGCCAAGGGCGTCATCCTGGAAAGCCACGGCCTGTTCACCTGGGGCGACACCCCCAGGGAATGCTACGAGACGACGATCTCAGTGATCAACCAGGCGATCGAATGGTTCGAGCGCCGCTCCGAGGGTGTCGCTATCTTCGGCGGTGAAGCGGTCAAGTCGCTCGACGCCACTGAGCGCCGTGCCATCGCGGCCAAACTGATGCCGAGGATTCGCGGCCTGATCTCGGAAAGGAGCCACAAAACAGGCCATTTCGACGATTCCACTGCTGTGCTCGAATTCGTCAACTCCAGGGATCTGCGCCCGCTGGCGGCACTCGGCACCTCATGCCCCGACCATTTCCTGCGCACCAAGATCCGCCCGCTGGTCATCGAATTCGATCCGGCAAAGCCCGATGTCGATGCCGTCATCGCGCGTCTTGCCGACGACATCGCCGAATATCGCGTTGGCTACCAGGCCTATTACGACAGCTGCAAGCATCCGGACTCGCCCGCCATCCGCGATCCCAATGCCGTCGTCTACCTGATGCCCGGCGTCGGCATGTTCACCTTCGCCGGCGACAAGGCGACGGCGCGCATCTCGGGCGAATTCTATGTCAACGCCATCAACGTCATGCGCGGCGCCTCCACCGTGTCGTCTTATGTCGGCCTGCCTGCACAGGAAGCCTTCGACATCGAGTACTGGCTGCTCGAAGACCTGAAGCTGCAGCGTATGCCGAAGCCGAAGTCGCTTGCCGGCCAGATCGCCCTGGTCACGGGTGGCGCCGGCGGCATCGGCCGCGCCACGGCCAACCGCCTGCTGCGCGAAGGCGCCTGCGTGGTGCTGGCCGACATCGACGAGACAGCACTGGCCAGCGCCAATGACGAACTGGCGAAAGTCTACGGCAGGGACTTCGTGCGGCCGGTGCTGATCAATGTCACCTCGGAGGAGCAGGTCATTTCGGGCTTTGCCGAGACAGCGGTCGAGTTCGGCGGCATCGACATTCTGGTATCGAATGCAGGGCTGGCCTCCTCGGCGCCGATCGAGGAGACGACGCTGGCGCTGTGGAACAAGAACATGGACATCCTGTCGACCGGTTATTTCCTGGTCTCGCGGGAAGCGTTCCGGCTGTTCCGCGCGCAGAAGATTGGCGGCAACGTCGTCTTCGTCGCCTCCAAGAACGGCCTTGCCGCATCGCCGAACGCCGCCGCCTATTGCACCGCCAAGGCTGCCGAGATCCATCTCGCCCGCTGCCTGGCGCTGGAGGGCGCGGAGGCGCAGATCAGGGTCAATGTCGTCAACCCGGACGCGGTGCTGCGCGGCTCGAAGATCTGGACCGGCGAGTGGAAGGAACAGCGCGCCGCCGCCTACAAGATGTCGACCGACGATCTGGAGGAGCACTATCGCTCGCGTTCGATGCTGAAGCGCTCGGTCTTCCCGGAAGACATCGCAGAGGCGATCTATTTCCTGGCGTCCGACATGTCGGCCAAGTCGACCGGCAACATCATCAATGTCGACGCGGGCAACGCCCAGTCGTTCACGCGCTGAGCGGAGGGGACGATGGAACACATCATCTCCGCCGACCTCGTCGACAAGGACAACGCCGCGCGCAAGGCAAACCTCGAGCGCGACTACGCCTCGCTCGGCGAGCGGCTCGACCGTCGCGGCATCGCCATCGACGCTATCAGAGACAAGGTCGAGAAATTCGCGGTGGCGATCCCGTCCTGGGGCGTCGGCACCGGCGGCACGCGCTTTGCCCGCTTTCCCGGTGCCGGCGAGCCACGCGATATCTTCGACAAGATCGAGGATTGCGCCGTCATCCAGCAATTGACGCAGGCGACGCCGACCGTTTCCCTGCACATTCCGTGGGACAAGGCCGATCCGAACCGGCTGAAGCAAGCGGCCTCGCGCTTTGGCCTCGGCTTCGACGCCATGAACTCCAACACCTTTTCCGACGCCAAGGACCAGAAGCTCTCCTACAAATTCGGCTCGCTGTCGCATGCCGACGCCGGCACGCGCCGGCAAGCGGTCGAGCACAATCTCGAATGCATCGAGATCGGCAAGACGCTCGGCTCCAAGGCGCTGACGGTGTGGATCGGCGACGGTTCGAACTTTCCCGGCCAGGTCAATTTCGCCAAGGCATTCGAGCGCTATCTCGACGCCATGAAAGAGGTCTACGCCGGACTGCCCGCCGACTGGAAGCTGTTCAGCGAGCACAAGATGTACGAGCCGGCCTTCTATTCCACCGTCGTGCAGGACTGGGGCACCAACTACATGATCGCGCAGGAGCTGGGCGACAAGGCGTTCTGTCTCGTCGACCTCGGCCACCATGCCCCAAACGTCAACATCGAGATGATCGTGTCGCGGCTGATCCAGTTCAAAAAACTCGGCGGCTTCCACTTCAACGATTCGAAATATGGCGACGACGATCTCGATGCCGGTTCGATCGATCCTTACCGGCTGTTTCTCGTCTTCAACGAACTGGTCGACGCCGAACTTTCCGGCGCCGAGGGGTTCGACCCGGCCCACATGCTCGACCAGAGCCACAACGTCACCGATCCGATCGAAAGCCTGATGCTATCGGCGGTCGAGGTGCAGCGCGCCTATGCGCAGGCGCTGCTGGTCGACCGCAAGGCGTTGGAAGATTTTCAGGATAGCAATGACGCGCTGATGGCGACGCAGACGCTGAAAGCGGCCTACCGCACCGATGTCGAGCCGATCCTCGCCATGGCGCGGCTGAAGACCGGCGGCGCCATCGACCCGGTCGCCGCCTATCGAGCGGCGGGTTACCGCGCCAAGGTTGCAGCGGAACGCCCTGCAGTCGCTGGCGGTTCGGGCGGCATTGTCTGAGGCCGAGCCGGCCCCCTCATCCGGCCGCTTTGCGGCCACCGCCCTCCGGGCGTTCGTTGTTCGAAAAGCCAAGCAGTTGGCTTTTCGCCCGCTGCGCGGACCACGCCTCACCCCCGCAGGGAGAAGAGACTGGCGTCAGCGCTGACACCTCCTCTCCCCTCGGGGAGAGGTCGGATTGCCCCGAATTGCCCTTCGCAATTCGGTTGGCAATCCGGGTGAGGGGGCTCTTTCTCGTGCTCCCTTAATTGTTAGTGGACTCGATCCGTCCAACACGGTCTTCTAGGCATCCCCCCGCCCGGAGAACCGCCATGCCTCTCAACCGTCGGACACTGATCGCCGCCAGTCTTTCCATCACCTTTGTCCTGGCGCCGTTGACGAGTGTCTTCGCCGCCTCGCCGGCGCCGGCCAAGGGCGAGCACGGCATGGTGGTGACGGCCCAGCATCTGGCGTCCGAAGTCGGCATCGAGGTGTTGAAGAAGGGCGGCAATGCTGTCGACGCGGCGGTTGCCGTCGGCTATGCGCTCGCCGTCGTCTACCCCAATGCCGGCAATATCGGCGGCGGCGGCTTCATGACCATCCGCTTCAAGGACGGCAAATCGACCTTTCTCGATTTCCGCGAGCGGGCGCCGCTGGCGGCGACAAAAACCATGTATCTCGACAAGGACGGCAACCCGGTGAAGGGCGCCAGCCTCGACGGCTATCTCGCCGTCGGCGTACCGGGCTCTGTGGCTGGCTTCGAGATGGCCCGTGAAAAATACGGCAAATTGTCCCGCCAGGATCTGATGGCGCCGGCAATCGGCTACGCCAAGGACGGGTTCATCCTCAACCAGGGCGACGCTGCCTCGTTTGCCGGCAGTGCCGACAGGCTGGCGAAGGACCCCGCGGCCGCCGCCATATTCCTGAAACCCGACGGCAAGCCCTATGGCATCGGCGAGCGGCTGGTCCAGCCCGACCTCGCCGCCTCGCTCGCCGCCATTTCCGAAAAGGGTACGGATGCCTTCTATAAAGGCGCCATCGCTGACGCCATCATCAAGGCGAGCGGCGCCAAGGGCGGCATTCTCGCCAAGCCGGATTTCGAGCAATATGCGGTGCGTGAGCTCAAGCCCGTGACCTGTACCTATCGCGGCTACGAGATCACCTCCTCGCCGCCGCCCAGCTCCGGCGGCATCATCATCTGCGAAATCCTCAACGTGCTGGAGGGCTACCCGCTGTCCTATCTCGGCGCAGGTTCCGCCGAGACGGTCCACGTCATGGTCGAGGCGATGCGCTACGCCTATGTCGACCGCAATTCAGCGCTTGGCGATCCTGATTTCGTCGATAACCCGGTCTCGAAACTGCTTGATAAGGCCTATGCCAAGGATATCCGCGACAAGATCGACCCGTTCCGGGCCGGCGTGTCGCAGGATTTGATGCCGAAGGGCTTTGGCGAGAGCAAGGAGACGACGCATTATTCGATCATCGACGATGCGGGCAATGCGGTCGCGGTCACCTACACGTTGAACGGTTCCTTTGGAGCCGGCGTCGTCGCCGACGGCACCGGCATCCTGCTCAACAACGAAATGGACGATTTCACCCAGAAACCCGGCGTGCCCAACCTCTATGGCCTGGTCCAGGGGGAGGCCAACGCCATCCAGCCGAAGAAGACGCCGCTGTCGTCGATGAGCCCGACCGTGGTCGCCAAGGACGGCAAGCCGTTCATGGTCATCGGCAGCCCCGGTGGTTCGCGCATCATCACCATCACGCTGGAAGCGATCGTCAATGTCATCGACCACGGCATGAACATCCAGGAGGCGATCGACGCGCCGCGCATCCACCATCAATGGCTGCCCGACAAGGTGTATGTCGAGCCGTTCGGCCTGTCGCCGGACACAGAAAAGCTGCTGGCCGGCATGGGATATCACCTCGATCTCGCCGACCAGACCTGGGGTCAGGCCGCCGGCATCCTGGTCGGCGGCAAGAGCCTGGCGGAAATCGAGAAAGGCGGCGGCGCGCGCTACAACGGCGCCATCGACAGCCGCGCGGCCTCTGGCGAGGCGCTCGGATACTGACAGCTCGGAGGAAAAGCTTGGAGCAGCGTGGCGATTCGGGTTGATCGCCCGCTGCTCAAGTGGATCGGCTCACACCGACTTGACCGTCACAAGACCAGCGTGAGGGTGGACGCAACCAGCATCAAGGCGGCAATGCCGACGAACAGCGCATAGATGCGCGGCCGGTCGAGCAGCAGCGCATTTCCGGAGATCCAGGCGGATGTGGCGCCGCCAAGCGCGAAGAGGAAGCCGTTGCGGTGCCCGAAGACCATCGATGCGGCCATCAGCCCGCCGATGATCAGCGCACCGAACACGATGATCACGGCAACGGCATATCTCTCGAAATCATTGCCGCTTCCCATGCTCGGGCCGATTGCGTTCAAGGTTGGCAGGTCGTCCGGATCGAAAGGGTTCGTCGACCCGTATTCGTCTTGACCGGCAGGCTCTCGCATCATTCGTTCTCCGTATAGCGGCAACAAATCATCAAGCCTTGCCGAGTGCAACCCGATCACGCTGCCTTGATGCGTTCGACCGGTCCTTGACGTCTTCAGGTGGCGGCTTGCTGCCGGCTTTTGGTTCTTGGCCGTCTTTGGTCTCTCAGGCAATCCAGGAAACGGCTGCCCAAAGGCGACCGTAGCTCCCTCTATCATGGAATGCATTCGTGGAGGAAAAATGATGCGGGGCGCGGATTGGGCTTCGCAAACCGTGATTCGGACGGTGACGTCGCACAGGGTTGTTGTACGGGCGAATCGCCTTGCGGCCAGTGGGCGTCTGCGCTTGGCATGCGGTTGCGTGAAAGTTGACTGGGCAGGCATCTTAAATGTTGACTAGTATACTCATGTTTCATAGTCACCGGGCAGTGGTCACTGGAGACCAACCCCCGAAAAGCAGGGCCGGCCGCATTGCAGAGAGACCAAGAGCCCCAGTCGAGAGCCGCGCCCGATCATTTGCGCAGCCGAATGACCCGGCGCCAGGCGCTCGGGCTTTTTTCGCTGCCGTTCGCCGGCATGAGGTCCTCCACGGCTGAAGCCCGTCCGTTGCGCATCGTCTGCCTGGATGACGGGTTGACCGAGACCTTGCTCATGCTCGGTGTCAGCCCGGTCGCCATTGCCGATCGGGAGGTCTGGGAGAAATGGGTGGTCGAGCCGCGGCTGCCGCCCGACGTCGCCGATCTCGGCACGCTGCTCGAGCCCAATCTCGAATTCCTGCAGCAGCTCAGGCCCGACATCATCCTGTCCATGCCGTATCTCGAGGGCATCAAGCCGCTGCTCGAACGCGTGGCTCCAGTGACGACGATCGGGCTCTATACCGAGGCCGGGCAACCCTATCGGCGCGCGCTCGAGGCGACGCGCCAGCTCGCCGGGCTTGTCGGCAAGGAAAGCGAAGGCGAGGCGCTGATCGCGGCGACAGACGCGTATCTTTTGGAGGTTCGCCAGCAACTGGCGCCGCTTTCGGCACGGCCGATCTATGTCGTCAGCTTCCTGGACCCCCGCAATGTGCGCGTCTACGGCGCAAAGAGCCTGTTTCAGGAGGTGTTCGACCGCATCGGGCTCAGCAACGCGTGGACGGCCGAGACCAACTATTGGGGGTTTTCGACCGTCGGCATCGACGGGCTGGCGACATCCAGCGATGCGCGCCTCGCCTATCTCGAACCCTTGCCTGAGGGCGCCGGCGGCACGCTGACCGAAAGTCCGGTCTGGAATGCCATGCCCTTCGTGCGCAACCGCTCGATCATGCGCCTTCCTGCCGTCCTGATGTTTGGCGCGCTTCCATCCGCGAGCCGTTTTGCTCGGGTCCTGGCATCGGCGATGACCGCGGAGGCCGCCCATGGCTGAGGATGCTGCCATTGCCCAAAGGGGGAAGCCTGCGTCGGCCGGCCGGGCCCCCGTGTGGAGCTTTTCCAGCAATCAGCCGGTAGGCGCGATCCTGCTTTGCGCGGTGCTGCTCGCGGCTGCGGCAGCGGCAACCGTCTCGAACCTCACCGTGCAACTGCCATCGGCGCTCTGGCTCCAATCGCTCGCCGCTCCCGACATCGCTGACATGCGGCAGGTGCTCGTCCACTATGCCTTCCTGCCCCGTCTTGCGATCAGCCTTTTGTGCGGTGCGGCGCTCGGGCTTGCCGGAACTGTCCTGCAGCAGGTTCTGCGCAACCCGCTCGCCTCGCCTGAAACCGTTGGCGTCTCGGCCGGCGCCTATCTGGCGCTGGCACTGGCGACGCTTCTGTCACCGTCCCTGCTTGCCTTCGGCCGCGAATGGGTGGCGCTGGCCGGCGCATTTATGGCCCTTGCCGCCGTCATCGCTCTGTCCTGGCACAAGGGCCTGTCGCCGCTTTCGGTGGTGCTGGCGGGGCTTGTGGTCAGCCTCTATGCCGGCGCCATCGGTGCCGCTCTCATCGTGCTGCGGCATGAATGGCTGGCCAGCCTGTTCATCTGGGGCGCCGGTTCGCTCGGCCAGCAGGATTGGTCGACGACGCTGTGGCTTTTGCCCCGCATCGGCACTGCTGCGCTTGCGATCTTCTTCATGGTGCGGCCCCTGACCCTGCTTGGCCTCGACGATGAAGGCGCGCGCAGCCTTGGCGTGCCGCTCGGCGCCTATCGCTTCGCCGGACTGGCGGCCGCCGTCGCGCTGATCGCGTTTGTCGTTGCCGCTGTCGGCGTCATCGGCTTCGTCGGCCTGGCCGCGGCGACGCTCGCGCGCATCGGCGGTGGCCGGCGGCTTGGCCAACAACTGGTGATGGCGCCGCTGATCGGCGGCGCGTTGCTGTGGGCCGCCGATCAAGGCGTGCAGATCGCCACCGGGCCGCAAGGCGACCTGCTGCCGACCGGAGCGATCACAGCACTTCTCGGTGCGCCGCTGCTGCTCTGGCTGCTGCCGCGCCTTGCGCTTGGCTCGGAAGCCCCGACCTTGATGGCCGTGCGCCTGCCGCGCGCAAGCCGGCCCGGCCTTGTTCTCATGGCACTCGGCCTGGCTCTGCTTCTGCTGCTCGGGCTGGCCCTGCTCCATGAACCGGGTCCGCATGGCTGGACCTTCGCCTTCGGCGACGAGCTGCAGCCTTTGCTGTCGTGGCGGTGGCCTCGCGTGCTTGCCGCGCTGAGTGCCGGGGCGATGCTGGCGCTTGCCGGGCTGATGATGCAGCGGCTGACCGGCAATCCGATGGCCAGCCCCGAAGTGCTGGGCATCAGTGCCGGTGCCGCCCTTGGCATGATGGTGGCGCTGTTTGCGCTCGTCGATGCCGGGCGCCCGGTTCAGACGGCGGCGGCAACGATCGGGGCCTTCGCCGCTTTGCTGGTGACGCTGGCGATCGGCCGTCGTGCCGCCTATGCGCCGGAGCGGCTGCTGCTTGCCGGCGTTGCCCTGACGGCCTTGTTCGACGCGCTGATCCTGGTGCTCACCGCGACCGGCGATCCTCGCGCCATGCTGCTGCTCAACTGGCTGACCGGTTCGACCTATGGCGTCGATGTCGGTGACGCCCTGCTGACCGGTGGTATCGCGGTCTGCCTCTTCGCGCTCGCGCCTTTCTTCATGCGCTGGCTCGACATCCTGCCGCTCGGCTCCGCCGCCGTTCAGGGCCTTGGCATCAACCTGAAGAGGGCGCGGCTTCTCGTGCTGCTGGCCGTCGCGGCACTCACCGCGGCTTCGACGCTGATCGTCGGTCCGCTGACCTTCATCGGCCTTATGGCGCCGCATCTTGCTCGTCGCCTTGGCCTTTCCCGTGCGCTGCCGCAGGCCATTGGCGCGGTGCTCGCCGGCGCGCTGATCATGGTCGCCGCCGACTGGGTGGGCCGGATCGCCATCTTCCCGCGCCAGATCCCGGCCGGTCTCGTCGCCACGTTGATCGGCGGCCCGGTGCTGATGTGGCTGCTGCGCCGCCGCTGACCGTTTTGCCTGGAGATATCCATGTCCAAGATATCCATGTCCAACGCGACGCCAGCCCTGATCGCCAACACGGCGGTCCACGATCTTGTTCCGGCGCAGGGCGGCGCGCCCTGGCGGATATTCCTGCATGTGCCGTCCGGGCCGGTGCCCGAGGCCGGCTGGCCGGTCCTCTACATGACCGACGGCAACGCCGTCATCGGCACGGCGGTCGACGCCATGCGCGCGCAGGCCTTCTATCCCACGGGCACCAATGTCGGCTGGGGCGTCATCGTCGCCATCGGCTATCCCGTCGACGGCGCCTATGATCCGCTGCGCCGCTCATGGGATCTCGGCCCGCCGCCAGGCAAGACCTACCCGCCCTTCCACGAAGGCACGTCCGAAGTCCGGACCGGTGGGGCAGGGAAATTCCTTGCTTTCATCGAGGATGAGCTGAAGCCGTGGGTCGCCAGCCGGGTCACGGTCGATGCCAGCCGCCAGGCGCTTTACGGCCATTCTTTCGGTGGCCTGTTTGCGCTCTACGCCCTGTTCACGCGGCCTTCTTCCTTTCAGACCTGGATCGCGGCGAGCCCCGCCATCTATTGGGAAGAGCGTGCCATCGACCGCTTTCTCGAAGCCTTCGAGGCCGCCATTCCCGATGGTTTGGCGGCGACCATGATCCTGTCGGCCGGCGAGTACGAGACCGAGAAGCTGGCGCCGTTCCAGATTGGCGCCGAGGACGAGGAAAAGCGCCTGAAGCAGAAAAAGGTGACACGCACCGACGCATTCGCGCGGGCAATGGCGCAGCGTCTTGATGCTCTCCCGGGCGTGCGCGCCAGTTTCGAACTGCATGCCGGCGAGAACCACATGTCGATCCTGCCGGTCACCGTCAATCGCGCGGTGCAGGCGGCGTTTGCGGTGAGGAGGGACACCGCCCTTTGCTGAACGCCGCAGCAAGACGGTCGGCGCTGTCATTCCTGTGAAGGGGAGGCGCTCAATCGGCGG
Source organism: Mesorhizobium sp. Primo-A (assembly GCF_003997175.1). Taxonomy (NCBI): domain Bacteria; kingdom Pseudomonadati; phylum Pseudomonadota; class Alphaproteobacteria; order Hyphomicrobiales; family Phyllobacteriaceae; genus Mesorhizobium; species Mesorhizobium sp. Primo-A. Next base: position 477,101 of record NZ_RZTG01000002.1, read on the forward strand.
TAGGAGACGCCGCCGAAGTTTGCCGTCACAAAATCCGTGACGGACATCTTGCGCTTGCCTCCGTCGCTGCAGGCGTAAACCGGCCAACCGGCATCGCTGCATTCGCTGGCAGCGCAGATGCGCGCCAGGCAGTTGCCGATAGTCAGCCGGAAGCCGCCCTTGCCGGCGAAGCCTTGCAACAGGCTGCCGTCCGCCGAGCGCCATGTCCGCGCACGGAATTCCGCCCGCAAAAGCAGTGGTTCGAGAGGGACCGCAAGGTTGTTTTCGCCGGCACGCCCTGCGAGCTGCAGACGGAAGCGCGCCATTGCGGTCGCGTATGCAGTCACAAGATCGGCTTGGCGAAAATAGGCGGTTGCCAGGCTTGGGCGGTCAAGCAGATGAGACGTCCACTCGCCTGCCCCTACCGGCCTCACCAAGGCAACAAAGGCAAGAAAGGCGAAGCAAGCTCGTGACATTTCCAGCAGCCATATCTGTCTCGGCGTGCCGGTTTGCCCCCCGGTTGCCCTCCCATAACATCCCGCCAATCGGCGCCCGGCGCAAGCCGCTTGCTAAGGCAGTTCAGAAGGCCGCCGAGCAAGGGATCCTGGAGCCGAAGACGGTGACCCGCATCGACGAACCTGTGCGGGCGATCGCGAGAGGGTGGCGGTGTTTGCGGCAAGGGATCTTGACCAGCCCAGGGTTTCCTAGCCGATGCGAGCCGGCGGCAGCTCGAACAAAGTGGCGCCGTTCTCCCGGCCGCGCTCGACATAGCCGATGACGCCGAACCATCTTGCGACATCCGGCCCCTGGAGCCAACTGCGCGAATGGATGGCGAGGTTGCCGGCGAGCGCCTGGATATGCCTGATATGCCGCTTGCAGAAACGGACGGTCGTGGCCCGGAAGAAGTCCTCCCGTGCGGCGAACAGCGTGTCGGCGGCGTCGCTGTTCTCATGCCAGGCGATGATCGCCACGGCCTTGTCACCCTCGACAAGCGCGTGCGCGCGGCCCTCCTTCAAATTCATCATAAGGTTGTCGTAGGCGATCTTGCTGTCCTTGCCGGCAGCGACGTATTCGTCCGACATTCGCTTGGACAGACCGCGAAAGACATCCTCCAGATCCCCAAGCGTTGCTGCGCGTGCTCTCATTTCACCTCCTGCAGCCCCAACGGGCAGTTTGCCCCAGGGTTGAGGGGTGGCCAAGCAAATTAAATCCGCCGGCGGGCCAATGTGCGCAAAGTGATTCCACTTGGCGATGCAGGCGGCGACGCGACGGGGGGTGCCCAGAACGGACCAGGAGGGGATGGTGCCCAGAGGCGGATTCGAACCACCGACACGCGGATTTTCAGTCCGCTGCTCTACCAACTGAGCTATCTGGGCCTGTTCCGGCAAACGAAAACTCGCAGGCCGGAATTCATCGAGGCGCCGTGGGGCGCCCCTTGAAAGCGCGTGGGTTATAGCACGGGAATTCGGCCTGTCCAGCGCCTAGGTGGCGATTTCAGGCAGGAAAAGCGATGCCGTGCGGCGCCCGGGTTTCCATGCCGCTTGCGGGCCGGAATCGCGCACGGCATGGCACTATCTGGCCTTCTTCACCCTGGTCGGCGTCGTTATTGCAGGCTGAAACGCCGTGACATGTCTTTTAGCCGGCGGTCGAGGCGCAGCAATGCTCGCGGCACTGGGCGCCCGCAAGTCGCCATCGCCTATCTGGCGCCGGTCACGCCGCGCCGAAAATCGGAAGGCGACATGCCGGCGAGCTTGCGGAACGACTTGTTGAAGGCGCTGAGCGAGCCGAAACCCGAATCCATGGCGACACGCAGCACATTGGCGTCCTGATGCATCAAAAGCGCCTGCGCATAGCTCAGCCGCAACAGGTTCACATACTCATTGAGCGTCATGCCGGTGGATTTCTTGAACAGGCTCATGGCGTATTTGGGATGGATGTCGGCGGCCGCGGCGATGTTCACGCAATCGATGTCATAGAGGAAGTTTTCGGCGATGAAATCGCACATGCGTCCGACATTCCGCGACGATTGCTGGTCAAAGGGGCTGCCTGTTTCTTGGTCGGTCGGAGTTGCGGATACCAGCCGATAGGGCTCGAACCGCACTCGCTCCAGCCGCAGCAGCAATTCGTTGACGGCATGTTCGGCCTTGGCCTGGTCGCCGGACCGGGCGTAGCGGTTCCAGCGCTCGAAATTATGGTTGTCGGACTGGTCGGTGGCCGATGTCACCAGTGTTGCGCCCGTCATCAGCCGGTGCCTTATGTCCGTGGGCAGGTGCAGCCGGAAGAAATGCACCAGCGGCAGATGCGCTCCGGCATAGATGGCGTCGTCGGACAAATCGTCCATCTGGTGCGGCAGGCCACCCCAGAACAGGCACATCTCGCCGGCCGAAAGCGAAATCTCGTGGTCGTTCATGCGGTAATGCACGCTGCCGCGCACGATGAAATTAACCTCGACCTGGGCGTGCCAATGCGGCTTGAGCATCACCAACGGATTGGTGTGAAACATCTGCAGGAGCAGCGGCAGGCCTTCCACGCTGCTGGCCCCAGGCTGGTAGAACGGCCGTTCAGGCATCTTACTTTCCGCCAATTTCATATTCCCTTTGACGGCGACAGGCCTTGCCCGGTGCATAGTCTAGCCACGCTCACAGTGAGAGAGCAAATGAAATGGGAGGATTTCAATGCGCATCACAATGACCTGCGCCGCGCTCGCGCTTGCCCTGGGCTCAGCCCCGGCCTTCGCGCAATCCGGCGAAATCACCATCTGGAGCTGGAATGTCGCGGCTTCATCGCTGAAAGCGACCATTGCCGGCTTCAACAAGCAATTTCCCGACGTCAAGGTCACGGTCCAGGATCTCGGCAACCAGCCGACTTACGACAAGTCGATCGCCGGCTGCGCCGCCGGCGGCGTCGGGCTGCCTGATGTCGTCACCATCGAGAACGGCGAGGCCGAGAATTACTGGAGCCAGTTCCCCGACTGCTTCGTCGACCTGCATACGCTCGGTTACACAGCCGACGACCAGAAAAAATTCCCCGATTTCAAGCGCACCGAGTTGGAAGTGGGCGACAAGGCCTACGCGATGCCGTGGGATTCCGGCCCGGTGGCCGCCTTTTATCGCCGCGACTTCTACGAAAAGGCCGGCGTCGATCCGGCTTCGATCAAGACCTGGGACGATTTCATCGCCGCCGGCAAGAAAATCCAGGCCGCCAATCCTGGCGTCTCGATGACCAATGCCGATTTCAATGGCGACTCGGAATTCTTCCGCATGATCTCCAACGAACAGGGCTGCGCCTATTTCTCCGAGGACGGACAATCGATCACGGTCAACCAGCCCAAATGCATCGATGCCATGACCAAGGTCAAGGAGATGAAGGACGCCGGCATCATCTCGTCGGCCGACTGGGGCACCAAGATCACCAACAACACCGCCGGCACCGTCGCCACCCAGATCTATGGCGGCTGGTATGAGGGCACCATTCGCACCGAATCTGCCGGCGAAAACGGCAAATGGGGCGTCTATCTGATGCCGAGCCTCACCGCCGACGGGCCGCGCGCCGCCAATCTCGGCGGGTCCTCGCTGGCCATCACCTCGGCTTCCAAGAACAAGGAGGCTGCCTACGCCTATCTGAAATACACGCTCGGAACCAATGAAGGCCAGATCACGATGCTGAAGGAGTTCGGCCTGGTACCGTCCCTGGTCTCGGCACTCGACGATCCCTATGTCGCACAAGGCCTGTCTTACTGGGGCGGCCAGGCGGTATGGAAGGACATTCTCGGCACCTTGCCGAAGGTTGTTCCGAGCCGCGGCACGCAGTTCCAGAGCGACGCCGAAATCATCGTCCGCGCCGTGCAGACCAAGTATCTGGCCGGCGGCTATCCTGACGCCAAGGCGGCGCTCGACGATGCCGCAAGCCAGATCGCGGCGGCGACCGGACTGCCCGTCAAATCTTGATCACCGCTTCTCCTTCTCCCCTTGTGGGAGAAGGTGGATCGGCGCGATAGCGCCGAGACGGATGACGGGTGCTCCAGCGGAGTGAGACGTTTGCGTTCTCTGGAACACCCCCTCATCCGTCGCCTTCGGCGACACCTTCTCCCACAAGGGGAGAAGGGAAGACCCAGGCGACGGCGTGAAACAACAAGCGGTAGAAGGAGGAGCAAGATGCGCAATCGTAACGCCACGGCCTATCGCTTCCTCACGCCCTATCTGCTGATCTTCGCGATCTTCTGGGTGTGGCCGATCATCAGCTCCTTCATGATCTCCTTCCAGGCAACGCGCACCGTGCCGTGGCGGTTCGCGCCGAGCTTCAACTGGGGCCGGTTGATCGGCGATCCGGCCTTCTTCAACGCCCTGAAGAACACGCTGCTCATCCTGGTCATCCAGGTGCCGGTGATGATCTCGCTGGCGCTCGTCATGGCGGTGCTTTTGAACTCGCCGCTCTTGAAGGCGCGTGGCCTCTACCGCTTCGCCTTCTTCGCCCCGGTCGTGGTCGGCGAGGTTGCCTATTCGGCGGTGTTCCGGCTGATGTTCAACCTCGATTTCGGCATCATCAACAAGCTCCTGAACAGCGTCGGCCTGCCCAAGATCGACTGGTTCTCCAACGTCACGCCGGCGATGGCGCTGATCATGATCGCGGTGACCTGGCGCTGGGCCGGTTACAACGCCATCATCCTGCTCGCCGGCATGCAGTCCATTCCCGAAGACGTCTACGAGGCGGCGACGCTCGACCGCGTCAGCAAGCTCAAGCAGTTCTTCTACATCACCCTGCCGCTGCTGAAGCCGGTCATCGTGTTCTGTCTCGTGCTGTCGATCATCGGCACCATGCAGCTGTTCACCGAGCCCTTCCTGATCACCGAGCGCGGCGGGCCGGGCGGCGGCACGGAGACGCTTGGCCTGCTGCTTTACCGCCAGGGCTTTCGGTCGCTCAACTTCGGCTACGCCTCGGCCGTCGCCTACACCATGGCCGGGCTGGCGATCGCCATCACGCTGGCGCAGCTGTGGCTGACGAGGGAACCGAAATGAGTTCGCGCTCCTCCGCCAGGCTGGGACGCAGCATCGCTCTGCATCTGTTCCTGACGCCGCTGGCGCTGATCTGGCTGTTTCCGCTGTGGATGATGGTGGTGTTCTCGACCATGCCCGACAACGGCATCTTCAGCCCCGGCATCGAGCTTTTGCCGCACGGCAATTTCATCGACAATTTCAACAATCTGCAGCGTGACACGAACTTCGTCGGCGCCATCGGCATTTCGGTCTCGGTGGCGGTGACCTACACCATCCTGTCGGTGCTGCTGACGTCGATGGCCGGCTGGGCGCTGGCCCGATACCAGTTCTTCGGCAAGGGCGCGGTCGTCGCCATCATACTGGGCACCATAACGCTGCCCTATGCGGTCGTGCTGATCCCGCAGTTCATCATGGTGGCGCGCGACTTCAAGCTCGCCAACACCTGGGTGGCGCTGATCGTTCCGCCGCTGTTCAATTCGCTCGGCGTGCTGTTCATGCGGCAGAGTTTTTCGATGATGCCGGACGACCTCTTCGATGCGGCGCGCGTCGAGGGCGTGAAGGAGTGGCGCATCTTCCTCTTTGTCGCGCTGCCTTTGGCGCGGCCGATGCTGGCCGCACTCGCCATCATCCTGTTCCTCGCCTCCTGGAACAATTATCTGTGGCCGCTTTTGATCAACAGCCAGCCTGGTTCGATGACGGCGCCGGTGGCGCTCGGCACGCTGATCGGCCTCACCAAGGTGTCATGGGGCGGCATCATGGCGGGCGCTGTAATGCTGACGGTGCCGATGCTGGTCGTCTTCGTGCTGCTGCAGCGCCATTTCATCGCCGGCATTGCCGCCGGCGCGGTCAAGTAAGGGGCAGCATGGCAACGGTCACGCTCACCAATGTCGTCAAGCGCTTCGGCGTCTTCGAGGTCGTCCATGGCGCCAGCATGGACATCAAGGACGGCGAGTTCGTCGTCTTCGTCGGCCCCTCCGGCTGCGGAAAATCGACGCTGCTCAGGATGATCGCCGGGCTCGAGGACATCAGCGGCGGCGAAATCGCCATCGGCGGCAAGGTGGTCAATGATGTCGAGGCGGCCGACCGCGGCATCGCCATGGTGTTCCAGTCCTACGCGCTGTATCCGCATATGAGCGTCGAACAGAACCTCTCTTTCGGCCTGCGCATGACCGGCAATCCAAAAGCCGACACCGAACGGCGGGTGAAGCGGGCGTCCGAGATCCTGCGCATCAGCGAATTGATGGACAGGCGCCCGAAAAAACTCTCAGGCGGCCAGCGCCAGCGCGTCGCCATCGGCCGCGCCATCGTACGCGAACCGCAGGTGTTTCTGTTCGATGAGCCGCTCTCCAATCTCGACGCCGAATTGCGCGTCCAGATGCGCGTCGAGATCTCCCGGCTCCATAAGGAACTGGGCACGACAATGATCTATGTCACCCACGACCAGACCGAGGCGATGACGCTCGCCGACAGGATCGTCGTGATGCGCGCCGGCCATATCGAGCAGATCGGCCGGCCACTCGATCTCTACGACAACCCCGACAATCAGTTCGTCGCCGGCTTTGTCGGCTCGCCGAAGATGAATTTCATCAAAGGCCGGGTTGTCGGGCACGATGCACCTGGCGTCGTGGTCGAACTGGCGGGCCAGGAGAAGACCCGCATCACGCTACCGCTGACTGGCACTGCGCCCGAAATAGGCAGCCCAAAAATCGGCAGCAAGGTCATTGTCGGTGTGCGGCCCGAACATTTCGGCAATGCCGGAGAAGGCGACGCCGACCTTGTGGTTGCCATCGACGTGATCGAGCACCTGGGCGGCACAAGTTTCCTCTATGCCAGAACGGCCAACGGTGACGACGTGGTGATCCAGCGCGACGCGGCAAAGGTCCCCGACACGTCCGAGATCACCGTTTCCATCCGCAAATCCTACCTGTTCGACGAAAAAGGACTGCGGCTGCGCTGACCGCCAGCCCTTTCCAGCCTTCAAGGAGAATGACAATGACCGCAACCACGCCCATTCGCTGGGGCATTCTCGGCCCGGGCAGCATCGCCCAGTCCTTTGCCGGTGGCGTGGCCGCTTCGGACACCGGCAAGCTGGTCGCCATCGGCGCACGCAATCCCGCCAAGCCGGGGCTTGCCGAGCGTTTTCCCGGTGCCCGTATCCTCGACGGCTACGACGCGCTGCTCGCCGACCCCGACATCGACGCCGTCTACATTTCGATACCGCATCCAGGCCATGCGCAATGGGCGATCAAGGCGGCCGAGGCCGGAAAGCATGTGCTGTGCGAAAAGCCGCTGGCGCTGACCGCCTTCGAGGCCGACGCCATGATGCATGCTGCGCGCAAGGCCGGCACATTCCTCGGCGAAGCCTTCATGTACCGGTTGCACCCGCAGACCAAGAAGCTGGTGGAGCTGATCAGGTCCGGCGTCATCGGCGAGATCAGGATGATCAAGTCGAGCTTCGGTTTCGCCATGCCGGGCTTCATGCCGCAGCACCGGCTCTATGCCAACGATCTCGCCGGCGGCGGTATTCTCGATGTCGGCGGCTATCCCGTCTCGATGGTCCGGCTGATTGCCGGTGCGGCCGTCGGAAAGCCCTTCAGCGAGCCAGACAAGGTGGTCGGCACCGCCCATCTGGGCCAGTCCGGCGTCGACGAATGGGCCTCCGCGCTGCTGCATTTCCCCGGCGGCATTGTCGCCGAAGTCTCCTGCAGCATCTCGCTCAACCAGGACAATGTGCTGCGCATCCTGGGCACAAGGGGCCGCATCGAAGTGCCGGACTTCTGGTTCGCCGGCGGCAACCGCGATGTCGGTCTCGGCCGGATAGACGTCATCGCCTCCGATGGTACGCGCCAGACCATCAGCGTCGACGAGAAGCGCCATGTCTATTCCTTCGAGGTCGACGCAGCCGGCGAGGCGATCCGCGCCGGCGGCCAAGAATTCGCCTGGCCGGGCATGGCGTGGGCGGAAAGCCTCGGCACCTTGCGTGTGCTGGACAAATGGCGGACGGCAGCCGGCCTCGAATACGGGATCGAGAAGGCCGAGCAGCGCACCAACACCATCTCCGGCCGGCCGCTACGGTCCGGCGGCACGGCGGTCGCCAAGCGCACCATTCCTGGCCTGTCGAAACCGGCATCGGTGGTGGCGCTCGGCTTCGAGGATTTCCGTACGTTTTCCTCAGGTTCGATCCTGCTCGATGCCTTTTTCGAGGCCGGCGGCAATCTCTTCGATACCGGCTATGTCTATGGCGGCGGCTATACCGAGAAGCTGCTTGGCGAATGGTTGAAAAACCGTGGCGTGCGCGCGCAATCGGTGGTCATCGCCAAGGGCGCGCACTCGCCGCTGTGCTATCCTGATGTGATCGGCAAGCAGCTCGACCAGACGCTCGAACGCCTGCAGACCGATCATGTCGATGTCTACTTCATGCACCGCGACAATCCGGATGTGCCGGTCGGCGAATTCGTCGATGCGATGGATCGCGAGGTCAAGGCCGGCCGCATCCGCGGCCCGTTCGGCGGTTCGAACTGGACGATGGAACGCATGGATGAGGCAATTGCCTACGCCGAACGCACCGGCAAGCAAAAGCCCGGTGCGCTGTCCAACAATTTCTCGCTGGCCGAAATGCTGGAGCCGATCTGGGCTGGCTGCGTCACGTCCTCCACGGATGCGTGGAAGGCCTGGCTGACATCCAGGAAGATGCCGAATTTCGCCTGGTCGAGCCAAGGGCGCGGCTTCTTCACCGATCGGGCGGGTCGCGACAAGCAAGACAATGAGGAGCTGGTGCGGGTCTGGTACTCCGAGCGGAATTTCGGCCGCCGCGACCGGGCGATCGAACTTGCCGCGAGACTGGGCAAGAGCCCGATCCATATTGCGCTGGCCTATGTGCTCGCTCAGCCCTTCCCCTCCATCCCGCTGATCGGGCCACGCACGCTGGATGAACTGGACGACAGCCTGCGCGCTCTCGACATCACGCTTTCGCAAGCCGATCTCGAATGGCTGGACGGCGGCAGCCTGCGCGCTGCCTAGTTGGCTGCCTGTTTAACCGTGGCGGCGTCAGGTCTCGTCATCGAACGCCCTGACGCCGCGCCTGGCCGGAGTCCGCAAATTCGCGTACATGCCTGTGGTGCGGAATTGGCTCGGTGTGATGCCGTAGCAGCGGCGGAAGACCTTTGAAAAATAGTTCGCTTCCTCGAAGCCGCACAGGATGGCGACCTCCTTCACCGGCAAAAAATCCGCTTTGGTCAGCAGCTTCGCCGCGCGTTGCAGGCGCTGCTGCAGCACGAACTCGGCCGGAGGCAGGCCTTCGCTCTCGGCGAAACAGCGTGAGAAATGGGCTCGGCTGAGGCCGCTGATCTGGACCAGGTCCGCCACCGGCAGCGGCTTGTCGAGATTGGCGTTGATGTGATCGATGACCGGCTGCATGGCGCTTAGTTTTTCGGCGAAGGCATGGGAACCGAAGACATCGTCATAGAGCGCCATCGCAGCCTCGTAGGCTATCGCGGAAGCAGCACCCGGCGAAGCGGCGCCTTTGATCAGGCGCAGGCTGCAATCGGCAAGATGATCGATTGTCGCCGGCTGCAGCCGAAATACAGGACCCGAGACGCTGAGGATCGACTTGTGGATGCGCAGCGCTTCCTCGCCGTTCATCGAAATCCAGAAATATTCCCAGCGCTCATCTCCAGCCAGCCAGTAACGGTGGTTGTGCGGCACCAGCACCAGCAATGTGTCGTTCTTCTGCAAGCGGTAGTTGCGGTTTTCGTAGCGCAGCCGGCCAGTCCCGCTGATCGTGTGCTGGAGCACGGTGAACGGTGTCTGACCGCGCTTGCGGCCGTCCCAGTCGTAGATTTCGTCCTCGCGCACTTCGTAGCCCGTGCTCGTCGGCATGGCGTGCAGGCGCTGGCGGCCGCGCGGCAGCGAGATCGTGCGCATGGACTGTCCGTGTTCTATCAAATCATGCAGCACAAAATTACCCCTGAAAGCATAATCCTTCTCTGGTCGCGCTCGCGAATAAGCGCATAATCCCCATCGAAAAGCGAGAGAGATCCGCAGTCAAGGAGCGGACAGGGAGGTTGGCGAGCCGGATTCCGGCTTGTCCTGCATACATGTCGCGGCATGTGGCTAGAGCCTCCCATTGTCATTCCTTGCCTGCAATTCGAAATGGAATGAGGTGCGGCTGATGAGTTTCAAAATCGCTATCATCGGTGCCGGCAGCGTCGGCTTCACCAAGAAATTGTTCACCGACATCCTGTGCGTGCCCGAATTCAAGGACATCGAATTCGCGCTGACCGACGTCAGCGAGCACAATCTTCAGATGATCAAGGCGATCCTCGACAGGATCGTCCAGGCAAACAGGTTGCCGACCACGGTGACGGCGACCACCGACCGCCGCAAGGCGCTCGAAGGCGCTCGCTACGTCATCAGCTGCGTGCGGGTCGGCGGCCTCGAAGCCTACGCCGACGATATCCGCATTCCCTTGAAATACGGCATCGACCAGTGCGTCGGCGATACGATCTGTGCCGGCGGCATTCTCTATGGCCAGCGCAACATTCCGGTGATCCTGGATTTCTGCAAGGACATACGCGAGGTCGCCGAGACGAACGTCAAATTCCTGAACTACGCCAACCCGATGGCGATGAACACCTGGGCGGCGATCGAATACGGCAAGGTCGACACTGTCGGGCTCTGTCACGGCGTCCAGCACGGCGCCGAGCAGATCGCCGAGGTGCTTGGCGCGAAGTCCACGCAGGAGCTCGACTATGTCTGTTCCGGCATCAACCACCAGACCTGGTTCATCGATCTGCGCCTCAACGGCCGCCCCATTGGCAAGGATGAACTGGTGGCCGCTTTCGAGGCGCATCCGGTCTATTCCAGGCAGGAGAAGCTGCGCATCGACGTCCTGAAGCGCTTCGGCGTCTATTCGACCGAAAGCAACGGTCATCTTTCCGAATATCTGCCCTGGTACCGCAAACGTCCCGACGAGATCACGCGCTGGATCGATATGTCCGACTGGATTCACGGCGAGACCGGCGGCTATCTCCGCTACTCCACCGAAACCCGCAACTGGTTCGAGACGGAATATCCGCAGTTCCTCGAAGCGGCGTCCAAGCCGATCGACCGCGAGAAACGCTCCAACGAGCATGCCAGCCACATATTGGAGGCGCTGGAGACCAACCGCGTCTATCGCGGCCACTTCAACGTCAAGAACAATGGGGTGATCACCAACCTGCCGCACGATGCCATCATCGAGTCGCCGGGCTTCGTCGACCGTTTCGGCATCAACATGGCCGCCGGCATCACGTTGCCGGAGGCTTGCGCCGCCACCTGCATCGCTTCGATCAACGTCCAGCGCATGTCGGTGCATGCCGCGATATCGGGCGACATCGATCTTCTGAAGCTCGCCGTGCTGCATGACCCGTTGGTCGGCGCGGTTTCGACGCCGGAGGAGGTCTGGCAGATGGTCGACGAAATGGTCGTCGCCCAGGCAGCCTGGCTGCCGCAATACGCCCATGCGGTTCCGGCCGCCAGGGAGCGGCTGTCGACATCCAAGGTGAAGACCCGCGAGTGGGCGGGCGCCGCACGGCGCAGCATTCGCTCGATCGAGGAATTGCGCGCCGAAAAAGCCGCGCTGAAGCAAGCCGGCTGAAACGGGCCGGCTGAAACGGGCCGGCTGGAAATTCATGCGGTGATGGTGGATCCATGGGAGGCGGATCCACTGCCACGAAGCCGTTTGAATTCGAGGAGAGGCGGAGCGGGTGCAAACGCTCCGGACCAACAAGAGGGAGAGAGAGACAGTGAGGAATTTACGCAATATCGGCCTTGCTGCCGGACTGGCGCTGAGCGTCTCGGTCTCGGCACTCAGTGCATACGCTTCCGAGCCGACGGTTCCGCCGGCGCCGACACCGTTTCCCGCCGAAGGCAAGATCAATTATGTCGCGCGCGACTCCATTCTGGAGTTCAAGGCGCTTCCCGAATATCACGAGCCCGACTGGGTCACCGAGAAATACGTCAAGACCGGCAAGCTTCCGCCGGTGAGAGACAGGCTGCCGAAGGAGCCGCTGGTCTTCAAGACGGGCAATATGCAAGACGGCATCGGCGTCTATGGCGATACGATGCGCCACGTCATCGGAGGGCGGCCGGAAGGCTGGAACTACGGCGCCGGTCAGACGCAAGGCTGGGGCGGCATCGACATCGGCCTCTCCGAATGCCTGACGCGCACCGCCCCGCTGTTCCAGGTCGAGGCCAAGGACACCGAGCCGCTGCCGAACCTGGCCAGGAGCTGGGATTGGTCGAGCGATGGCCACAAGCTGACCATGCACCTCATCGAAGGCGCGAAGTGGTCGGACGGCGTGCCGTTCAATGCCGACGACGTCATGTTCTACTGGGACGACGAGGTCGTCGATCCCAACGTCTCGCCGCTGAACGGCGCCACGCCGGAAACCTTCGGCGTCGGCACGACGTTGAAGAAGATCGACGACTACACCGTCGAATGGACCTTCAAGGACGCCTTCCCGAAGCAGTACCTGTATGCCATGGCCTACGGCACCTTCTGTCCTGGTCCCGCGCACATCCTGAAGCCGCAGCATCCGAAATATTCGAAGAACACCTATGACCAGTTCAAAAATGCCTTCCCGCCGGAATTCATGAACATGCCGGTGATGGGCGGCTGGGTCCCGGTCGAATACCGGCCGGACGACATCATCGTCATGCGCCGAAATCCCTATTACTGGAAGGTCGACGAAAAGGGCAATCAACTGCCCTATCTCAACGAACTGCACTACAAGCTGTCGACCTGGGCCGATCGCGACGTCCAGGCGGTGGCCGGCGCGGCTGATTTTTCCAATCTGGAGCAGCCGGAAAACTTCGTCGCCTCGCTGAAGCGTGCGGCGGAGGCGAACGCGCCTGCCCGTCTTGCTTTCGGCCCGCGGCTCATCGGCTACAATCTGCGCTTTAATTTTTCCGCCAATGGCTGGGGCAATCCGGACGAACGCGGCCAGGCGATCCGCGAGCTGAACCGCAACGAGGATTTCCGCAAGGCCGTCACCATGGCGCTCGACCGCAAGGCGCTCGGCGACTCGCTGGTCAAGGGGCCGTTCACCGCCATCTATCCCGGCGGCTTGTCGTCAGGAACCAGCTTCTACGACCGCAATTCGACGGTCTACTACCCCTTCGACCTCGATGGCGCCAAGGCTGAACTCGCCAAGGCCGGCCTCAAGGATACGGACGGCGACGGCTTCGTGAATTTCCCTTCCGGCACCGCCGGCGGCAAGAATGTCGAGATCGTGATGCTGGTCAACAACGACTACACGACCGACAAAAGCCTTGCCGAAGGCGTCGTCGCCCAGATGGAAAAGCTCGGGCTGCGGGTCGTGCTCAACGGCCTCAACGGCACCCAGCGGGACGCTTCGCAATACTCCGGCCGCTTCGATTGGCTGGTCCGGCGCAACGAACAGGAACTGACCTCGGTGGTGCAGAACACCGTGCAGCTTGCCCCTGTCGGCCCGCGCACCAGCTGGGACCATCGTGCGCCGGAAAATGGCGAGGTCGATGTGATGCCGTTCGAAAAGGACCTCGTCGACATCGTCAACAAGTTCGTCTCCACGCAGGACAATGACCAGCGCGCCAGCTTGATGAAACAATTCCAGAAGATCTCGACGGAGCACGTCTACAATGTCGGCCTGACGGAATATCCCGGCGCGCTGATCGTCAATAAGCGATTCTCGAACATTCCGCAGGGCACGCCGATCTTCATGTTCAACTGGGCCGAGGATTCGATCATCCGCGAACGGGTATTTGTCGCCGCAGACAAGCAGGCGAAATATGAATTGTTCCCCGATGAGCTGCCCGGCAAACCCGGAGAGAAGGGGCTGATGAATTAGGTTTACCTCCCTGACTGAGAGACCTCCGGCCGCGCCGCTGGCGCGGCCGGACAAACCAACCTCCGGACGCAACCAAGGGCGCGATCGGCGAGACAAGGAAATGAACCGTCCATGCTGCGATTCCTGCTCACGCGCATAGCGTCGGCAATCCCGGTCCTCGCCATCTTGAGCCTGGCCACCTTTGCCATCATCCAGGCGCCGCCGGGTGACTATGCCGACTACATCCGCTCGCAGGCGATCAACCAGGGTGGAGCTTCCTTTGCCGAGGCCGACGCGCAGGCAAAGGCCTATCGCATCGAGCATGGCCTCGATAAGCCGCTGCCCGTGCAGTATCTCAACTGGATCGTCGGCATCGTCACCCGCGGCGATTTCGGCTACAGCCTGTACTACAACAAACCGGTCGCCGATGTGGTCGGAGAGCGCCTGCCGCGCACGCTCCTTCTGGCGCTGGTCTGCCATCTGCTGGCCTCGGTGCTGGGCATCACATTCGGCATATGGGCGGCGACAAGGCAATACACCTGGATCGACTCGACACTGTCGGCCATCTCCTTCCTCGGCATGACGGTGCCGCGCTTCCTGATGGCGCTGATCATCGTCTATCTCCTGGTCTTCCAGTTCAACGTGTCTGAGATCGGCTCATTCTTCTCGCCGCAATATGGTGGTGCGCCGTGGTCGTGGGCCAAATTCGTCGACCTCGACAAACATGTCTGGCCGGTGGTGGCGATCGCCACTTTCGGCGGCCTCGCCTACAATATGCGCGTCATGCGCGGCAATCTGCTCGATACGCTGAACGCGCAATATGTCGAGACGGCAAGGGCCAAGGGGCTGACGGGTGCTGCCGTCGTCATGCGCCACGCCGTGCCCAACGCGCTGCATCCGCTCATCATGTATCAGGGCGTGGTGCTGCCCTATATGCTGACCGGCGAGATCGAGACGGCGATCATCTTCGCACTGCCGACCGTCGGCCCGGCGATCGTCGGCTCCATGGCTGTCGGCGACGTCTATGTCACCGCCACCTTCATGATGGTCCTGTCGGCGACGCTCATCGTCGGCAACATCATCGCCGACATGCTGCTCGTGCTGCTCGATCCGCGCGTGCGCCAGTTCGGGGAGCGTTGAGATGCTGGCGCGCGATCCATCCCCTCCACCGCTGCCTGCCGAAGGGCCCATCGTCGCCGAACCGGCGCATGGCAACGAAAGCTACATGGCGCTTGTCTGGCGCCGGCTGAAGCGCTCCTGGACCGGCATGGCCGGGCTCTGGCTCGTCGTGCTGCTGCTGGTGATGGCCGTATTCGCCGAATTCATCGCGCCAATGGACCCGAAGGTCACGGATGTCGGCTTCGCTCCGCCGCAGGTGCCAAGCTTCCATGACAGAGACGGCGGTTTCACCGCACGGCCGAGGGTCTATGCGCTGGCCGATTCGGCGGACCTCGATCCGGTCACTTTCCAGCCCGTCGTCGGCCCCGACTATGATCATCCTAGGCTGCTCGGTTTCTTCGTGCATGGCGCGCCCTACAAGCTGTTTGGGCTGCTGCCGGCGGACCGGCATCTGTTCGGCTCGCTGGACGGCCAGCCGGTGCATTTCCTAGGCACCGACAAGTTCGGCCGTGACGTGCTGTCGCGCGCCATCCACGGCTCGCGCGTCTCGCTGATGATCGCCCTGACGGTCGTCTTCATCATCACCGTCATCGGCACCACCGTCGGCATGGTTTCCGGCTATTTCGGCGGCAGGTTCGATGTCTGGATGCAGCGCTTCGTCGAACTGGTGCTCGCCTTCCCGCAGCTGCCGCTCTATCTGGCGCTGACGACACTGATCCCGGTCACCGCTCCCACCAACGTCTTCCTCGCTTTCGTCATCATCGTCATGTCGGCCTTGGGCTGGGCGCAGATGTCGCGCGAAGTGCGCGGCAAGACGCTGGCGCTGGCGCGGATCGAGTATGTGCGCGCCGCCATGGCGGTCGGCGCCACCGACCGGCGCATCATCATGCAGCACATCTTCCCCAATGTGATGAGCCATGTGATCGTCGCCGTGACGCTGGCGATCCCGACCGTGGTGCTGCTCGAATCCTTCCTCGGTTTCCTCGGCTTCGCCGTCAAGCCGCCGCTGATCTCGTGGGGCCTGATGCTTCAGGACACCGCGACCTATTCCGTCATCGGCACCTATCCCTGGATCCTGTCGCCGGTCGGTTTTGTGCTGGTCACCGTCTTTGCCTTCAACGCGCTGGGCGACGGCCTGCGCGACGCCGTCGACCCTTATTGAGGTGCTGAGATGTCCGTCGCGCTCGCCGAATCCTTCGCACCGATCGTCCGTCACGACCATGATGGACGCCAGGACCAGCCGATCATCGATGCCCGCAACGTCGCCGTGGCCTTCAAGGTGGAGCATGGCGTCGTCGAAGCGGTCAAGGACATCTCGTTCCAGCTCTATCGCGGCGAGACGATCGCCATCGTCGGCGAATCCGGTTCGGGCAAGTCGGTGACGGCGCGCACCGTCATGGGCCTGCTGTCACGGCGCGCCACGGTGTCGCCCGGCTCGAGCGTCTGTTATGACGGGCAAAACATCCTGAAATTTCCCGAGAGCGCCCGGCGCAAGCTGCGCGGCAACCGCATCTCGATGATCTTCCAGGAGCCGATGAGTTCGCTCAACCCGATCTATACGGTCGGCAGCCAGATCGTCGAGGCGATCCGGGTGCATCGTAAGGTCAGCCGCAAACAGGCTTGGGCGCGAGCGCTCGAACTTCTGCAGCACGTGCAGATTCCCGATCCTGCCGCGCGGCTCAGACAATACCCGCATCAGCTCTCGGGCGGGCAACGCCAGCGGGTGATGATCGCCATGGCGCTGGCCAACAATCCCGACGTGCTGATCGCCGATGAGCCGACCACGGCGCTCGATGTCACCGTCCAGGCGCAGATCCTGAACCTGATCCGCAGCCTGCAGAAAGAGCTGCGCATGGCGGTGATCCTGATCACCCACGACCTCACCGTGGTGCGCCAGTTCTCCGACTACGTCTATGTCATGCAGCATGGCGAAATGTGCGAGCACAACGCCACCGAACGGCTGTTCGGCGATCCGCGGCATCCCTATACGAGGCGGCTGCTGGCTTCAGAGCCGCACGGGCAGCCGAAGCCGCTGCCGGAGGGTTGTGGCACCATTCTCGAGGCCAGCGGCGTGCGCGTCTCATTCATGCTGCGCCACGGCACCTTTCTGAAACCCGACTGGCGCGAATTGGTCGCCGTCGACGATCTCAGCCTGAAACTCTGTCGTCATGAGACGCTGGGGCTGGTCGGCGAGTCCGGCTCCGGCAAGACCACCTTCGGCCAGGCCCTGCTCCGGTTGATCGACGCCAAGCGCGGCGAGATCCGTTTCGACGGCAAGCCGATCCACGGCCTGTCGCGGGCCGAGATGCGGCCGTTGCGCTCGCGCATGCAGATCGTCTTCCAGGATCCGTTCTCCTCGCTCAACCCGCGCATGACGATCGGCCAGATCATCGAGGAAGGGCTGATCGTCAACAGCATAGGGGCGACGCGGCGCGAGCGGGTCGAACGGGTGCGCGACGCGCTGGTCAGCGCCGGCATGCCGGGCGATATTCTGTCGCGGTTTCCGCACGAATTCTCCGGCGGCCAGCGACAACGGATCGCGATCGCCCGCGCCATAGCGCTCGAACCAGAATTCATCCTGCTCGACGAGCCGACATCGGCGCTGGACCTCTCCGTCCAGGCGCAGATCATCGACCTCCTGCGCAAGCTGCAGGACGAGCGCGGCCTCAGCTACCTCTTCATCTCGCACGACCTCAAGGTGGTGCGCGCGCTATGCCATCGCGTGATCGTCATGCAGAACGGCAAGATCGTCGAGCAGGGCCCCGTCGACGACGTCCTGTCCAATCCCAAGACCGCTTACACCGAACGGCTCGTCAGGGCCGCTTTCGATGTGGCCTGAACATATGCCGGAGGTTAGCATGGCAAGAAATCCCAAGATCACGTTCATCGGCGCCGGCTCGACGGTGTTCATGAAGAACATTGTCGGCGACGTGCTGCAGCGCCCGTCGCTGTCCGGCGCGACGATCGCGCTGATGGACATCAATCCGCAGCGGCTGGAAGAGAGCGCCATTGTCGTCAACAAGCTGATCGCGACGCTTGGCGTCAAGGCGAAGACCGAGACCCATTCGGATCAGCGCAAGGCGCTGGCCGGCGCCGATTTCGTCGTCGTCGCCTTCCAGATCGGGGGCTACGAGCCCTGCACCGTCACTGACTTCGAGGTGCCGAAGAAATACGGCCTGCGCCAGACGATCGCCGACACGCTCGGCGTCGGCGGCATCATGCGGGGCTTAAGGACCGTGCCGCATCTGTGGAAGGTGTGCGAAGACATGCTCGCCGTCTGCCCGCAGGCGATCATGCTGCAATATGTCAACCCGATGGCGATCAACACCTGGGCGATAGCAGAGAAATACCCTGAGATCAGGCAGGTCGGCCTCTGCCATTCGGTGCAGGGCACGGCAATGGAGCTGGCTGAAGACCTCGACCTTCCCTACGAAGGGATCCGCTATCGCTCGGCCGGCATCAACCACATGGCGTTCTATCTGAAGTTCGAGCATCGCCAGCCGGACGGTTCCTACCGCGACCTCTACCCAGATCTCGTGCGCGCCTATCGCGAAGGCCGCGCGCCCAAGCCCGGCTGGAACCCGCGCTGTGCCAACAAGGTGCGCTACGAGATGCTGACCAGGCTCGGCTATTTCGTCACCGAGAGCTCGGAGCATTTTGCCGAATATACGCCCTATTTCATCAAGGACGGCCGCCCGGACCTGATCGAGAAGTACGGCATCCCGCTTGATGAATATCCCAAGCGCTGCATCGAGCAGATCGAGCGCTGGAAGGGGCAGGCTGAAGCCTATCGCTCGGCCGATCGCATCGAGGTAGAGCAGTCCCGGGAATATGCCTCCTCGATCATGAATTCAGTCTGGACCGGCGAGCCGTCGGTGATCTACGGCAATGTCCGCAACAATGGCTGCATCACCTCGCTGCCTCGGGATTGCGCCGCCGAAGTGCCGTGCCTGGTCGATGCCTCCGGCATCCAGCCGACCTATATAGGCGAGCTGCCGCCGCAATTGACCGCGCTGATCCGCACCAACATCAACGTGCAGGAACTGACGGTGCGGGCTCTGATGACCGAGAACCGCGAGCACATCTACCACGCGGCGATGATGGATCCGCACACCGCGGCCGAACTCGATCTCGACCAGATCTGGTCACTGGTCGACGATCTCTTGGCCGCTCACGGCGACTGGCTGCCGGGCTGGGCGCGGGTGGCGCGCAAGACCGAGGCCGCCTGACGACCTCATTTCGGAGCGTCGGGATCCGTCTCTTCCTCGTCATCGCGGGCCTTGATGACATAGGCGCCCTTCAGCCAGCGGTTGAGGTCGATGTCCTTGCAGCGCGTCGAGCAGAACGGAAAGCTGTCGCGCGCCGAGGGCTTGCCGCATTCGGGACAGGGGCGCTTTGGGCGCAAGGGCGTGACTTTGGGATCGGAATTCACAGCCGGGTTCCCGCCAGCCAGCCGCCATGCACCTTGAAGCCTTCGCCGCTCAGCAGCGCGATGGTCTCATACAGCGGCAGCCCGACGATGTTGGTGTAGGAGCCGACCAGCTTGACGACGAAGGCGCCGGCGAGGCCCTGGACGGCGTAGCCGCCCGCCTTGCCGCGCCATTCGCCCGAGGCGATATAGGCGTCGATCTCTTCGCGCGGCAGCCGCTTGAAACGCACCCGCGTCTCGACCAGGCGCTGGCGCAGCTTGCCACCCGGGGTGATAAGGCAGATGCCGGAATAGACCCGATGCGAACGGCCCGACAACAGCCCGAGACAGTTGGCGGCGTCGTCGAGGGTTTCTGCCTTGGGCAGGATGCGCCGCCCGACGGCAACCACCGTGTCGGCGGCCAGCACGAAACCCGGCGCATAGTCGGCTTCGGTCTTCAGTGACGCAAACGCCTTTTCGGCCTTTTCCTTCGACAGCCGCTTGGCCAGCGAGCGCGGATGCTCGGCACGCAGCGGCGTCTCGTCGATATCGGCCGGCAGCACGCGGTCCGGCTCGATCCCGGCCTGCTGCAAGAGCTCGATTCGGCGCGGCGAACCCGAGGCAAGCACCAGCTTCTGCAAAATGCTCATCGCGGACCAGTCGGGCTTTGCTTACTTGAAACGATAGGTGATGCGGCCCTTGGTCAGGTCGTATGGCGTCATCTCGACCAGAACCTTGTCGCCGGTCAGCACGCGGATGCGGTTCTTGCGCATGCGGCCGGCCGTATGGGCGATGATTTCGTGTTCGTTTTCGAGCTTTACCCGGAACATCGCGTTCGGCAACAATTCCGTCACGACACCCGGAAACTCGAGGACTTCTTCCTTCGGCATTCGATACCTTTGCTTGGATGGTAGTTCCAGCACCCTGGCCGGAATTTCGGCGGAACCTATATGATAATCGTCCGCTTGTGAACACGCTTAATCCGTCGCGTTTTTTGCCTCTGGAAGCAAGAAACGTCGGCCTATGCGC
This sequence comes from Mesorhizobium sp. Primo-A, assembly GCF_003997175.1. Classification (NCBI taxonomy): domain Bacteria; kingdom Pseudomonadati; phylum Pseudomonadota; class Alphaproteobacteria; order Hyphomicrobiales; family Phyllobacteriaceae; genus Mesorhizobium; species Mesorhizobium sp. Primo-A. The sequence continues at coordinate 497,479 of NZ_RZTG01000002.1, forward strand.
ACCTTCAGCCGCTCGCGGACGTCCCGGTACGCTGCCATGATCTGTTCGCGCGTGCCACCGGCGTCGGTCGGGTCCGGCGTCGGCCAATATTCGACCTCGACGGCGAGCGAGCGGGTGAGTTCGAGTGCGGCGTGGTGCGCTTCGGGTGCCAGCGTGACGATGAGGTCGAAATAGTCGTCCTCGAGATCGTCCATCGTCCTTGGGTGGCGCTCGCCCAGCGTGAGATCTTCTTCGGCCAGCACCGCATCGACGAACGGATCGCGCTCGCCGGCGCGAACGCCGGCCGAAGCGACAAAGACGGTGGCGGGCAGCATCCGGCGCGCCAGCTGCTCCGCCATTGGCGAGCGCACGGCATTCATGCCGCACAGGAACAGGATCGAACGGGGCAGGGCGCCGGGCGACAGGGCTAGCCCCGCCAGTGCAGCACGCAGACCAGCGTGAACAGCCGGCGCGCCGTATCGAAGTCGATGTCGATCTTGCCGGACAGCCGGTCCATCAGCGTCTGCGAACCTTCATTGTGCAGGCCGCGGCGGCCCATGTCGATCGCCTCGATATGGCTCGGCGTCGAGGAGCGGATGGCGTCGTAGTAGCTTTCGCAGATCATGTAGTAATCCTTGACGATGCGCCGGAGCGGCGTCAGCGACAGGATATGGGTGACGACGGCGGTGCCATCCTCGCGCGCCACGGCAAACACCAGCCGCTGCTCGGCCAGCGACAGTTTCAGCCGGTAAGGGCCGTCGCCGCTGTCATTGACGGGCTGGAAACTGTTCTCCTCGATCAGGTCGAAGATCGCCACTGCACGTTCATGCTCGACATCCGGCGTTGACCGGCCGATCGATTCATCGAGTTCGACATCGATCAGCCTGGCGCGGGTTTGATCGGGGCCAGACATCGCCGCCTACATGTTCAACCGTATGGCGACGGAGCGTCCATGCGCGTCAAGACCCTCCGCCTTGGCCAGCGCAATCGCCGCCGGCGCCAAGATACGCAACTGCTCCGGTCCAAGCTTGAGGATCGACGTGCGCTTGACGAAATCGAGCACGGACAGGCCGGACGAGAAACGCGCCGAGCGCGCCGTCGGCAGCACATGGTTAGAGCCGCCGACATAGTCGCCGATGGCTTCCGGCGTGTGGCGGCCGAGAAAGACCGCACCGGCATTGCGCATCCGCGACAGGAAGCCCTCGGCGTCGTCGATGGCCAGTTCGACATGTTCGGCGGCGATGCGATCGACCAGCGGCAGCGCGGCGTCGATGGTCGACACCTGGATCACGGCACCAAAATCGCGCCAGCTCGCCGCTGCCGTTTCAGCGCGTGGCAGGCTCTGCAACTGGCGCTCGACCGCCTGTTCGACCGCGATGCCGAAAGCCGGATCGTCGGTGACCAGGATCGACTGCGCCGAAGCGTCGTGTTCTGCCTGGGCCAGCAGGTCGGCAGCGATCCAGTTCGGATCGTTGCTGCCGTCGGCCACGACAAGCACTTCCGATGGCCCGGCGATCATGTCGATGCCGACGGTGCCGAAAACCTGGCGCTTGGCTGCCGCGACATAGGCATTGCCCGGGCCGACGATCTTGGCGACCGGCCGGATTGTCTCGGTGCCATAGGCGAGGGCGGCGATCGCCTGCGCGCCGCCGACGCGGTAGATTTCGGACACGCCTGATATGTCCGCTGCCACCAGCACCAGCGGATTGATGATGCCGCCCGGCGCCGGCACGACCATGACGATGCGCTCGACGCCGGCCACTCTGGCCGGCACGGCGTTCATCAGCACCGAGCTCGGATAGCTCGCCGTACCGCCCGGCACATAGAGCCCGACGGCCTCGATCGCCGTCCAACGCCAGCCGAGCTCGACGCCGGCGGCATCTGTATAGCGATCGTCCTTCGGCCGCTGCCGTTCATGATGCGAGCGGATGCGGTCGCGCGCGAACTCCAGCGCCTCGATCGTCTTTGGGTCGGCCGTTTCGTAGGCGGTTGCGATGTCTTCCTTAGACACGGCAATGCCGAGGCCGGTCAAATCGGCGCGATCGAATTTCCGCGTATAGTCGATCAGTGCCGCGTCGCCCTCGGCGCGCACGCGCGCGATGATGTCGCGCACCGCGGCATCGACATCGGCGGAGACCTCCCGCTTGGTCGTGAGGAAGGCGGCGAAACGTTGCTCGAAATCGGCATCGGACTGACGAAGCGTGATGGCCATCGGACGCTCAGGCCTTGTGGATGGGGCGCGAGGTGGCTTCCCACGCCCCGCCGATGTCGGCAAGACGGGCCTCGATGCACTCGACGTCGAGCATGATCGCACCGCCGCCCGAGAAGATCAGCTCGACGATGCCGGCCGGCTTGCTGATCTCGATGAAGCTGATCGCCAGCAGCGACAGGACTTCGGCAGGCTTGTCGCGGTCAATACCGCTGGTCTTGGCCCCGAGCACGCGGTCGAAATGCAGCACGGCCTGCCGTCGCTCATTATGCTGGCGAAACAGGCCGGATTTTGCCTCCCAGACGAAACGGTTCATGGTCAGCAGGAAACGCTTGGCCGCGGGGAGGAATTCGAGGTCGCTGACTTTCAGCACGGCATCCTGGACATGAGCCGAAACGATGCTCAGATCCTGGTCGTCGAGCGCGATAAGCTTAAGGGCGGTCATACGGATTTCGCACCTGAAGGTTGATTGTTCAGCCTTCTGTTAGGCGGTCTTGGCGATCGGTGCAACCGCACCAACAGCTGCAGCTCTGCGCTGCCCCTCATCGCCCTGCCGGGCACTTCTCCCCGGATAGTGACGGGGAGAAGGACGCTGCCGCGAAGGATTTCGCCAATCTCCTGCGCTGCTAGAGAGGAGCCGAGGTCGCGGGCTACGCCGAAATCCGTTCGATCACCGCGCCGCAGTTGGACAGCTTTTCTTCCAGCCGCTCGAAGCCGCGATCGAGGTGGTAGACGCGGTTGACCGTGGTCTCGCCTTCCGCCGCCAGGCCGGCGATGACCAGCGAGACAGAGGCGCGAAGATCGGTCGCCATGACCGGCGCGCCCTTCAGCTTCGGCACGCCGTCGACGATCGCCGTCTGGCCCGAAAGCGTGATGTGAGCGCCGAGCCGCGCCAGTTCCTGCACATGCATGAAGCGGTTCTCGAAGATCGTCTCGGTGATGCGCGACTTACCCTTGGCCATGGTCATCAGGCCCATGAACTGCGCCTGCAAATCGGTCGGGAAGGCCGGGAAGGGTGCTGTCGTCACGTCGACCGGCGAAATGCCGGCGCCGTTGCGCCTCACCCGGATGCCGGAATTGGTCGGCGTGATCTCCGCACCCGTCTGGGCGATCACGTCCAGTGCGGTCTGCAGCAGGTCCGCACGCGCGCCTTCGAGCACGACGTCGCCGCCGGTCATGGCGACGGCCATCGCATAGGTGCCGGTCTCGATGCGGTCGGGAATGACGCGCACGCGCGCACCGGAGAGCGATTCGACGCCGTCGATGGCAATGGTTGGCGTGCCGGCGCCGGAAATCTTCGCGCCCATGGCGTTGAGGCACTCGGCCAGATTGACGATCTCGGGCTCGCAGGCGGCATTTTCCAGCACCGTCTCGCCCTTGGCGAGTGCCGCGGCCATCATCAGCACATGGGTGGCGCCGACCGAGACCTTCGGGAAGATATAGCGGTTGCCGACAAGGCGGCCATTCCGGGTCTTGGCGATGACATAGCCGGTGTCGACGTCGATATCAGCGCCCAGCGCCTGGAGGCCCTCGAGGAACAGATCGACCGGCCGCGTGCCGATGGCGCAACCGCCCGGCAGCGACACTTTTGCTTCGCCCATGCGCGCCAGCAGCGGGCCGATCACCCAGAACGAGGCGCGCATCTTCGACACCAGCTCGTAGGGCGCTGTGGTGTCGACGATGTTGCGGGCGGAGAAGTTGATGGTGCGCGAATAGCCCTCATTCTGCTTCTCGCGGCGGCCATTGACCGAATAATCGACGCCGTGATTGCCCAGGATGCGGATCAGCTGCTCAACATCGGCCAGATGCGGCACGTTTTCCAGCGTCAGTGTGTCGTCGGTCAAAAGCGAGGCGATCATCAAAGGCAGCGCCGCGTTTTTCGCGCCCGAGATCGGAATGCTTCCGGAGAGCTTGTTGCCCCCGACAATTCTGATGCGATCCATGGAAGAACGTCCCTCTCGGCCAAAAAAGGGCCGGTTCAATCGTTTGAGTAGCGGCCCGTCTAGACCATTGGCCAATCTGGTTCAAGAAATAGGATTTCGCCCACCCCAGGCCAAGAGTGACCTATTTGAGTTAATCTTTTTGTATTTTCTTCGATGCAGCGAGCCCGTCCGGACGCAGGTCGGCCTCGCCGGTCCGCCGCGAGCGCGACTGCGCCTTGCGCTTCTGCAGATTGGCGCGCAATTGCTCGGCGAGCCGATCCTTGCGGATTGTTGCGCTGCTTTTCGGTGGACCATCCTTTTTCACTGGAATTGTCTTGTCGTCCATCGCCCATCCCGCCGGCGACCCACCAGCTTGCTGTTCAGGGATAGCCAACATTGTGGCACTGCCATGTCATTAAAAGCCATCCGGCAAAGCCTTTCACAGAAGCGTTGCACTTGGCCTTGCGCTTGCCGGTTCGATATGGCAGAAGCCCCGCCATCAGCGGCTGCGGTAGCTCAGTGGTAGAGCACTCCCTTGGTAAGGGAGAGGTCGAGAGTTCAATCCTCTCTCGCAGCACCAGTTTCCAACATCCCTGTTGCCGCACGATCGTCCTCTGCATTTGCGAGGGCGAGGCGGGTACATGGGATGGCGCGGCCCTCGTGCCGGCAGACCCGATCAGCGGTTCATTGCTTCAGAAAATGGCTGCCACAGGCAAATCCAGCCGAAGCGCATTCCGGCAAGACACGATTCATTAACCAAGATGCTATTCATCGACATGACGTATTGTGGCATGGATGCCCGTCTTCGCCGGTCAGATCCATGCTTGTCAGGAAGAGGGCCGAAAGGCTCCTGATCTGGGCGGAAATCTAAATCGCCCGAAACAAAAGAACGTGCAAGGCATGAACGTGAGCGAAAACGTGCAAAACGCCCCCGGTGCTTCCCGTCTTTGGACCCTGCCTGCCATCATCGCAGCGTTCCTTTGCCTGTGCGCTACCGGCGCGTTCGCGGAGACGCGTGCTTTGAGGATTCAACATCTCCATACGGGCGAGAAGGCTGAAATCGTCTTCAAGCGCAATGGGCGCTATGATCCGGCGGGATTGAAGAAGATCAATCTCATGCTGCGCGACTGGCGTCGCAACGAACCGACGAAGATGGATCCGCGCCTGCTCGATCTTGTCTGGCAGGCCTATCGCGCCAGCGGCTCGACAGCCTATATCCATGTGGTCAGCGCCTATCGTTCGCCGGCGACGAACGCCATGCTGCGCAGCCGCTCGAAGGGTGTGGCCCGGGAGAGCCAACACATGGTTGGCCGCGCGATGGACTTCTTCCTGCCGGATGTGCCGCTGAAGAAACTGCGCGACATCGGCCTCAAAATGCAGGGCGGCGGCGTGGGTTATTACCCCACCTCCGGTTCGCCTTTCATACACATGGATGTCGGCAATGTGCGGCATTGGCCGGGCATCAGCCGCCAGGAACTCGCCAAGGTATTTCCGAACGGCAACACACTGCATGTGCCGAGCGACGGCAAACCGCTGCCCGGCTATGAGCAGGCGTTTGCCGCCTACAAATCGCGCAAGGGCGCCGGCACGCCCAACATCGAGCTGGCAAGCGTCGACGGCGGCCAACGCAGGCCGCGTGGCCTGCTGGCGACGCTCTTGGGCGGGGGCGGCGCAGACGAGTCCGATGATGTCGCCGAAGCGGTGCCGGCGCCACGCAAACCGGCGAGGTCCGTCGAACCCAGACCGGCCGGACAGGGTATCGCTATCGTGCCGCCGCAGGATGCCCAGCGGGCTGACATCCAGATTGCTGGCAGCGATCCAGGCGAAGAACCGCTTGCCGGGCAGAAGGGGAAGACGCCTGAAGCGATCGTCATGGCGATGGCGCCGGGCTCAGTGCCGCTGCCGGCCTTCGCACCGCGCGCCGAGTTCACGGCACCCGTTCCCACCCCGGAAACCGCACCGTTGGCAATCGCCGGCGCGTCCACGGCGCAGGCCGAGCTGGCCGTTGCCAAGCCGGACGCCGCGAATGCCGATGCCGCTGCCACGAGCGTCGCGCCGGAGATGATGGCGCTCAACGTCCCATTGCCGACATGGCGGCCGGAAAGCCAGTCAAGCCCGACGCGCCAGTTGGAAGCAGCCAAATCTGGCGATGCCATCGGTGTCTTGCTGGCCATGCATCACCCCGACGACGGGCTGGCCGGCGAGCGGATCGCGGCGCCGGCGTCAAAGCCAGAAGATCGCGTCAGGACGAACCCCAAGGCCGATCGTGTCCAGCGGCGCCCCGATTCCGAGGCAGATCGCGCTATTACCGGTGGGGCCGCATCAACAGGGGCGCCCATGATTGCCGCCAATTTCATCCGCACGGCGCCGGAGCATGTCTATCTCGATGGATTCCAACCGCGGGGACGGACGTCCGATCACCGCCGCTTCACCGGCTCCGCGGTGAAATTCCTGCCCATCGCCAGTTTCAAATAGAGGGCGAAAGCACCGTTCGATCCAGTATCGAAATGTGTTGCGCCATATCGATGGCCGGGGCGGTCACGGGGTTCGCAATGCCGAACCCTTCCGCGCTATAACACTTGGCGAGCAGCGCGCTACTGCAGCGGGCAGTCGGCTCGTTGCTGTCGGCCGCCATCCGTTGCCTTTCGAGCAGATCGCCCCGCGAAATTGCCAGGATCGTGGTGGCGCAAACGTGCACGAGGCACATTTGGCCCGCCGGCCGCAACCGGCGGGACTAAGCCACAGACCGCCCAGCGGGCGAGTTCTGCGACAAGGATCACGCCTGGTGAATCACCAATTCGCTGGTCATGGGAATTCCTCTAAGGGCGCCAAGCACCATGTTGTGCGAGATCGCGCGCTCATGAATTTTCTCCAGATCGGCGCGGGGCGCCGAAGAACACACGGTCGCGCTGAGGTGCAGGGACACGTAGCAATGCCGGGCGTCCACGGGCGCCGTGAGCCCATCAAGTCCGTCGAACTCGCCACGCGGGTCGAACACGCCTTCCGCGATGAAATCGACCGAACGAAGATCGACCCCCGCATGCGCTGCCAGCATCGGATAATCCGAGCCGGCGCACACAGCCGCCGCGGCAAAGATCTGCTCCCAGGGAAAGACGGCGGTCGGCGAATTGTCCTTGAGGCTCGCCGGTCGCTCCAGTAGCGGTGTTGTGTAAGGATCGCCTGATTGCGGGTCGAAGCGGTAGCGGGCACGATAGGTGCCACGCACCGCGTCACCGTGTTTCTTTAGCACGGACACGATATCTTTGACTGTGCTGACGGTTTCTCCGAAGACTACTGGCATCTTTACCTCCCTGTAAAATGAGAATTCCACTCCCTATTCCGGTCCGCGGATGCCGACGATGGTTGCCGCGGCCTGGCCCCAATCCCGACAATGTGCCGACAAGGCTCGCGCTACTTGGCAGGCGCGGCAGCCTGAGCGTCGCCGCCGAGATCCTTCTTGAAGGTCTCAAAGTCGACCTGCATGCCGTTGAAGATCGTGCTCCAGTGCCGTGACAGAGCGGCGATAGCGACGGCCTCTTCGATCTCGTCCTCCGTTGCGCCCGCCTGTTTTGCGCTCTCGGTGTCTTCCCAGATGCAATACTGGCAGGGAATTTGTGCGGAGACGGCGAGCGAGATCAGAGCCTTGACCTTCGGCGGCAGGGCGGTTTCGCTGGAGAACTGCAGAGCCTTCACCTCTGCCCAGGCGCCCGGCAGCGCTGCTTTTGAAACCTGATGGAGAAAGGTCGGCACCGAGCCGAGCGTCCGCTCGACGTCCTTATAGGTGGCGTCGACCTCAGCTTGACCGGCCCAGCCTAAGCCTGATGACAACAATGTGGCGCAGACGACAGTCGATGCGAACGCCGTGTGAAGGAGGCGGCGCGAGCGGCTGGGCCCGAGCTCGCCGTGGTGTGCGATGGAAGCAACATGGGAAACTGCGAAGGCGAACATGATCTCTCTCCTCTTTGGAACCATTTGCGTCCGGGCCAGATGATGCCCGCGTGCTGTAAGGAGTCACGGACGGGAGAAAAAGTTCGATCAGTCGTCGTCGATTCTAGGCGGACGCGGCGAAAGATGAAGATGCAAGCGTCGGGCCTTGCCGTCTCGCTGAAAGATCACCAGGACGACACCCGGCGGGCAGTGGAAAGGGTCTTCCGGCGGATTGACGAATAGTCCCTCGATCACGGTGACCTGGCTGGCGCTGAGAATGCGCTGCGGTTCCAGGCGGACGCCGGCTTCCGTGTCGGCGTCGACTTCCCAGGCAAGGAATGAGCGACCCAGCACTGGTTTGCTCGTCCCGCGGACAAGATGCAGGTCCTCTGCAAAGTGCCCAAGGAAGCGGTCACGCTCGCCATGCTGGTTGAGCCCATTGAAAATTTCGGAGTAGAATCGCTGGCGCTCGCGAGACTGCGAGCGAGCCTCTGTGTCGGCAAGGCCCGCCGTTTCCAGCAGCATCTCGGCAAGCTTGCGTTTGGCTTGCGACAAACGACTGCGAACCGTCCCAATCGGGACACCCAGAATGGCGGCCAGTTCCTCGTAAGACTGATAGCTTCCGAAATAGCGCAACATGGCGGTAGCCTGCAGCGGCTCGGGAAGCTTGCGTAGCGCGTCCCAAACCCATTCGCGAAGCGCGACTTTCTCCAGCCGCTCCTCAATGCTTGCGCGTTCGTCTGGGCGGTCTGGAATGTCGGCGGTCAAGATCTCGCGTCGTCGTCGACGCAATTGTTGCAGGCAACAGCGGTGCAACACAGTGCGAAGCCAGCCACCGACGGCTTGCGGATCCTTGAGTTCGCCGATGCGCCTCAGCGCGATCAGGAAAGTCTCATGCACAGCATCTTCGGCGTCCGACCCATAGCCGAGCATGTTCAGCGCTATCGCATAGAGCCGTGCGCGATGACGTTCCAGCAGCAGGCCGAGGCAACCACAATCGCCGCCCCGAGCGGCAAGGGCCAGTTCGGCATCACTCGGCACGATATGAGTTTCGTAGCCCATGGACTTAAGATGCATCAACTGGCGAAAAAGTTCGAATGCCAGTTCAGCTTCGTCACGATCCGTGTTCGGCGGGCACCAGTTCACCAATGACGCTTTGATGGGGTTTTGGATTGAGGTTATGACCCTCACTTCACGTCCGTAACAACCGGCCCCGAAACGGGGTCCGTGAGAACCAGGCTCGCCGCCAAGATACTCAAGCGAGATCGAAAGTGCATATGGCAGTGAGCAAGGATTGGATTCTGGCGGATGCGGGCGATCTACGCGGCTAGATTCAATCCTGTAAAACTTTTTCCAGATTTGACACCATTTCACAAAATTGTAAGATAATCATCTTCCGTCAGCGATAGGCGATGACCATGTCGATCCGCGAAGAACTGGCCAACACGACCGTGGCGTTCACCTCCGCGGAAGAGAAGATCGTCCAGGTCCTGCTCGCCGATTACCCGATGTCGGGGCTGGGCACCGCAACCCGGCTGGCACGGCGCGCCGGCGTCAGCGACCCGAGCGTGACGCGGCTGATGACCAAGCTTGGCTATGTCGGCTTTGCCGATTTCCAGGCACGCCTGCTCACCGAAGTCGAATCCAGGCTGCATTCGCCGCTTTTGATGATGGAGGCCAAGCGTCCGGGCGGCTCCAGCGAAGGCACCGCACTTGCCTATTTCCATTCGGTTTCCGACAGCCTGGAGCGTACGCGCACGGCTGTGCCGGTGCAGGCCTACACGCGCGCTGTCAACATGCTGCTCGAGAGCAAGGGCCAGGTCGTGCTGCTGGGCGGCCGGTTCAGCCGGCATATCGCCTCCATGCTGGCCGGCTATCTCCTGCAGTTCCGCTCCGGCGTGCGCGACATCGGTTCGTTGAGTCCCGCCGATTTCGACCTGTTGATCGACCTTGGCAAGCGCGACCTCCTCGTCGTGTTCGATTACCGGCGCTACCAGTCGGACGTGGTGAGCTTTGCCCAGCAGGCCAAGGAGCGCGGCGTCTCCATCCTGCTGTTCACCGATGTCTGGCTGTCGCCGATATCTGACATCGCGGACCTGACCATGGTCGCGGCGATCGACGCCAACTCGCCGTTCGACACGCTGGCGACGGCCGTTGCCCAGATGGAAACCGTCTTTGCCCACGCGCTGGAGGGCCATGGCGCCGGGGTGCGCAAGCGCATCGAGGACATCGAGAAGATCCGCAGCGCCAACGCGGTCACGCTCGATACCGTCCTATCGTCATCGGCCGACGACGCCGCCAAATCCAAAGCCACAAGGAAATAGTGTCGTTGCGCTCAGTGCAGCGATGCAAAGCGCCGCGACGCAGAAAAGGAAGCGACAATGCCCGACAACCAGACCATCATCGACGCCGTGCAGGCTGAGATCGAGACCGATCGCGACTGGTTGATCGGCCTGACCCGCGACATGGTCCGCATCCCTTCGGTCAACCCCAAATTCGAGCCCAATCCGGCGATCAACCGCGAGGCGGATGTCCAGGCGCTGCTCGAACCGATCCTCAAGCAGGACGGGTTCAGGACAGAGCAATGGGATGCCTTGCCCGGGCGGCCCAATCTGGTCGGCGAATGGGCGGGAGACGAGAGCCGCAGCCTGATCCTGTGCGGCCATATCGACGTCGTGCCGGTCGGCGCGATGAAGGACTGGTCGGTCGATCCGTTCGGCGGCGAAATCACCAATGGCCGGCTCTATGGCCGCGGCGCCGTCGACATGAAGGGCGGCGTCGCCGCTTGCATCGCCGCCGCGCGCGCGATCCGCAAGGCGGGCATCACGCTGCAGGGCCGGCTCGCCATCCACTCGGTCGTCGACGAGGAAGCCGGCGGCTTCGGCGCCATGGACGCGGTGAAGAAGGGCAAGCTCGCCAAGGCGGTGCTGGTCGCCGAACCGACCTGGGGCGATGTCCTGCCGGTCGAAGGCGGGCTGGAATGGGCGCGGGTGACGATCCGTGGCCGCAACGCCCATTCGGCGCTGCGCTACAACGAGATCTATCCGCAGCGCCACGACAAGGACCGGCTGGAGCCGGGCGTCAATGCGATCGAGATCGCCGCCCGCTTCATTGCCGCCGTGCGCCAGTATGAGCTGGACCGGACGCGAGCAAAATCGCATCCGCTGCTGCCGCTCGGCATGAACACCATCAACATCGGCGTCATGCATGGCGGCACCGGCCTTGGCGAGCACGGCCTGCCGACCGTGATGACCAACCCGGCCATCATTCCCGATGTCGCGGTGCTCGATCTCGACATGAAATTCCTGCCCGACGAGAATTCGGCCGACTACCGCCGCGATTTCGAGGCGTTCGTCCACCATTTCGCGCAGACCGATGCGTGGCTGCGCGACAACCCGCCTGCGATCCAATGGGAGCTCGGCGGGCTGCATTTTCCGCCGATGAACACGCCGGTCGACCATCCGCTGGTGAGATCGCTGATGAAGCGCAAGGCCATGGTCGGCAAGGCGCCGCAGGCGCGTGGCTTCGTCGCCGTGTGCGATGCCGCGCACTATGCCGGCGCCGGCGTCGACGGTGTCATCTTCGGCCCGTCAGGCGACGGATTTCACGGTTCCGACGAGTATGTCGAAGTCGAATCGGTGGTCGAGACCGCCAAGGTGATCGCCGCTTCGGTCATCGACTGGTGCGGCATCCGCTGAGGCGGAGCCGCCAGTCCGAAACGGTCAGGCCGGGCGCTTCAGGCGTCCGGCGACGGCGCCCCATGAAGCCTTGATCATGCCGACCAGGCCGCTCGGGTAGGCCAGCATCACGCCGATGATCAGCACCGCCGTGATCATCGGCCGCCACGCGCCGAAATCGGCCATCCATTCGGCGAAGATCGTCAGCACGAAAGAGGCGATGATGGCGCCGTAAATAGTGCTGGTGCCGCCAAGCAGCACCATCGACAGGATGATGGTCGCAAGGCTCATGCCGAAGACGTCGATCGAGGCATTGCGCTGGTAGGCGGCGTAGAAGGCGCCGGCGATGCCGGTGAAGAAGGCGCTCGCGGCAAGCGTCAGCATGCGCTGGCGCACGATCGAGACGCCGCGGCTGATGGCGTATTCCTCATTGTCGCGCAAGGCGACGATGCTGGCCCCGGTGCGTGAGCGCACGAACACGCGCAGGAACAGGGTGCTCGCCACCAGCAGCGCCAGCGCGATGTAGAAATAGGCTGATTTGCCGTCACGGACCATGTTGTGGTCGAACACGTATAGCCCGGGAATGCGCACCAACCCTTGCGTGCCGCCGGTGATGGCGGACTGGCTGATGATTACTTGCATCACCAGCTGCGCGAAGCCGAAAGTGACCAGGATGATGTAGATGCCCTTCAGCCGCAGGATCGGGATGGTCACCAGGATCGCCGCCAGGGTGGCGATGACACCGCTGGCAAACAGCGCGATCCACGGGTCGAATTCGGCCAGCTTGGTGAGCAGGCTGTAGGCATAGACGCCGATGCCGAACAGCGCCAGATGGCCGAAATTGAAGACGCCGCCATAGCCGAGGCTGAGGTCCCAGTTCGAGGCGACGATCGCATAGATGAAGGCCATGATCAGAATGTGGCGGGCATAGGTGTCGCCGAAGATCAGCGGCAGCAGTGCCAGAAAGGCGAAGCCGAGCACGAAGCCGATGGCCTCCTGCTTCCACGGCGTGCGGCCGGGAGCGATCGGGGTTGCCGCCTCTGTGTGGCTAAGGGTGATCGGCGATGTCGTGTCGGTCATGCTAGGCCTCGGGAGCGGCTGGCAAAGATGCCCTCGGGGCGCACCATCAGGGTCAGGATCAGCACGCCGAACAGCAGCGCCGGCGTCCAGTACAGGCCGAAATAATAGCTGCAGGCGGCCTCGAAGAAGCCGATCAGATAGGCGGCGAAGATCGGTCCCGAGATGCTCGATATTCCGCCGAAGACGACGACGATCAGCGCCTTGAGCAGCGGGTCGCTGCCCATCACCGGCGACATGAAACGATAGCCGCCCATGAAGATGCCGGCGAGGCCTGCAAGCGACGCGGCAATGGCGAAGGCCAGCCCATAGAGCGCGGTGACGTTCAGCCCGACCAGATGGCTGGCATCTTCATTCTGCGCCACGGCGCGCAGCGCCAGCCCGAGCCGCGTGCGGTTGAGGAACATCCAAAGTGCGGCCAGGATCAGCGGCGTGATGACGATGATGGCGATCTGGTGCAGGGAGACGCCGACGCCGCCGATGGTGGTGTTGCCGGTGATCAGCGCCGGGATCTGCTTCGAGCGCGGTCCCCAGATGGTCAGCGCGCCGTTCTCGATCAGCGACCCGGCTGCCAGCGTGGTGATGACGACGACCAGCACGATGTTGGGTCGGCCGATCAGCGGCCGCACGACACTCGCCTGCAGGATCCAGCCGACGCCGGCCATGACGACGACGGCGATGGGAAAGGCGACCGCCGCCGGCAGGCCGAGTTCGACCAGCTGCCAGGCGATGTAGGCGCCCAGCATCATGAACACGCCATGGCTGAAATTGAACACGCCGATCGTCGTCCAGACCAGAGCCAGCCCGACCGCCATCATGGCGTAGAGCGAGCCCTGGAACAGGCCGCCGAACAGGATTTCCGCCAATGCGCTCATCTTCGGATTTTCCTAATGGCCAAAATACATCGACATGATCTCGCCGTGGTCGAGGCTTTCGCCCGGCTTGATCTCGGTCGCAACGGCGCCATGGTTGACGAGGTAGAGTTGCTGCGTCAGTTCCAGCAGGAATTCGATGTCCTGCTCGACGACGATGAGCGGTACGCCGCCGCGCGAAATGTCCATGACGGAGGCGCAGAGCTCGTCCTTGATCTTGGGCGCCAGCCCAAGCGTCGGCTCGTCGAGGATCAGCAGGCGCGGATGGCTCATCAGCGCCGTGCCGATCGACACCATCTGGCGCTCGCCGCCCGACAGCGTGCGCACGCGCTGGCGCCAGCGTTCCGCCAGTTTCGGGAACAGCTTGACCACCTTTTCGCGGTTTTCCGCCTCATGCGGCCGGGCCCGCGGCGAATAGGCGCCGAGCGCCATGCAGTCGGCGATCGAGAGATCGGGAAACAGCCGGTTGCCTTGCGGCACATGGATCAGGCCGGCGCCGACGATGGCGCGTGCGCTGTGGCCGACAATGTCTTGCCCGTCGAACAGGATGCGGCCGCTCTTCGGCTGCAGAAGCCCGGAGATAGCACGCAGCAGCGTCGTCTTGCCATGGCCGTTGGGGCCGAACAGGCCGACATTGCCGAAACGGCCGGCCTCCAGCGAGATATCGTGCAGCACGGTGACGCGGCCATAGCCGGCGGTGACGCCTTCGACGCTGAGAATGGGATTCACGCCGCCGACCTCCTCGTGCCGAGATAGGCCTCGATGACGTGCGGATCGGCGATCACGCCTGCCGGATCGCCGGCGGCCAGGACGCGGCCATTGTTGAGCACCAGCAGATGCTGCGAAAGGCTCATCAGGAAAGTCAGCACGTGCTCGATCAACAGGATGGTGATGCCGCGTTCGGCGGTGCGGCGGATCAGGCCGATCGACGTCTCGATCTCGGGTTTGGTCAGGCTCGATGCCGGCTCGTCGAGCAAGAGCATGCGTGGCTGCATGGCGATCGCCGTGGCAAGCATCAGGCATTTGCGCTCGAACACGGACAATTCGCCGGCAAGCCGGCCGAACGACTGGGATCCCAGGCCGACGAACTCCAGCGCCTCGGCGGCGGCATTGCGGGCCGTGGCCGCTGTCTTTTCCTGCTTGCCGTAGCTGGCGCCGATCAGCGCGTTCTCGAATACGGTCAGCCCGTCGAAGCTGGTCTCCCGCTGAAAGGTCCGGGCAAGGCCGAGGCGCGCGATGGCGTGTCCCGATTTGCCGTTTATGGCAATGCCGTCAAAGCGGATGTTGCCCCGGTCGGGCCCGAACGGGATGCCGGTGATGATGTTGAACAGCGTGCTCTTGCCGCTGCCGTTCGGGCCGGCGATACCGAAGATCTCGCCGGCCTCGACCTTGAACGACACGCCATCGACGGCCTTCAGCGAACCGAAGGCCTTCGACACGTCGTCCAGTTCAAGCAGGGCCATTCCCTACTTCATCCAGGGCTGGAGCTTGAAGGCGCCGGTGGCATATTTCTCAGGCGAGATCAGCGTGCGCTGGCCATCCCAGATCTGGAAGAAGGTGATCGGAATATAGTCGTCGCCCTGCGTGGCCAGGTGGGTGGCGGGATCGAATTTCAGCCGCCCTTCCGCGACCTGCTTGTCGGTCTCCGACAGCGCCTTCATGATCGCCGCATGGTCGGATGCGCCCCCGACCTTCTTGACCGCATCGAAATAGACATTGGTCATTTCGTAGAGGCCGACGCCGTAGGTGCCGCTCTCGACGCCGTATTTTGCCTTGAACTTGGCTGCCACCTCATCGGCGCGCGGGTTCTTCGGCGTCGTCAGCGCGCCGCCGAGCAGGTTGTAGATGATGCCATCCGATTTCTTGCCGGTCAGCTCGACGAATTCCGGAACGCTCGGCGCGTATTGCAGGAAGACGAGGCTCTTGGTCGGCTGCTCGAGGAACTGGTTGAGGAACGACGCCGAATTGCCCGGCAGATAGTCGGTGTTGATGACGACATCGGGAACGTTCTCGCGCACCTTGGCGAGGATCGAACGCCAGTCGGTCACTTCGCCGAAGGGTACGATCTCGTCGACGGTGATGGTCCAGCCCTTCTCCTTGAACGTCTTCTTCATGCCTTCGGAGATGGTCTTCGAATAGGCATTGTCGGACGAGATGATGGCGACCTTCTTGGTCGGCAGGGTGATCTTGCCGTCGGCCGCGAGCTTCTCGACGAACAGGGTGACGTCGGTGTTGTAGGCGTCGAAGGAAGGCGTCAGTGACCAGCAGCACATGTATTTGTCGGGGCTCGGCGCGATGATGTCCCTGGTCTGCTGCGAGGTGGCCGCCAGCATGTAGGGCATTTCCGCCTCGGCCATGTTGTCGATCTCGAAATTGGTCAGGCTGGCATAGCCGGTCAGCATGAAGTGTACGCCCGGATCGCCAAGCAGGCGTTCGACGGCGCTGGTGACGTTGCCGGCGGACTGATCCTTGACGTCGCCGACCACCAGTTCGAACGTATCCCCGGCAACGCCGCCGGCTGCGTTCGCTTCGTCGATGGCCATCTGCACGCCGCGCTGGAATTCCTGGCCGTCCGCCGCGGCAGGGCCGGTGAGCGGCGCAAGCAGGCCGATCTTGACGACGTCGGCAAAGGCGGGGGCGGCTGATGCGGCAAACATGCCGATCAACGTCGTGCTCATCAGCATATGGCGGATTCGACTTGCGGCGGATTTGGGCTTCATCGTGCTGTTCCCTGTTTTCCTCCCGTTCATCGGGAGTTGGATAATTGACAATCTACGCATAATTGTTCTTATTTGAAAAGGATTTTTCAACGCAACCTGGCCGGGAAGATGGTTCCCGCAAAGGTATGGAAGCCGTGGCGCTTTGCTGCGCAACTGCATTAAAACAGGGCAAGTCCCGACGGAGCGGACAATGACGATCTCGCAGAAGACCCTTGAAACCAGCCACGGCAAGATCGCGGTGCGTGAGACCAGCGGCCAGGGAACCGCTGTCATGCTGATCCACGGCAATTCATCTTCCAGTGCCGTTTTCCGCAACCAGTTGGACGGCCCGTTGGGCGAGCGATATCACCTCATCGCTCCCGACCTACCCGGCCATGGAGCGTCCGGCGATGCGATCGATCCAGAGCGTTCCTACAGCATGGAAGGCTATGCCGATGCCATGACCGAAGTGCTCGGGCTGCTCGGCATCGACAAGGCCATCGTCTTCGGCTGGTCGCTCGGCGGCCATATCGGGCTTGAGATGATCGACCGCTTTCCCGGCCTGCTTGGCTTGATGATCACCGGCACGCCGCCTGTCTCGCCCGAGGAGGTCGGTAGCGGATTCAAGCCGAGCCCGCATATGCATCTCGCCGGGCAGGAGACCTTCACCGGCGCCGACGTGGAGGCCTATGCGCGCAGCACTTGCGGCGAGCCGTTCGAGCCGTTTCTCATCGACACGGTGGCGCGCACCGATGGACGGGCGCGGCGCCTGATGTTCGAAAAGTTCGCGGCCGGCACTGGCCGGAACCAGCGCGAGATCGTGGCCGGCAAGACGCCGCCGATCGCCGTTCTGAACGGCATCGACGAGCCATTCGTCAACACCGATTTCGTCTCCGCTGTGAAATTCTCCAATCTATGGGAAGGCAAGACCCATCTGCTCGACAAATCCGGCCACGCGCCGTTCTGGGATTCGCCGGATCGCTTCAATCCGGTCCTCGCCCGCTTCCTGGCAAGCGTCGACATAGCGTAGGTCCGTCGGAAACCGGCGCCACGGACCCGCCTTCGCGTTGGGTGGGTGACAATCACGCGCATCTGTCGTATATTGACATAAAGATATCCTTATGTGACATGAAAAGGCCTGTCGCCAAAGGGATAAAAAATGTCGCAGAATTCTGCCTCGCTGGACGCATTGTTCGGCCCCGTCGCGGCAAAACCGGACGGCCCGGAAGTGCTTGCCGCGCTGACAGCGGCGGCACGCGAGCGCATTCTCATCCTCGACGGCGCCATGGGCACCCAGATCCAGGGCCTCGGGTTTAACGAGGACCAATTCCGCGGCGAGGCTTTCGCCGGCTGCGCCTGCCATCAGCAGGGCAACAACGACCTTTTGATCCTGACCCAGCCCGGGGCGATCGAGGAGATCCATTATCAATACGCCATCGCAGGCGCCGACATCCTGGAGACCAATACTTTCTCCTCGACCTCGATCGCCCAGGCCGACTACGGCATGGAAGATGCCGTCTATGCGCTGAACCGCGATGGCGCGCGGCTGGTCAGGCGCGCCGCTGTTCGGGCCGAGCAGCAGGACGGCAAACGAAGGTTTGTCGCCGGAGCGCTCGGGCCGACAAACCGCACCGCCTCGATGTCGCCCGACGTCAACAATCCCGGCTATCGCGCCGTGACCTTCGACGATTTGCGCCTCGCCTATGGCGAGCAGCTGCGCGGGTTGATCGATGGCGGCGCCGACATCATCCTGATCGAGACCATCTTCGACACGCTGAACGCCAAGGCGGCGATCTTCGCGGCGGAAGAGATCTTCATCGAGAAGGGCGTGCGCCTGCCCGTGATGATATCGGGCACCATCACGGACCTCTCCGGCCGCACGCTGTCGGGCCAGACGCCGACCGCCTTCTGGCATTCGGTGCGCCATGCCAACCCCTTCACCATCGGCCTCAACTGCGCGCTCGGCGCCAACGCCATGCGAGCGCATCTGGCCGAAATATCCGGTGTCGCCGACACCTTTGTCTGCGCTTATCCGAATGCCGGCCTGCCCAACGAATTCGGCCGGTATGACGAAAGCCCGGACTTCATGGCCGCCCAGATCGAGGATTTCGCGCGTGAGGGACTGGTCAATGTCGTCGGCGGCTGCTGCGGCTCGACGCCGGAGCACATCCGCGCCATCGCCGAGGCGGTGCGGAAGTATCCGCCGCGCGCCATTCCGGACATTGAGCCCAGGATGCGCCTGTCCGGGCTGGAGCCATTCACGCTCACCGACGAGATCCCCTTCGTCAATGTCGGCGAGCGAACCAATGTCACCGGCTCGGCCAAGTTCCGGAAACTGATCACGGCGGGCGACTATGTCGCCGCGCTCGACGTCGCCCGCGACCAGGTCGCCAACGGCGCGCAGATCATCGACATCAACATGGACGAGGGTCTGATCGATTCGAAGAAGGCCATGGTCGAATACCTCAACCTGATCGCCGCCGAGCCGGACATCGCCCGCGTTCCTGTCATGGTCGACAGTTCGAAATGGGAGATCATCGAAGCCGGCTTGAAATGCGTGCAGGGCAAGCCGCTGGTCAACTCCATCTCGATGAAGGAGGGCGAAGAAGCCTTCCTGCATCATGCCAGGCTGGTCCGCGCCTATGGCGCCGCCGTCGTCGTCATGGCCTTCGACGAGGATGGCCAGGCCGACACCAAGGCGCGCAAGGTCGAGATCTGCACCCGCGCCTACAAGCTCCTCACCGAGCAGGCCGGCTTCCCGCCCGAGGACATCGTCTTCGATCCCAACGTGTTCGCCATCGCCACCGGCATCGAGGAGCACGACAATTACGGCGTCGACTTCATCGAGGCGGCCGGCGAGATCACCGCCACGCTGCCGCATGTCCACATTTCTGGCGGCGTGTCGAACCTGTCTTTCTCGTTCCGTGGCAACGAGCCGGTGCGCGAGGCCATGCATGCCGTATTCCTTTACCATGCCATCCAGCGCGGCATGGACATGGGCATCGTCAATGCCGGCCAGCTCGCCGTCTACGATACGATCGAGCCTGATCTGCGCGAGGCCTGCGAGGATGTCGTGCTCAACCGCGCGCCCAAGGCCGGCGGCACCGCCACCGAACGCATGCTGGAGATCGCCGAACGCTTCAAGGGCACGGCCGGCAAGGAAGCGCAGGAGCGCGATCTCGTCTGGCGCGAATGGACTGTCGAACAGCGGATCAGCCATGCGCTGGTCAACGGCATCACCGAATTCATCGACGCCGACACCGAGGAAGCACGGCTTGCCGCCGAGCGGCCGCTGCATGTCATCGAAGGCCCGCTGATGGCCGGCATGAACGTCGTCGGTGATCTGTTCGGCGCGGGAAAGATGTTCCTGCCGCAAGTGGTGAAGTCGGCGCGGGTAATGAAGCAGGCGGTGGCTGGACTGCTGCCGCACATGGAAGCCGAGAAGCTGGCAAACGCCGCCAACGGCATCGACAATGGCGAACGCAAAACGGCCGGAAAAATCCTGATGGCGACGGTCAAGGGCGATGTCCATGACATCGGCAAGAACATCGTCGGCGTGGTTCTCGCCTGCAACAATTACGAGATCATCGATCTCGGCGTCATGGTGCCGGCGGCCAGGATCCTGCAGACGGCGCGCGAGCAAAATGTCGATATCATCGGCCTGTCCGGCCTGATTACGCCGTCGCTGGACGAGATGGCGCACATGGCCGCCGAGATGGAGCGTGAAGGCTTCGACATTCCGCTGCTGATCGGCGGCGCGACGACCAGCCGCGTGCACACGGCGGTGAAGATCCACCCGCGCTACAGCAAGGGGCAGACGGTCTATGTCACCGACGCCAGCCGCGCGGTCGGCGTGGTCTCATCCTTGCTGTCCAACGAGAGCAAGCGCGGCTTTGTCGATACGGTGCGCGCCGAATACAAGAAGGTCGCCGATGCGCATGCCCGCTCGGAAGCCGACAAGCAGCGTTTGCCGCTGGCCAAGGCGAGGGCCAATGCGCATCGGATAGACTGGTCCGAATATGAGCCGCCGAAGCCGTCCTTCACAGGCGTGAAGGTGTTCGAGAACTGGGACCTGACCGAGCTCGCGCGCTACATCGATTGGACGCCGTTCTTCCAGACCTGGGAGCTGAAGGGCCGCTATCCCAAAATACTCGAAGACGAGGCGCAAGGTGCCGCCGCACGCCAGCTGTTCGAGGATGCGCAGGCGATGCTGAACAAGATCATCGCCGAGAAATGGTTCGCGCCGCGCGGCGTCATCGGCTTCTGGCCGGCCAACACCGTCGGCGACGACATCAGGCTGTTTACGGACGAGAAGCGGTCGCAGGAACTGGCGACGTTCTTCACCTTGCGCCAGCAACTGACCAAGCGCGACGGCAAGGCCAATGTTGCCCTGTCGGATTTCGTCGCGCCGGCGGAGTGCGGCAAGGCCGATTACATCGGCGGCTTCATCGTCACCGCCGGCATCGAGGAGGTGGCGATCGCCGAACGCTTCGAACGCGCCAACGACGACTATTCCTCGATCATGGTCAAGGCGCTGGCCGACCGCTTCGCCGAAGCCTTTGCCGAGCGCATGCATGAGAAGGTGCGCAAGGAATTCTGGGGCTACGTGCCAGACGAATCGTTGGCGCCGGACGAGCTGATCGGCGAACCCTATCGCGGCATCCGACCGGCGCCCGGCTATCCGGCTCAGCCCGACCATACGGAGAAGGCGACTTTGTTCCGGCTGCTCGACGGCGAAGGCAATGCCGGCGTGAGACTGACCGAAAGCTATGCGATGTGGCCGGGTTCATCCGTCTCGGGGATCTATCTGGCGCATCCCGAAAGCTATTATTTCGGCGTCGCCAAGATCGAGCGCGACCAGGTCGAGGATTATGCGCGCCGCAAGGCGATGCCGTTGGTCGAGGCCGAGCGCTGGCTTGGCCCCATCCTCAACTACGTGCCGGCACACTATGCCGAGGCGGCTGAATAGCCGATGCCGGCGCGCCTGACGGGAGCGACAGGCGAATGCCGGTCGCTTCTCCATTGTCATCCTGGCCCGCTTCGATTCCTGTGGGCTATTGCATGGCCGACGGGTTCATCCACAGCAGCTCCCAGACGTTGCCGTCCGGATCTTCGATGTGGCGGTTGAACATGAAACCAAGATCCTGCGCCGGGTTGGGATCGGCGCGACCGCCTGCCGCCACGCCCTTCTCGATTACGACATTGACCTCGTCCTTGCTGTCGACGGTGAGTGCGATCAACATCTGGCTGTCCCGCTTGGGGTCGCCGATCGGGCGCGCTGTGAACTGGCTGTAATGCTGGTGCGTCAGCAACATGACCCCGATCGAGTCTGAGAACATGATCGAGCTGGACTGGTCGCTCGAGAACTGCGGGTTCAGCGTGCCCCCGATCGCGAGATAGAACTTGGTCGCCGCCTGCAGATCGCGTACCGGTAGATTGAGGAAGATCATTTTGGTCATCGGTCTAAGCCTTGCTGCCGTTGATGGGTACTAGCCAGTCTAGTACTGTAACTATGGCTACCATGCGGGAACGGTACCGTCTAGTACTGGTTGAGAGGCGCTATGAAAATTGATGGTGAGACCAGGTCGGCTCGCAAGGATCGTGAAATCATTGAAGCGGCTACGGCCGCCTTCATCGCCAAGGGCTATGATGGAACCAGCATGGAAGAGATCGCCACCAAAGCAGGCGCATCCAAGCAGACTGTCTACAAGCATTTCACGGACAAGGAGACGCTTTTCGGCGAAGTCGTCGAGTCCACCGCCAGCCAGACCAACGATGTCGTCGAGTCGGTGACGATGCTGCTTTCCGAGGCGAAATTCATGGAGGGTGGGCTACAGCAGCTTGCCCGACGCATGACAACGACGCTGATGGACGAAGAGCTGCTGAAGCTGCGGCGTCTGATTATCGCCAACGCGGATCGGATGCCGCAGCTTGGCCGGAGCTGGTATGAAAAAGGTTTTGAACGCATGCTTGCCTCGGTGGCATCATGCTTTCAAAAGCTTACCAGTCGAGGCCTGTTGCAGACCAGCGATCCCCGTCTGGCGGCCAGCCATCTCTTCGGAATGCTTCTCTGGATCCCAATGAACGAAGCCATGTTCACCGGAAGCAACCCGCGTTCGAAGGCGGATCTCGAGCGGCACGCCGATGCTTCGGTCGAAGCATTCCTTGCCGCCTATGGGGCGCGGCCGAAATAGTCGCGCGCCGCTCCGCCAGCGACGCTTATTGTGGTCGATTGTCCGTCCACGCCAGCATCTTTTGCTTAAGGCCGGTGGCGGAGTCGGTTTAGGCACAGGGTGCTCGCTTACGATCCAAGGCTGCGATAAACCCAGGGCAGCCGTCTTTGCAGCTGGAGCGTCAAATGACCGTACTCACCCGACGCCGGCTTTTGAAAACGGCAGCGATTGCCGGCGCAGGCGGGGTCGGGCTTTCGGCCATGGGCCGGCTTGGTGGCTGGGCCGCTGCCATGCCTGAGCCGGTGGTTTTGCAGACGGCAAAGATCCAGGCGAAGCTGATGGATATCGGCCAGACCAGGGATGTGCTGACCTATGGCAACGCCGGAATGCCGCCCGTGCTCAGAATGAAAAAAGGCCAGCCCTTCGCTGCACGCCTTGTCAACGCGATCGACGATCCGACGACGATCCACTGGCACGGTATTCGCGTTCCAAACAAGATGGACGGCGTGCCGTTCCTGGTCCAGCCCTACGTCTACACCGGCGATCATTTCGACTACGCCTTCACGCCGCCCGATGCCGGCACCTTCTGGTACCACCCGCATTGCAACACGCTGGAGCAGATGGGCCATGGCCTGACGGGCGTGATCGTGGTCGAAAACCCAAGCGATCCGAAATTCGACGCCGAAATCGTCCTCAACTTGCGTGACTGGCGCCTCGGCGACGACGGTCAGTTCATCGACCAGTTCCGGCCGCGCGATGCCGCAAGAACCGGCACTTACGGCACGGTGCGCACCGCAAACTGGCTCGACCAGCCGCAATATGACACGCCGGCCGGAGGGCTGGTGCGGCTCAGGGTCGCCATCACCGACGTGACGCGCATCTACGCTTTTCGCGTCGACGGTGCGCAGGCGAGTGTCATGGCGCTCGACGGCAATCCGGTGCCTGAGCGTTTTTCGCCCGATGCCTTGCTGCTTGGACCCGGCCAGCGCATGGAGCTGGCCATACGCATGCCCGACGAGGAAGGCGCGATCGTCAGCTTGAGGGACGTCAGAGGCACCAAGCCAAAAATCCTGGCAACCCTGCGCGCGACAGGAAACTCCCTCAAACGGGACATTCGCGATGTTGCTCCACTGGAGCTCAATCCGGTGGCGGAAGTGGATCTCGCCAGTGCCAGGCATATTTCCCTGGCGCTCAGCGCCACGGCGGAAAATGTCCCGAGCGATGGCATCTGCGGCTCGCTGGGCTACAGTTTCTGGGCCATCAACAAAGTGCCGTGGCCCGGCGACACCAAGGATCCGACCGCGCCTCTGGCCGAACTGAAGCTTGGCCAAAGCTACGTCATCGACATGGAGAACCTGACGCCGCAATCCCATCCCATGCATCTGCACGGCATGAGCTTCAAGGTGCTGTCGTCCTCGACGCGCCAGGTTCAGCCCGTGATTTCCGACACCTATCTCATCCAGCCCAACGAGAAGGTTCAGCTCGGTTTCGTCGCCGATAATCCCGGCGACTGGCTGCTGCACTGCCACATCATCGAGCACCAGAAATCGGGAATGACGAGCTACGTCAGGGTGGTGTGAAGCCGCGTCAGCCTGCGCGTGGCGTCTGGACCGTCACTTGCGCAATTGAGCCTCGATCTCGTCGAGCACTTTGTCCTTGCCGATGCCGGTGAGGAAGGCGAGGCCCTTGATGACCGGCTTGGTCACCGAAGCGGAGATCGGGGTGGTTGCGACGATGAAGTCGACATTGTCGGCCAGTCCGGGCACTTCGGTGGCCTTTGCCTGCTGGGCATTGAAGGTGAGGCCGCGTTTCTTCATTTCCTCGGTGACGGCGACGTTGACCGCGGTCGAGGTGGCGATGCCCGTGCCGCAGGCGAAGAGAATGGTTTTCTGTCTGGACATCTCTGCTTCTCCTTGGTTATCAGCCGAGTACGGCTCGCACGTCTTCGAGGGTTCTGGCCGACCTCAAATCATCCAAGGCTTGCGGGTTCTGGATGGTGGCCATGACGGCCTGCAGCGCCTCAATCTGCTTGTCCTTGTCGTTGATGGCAAGCAGGAAAACGAAGCCGACCGGCAGCATCTCGTCGGGATCCTCCATGTTGGCGAAGGTCACTGGTTGCTTCAATGTGCCCATCGCGATGCCAGGCTTCAGCACATGCTCCGGATCGGTGTGCGGCACCGCGACATTGTCGGAGCGTTCCAGCGGCAGTCCTGTCGGGATGGTCAATTCGCGGCGCACGACCGCGTCGGCATAGGAGCTTTTGACATAGCCAAGTGTCTCCAGCCGGCCCGCCAGGATGCGGATGATCTCCTCATTGGTCGAGGCATCGGATCCGAGCACGATCGCGTCGGGATCCAGAAGCTGCATGAGGCCGTCGGACATTCTTTGCTCCGTCGATGAAATCGTGCGCCCCGAGGAGGGCGCACGATCGGGCTCCGTCGATGAAATCGGGCGCCCCGAGGAGGGCGCACGATCGGTTTGAAGGGTGGACCCTATCAGGTTCAGGCCGTCTCTTCGGCCGGCTCGTCCTCGGCGCCCGCGGCCCGCTCCCAGCCGAGCGGATTGCGGCGGTAGAGGACAAACAATGCCGCGATGACCACCGCGATCACGATGATGCCGACAAGTCCAAGCCCCTGGATCGCCTCGATGACCACGTAAGGCACCCACAGGAAGCCGTCGACCACCGAGGTGATCTGCAGCGCATCCGCCGGCAGCTTGAAGCCCGATGCGACGGCAGCACTTGTGAACAGCGGCGCCAGCGCGTTGGCGACGTAGAAGCCGATGGCCAGCGTCACCGTGCCGATCACCACCATGCGGAACACGTTGCCTTTGACCAGCGGCGCGGTCATGGCGACGATGAAGGGAATGACCGCAAGGTCGGCGAACAGGATGACGCGGTTGCCCGGCAGGATGATGGACAGGATGATCGCGATCGGCACCAGGATCAGCGACGACGAGATCGCGGCCGGATGGCCGATCAGGATCGCGGAATCGAGGCCAACAAGAAGCTCGCGATCGCCCGTGCGCTTGCGCACGAATGCCTGGGCTGCGTCGGAAACCGGCAGCAGGCCTTCCATCAGGATCTTGACCATGCGCGGCAGCAGCAGCATCACCGCGGCCAGCGTCATGCCGGTGCCCAGAACCTTGGCCAGCACCACGCTGAGATCACCCGCATTGTAGAAGGCGATCGCACCAAGCACGAGGCCGATGATGAGGCCCATCACGACAGGTTCGCCGAACACGCCGAACCTGCGCTCGATCGTATCGGTGTTGATGTTGATGCGGTTGATCCCGGGAATGCGGTCCATGATCCAGTTGAGCACAATGGCGATCGGCAGGATCTGCGCCGAGGCGAGATGCGGCACGGAGATGCCGGGCACGCCGTAGAACTGCTGCACCGCGCGCGCCGACCAGTCGGCGAACAACAGCGAGAGTGCTGCGACAAGTGCTGCGACCGCGATGCCATAGGCCAGGTTGTCGGTTGCGGCGACCACCAGCGAGCCGACAAAGGCGAAGTGCCAGAAGTTCCAGACGTCGACATTGAGCGTGCGCGTCATGCGTGTCAGCAACAGCACGATGTTGACGAGAATGCCGACCGGAATGACCCAAAGGCCGACCGATGAGCCGAAGGCGATCGCGGCCGCGGAGGGCCAGCCGACATCGATGATGTCGCGATGGATGCCGGTGTTGGTGACGATGGCCTTGGCGACGTCGCCAATCGACGTGAACATGAGGCCAAGCACCAGATTGATGCCGATGAAGGCGACGCCGATGGTGACGGCGGCGCGAAAAGCCTTGCTGACCTTGGCGCCCAGAACCACGGCGATGACGAAAATGACAATTGGCAGCAGGATCGTCGGGCCAAGCGTATCGATGGCCCCTTTTAGGCCCGCGAGAACAGTATCCATTTTTCCTCCCCTGGAGCCGCGAGCCTTCGCTCGACGCCTCGCAATGATGCTCCATCCAGCCTTTGACGCCGTGGCGCAAAGACACTCCCCAATTTGCCCAGAGGCGAATGCTTCCCGACTGTCGCGTCGGTGAACATTTGCCTTTGTTGACAAACGAATGTTTTATTGGGGTTGTCCGCTGCAATGTCAATTGGTTGGGCTTCGGCGAATCGAGCCCCGGCGGACGTGCCTTCCGAGACGATTTCGTGGGAAATTGCCGGTCGCGACCGGGTTTCGTTGGCAAATAGAACCCATTCCCTGCTATCCGACCCCAAATCACGAAGCTGTGGACATTCCTGCATGACCAACGTCGCCCTGACCGGGCTTGCCCGTGATCTCGCCAAGCGTGCCGCCGAGAACCGCCCGGTGCGCATCGGTGTCATCGGTTCGGGCGAAATGGGCACCGATCTGGTCACGCAGGGCATGCTGATGCCGGGCATTTCGGTCTGCGCCGTCTCGACGCGCCGCCCGCACACCGCGCGCGACGCTATCCGTATCGCCTATGGCGACGAAGCCATGGCGGTCGAAGCCGACACCGCCTCGAAAGTCACCGCGGCAATCGAGGCGGGAAAAATCGCCGTCACATCCAACGAGATGCTGGTCACCAATCCGCTGATCGACGTCGTCATCGACGCCACCGGCAAGCCGGGCGTCGCCGCCGATTTCGACCTCATGGCGATGGAGCACGGCAAGCATCTGGTGATGATGAACGTCGAGGCCGACGTCACCATCGGCTGCTATCTCAAGCAGCAGGCCGACCGGCTTGGCGTCGTCTATTCGGTGGGTGCGGGCGACGAGCCGTCGAGCTGCATGGAACTGATCGAGTTTGCGTCGGCGCTCGGGCTGACCATCGTGTCGGCCGGCAAGGGCAAGAACAACCCGCTCAACCACGATGCCGTACCGGACGATTATCGCGCCGAAGCGATCCGCCGCAACATGAACCCGCGCATGCTGGTCGAGTTCGTCGACGGCTCCAAGACCATGGTCGAGATGTGCGCCATCGCCAACGCCACCGGGCTGGTGCCGGACGTCCCCGGCATGCACGGCCCCAGGGCCGATCGCGACGACCTCGCCAAGGTGCTCATCCCGCGCGAGGATGGCGGTCTGCTCACGAAGAAAGGCGTCGTCGACTACACGGTCGGCAAGGGCGTCGCGCCCGGCGTCTTCGTCATCGTCGAGGCGACGCATCCGCGCATCATCGAGCGCATGGACGATCTGCATATCGGGCACGGCCCCTATTACAGCCTGTTCCGGCCTTATCATCTGACGTCGCTGGAAGTGCCGCTGACCGCAGCCCGCATCGTGCTTTTCGGCAAGCCCGACATGGTGCCGTTGCCGCGGCCCGTGGCCGAAGTCTGCGCCGTTGCCAAGCGCGACCTAGTCGCCGGCGAGACCTTCGATGCGATCGGCGAGACTTGTTACCGCTCCTGGACGATGACCGTCGGCGAAGCCCGCGCCCAGCGCGCCGTGCCGGTCGGCCTGCTCGAGGGCGGCAAGGTGCTGAAACCGGTCACGAAAGGCGAATTGCTGACGGCGGATAATGCGTCGCCCGACCAGACGACGAGGCTGTTCGCCTTGCGCCGGCTGCAGGATGAGATGCTGTACGGGACAAACTGAGGATTTATCTCCCCAGTTCGACCGACCGCAGCCGCGCAGCCTCCACCGCTTGCGTCAGCAGATTGGTCAGCCGGTCCTCGCCCATCAGAACGGCCAGCGCCGCGGCCGTCGTGCCGTTGGGGCTGGTGACCTGCTGGCGCAGCACGCCCGGTTCCTCGCCGCTTTCGGCGGCGAGCGAGGCGGCGCCATAGACGGTCTGCATGGCGAGCAGCTTGGCGGTCGCCGTCGGCAGACCGGCCTTCTCGGCGGCAACCGTCAGCGCTTCGATGAAATGGAAGATATAGGCCGGCCCCGATCCGGACACGGCGGTCACCGCATCCATCAGGCCCTCATCGTCGATGGTGGCCACTTCGCCGCTCGCCGACAAAAGGTCGGCGACGAAACGCTTGGTGTCATCGGACACGAGCTTGTTGGAGAACACCACCATCATGCCCTTGCCGATCGCCGCGGGCGTGTTGGGCATGCAGCGCACGATCGGCGCGCGGTTGCCGAGGATTTCCTCGAGGGTGGCGGCAGGCGTGCCGGCGGCGATGCTGACGAAGGTGGTGCGGCCGTCGCCGAAGCGCTTGTAGGCGGCCGTGACGTCGCGGATCACCTGCGGCTTCACCGCGATGACCACGAGATCGGGCAGGGCATCGGCCGGTATGCTACCGGCATCGGCTGATGTCGCGCAGCCCAGCGTTGCCGCGCGATTGCGCAGATCGGCATTGGGCTCGACCACGAAAACCGCCGACGGCGCGAGCTTGCCGGATTTCAGCCAGCCCGAGAGCATGGCGTAGCCCATATTGCCGCAGCCGGCGAGAACAAGCCTGATCGTCATCGAAAGCCCTCCAGAGGAAGGCCTTCACATAGACGATGGCGCTTCCCTGGGGAAGCCCCATCAGGATCGCGAGCCGCGATCGGGATCGCGCACCGCGATTGGCCGCAGCGACACTTGCCTGAGGCCGAGCACGCCGAGCACGAAGAACAGCCAGACCGGGTCGCCGCGATGGAAGAAGAAGCTTTCGAGGAAAGCGTTAAGCGCCGTGAACAGCACCACCATCATGAAGAAGTCGCCGAGAAAGATGTTTTCCCTGCGCAACGGAATGCGCATGTAGTCGCGCAGCGGCGCGATGAGGAAGGTGTAGACCGCCACGCATAGTGCCGGAATGCCCATCAGCACGGCGATGTCGAGATAGCCGTCATGGCCGTGCACGATGGTCCTGATGTCCCAGGGCCGGTCGAATGGCTGGTCTTGGTTGAGCAAGAGCGGCGTGCCCCAGAAGCTCTCATAGCCGTAGCCGGTCCATGGCTTCTTCGCCAGCATGCTGCCGGCGAACTCCCACAGCGTCGTGCGGCCGGTATAGGTCATGCCGGGGAAATAGATCGCCGCCAGATGTTTCACAGGCGGCAGGAAGACGATGCCCAGCGTGCCGACAGCCGTGGCGATGATGGCCAGCGCAAACAGGATCGGCGTGCCGAGCCGCATGCCTATCAGGCTCGGGAACATGACGATCAGGATCGAGAACGGCACCAGGCCGGCTGTCGTCTTGGAGCCGGTGTGCAGCATGAAGATCATCGCCGCGAGGAAGATCCCGGCGCCCCAGTAGCGCTGCCCGCGCCGGTAGAGATAGAGGCCTGCGAAGCTGAGGCAGGCCATGACCGGCCCGGCAATGTTCTTGTGGGTGAACACGCCGCGCCACAGGCCGGCATGTTCGGGCTCCTGCGAGTCGGCTGTGTGCATCGCCTCGTGCGGAAAGACGATGAGGCCGAGATAGGAAAGGCCCATGACCACGACGGCGGTGAAGATGATCACCTTCGAGAAGGCCTCGGCGTCGCGCGGCAGCACCAGGATCGTCGCCATCGTCAGGATGCCGATCAGCGTGAAGGAGGCGGCGCGCATGGCCGAAGGCGGATCGGTCGACAGGATCACCGAGAGGAAAAAGAAGCCCAGCATCAACACCCAGGATGGGCTCAGCAGCGAGCGCACCACGCGCGGATCGGCAAAGGCCATCAGCGAGAAGATCGACATGGCGCCGAGCGAACCGAAGCCAAGCTGGTTGACGATGTCGCCGCCTTGACCGGTGAGTTCGGCGCCGCCCGGCTGGAACGGCCGGAACGACACCATGATGACGGTGAACAGCAGCGCGGCAATGGCGGTGGCCACGCCTTCGCGCGTGAACGCGTCGCCGAGCGGCGCGCGCTCAGTTTTTCTCAGGCTGGCGGTATTGCTCATTGGCATATCCGAATTCGGCCAGCACGCGGCCCAGCGCCACATGGACGGGGTAGATGGCGATCGCCGGCGATCGGGTCCGCGCCAGCCGGATCAGGCCGCGAAACGGCGAGGCGGCAAGCAGTGCCAGGCTCTTCAGCAACACTTTGGCGCCGGCCATTGGCGTGCCGGCGCGCTTCTTCTTTTCGACCAGTGTCGAGATGACGCCGTTGCGCAGGCTGCGGGCGCGGATCCAGTCGGCTTCGATACGCCGCGCCGGAACGGTTTCCAGCACCTTGGCCTCGGCGCACCAGCCCAGCACAAAGCCCTTTTGCACCGACCGGCTGAGAAAGTCGGAATCGCCGCCGCCCATGAAATTGAATCTGAGATCGAGAAAGGGCGGACCCATGGCGATCAGCACGTTGCGCCCGACCAGAAGATTGCCCGACGAATAGAGCGCCGGCACGCGTCCGGTTTCCCGGTAAGGCGGCGCGAACACCGGATGCTCTGCCCATCGCGCATGGGCGGGGTCGGCAAACACGGGCACCTGCGGGCCGCCGACAATGTCGGCGCCGAGCGTTTCGGCAGCCAGGCACATCCGTTCCAGCCACTGCGGATCGGCGATCTCGTCGTCGTCGATGACCAGCAGATGCCTGAAGTTCGGGAATTGCAGGATGGCTGTCTGCCAGCCGGCATTGTAGGCGCTGCAATTGCCGCGCTCATGCGCGATGATCACCAGGCCCGGCATTTCGCCCCGCTCGAACAGCGGCAGCACCGCCTTGGCGCCGGCCCGCGCCTCGGCTTCGTTCTCCATGACGATCACGGCAAAGCGCCTGCCGGTTTGCTGCGCGCGCAGCGACGCCAGCGTTTCCAGCACCTGCTCGGGACGCTTGAAGGTCGGCAAGGTGACGACGGCTTCGACGGCCTCGACGTCAAGCCGCGGCGTGCGTCCCGCGACCGATACCGAACCGTCCGATGGCAAAGGGATCATCCGTGTCCAGCCACATGGTGAGTTGGGCTCTGGTAGCACCACGGTTGATAAGGTTTCGTTAATCACCTTGCACGGAGAAGCCCGCCAGGCAGCGGCTTTCGGCCGTCGAATGTGCAGGCTTAATCAAGGGTTCACCGCACTTTGCTACCGGCTACACCACTGGATAGGTAAGATGCATCTGCTGTTCGCCACATCGATCGTGCCCGACGGCGCTCTCGCCTCGGGCTACGAGATCGCCAACGCTGCGATCATCGCTGCCTTGCGGCGCGCTGGCGCGCGCGTCACCGTCATCGGCTTTACCTGGCCGGGGAAGCCCGCGGCCGACCCCGAAAACACCGTGGTGCTGGGTGCGATCGACGTGCGCACGGAAAATGCCTCCGCGCGGCAAAAGCTGGCCTGGGTCGGCAAGGCGCTGCTTTCGGGCCTCACCTTCGCGTCGGTCAAGCTGCGCGCCGTGTCCGACAGCGATGTTCTCGCTGCCATTGAGCGTGCCGGACCGTTTGACGGCTATGTCTTGAATTCCGTGCAGTTCGCCGGGGCCTTCGAAAAGCTGTTCGCTGAGCGGCCTTCGATCTTCGTTGCCCACAATGTCGAGCATCTTTCGGCGCGGGAGAATGCCGCTGCCGCCGACGGTCTCTTCCAGCGCCTGCTGTTTCGCCGCGAGGCGAGGCTGCTCAAGACCGTCGAAGAGCGTCTCTGCCGCCGGGCGCGCTTCGTCTTCACCCTGGCCGAGGAAGACCGCGCCGCACTCGGTGTCGCCTCCGACAACCGCTCGGCGGTGCTGCCGCTGGTGACCGGTGCCCAGGCGCCAACCCTGAAAAGCCCGCGCCGCACCGATTGCGACGCCGCCCTGATCGGCACCTGGACCTGGCAGCCGAACCGCATCGGCCTCGACTGGTTCCTGGGCAAGGTCGTGCCGCATCTGCGGCCCGATTTCCGCATCCGCATTGCGGGCCACATGCCTTCGGGCGTCGCGTCGAAGCACCCGGGTGTCGAATTTGTCGGCCGCGTGCCCGACGCGCAAGCTTTCGTGCGCGGTGGTGCCGTCATCCCGCTGATCAGCACCGCCGGCAGCGGCGTCCAGTTGAAGACCATCGAAACCTTCGAGCTCGGCCTGCCTTCGGTCGCCACCAGCCGTTCGCTGCGCGGCATCGACCACCGTCCTTCCAATTGCGTCGTCACCGACGATCCCGTTGCCTTCGCCAGGGCGCTCGAGGCTGCGGCGGCCGACATCCGCGACGTTGACGGCAGCGCGTTCCGGGGCTCGCAGGTCAAGGCGCTCGACGCTGCCATCCGGCTCGGCCTCGAAAAGCTCGCCCCTCTCAGGCAGGAGGCGTTTGCATGAACATGCATTCCGCCCGCGCCGCGTTCGGGCTCGACACGCTGAAGACGATTCTTGGCATCCCGGTGGTTGCGGTCCGCTGGAACGATGCCATCGCCCTGCTGAACCGGCTGATTGCCGAGCGGCGCTTCACCAAGGTCAGTTTCCTCAACGCCCACAATGCCAACATCGCCTATACCGACCCGGTGTTCGCCGAAGCACTCGATGATTTCCTCATCCTGCCCGACGGCATCGGCATCGATCTGGCGGCGAGGCTCCTCTACGGGGCGCCGTTTCCCGACAATCTCAATGGTACCGATTTCGTCCCGGCCTTCCTGCAGGCCTCGACGACGCCGCTGACCGTCGGGCTGCTCGGCGCGACGCGCGTCAACGCAGAAGCGGCGTCGGTCAAGCTGGCGGCACTGGCCGTGCAGCACCGGTTCGTGGTGATCCATGACGGCTATTTCCCCCCTTCGCAGGAGCAGGAAATCGTCGACCGGATTGCCGCGCTTCGGCCCGACGTGCTGCTCGTGGCCATGGGCGTGCCGCGCCAGGAATTGTGGATCGAACGCCATATCGACGCGCGCCATTGCACGCTGCCGATCGCCGTCGGCGCGTTGCTTGATTTCCTGAGCGGCGCGGTGCCCCGCGCGCCCTTGTGGATGCGCCGGCTGCGGCTCGAATGGCTGTTCCGGTTGGCTGTCGAGCCGGGCCGCCTGTGGCGCCGCTATGTGGTCGGCAACCCGCTGTTCCTGCTGCGCGTCGTCAGGCAGAAATTCTCGCTTGCGCCCGAAGCCGCGGGAGATACCAAATGAACAGCAGGTTCGTGCCAGGTGCCGCTGTCGAGCCAAGCCCGCTTCGGCAGACACCGACGGCGGCCATCGTGACGGCAAGCTATGCGCCCGATTTCGAGCGCTGTCGCCTGCTGTGCGAGACACTTGATCGCCATGTTTCCGGCGCGGCGCACCATTACATCCTGGTCGAGCATCGCGATGTCGGCCTGTTTCGCCAATTGGAAACCGGCCGCCGCACGGTGGTCGACGAGCGGGAATTGCTGCCGCGCTGGCTGCACGCCTTCGACGATCCGTTCAGCCTGTTTCGCCGGCGCGTCTGGCTCAGCCTGAAGACCCAGCCGCTGCGCGGCTGGCATGTGCAGCAGTTGCGCCGCATCGCCATATCAGCGCATGCATCTCAAGACGTGCTCATCTTCTGCGATTCCGATGTTGCCTTCCTGAAACCTTTCGACTGCGGCGCCTTCTGGCGCGACGACAAGGTGCGCCTGTTCCGCCGCGACGGTGTGCTGGCGGACGAAGGTCATGAGGAGCATCGCATCTGGTCGCGCAACGCCGGCTCGGCACTCGGCATCGACCCGTCCCGGACGTCGAACCATGACTACATCTCGACGCTGATCGCGTGGCGGCGCGACACCGTGCTGGCGATGTGCGGTGCGATCGAAAGGGTCCATGGTCGCAACTGGGTCGAGGTCGTCGGCTCGGCACGCAAATTCTCCGAATGCATGATCTACGGCCGCTATGTCGACGATCTGCTGGACGGAGCCGGCCACTTCCACGGTTCCGAAGAGTTCTGCCGCGTGCACTGGACCGGCGAAGCGCTTTCGGATGACGAGTTCCGCCGCTTCGTTGCCGCCATGGCGCCGGAGCAGGTGGCGATCGGCATGCAATCCTTCATCGGCACCGATATCGGCCGCATCCGCCGTCTGATTGGGTTGGATTAGATCATCCCGAAAAGCGGAAACCGGTTTTCTCGGACAAACGATTTCCGTTTGTCCAGAAGTCATGCACAAATGAGAAAGCCCTATACGGGCTTTGCCGGCTTGCGCATCGCCGAATAGGTGAGCAGCGTCGAGGCGAGATACAGAAGCAGGAAGACGACATTGAGCGACAGCACCAGCTTCGGCGTGTCGAGGATGGTCGTCAGCACATAAGTCAGCAACAGCGCCTTCAATCCGGCGAGCAGGCCGAGATTGAGCGCCCGCACCAGCGTTTGGCCGCGTGCGAACAAAAGCTCGGCCTGGTATTCGACAAGATTGCGCAATCCCGGCACGCAGATTGCCAGCACCACCAGCGGGGCAGCCTCGGCGACATTCTTGCCGAGTGCATTGGGGAAGAAATGCAGCACGATGCCAAGTGTCAGCAGCGCCAGCGTCGAAACCGCGAACACACCGCCTTCGATGCCGCTCTTGACCGCCAGACGCGACAACAGTTCCGGCGCGCGCATCATGCGCTGCACCAGCATCATCGAGAAGGTGCGGATCGGAATCGCCGTCAGGTCGACCAGCCGCATGATGATGGCGTAGATGCCGGCCAGATGCGGGCCGCCGATCGCCAGCACGAGCAGCTTGTCGAACTCCATCTGCAGGTAGAACAGCACTTCGGCGCCGGCCACATAGATGGAATCGGCCAATCGCCTGAGATAAAGCTCGACGCGCAGCCGCAGCCTCTGGCGCGGGTAGAAGAAGCCGAAGGCGATCAGCAGCGAGGCGGCATTGGCGCCGATATAGAACCAGGACCATATCCAGACGCTGTGTTGCGCTGAGAACATGAACAGCACCGCGCCGAGCGCCCGCAGCGCGGTCGCCAGGATGGCCAGCAGCGCGGCGCGGCCGAACTTGCCCAGGCCGTTGTTGACGATCAGCGCCACCTCCACCGGCCGCCACAACAGCGCTTCGGCAAAGACGATTGCCGCAAACACCGACAGCGGCACGGTGTCGGCAAAGAAAAGCAGATAGACGCCGAACGAGGCAGCGGCCAGCAGCGGCAGCGACAGCACGCCGAGCAGCAGGAAGCCGGCGGAAAAGGTGCCGATCAGATTGGGACGGATGGTGGCGGTGCGGTAAAGCGCCGAGATGAACCCAAAGGCGAGGATGCGCGACAGCATGACGCCGGCCGCCGACGCGGTGGCGAACATGCCGAATTCGGATATCGACAGCGTGTTGGCCAGCGCGATGAAATAGGCCAGCGAAAACACCAGTCGCCCACCGGCACCGCTGATCGCTGAGAAATAGTCGCGAAGCAGCCCCCGTCGTTCGGCCAAAAAGCTGCCGATCCGGGCGAGGGGCCGCCTTTGCGGTATGTCACTGGCCTGCGTCATGTCTCAAGGAGAGCCTAGGCCGGAAAACTTAACGTGCCGTTCTGGCGGCTGGGCTTGTGTCGAAAATAGATGCAACCGAAACGAGAAACCGACGCTTCGGCGCGGGAAAATTAACCTTTTGTTTTCCATGCCTGTTTAGCGTGGCTTAACGAATGGCCAATCTCCGTTCGCAGGTCGCCAAGGGTAAAGTTCCAGACGATGGTCGACAGGGAAAACCGCGAAGACTGGAAGCGCGAGCGCTCGTTGCTGGCGCTGGGCCAGGCTGTGCGTGGCGACGAACCCGACGCGTCGCTGGTCTCGATCGGCGACCGGGCAGACCCGTCATGGCGCGAGGATGCCGCCACGCGTCATCGCCTCGCCCGCTCGCAGCGCGAGGCGCGCAACCCGAAACTGTCGGATCCGGTCGCGGCCGACGGGGATCGTGAGCAAGCTTACCGCGCGCAAACCTCGCCGCGGACACAGCCTGGTGCCGCCGAAACCGCTGGCGCTCGTCGCGCCGATCATACATCGGAACCTTACGCTGCAGGCGACGCGTCGTTATCCCGAAACGACGGCATGGACAGCCAGCAGTGGAAGCCGCTGATCGATCCGATGCAGGTGGTGCGCGGTGTCGGCAAGTCGAAGCTGCTGATCGTGACGACGACACTGCTGGGCGCCGCGCTCGGCATCACCATCGCGCTGTCGACGCCGAAGAAATATGAGGCCACCACCGAACTGATCGTCGACCCGCGCGACCTGAAGCTCACCGACCGCGATCTCACCCAGTCGGTCGTCGCTTCCGACGCCACGCTGGCCATCGTCGAGAACCAGGTCCGGGTGCTGACATCAGGCACTGTTCTCAACAAGGTCGTCGACAAGCTCAATCTGGTCAACGACCCGGAATTCAATGGGCAAGGCGGCGGCGGCCTCAGTGTCATGTCGCTCATTCGCTCCATCCTGTCCCGCAATGATGGGCCGGGGGGTGTCGACGACAGCCGTCGCCGCGCGCTTGCTGTCGGCAATCTGGCTGAGAGCCTTTCGGTCGAGCGCGGCGGCAAGACCTTCGTCATCACCGTCAGCGCCACCACGCAGAATGGCGAGAAATCGGCCCTCATCGCCAACACGATGACGGATGTCTTCCTGCAGACTTTCGGCCAGATACAGTCGGACACCGCAGGCCGCGCCACCGACGAACTGACGGCCAGGCTTGACGAGTTGCGCAAGGGCGTCGAGGCAGCCGAGCGCAAGGTCGAGGATTTCAGGGCCACGCACGATCTCGTTGACGCGCAGGGCCATCTCATCAGCGACGATGAGATGCTGAAACTCAACGAGCAGCTGTCGGTCGCGCGCGCCCGGACCCTGGAACTCAACGCCCGGGCGGCCTCGGCGCGTTCGGTCGACGTCAATTCGGTTCTCACCGGTACCTTGCCGGAGGAGATCAACTCCAACACGATGAGCGATCTGCGTTCGCAATATGCGTCGCTCAAGCAGGAAGCTGACCGCGCCGCCATCCGGCTCGGCCCGCGTCACCCCGAACTCCAGGCGATCAATGCCCAGATTGCCGGCGCACGCGAACGCATCGCCTCGGAGCTGCGCCGCATCGGCTCGTCGCTGCAGGTCGACCTCAAGCGCGCCGTCCAGCTCGAACAGGATCTTGCCTCTCGCCTGGCGCAGCTGAAGGTCCGCAGCGGCGACGTCAACAGCGACCTCGTGTCGATGCGCGAACTGGAGCGCGAGGCGACCGCCAAGCGTTCCGTCTACGAACAGTACCTGCTGCGCGCCAAGGAGACCGGCGAGCAGAAGGACATCAACACCGCCAACATCAATGTGATCTCGAAGGCCTTCGCGCCGCTTGAGCCGAACGGGCCGTCGCGGGTCGTGGTCGCGCTCGCCGGCCTGTTGCTGGGTTTCGCCTCCGGCATTGGCCTCGGAGCCATGCGTGGCGCCTATGAGAGCCTGCGTGACACCGCCAATTCGCGCTCGCGTCGCGACCATGGCACGGACGAACGCCGGACGCCTTACGAAGACAAGGCATATCGGGCAGCGCCGCCGCCGGCGCCGCCATTACCACCAGCGCCGCAGCCATCGACACCCCCGCCTGCATCACCACCGCCGGCCGTGCCACCGCCTGTCCAGCAAGCCGAGGCCTCGCCGGCAGAAGGTCCCGGCCGGATCGGTGCCTTGCTGTCGAGGCTGCACAAGTCCGTCTCCCGCAGGCCATCCCGGGAGGAGCCGTTCGATACCGTCGAATGGGCCTCTGCCGAAAACGGGGAGCCAACGCAGGATCCGCAATACCGCGCCTATCCCCGGCCGGCGCCGGCCTTCGAGCCCCGGCAGGCGGCCGCGACAGCATACCCGGCACCACCTTTCCAGCCCGGCGGCCATCCGCAGCAGACGGCGCAGCCGCCACTGCCGCCTCCCATGATGACGCAGCGGCCATATTCCGGGCCGCAGCTCTATCCCTACGCGCAGCCATTGGGCTACGCGCAGCAGCCGGGCTATCCCTATCCGCAATCTATGCCGGCCGCCAATGCCGGGCAGCAGTCCGATCCGGCTCAGCCCGCTTCCGAGTCCTATCCACAGCCGCCCGTCGCGCAGCAGCAGGCGCCTCAGCCTCATCAGCGATCGGCGGAGCCGTCGCGGGCCGTGGAGGATGCCGAGCAGCAAGCGCCAATCGAGGAAATCCGCGCCAGCCTGCGCGAATTCCGCGAAGCGGTTCGCGAACTGACCGAGAGCCGCACGCGCCGCCGCTACTTCTGAGCCACAAAAATCTGCGCGGTGCCGTACAAAAACATGCCGGTTTCGCGTAAACGGCATGGGACGGCGCTTTGGCGGGATTGCATGTTGGATTTTTCGTGAAGATGCCACGCTGTGAAAGATCGAAAAGCGCGTCGCTTCCGGAAGCGACGCGCTTGGGCATTCTGGTGTTGAGGGTGGTCCATGGCTGAAGTGATTGATGGCAAGAGCGTTGCCGGGGACGTTGTGGGGACGGTCAAGACCCTGACGGCTGAACTTGTCGCCAAGGGCAAGGCCAAGCCCGGTCTTGCCGTGGTCATCGTCGGCGAGGATCCGGCCAGCCAGGTCTATGTCGCGTCCAAGTCGCGCACCGCCAAGGAATGCGGCTTTCATTCCGTCCAGCATACGCTGCCGGCCGAAACCTCCGAAGAGGCATTGCTGAAGATCATCGGCGACCTCAACGCCGATCCGGCCATCAATGGCATCCTCGTGCAGCTTCCTCTGCCGGCCCACATTGACGCCGGCAAGATCATCCAGACCATCGCGCCGGAAAAGGATGTCGACGGCTTCCACTTCATCAATGTCGGCAAGCTCGGCACCGGTGAACTCGAAACAGCGTTCGTGCCTTGCACGCCGGCCGGCTCGATGCTTCTGATCGAGCGGGTGCGCGGCAAGGACCTGTCCGGCCTCAACGCAGTCGTCGTCGGCCGCTCCAACATCGTCGGCAAGCCGATGGCCAACCTGCTGCTTGCCGCCAACTGCACCGTCACCATCGCCCACAGCCGCACCAGGGATCTGCCGGCCTTGGCCCGCACCGCCGATATCCTTGTCGCGGCCGTCGGCAGGCCGGAGATGATCAGGGGTGATTGGGTGAAGCCAGGCGCCACCGTCATCGATGTCGGCATCAACCGCATCCCGGCGCCGGAAAAGGGCGAGGGCAAGTCCCGCCTCGTCGGCGATGTCGCCTATGCCGAAGCGGCCAGGGCCGCCAGCGCCATCACACCGGTGCCCGGCGGTGTCGGCCCCATGACCATTGCCATGCTGATGGCCAATACGTTAGCCTCCGCCTACCTTTCGGCCGGATTGAAACGGCCGTCCTTCTGACCCGCCAGAAAGCTGCAGCTTTGCCGAACCCCAGTGTTCCCTCAGAACGGCCGGTCATGACTGACCCCGTTCAAGGCGGCCGGCAGTTCGCATTCCTGCTGGTAGACAAGTTCTCCATGTTCTCGCTGGCTGCCGCGATCGATACGTTCCGGTCGGCGAACCGGTTGCTTGGCCGCGACTTCTACGGTTGGACCACGGTGTCGGCCGATGGCGATCCGGTGATGGCTTCCAATGGCCTGCCGCTCAAGATCGACTACGCCGTTGCCGACCTGCCGCCGGTCGATATCCTTTTCGTCTCGGTCGGGCTGACGACCGAATTCCCCGGCAAGAGCAAGGTGCTGGCGGCTTTGCGAAGCTGGGGCCGGCGCGGCAATGCGCTGGGTGCCCTGTCGGTCGGGTCCTACCTGCTGGCCGAGGCCGGCCAGCTCGAAGGCTATCGCTGCACCATCCATTGGGAAAACCGCGCCGGCTTCGTCGAGCGATTCCCCGACATCAACTGCACCGGCAACGTCTTCGAGATCGATCGCAAGCGCTACACCTGTGCCGGCGGCACCACTTCGATCGACCTGATGCTGGAGATCGTGCGCGGCGATTTCGGCTCGAACCTGGCCAATGGCGTCGCCAACCAGTTCCAGCACGAACGCATCCGCTCGGCCGGCGACCGTCAGCGCGTCGGACCCGAACGCGACCTGACCGGCAAGTCGGAGAAGCTCAGGCGCATCGTCGAACTGATGGCCGACCACCTCGACGAGCCGCTGTCGGCGGTACAGCTGGCCAAATCCGCCGGCCTTTCGGTGCGCCAGGTCGAGCGCCTGTTCCTGCGCCATCTCAGCGTCACGCCCGGCCGTTACTATATGCGATTGCGGCTGGAGCGGGCGCGCGAACTGCTGCGCCAGACCAACATGCCGATCCTCGACGTGGCGATCGCGACGGGCTTCACCTCGCATTCCTACTTCGCCCAGAGCTACCGGCTGCAATTCGGCAGGCCGCCTTCGGAAGAACGCCGCACGACTTACTAAGCTGGTTTTCGTTTTCGTTGAAAGTTCGGCATTCGGCCCGGCGCATCGGGCCAAGGCCATGAATTCGGGTTA
Organism: Mesorhizobium sp. Primo-A; assembly: GCF_003997175.1. Taxonomy (NCBI): domain Bacteria; kingdom Pseudomonadati; phylum Pseudomonadota; class Alphaproteobacteria; order Hyphomicrobiales; family Phyllobacteriaceae; genus Mesorhizobium; species Mesorhizobium sp. Primo-A. The sequence continues at coordinate 538,102 of NZ_RZTG01000002.1, forward strand.
ATGGGTTCTTTCGGAGCCTTCGCCGCGCGTAGGCTGACGGGTGCAACAAACGAAAAACCCGCCTATTGCGGCGGGTCACCGGCGCAAATCAGCACCATAGCCAAATATGTACCTTAGCTGAGGTCATGGTGTCAAGAAAAAATTCCTATTACCGGGTAAAAGGCTGCCGACACCGCCGAACTGGCTGTCGTCAGGATTTTTGTTAAGCTGGGTCCGCAGCCCTGCGCACCGGGCGCCCGGACTTGTGTCCCGGCGCCGCGTCAAATAGCTTGCCGCCCGGATCAGGGGCGGATTTAGGAGATTTCGATGGCGGGACTTGCACGGGGCGTCGCTGCGGCGATCCTCCTTTTGTCGATGACGACGTTCGGCTTCGCCGCAAACAAGGTCATCATCATTCTCGATGCGTCCGGCTCGATGTGGGCGCAGATCGACGGCAGGCCCAAGCTCGAAATCGCCCGCGAGTCGCTTCGAACCGTGCTTCAATCGGTCCCCACCGACGACGAGATCGGCTTCATGGCCTATGGCCACCGTGAAAAGGGCAGCTGCGACGACATCCAGCTGATCGTGCCGCCGCAGGCAGGTTCGGGCAGCGCCATTTCGGCCGCCGCCGACAGCCTGAAATTCCTCGGCAAGACGCCGCTGACGGCGGCGGTCAAACAGGCGGCCGAGGCGCTGAAATACACCGAGGACAAGGCGACGGTCGTGCTCATCACCGACGGGCTCGAAACATGCGGCGGTGACCCCTGCGCGCTTGGTAAGGAGCTCGAGGCATCCGGCGTCGACTTCACCGCCGATGTCGTCGGCTTCGGCCTGACCGCCGACGAGGGCAAGCAGATCGCCTGCCTCGCCGACAACACCGGCGGCAAATACATCCAGGCCTCCGACGAGAAGGCGCTGCAGGAGGCGCTTGCCGAGACCGTGGCAGCACCAGCGCCGGCTCCTGAACCGGCTCCGGCACCTGCGCCGGCACCCGCGCCCGAGCCGGCCAAACCGGACTTCAATTTCCTGCCGATAGCGGTGCTTGCCGAGGGCGGCGATCCCGTCACTGACGGCAACGCCTGGGAGATCTACAAGGCGAAACCCGACGGTACGCGCGGCGACTACGTCAGCACCGAATACGGCGCCTACAAGGCCAATCTGGAACCGGGCGACTATATCGTCGTGGCCAGCGACGGCCAGGCCAAGACCGAGCAGAAAGTCAAGATCGAGGCGGGCCAAGTCTACGCGCCTCTCTTCAACTTGAATGCCGGCACGCTCATCATCCATCCGCGACCGAGCGAGGGGGCAGATGTCGTCGATGGCGCGGCTATCGTCATCGATTATCCGGGTGCTGACATGCCCGCCACCTTCTATGGGACCACGAAAGCCGTGTTGCCGGCCGGCGACGAGAAAGTGACGGTCACGATCGGCCAGGGGGTGGCTACCGAAACGATTCCGCTGGCTGCCGGCAAGACCGTGGAAAAGAACATGATTGTCGGTGTCGGCCATGTCGTTGCCAATGCTTATTATGCTGCCGGCGGCGACAAGGCGGACGGTTCAGGCATCGGCTTCAAGGTGCTCAAGGCAAAAAAGAAGATCGATGGAACCAGGGACGAGGTGACCTATGCCTACGGACCCGACAGCAAATTCGATCTGCCGGCCGATGACTATGTCTTGATTGCGACGGTTGATCTCGCCGTTGTCGAGCAGCCGTTCACCGTCAAGGTCGGCGAATTTCAGGATCTGAAAATCGCAATGAATGCCGGCGTGCTGGCGATCACCGCGCCGGGAGCCTCGAAGATCGAGATTTTCGAGGCCAAGAAGGACATCAACGGCAACCGCAAGTCGCTTGGCTATGCATTCGACCAGAAGTACCAGGCAGCGATCCCGGCGGGCGACTATGCCGTCGTCTCGGAGAAATCCGACAACAGTTCGAAAGAAGGCAACGTGACGGTCAAGGCCGGCGAGCGAGCTGAGCTAACCGTGCAATAGAATCGTATGCACAACCGCAAGAGGGCGGCCAAGTGCCGCCCCTTTTCATGGGTTGCGCAGAACTGCCGTCAGGCCGTGCCGAAGGCGCTGGCGCCATGATCGGCGCGGCCGACCAATTGCCGGAAGCCGGCAAACAGCTCGCGGCCGAAACCGAACTCGTTGCCGATGAGGTCGGCATCCGCCGTCCGGCGCAGCGCGAAATCGCCGGCCGGCACCAGCACTTCCAGCGTGCCGGCATCGGCGTCGAGCCGGATGATGTCGCCTTCGTGGATCCTGGCGATAGGACCCTCCTCGACCGCTTCCGGTGTGACATGGATCGCCGCCGGCACCTTGCCGGAGGCGCCCGACATGCGCCCGTCGGTGACCAGCGCCACGCGCTGGCCGCGATCCTGCAGGATGCCGAGCACGGTGGTCAGCTTGTGCAGTTCCGGCATGCCGTTGGCCTTCGGCCCCTGGAAGCGGATGACGGCGATGAAGTCGCCGGTCAGCGTGCCTGCCTTGAACGCATCGTTCAGCCCTTGCTGGCTGTCGAAGACCCTGGCCGGCGCCTCGATGATACGCCGCTCCGGCTTCACCGCGGAAGTCTTGATGACGGCGTGGCCGAGATTGCCTGACAGCACCTTCAGGCCACCGGTCGCCTGGAACGCCTTGTTGAAAGGCGCCAGCACCTTTTCGTCGCCGCTTGTCCGCGGCGAGGCTTCGCGCACCACGCCTCCGTCGGCGCCGAGCTTTGCCTCGACCGCATAGGGCCGCAGGCCTTCGCCCCACACCGTCTGCACATCCTCATGCAGGATGCCTTCGTCGAGCAGTTCGCGGATCAGGAAGCCGAGCCCGCCGGCGGCGTGGAAATGGTTCACGTCGGCGAGGCCGTTCGGATAGACCCGCGCCAGCAGCGGCACCGCTTCCGACAGGTCGGAAATATCCTGCCATGTGATGGCGATGCCGGCCGCCGCCGCCATGGCGATCAGGTGGATGGTGTGATTGGTCGAGCCGCCGGTGGCATGCAGGCCGACGACGCCGTTGACGATCGAGCGCTCGTCGATCATCCGCCCGACGGGCGTATAGGCGTTGCCAAGCGCAGTAATCGCCAGCGCCCGCTTGGTCGCCTCGCGGGTCAAAGCCTCGCGCAGCGGCGTGCCTGGATTGACGAAGGACGCGCCCGGCGTGTGCAGGCCCATGATCTCCATCAGCATCTGGTTGGAATTCGCCGTGCCGTAGAAGGTGCAGGTGCCCGGTCCATGGTAAGATTTGGACTCGGCCTCCAGCAGTTCGGCGCGTCCGGCCTTGCCCTCGGCGTAGAGCTGGCGGACCTTGGCCTTTTCGTCATTGGGCAGGCCTGATGTCATCGGTCCGGCCGGAATGAACACCGCCGGCAGATGGCCGAAGGTGAGGGCGGCGATCACCAGCCCCGGCACGATCTTGTCACAGACGCCGAGATAGACGGCGGCGTCGAACATGTTGTGCGACAGGCCGATCGCGGCGGCCATGGCGATGACATCGCGCGAAAACAGCGACAGCTCCATGCCGGGCTGGCCCTGGGTGACGCCGTCGCACATCGCCGGCACGCCGCCTGCCACCTGGGCGATGCCGCCGGCTTTGCGGGCTGCATCCTTGATCAGCGCGGGGAAGCTCTCGAACGGCTGATGCGCCGACAGCATGTCGTTATAGGAGGTGATGATGCCGAGGTTCGGCACCTTGTCGGCGCCCAGCGCGAGCTTTTCCGAGGGGCTGCACACCGCAAAGCCGTGAGCGAGGTTGCCGCACGACAAAACGGCCCGGTTGGCGGTGCGGTTCGACGCCTCGGCGATGCGGCCGAGATAACGCTCGCGGCCGGGCTTAGAGCGCTGGCGGATGCGTTCGGTAATGGCTTCGATGTCGCGTCTGGCGGTCATGGTGTCGGTCCTTTCAGGCGAGGTCCCGGAAACATCCTCCCGCCGTTTGCCGGGACCGGTGTAAATCGAGAATCAGGGTGCCCAGAAAACCTCTACGGGCTTTTGCGCTGCGTCGAGCACGGCGCGGATTGGCTTTCGCGGCCCGGGCGCCACCGCGCCGTCGAAGGCGATACGCTTGTCCTCACCCTCGATGTGCAGCGCGATGAAGCCGGCTTCGACGATGCGGGCCAGCGACAGGGTCAGCCGCGGCTCGCCCGCACTTGCCGCATGAACCGGCAGCACGATCCTGTCGGAAGACGGGTCGAGCAGCGTTGCCAGGTCGGCGGCATCGGGAAAGAACGAGGCGGTGTGGCCGTCCGGCCCCATGCCGAGCACGACGACATCGAGCGGCCAGGGCAAGGATCGGAGCGCTGCATCGTCGGACGAGGCCGCATCCTCGATGCTGGTGGCTTCGTGATAGAGCGGCACGAAACGAGCCGCCTTGGCCGCGTTCTGCAACAGATTGGCGGCCACCAGCCCGGCATTGGAGCGTGGCGAGGAGGCCGGCACGAAACGCTCGTCGACCAGCGTCACGATCACCTTGTCCCAGGCGATGGGTATCGCTGAAAGGGCGGCGAAGAATTTTGCCGGCGTGGTGCCGCCGGAGACGGCGAGCAACCCCGTGCCGCGCTCGGCGATCGCCTTGGTCAGTCTGCCTGCAACATGGCCGGCAAGGGCTGCCGCCAGTTCCTGGCGCCCGCTGAAGCCGTTCCAGCTGTAGGCGGCGCTGTTCAATTGCTCTCGTGCCATGTCCGCCCGTCACGTTCGATCAGCGCTATCGAGGCCGATGGACCCCAGGTGCCCGCCGTGTAGCCCTGCGCCTCCTGCCTGGCACTTTCCCAGGCATTCTGGATCGGGTCGATCCATTTCCACGCCGCCTCGACTTCGTCACGGCGCATGAACAGGGTCTGGTTGCCACGGATGACGTCCATGATCAGCCGCTCATAGGCGTCCGGTGCGCGGCCGTCGAAGGACTGCGCGAAACTCATGTCGAGCGAAATCTGGCGCAGCCGCATGCCGCCCGGGCCCGGATCCTTGATCATGATGAACTGCTTGACGCCTTCGTCCGGCTGCAGCCGGATGACAAGCTGGTTGGCGAAGATCGGTCCGGCGCTGTCGCCGAAGATCGAATGCGGGATCGGCTTGAATTCGATGACGATTTCCGAAACCCGCGTCGCCAGCCGTTTGCCGGTACGCAGATAGAACGGAACGCCCGACCAGCGCCAATTGCCGATCTCGGCCTTGATGGCGACGAAGGTCTCGGTGTTGCTGTCCTTGCCGAGTTCCTCGACATAGCCTTTCACCGGTCCGCCGGCCGAAGCCCCGGCGCGATACTGCCCGCGCACGGTGTGCTTCGGCGCTTCGTTGCCGTTGATGCGCTTCAGTGCCCGCAGCACCTTCAGCTTTTCGTCGCGCACGGCGTCGGCATCCATCGACGACGGCGCTTCCATGGCGACGAGGCACAAGAGCTGCAGCATATGGTTCTGCACCATGTCGCGCAGCGCGCCGGCCTTGTCGTAATAGGTGACGCGGTCCTCCAGGCCGACGGTCTCGGCCACGGTGATCTGGACATGGTCGATATGGGCTGAATTCCACAACGGTTCGTAGAGCGCGTTGGCAAAGCGCAGCGCCATCAGGTTCTGCACCGTCTCCTTGCCGAGATAATGGTCGATGCGGAAGATCTGGCTTTCGTGGAAGTCGTCGCCGACCAGGTCGTTGAGCTTGCGTGCCGAATCGAGATCGCGGCCGATCGGCTTTTCCAGCACGATGCGCGAGTTCGGCGTGATCAGATTGTGCTCTTTCAGCTTGTGCGAGATGTCGCCGAACAGCGCCGGCGCCACCGCCAGGTAGAAGGCGCGGATGCGGTCGCTGTCGCCGATCGCCTTCTTGAGCTTGTCGAAGCCGGCGCCGCTCGTCGCATCGGCGGAGACGTAGGACAGCCGCGCCAGAAAGGTCTTCAGTTCCTTGGCGTCGATGTCGGCCGGTTTGACGTGGTCCGAGATCGCCTGCTTGGCGAAGGCCTGGAATTCTTCGTCGCTCATCTTCGAGCGCGAGGTGCCGATGATGCGTGTCGGCTCCGAAAACTGATGGTCGCGCTGGCGATAATAGAGCGACGGCAGAAGCTTGCGCTCCGACAGATCGCCGGTGCCGCCGAAAATGATGAAGTCGAAAGGATCGACGGGGATGATCTGGCTGGTCATGGTCTGTCCGCTCTGACGCCGGTCGCTGTGACGCGGCTGATATAATCTAATCGATTTAAATTTTCCAGTGCCATGGTGTCACATCTGGGTGTATGCGCCTGCCCCTTGACAGTCCGATGACCCGGAGGCTTGTCGACAGGCGCGGCACCGGAAGCCTTCGCAGTTGCAGCATAGAGCGGGATCGACGCGAAAGCCAAAGGAGAAATCGGCGATGGCCGCACATCTTTCGAGCAATCCGGCCAGAAGCCACGGGTTCGCGCGGATGTGCGCTATCGGCGCGCCGGTTGATCGTCATCAATCATGAGCGGGAAAAACATGCGTCTGGAAAACAAGGTTGCCGTCATCACCGGTGCTGCGTCCGGTTTTGGCGAGGGCATCGCCAGGCGCTTTGCGCAGGAGGGTGCCAGGGTCGTTGTCGCCGATCTCAACGCCAGGGGCGCGGAGCGCGTCGCCGGCGAGATCGGCGAAGCGGCGATCTGGACCCAGACCGATGTCTCGCTGCGCTCCGAATTCGACGAGATGATCTATGCCGCCAAAAGCGCATTCGGCCGCATCGACATCATGGTCAACAATGCCGGCTACACCCATCGCAACGGCGACATGCTCAATGTCGACGAGGAGACCTTCGACCTGATAACCGCCGTCAACATGAAGGCGATCTATCACGCGGCACTCGCCGTGGTGCCGATCATGGAGCGGCAGGGCGGCGGCGTCATCCTGACCACGGCCTCCACCGCGGGTCTGCGGCCGCGCCCCGGCCTCACCTGGTACAATGCGTCGAAAGGCTGGGCGATCACCGCCACCAAATCGATGGCGGTGGAACTGGCGCCGAAGAACATCCGCGTCAACTGCCTCTGCCCGGTTGCCGGCGAGACCGGCATGCTGGAGAAATTCATGGGCGCCGACACACCCGAAATCCGCGAGAAGTTCCGCGCATCGATCCCGCTCGGCCGGCTCTCGACGCCGCTCGACATCGCCAACGCCGCACTCTGGCTGGCCTCGGACGAAGCCGCCTTCATCACCGGCGTGGCGCTGGAGGTCGACGGCGGACGCTGCATCTGAACGCCTGGGTAGCAGGCCAGGATCTCATCCGCTGCAATACCAGGACAAGCGCAATCTCACGGCAATCGAGGATCAACCCCGCCAACAATGAGACCTACACCTATACGGCCAACGGCTTCATCGAGAATGCCGATGGGCCGTGGGGCAGCCTCACCTATACGATCGACGGTGTCGGCAACATCACCCAGCGCACCGTAACCATTGGTGGCGTCACCTCTATCGATACCTACAGCCTTCAGGGCGGCTCCAACCGGCTGACCGGCATCCTCACCGGCGGCGCACCGAGCCGCGGCTTCCAGTCGGACCTTGCCGGCAACGTCACGCAGGACGCGACCGTCTCGCCGGAGCTCACCAAGACCTACAGCTACAATGCCGCCGGCCAGCTCTCGGGCGCCACCACGAACGGCACGACGGCAGGCGCCTACATCTACGACTACCTGTCGCGGCTGGTCTCGCGCACCATCGCCGCCTCGTCGGCCACGCTGCACATGGTGCACGACCTCGACGGCAATGTAATCGCCGAATATGACGCGTCCGGCGCGCTGGTCACCGAATACATCTGGGTCGAAGGCCGCCCGCTGGCGATGGTCGCCGACGCCGGCATCACGCCGGTGCTCTATTACGTGCTGACTGACCATCTCGAACGGCCGGTCATGATGACCGACCAGGGCCGCAATGTCGTCTGGCAGGCGAGCTATCTACCTTACGGTGAGGTGCGTAGCATCAGTGGCACGGCGACGCTCAACCAGCGCTTCCCCGGCCAATAGTTCCAGATCGAGACGGGGCTCGCCTACAATTGGCACCGCCATTATGATGCTTCCATCGGGCGCTATCTGCAGCCCGATCCGCTCGGTATGCCGAATGGGCCGTCAAGGTGGGCGTATGTCGGCAACAGCCCGCTGATGAAGGTGGATCCGAGCGGGTTGTATTGGGTTCCAGGTCCAGGAGGGAATCGATGGTGGTGTTGGGGTGGCAATCCCTTGGACTGCGTTTTACGTCCCCCCCCCGCAGCCAGGGCCACAATCTTGCCCGATGCCGTCGGAACGGCGTACGACGCCTCCGCCTCCGCCGCCAGCTGGGCCGCCGGATGACGACCCTTGTGAGGAACAGCTTGCCGCTGATGAGGCGCAGTGCCAATTGCTATCCTCGGGGCGTGGTGGCGGGCGCACAACCAAAGCTGGTAGAAATTGGTATGCAGCTTGTATGGCAATAGCCAGTGAAAGATATGCCGCTTGTAGGGCAGGGAAACCCTTGCCGCCGTTTCCAATATGGAAAATGTAGCTATGAAATTTCTATTTCGGGAGAGGCTGGAAGTTTTGAACTCAGATGATTTATTTGAGTTTGGAATAACAAAAATCAATAAAAATAAAAGCGAAGAATATTTATATGAAACAGAGGCAATCTTCATAAGAAACGGGAAAGTAACATCAAGAATAAAGTTGACTGGATTGAGTGAGTTTAAGGTTATAATGAGCTCGTTATCCTATTTTGGGTCAAAATTAAGGGGAATAGCAAAAGATGAATCGATTACTTTTGATTTTGATGGATTAACATTTGACCAATATATACCAATAAACAAAAATTTAAGATTGATTTGGGATGAATGATTTAAAGAAAGATAAACAACGATTGTAGGGTGACAGCACACTTTTATTCTCGATGGTGGACTGTGGTCGAAGAAAATCCCCGTGATTCATCGGCCTCTTGCGAGTGCCAATCCTCCGGCTTCGCCCTCGTCGCTGTCCTTGTCTTCCTCCTCATCGTCTCCGCCATCACCTCGACCTTCGCCCTGACCGCCTGGACGCGGCTCAAGATCGCTTCGAATGAGACCGAAAGCCAGCGGTTCGGCCTGCTCGCCGAAGGCCTGACCAACGTGCTGGCCGCGCGCCTGTCGAGCGCCGGGCCGGACATCGGGTTGCCGCTCAATTTCGAGCCAGTCTCCTGCGTGGTCGGCGATCTGACGGTCGTGATGCGGTTGCAGGGGCATTCGGGCCTGATCGATCTCAACGCCGCCGATCACAATCTGCTTGCCCAGGGTTTCGCTTCGCTCGGCGTCGATCCGGAGATGTCCAACTGGCTTGCGATCGCGGTCGAATATTCCCGCAGCGGCGCCAGCATCTTTGCCGCGGTGGCCACGCAAAAGGTCGAAGTCGTGGGTGGTTTCAAGCATGCACCGTTCGAATCCGTGGCTGAGCTGCAGGACTTTTCCAGGCTGCGCTCGATTTCTTTGCCTGATCTCTACAGCACATTCACGGTCAATTCGCGGCGCGGCGATCTGGTCGTAAGTCGAGCCGGCCCCACGCTGGCCAACTTCGTCAAGGCCGGAACATCGGCAGGTGCAAAGATACCCGAGCAGGCCTTCACGATCGAGGTTTCCGTCAGCCGGCGAGGCTCGGCCATCGTCGGTTCCGCCGGCTATGTCTTCGAAAGCCGTTCGGGCGATCAAGCAAGCCTGCTCCGCACTGCAGCGGTTTTGGGAACGATAGGCGCCAAGATAAGGGGCGTGCCTCACCCAAGGCGGTAGACGTCAGGCGCCGGTCTTGATGTAGCTCTTGTAGATCCAGCCGGTCTTGCCGTTGTAGGTGATCTGGCACCATTTCTTGCAGCTCATCACCTGCACCGAGGTTTTGGCTGGCACCGTACCGATGGCGGCGGCATTTTTCTTCGGGCCGCTTCGCATGGTCACGGCCCTCAGGATGCGTCCTGTTCCGGCGGCTGCGGCTTTCCTTGGCTTCGCCTTGGCCTGGCTGTCATCACCTTCTGCCGCGGGCTCTTGAGCCGGCACTTGCGGTTGCACCTCGGGAATGGCGGCGGTTTGTGCGCCGTCGGGATGGTTGCCCGCGGTTGCGCCGGGCGCGGCTACCTTGGCAAGTTCGGTGGCGGCATCGGTATCGGCTGCCGGCTGCGCGAATGCCGCCGTTTGCTTGTCGGGTGCCTTGTCCGCCACCTGGCTGGGAGCAGTCGAATCGGACGCGGATGCGGCCTTCAGCTGGGAACCGGTCCAGCGCGGGTCATTGGCGGCGAGTGCGGGAATGTTGTCTTGCGCGGCCGCCACAGTTGTTGGAATTGCGTCGGACTTGCGCGCCTGCGGTACGGCTGCCGCAGCGACCGCGGCCCCAACCGGGGTTATTTTCGTCGTCTTCACCGGAACCGTTGGAATGGTCTGTTCGGGGCTCGCTGCCGCTTGCCTGTCGCTGGCCGGCAGCGCCAGCCACAGCGCCACGGCGGCGACGCCAAGCAGTGCGGCGGTGCCGATCGCGGCAATCACCAGATGCGAGTTCGAACGGACTTCCTGCCAGAAGGACGGCCGCATGTCGTATCCGAACTGCATGGCAAAGCGCCGACGTTCCGGCGTACCGAAACTGAAGGGCTCTCTCACTCTTGCCACCTCCATAAGCGGGCCGACGTTCTTTCAATCGGTGCCGGAAGTCCGGCGTCTGATCCGCATCGGTCCCAAAAACAACGCGGGCAGGCCCGCAACAATCCCCGAACAATCGCCCAGAACCGGCAGCTTTCGCCTGCGATTGTGGCATCAGTACGCCAACATAGAGGATTCTGCGCCTTTGCGGGAAATTGCGCAATGCGTCGCACGGGCAACAAATGTTACAACAAATATTACAATATTACATCAGGCCGGCCGGCTAGATCCTGTCGCGCAGCGCAAACCAGTTGAGCGCCAGGAACAGCAGCGGCGTGCGGAAACGCCGGCCGCCAGGGAAAGGCGGGATTTTCAGATCCTCGATCAGCTTCAGCCGGTCGCGGTTGCCGGCAACGGTTTCGGCATAGAGTTTACCGAAGTAGTTCGACAGCATGACGCCGTGGCCGGAATAGCCGCCGGCCGAGATCACATTGGGCATCACTTCGCGCACGAACGGCTTTCTTGGCACCGTGATGCCGACATAGCCGCCCCAGCCATGCGTGATCTCGACATCCCCGAGCGCCGGATAGAGTTCCGCGATCTGGCGACGGATGTGGATGTGGATATCCCGGGGATCGTTGACGCCATAGACCTCGCGTCCGCCAAACAGCAGCCGCCCGTCCTTCGATCTGCGGAAATAGCGCACGACGAAGCGGGAATCGTCGACCGCCTCGCCGCCCCGCAAAACGTTCGAGTCGGCTCCCAGAGGCACGGTCGCGCCGATGAAGGAACCGATCGGCATGACGTGCGCGGCACTCACCGGCTCGAGCGCGCCGCCATAGGCGTTGACCGCGATCAGGCATTTCTGCGCCGTCACCGTGCCTCTCGACGTCGAAACCTTGATCTTGCCGCCACTGGAAATGATGCCGGTTGATTGAGTCCCCTCGAACAGCTGCGCGCCTGCAAGCGCTGCCACCCGCGCTGTGCCGATCACCAGCTTCATCGGATGGATGTGCCCTGTGCCGGTGTCGCGCGTGCCGCCGAAATAGGCGGTCGAGCCCAGCCGCTCCGCCGTCTCCCTGGCATCCATGAACGAGATATGCGGGTAGGAAAAACGGCTCGCCATGATCTCGGCATGCGCCTTGTAGTCATCGACATAGCGCGGCTTGTGCGCCACCGAGAGCTGGCCCGGCATATAGTCGATATCGATCTGGTTGGCGGCAGTGAATTCGAGGAGATGCGCCTTCGCCTCTTCGGCAAGATCAAACAGAGCCTTGGCGCGGAACAAGCCGTACTCGGCCTCCAGGTCTTCGGCCCAGGCGCGCTGGCCGGTGCCAAGTTGGCCACCATTGCGCCCGGAGGCGCCATCACCGAAGCGATACGCCTCGATCAAAACGACATTGGCGCCCGCCTTGGCCAGATGCGCTGCCGCCGACAGGCCGGTAAAGCCGCCGCCGATGACAACGACGTCGCATGTCCGGTCGCCATCCAGCGCCGGGTATTCAGGCCGCGGACCGGCCGTGTCCTCATACCAGGAACGGCCGGGGGAGATCGGGGATTGGTAGGGCATGATGCTCGCAGGGAGTAGGGGAGTAGGGGAG